>JAFKLG010000022.1 GCA_017304945.1 Rhodospirillales bacterium
CGCGGCGGTGCTGACCGGGCTCGCCGCGCTCGTGCCGCCGGACGCGGAGGCGCCGCCCCCGCCCGCGGCGGCCGCGAAGCCGCAAGCCGGCCGCGAACCCGCGCGTCAGGCGTAGCTTTCCGTCATGGCCGAATAGACCAGCGTGCGCAGGTCGCGGCGCAGCGTCAGGCGCACGTCGCTGGCCAGCACCTGGGTCATGAACACGACCGTCAGCTTCTCCTTCGGATCGATCCAGAACGCGGTGGCTGCCGCGCCGCCCCAGAAATACTCGCCCAGCGTGCCCGGCAGCCGCGTGCCCGCGACGTCCACGTTCACCCCGCAGCCCAACGAGAAGCCGACGCCGGCATAGCCCGACTCGCTGAAGCTGCCCGGCGGCGCCAGCGCCGCGATCTGCCCGTTGTTGGGCAGGTGATTGAGGCTGAACAGCGCCACCGTCTTCGGGCTGAGGATCTGCACCCCGTCCAACGAGCCGCCATTCAGCATCATGCGGCAGAAGCGCAGGTAGTCATGCGCGGTGGAGACCAGCCCGCCGCCGCCGGATTCGAGCTTGGGCGGCGTGGTGAACATGCCGCTTTGCGGATCGTCCTGCAGCGCGAGCGGCGCATTCGGCGTCTGCATGTAGCAGGCGGCGAACCGGTCGCGCTTCTCCTCGGGGCAGAAGAACGCCGTGTCGGTCATGCCCAGCGGCTCGAACAGCCGGGTGCGGAGGAACTCCCCGAACGACTGGCCGCTGAGTTTCTGCACCAGGTAGCCCAGCACGTCGATCGACACCGAGTAGTTCCAGGCGGTGCCCGGCGAGAACTCGAGCGGCAGGCCGGCCAGGTTCTCGACCATGGCGTCGAGCCCGCCCTCCGCCTGGAACCCGGCGATGTCGAGCTTGCGGTAGGCGGCGTCGACCGCGGTGCGGTTGAGGAATCCGTAGGTGAGGCCGGCGGTATGGGTCGCGAGGTCGATCACCTTCATCGGCCGCTGGGTGGGCGTGGTGATCCACTGGCCCGCCCCGCCCAACAGGGAGGCGACGCCGGTCGCGTAGACGCCGAGGTTGCGCCAGGACGGGATGTGGGTGGCGACCTCGTCGTCGAGGCCGATCAGCCCTTCCTCCACCAGCATCATCAGCGCGACGGCGGTGATCGGCTTCGACATGGAGTAGATGCGGAAGATCGCGTCCTCCCGCATCTTCGTGCCGCGCTCGCGGTCGATCTGGCCGGCCATGCCGGTATGGGCGAGCATGCCGTTGCGGTAGACGAGGGTGAGGATGCCGGGCAGCCTTCCGCTGTCGACGTAGCGGGTGCGCATGACGTCGTCGAGGCGGGCGAGGCGTTCGGGGGAGAAGCCGGCGGCGCTGGGGCTGGTCATGGGGTGGGTCCTCCCGTGGGTGGCGTCGCGCCTATGGGGCGGGGCGGAGGGCGGTTTGTCCAGGGGGAGGAGTGAGGACCTAGAACCGACTACGATAGGAGAGGGAATTCCGGCGATGTCAAAGGCACGTTTCCGCGCAGCCTGTAAGCTAGGAAGCGATTCATTAACGCCCAAGTACGGTGCGTTACTTCGGTCGTTACCGTGCCTGGCACGAATGAGGGATCACCATGCCGCGGTCCCTTCGCCTGCATGCTAATCCACTCCTGATAGGATCGGGCCACGTTTAGTGCCTGGTGCATTGCCGCCCACGCCGCCTTAGACGGTCCACTAGATGCGCTCGGATTAATCATCCGACAAATACTATCTACTACGCGACCACAATTTACACAGCTCACATGGTATTGGGTGATTGCGGCGATCAAATCGTCTAATGCTCGGAATAGCGGGGGATCTGTCAGCACCAACTGCACGATTCTGCCGAAATCATGGCTTGCGGATGGTTCCAAACTATATGTCGTACACAGTGCCTGTAACCCTGGATCTTGAGGGAGGATCTGCGTCATGTTGCCATCCGGCAGTATCGCGGCGTGAAGTGTTACAGAGATACCCAATCCCGTTGCGAAGGCAGATAAATTCACAGTCGATCGCGCAATATCGTCTGCTCTCTTATGGAATTCGGTGAAATGCAATTTATGTTCATACGTGGCGGTCTCCACCTCTACGGTGACATGTGACCCGGCGACGACTATACGGATGAGTAGCTCTAAAGCAGCCTCATCCCATTTCCACCTCAATTCAGGCATCCGAGCATCTATTTTCACGGTCTTTGGAGACACACGGCCGATGAAGCGCACAATCGGCATGATCTTCTCCCATTGTATGTTCGATCTCCGGTCAGCCCGCATCCACCGAGTACCGCCCCGGGCCCGCGGCGTAGAGCCGCAGGCAGCCGCCGATGATGCTAAACTCTTCGTAGCGGTTGATTACATTATGAGATTGTCCACGGAGTGTCTCGTCCCCCAGCTCTGACGCCGTTTGGTTCGACCTCCCTGCTTCCCAGCTGCCGACGCTCGCGGAAACAAGACTGCGCCTGACGCACCGGCATGAATCAAGGGGGGCCTGCCTCGCTTGGCGGCTGCCCCAACCCGAGAACCGCGTTTCGCATCTCTGCACGGCCACAATGCTGAATGCGCGCAGCGTGGTGGATGTAAGTCTGCAATCACACACTACTCTCTGGAGATCTCAACACGCCTCTGTGATCGGCGCGCCATGCAAGGCTTGACCCACGTCAACGATGCCCACTGCGGGCAGGGCCTAGCGTCCGGCCGACCGCGCTTTCGCGGTTCACGACCCTCACGAAGCCATAGCCGAAGGAGTGGATCATGGCAGAGCTGCAAACCACGTCCCCCGCCCAACCCGTGCAGACGGGGACGGGAAGATCGGACACCCCGGCCATCTGGCGTCCGTTCGAAAACCTCCGCCGCGAGGTCGACCGGTTGTTCGAGGACTTCGATGGCGGATTCTGGCGCATGCCGACCGGCAGCCTGTTCGAGGGAACCTCGCTGCGGAAACGCGGCGCCGGCGCACCGGCGGCCGATGTCGTCGAACGGGACAAGGACTACCAGGTCACCGTCGAATTGCCCGGCCTGGAGCAGAAGGATCTCGAGCTGAAGGTCAGCAACGACTTCCTGACGATCAAGGGCGAGAAGCGGGAAGAGAAGAAGGAAACGAAGAAGGGCTACTACCTGTCCGAACGCAGTTATGGCGCCTTCCAGCGCTCCTTCACCCTGCCCACCGGCGTCGACGCGGACCGGATCGAGGCGGACTTCAAGAACGGCGTCCTCACCGTGACGTTGCCGAAGAAGCCCGAGGCCATCCAGGCGGAGCGCAAGATCGACGTCAAGGCGAGCTGACGCGGCCCCGTCGCGCGATCGCCCATGCGGTCGCGCAGGAGCGGAGCCGGTTGGCTGTCCCAGCCGACGGGGGAAGCGGCGCCCGACGCGCTGCTTCCCCGGGAGTCGCCCTCAGGTCCTGCGCCCCCGCCACGCATCCACCGAATACCGCCCCGGGCCCGCGGCGTAGAGCAGCAGGCAGCCGCCGATGATGCTGATGTTCTTGTAGAAGTTGATGGCGTTGGCGTAGCGCGCCGCACCTTCGAGGTTCCAGAACGCGTGCCCGATCAGCGCGGTGCCCAGCGTGTACAGCGCCAGCAGCAGCGCGAGCGGCCGCGTCCAGGCGCCGATCGCGATCGCGATCACCAGGGGCACCTCCGCCACGATCGCCACCACCGCGGCGAGCGACGGGATGGGCGCGCCCGCTCGGACCATGTTCGCGACCGTGGCGTCGTAGTCCAAGAGCTTGCCCCAGCCGAACACCAGGAACAGCACGATCAGCAGGACCCGACCGGCCAGCAGGGCCTCGTCTTCCATCCTGGGAGCATTCGGTGTGGTCACGCGTGCATCCTTCCGTCTCGGCGACGGGTTTGCGTAGCAGCCTTGCCGGCAGCGGCCAATCGGGGGTCCCGGCAGGCGGCGCGGGGACGGGTTTTTGCTTGCCTGTCAGTTACGCTAACAATATGAGCAAGCGCGTGAGCACACCCGATTTCACCACCCGGCTTCCGGCCGATCTCTATCACCACGTGATCCACACGTTGCGCGCGGCGCTGCCGCCCCCGGCCTCGCCCGATCCGGACGCGGAGGCGATCCGCGACAACGCGGCGATGGCGATGGTGGCCTCGCTGCTGCCGGTCAATGCGGAGGAGGCTGCGCTGGCGGCGCAATATGTCGCGGCGCAGGCCCAGGCGCTGGAGAGCCTGCGCCTGATGCGCGCGCATGAGGGCGACTCGGCGCTGGCGATCCGGTGCACCGCGCAAGCGGCGGCGATGATGCGGCATGCGGCGGGCACGCGGTCCCTGCTGTTGCGGGTGCAGGCGGCGCGGCGGAAGCGGGAGTCGCGGGCAGCGGTGTGCGATCAGGAGGCCTGGACCGAGCACATTGCGCTCAGCCGGATGGCGGAGGCGCTGGGGCGGATGGATGCCTGGCCCCGCCCCCCAGCGCTCCCACCGCTCTCGGCCCCGGACGATGCGGGCGGGTGAGCGGGTGCGGGTTGGTGGGCTGCCGGTGGCTGGGATGGGGCGGCTGGTGGGGTGGGCGGCTGTGGTGGGGGCTGCGGGTGAGGTTGCGGGTGAGGCTGCGGGTGGCTGTGGTGGGGCTGCCTGCGGCTGTGGTGAGGCTGCGGGGTGGCTATGGTGAAGCTGCCTGCGGCTGTGGTCGAGAGACGGAGTGGACGAGACGTCCGAGATTCCATTACCGCTCCAGATCGTTTGTTGCGACGTGAGACGCGGATGAGACGCTCGGTCCCTGCCCTCCCCGTCATCCGCGGGCCCCGACCCGCGGATCCCCACCGCACGGTCCTCACGGCCGGGATCGCCGGGTCGAGGCCCGGCGATGACGATGCAGGCGCCTCACGGCGGAGATCGCCGGGTCGAGGCCCTGCGACGACGGTGGGGCGCCTCGCACCCAAGGACCGCACGGCCGCGCCCCCTCCGTCATCCGCGGGCCCCGACCCGCGGATCCCCACCCGCACGGTCCTCACGGCCGGGATCGCCGGGTCGGGGCCCGGCGATGACGATGCTGGTGCCTCACCGCGGGGCTCGCCGGGTCGAGGCCCGGCGATGACGATTGGCGGGCCCGCGACGACGGTCGGAGCGCCCCCGCCGCCCGCCCCCCATCGCGGGAGCGCCGGAGCCCGTCGCTGGTCACCCCCGCTACCGCCGGGTAGACTCATCCGATCGAGGAAACACCAAGGACCAACCAATGTCCCCGCCCATCCGGACCGATCCCGCCACCGGCCTGAAGCTCTTCGCCACCCGCGCCGCCAAGGCCTCCGACAAGATCACCGGCCAGGGCTACGTGCCCATCGCCGACGCCTCCCTGACCACCCTGCCCCCGCCACCCCCCGACGCCCGCTTCACCGAGGACGACCGCGCCCGCTACCGCGACTTCAAGGAGACCCGGCGCGGCGCCGCCGACTACATCGCGATGGAGGGCGAATTCGCGAAATACCTGGCCGACGTCTACTCCGCCCCGCCGATCGAACGGCCAGCCATCACCGACGACTGCGAGATCCTGGTGGTGGGCGCCGGCTTCGCCGGCCTGCTGCTGTGGTGGAAGCTGCGCGACGCCGGCTTCCAGGACGTGCGCTTCTGCGAGAAGGGCGGCGACGTCGGCGGCACCTGGTACTGGAACCGCTATCCGGGCATCGCCTGCGACGTCGAATCCTACAGCTACCTGCCGTTGCTCGAGGAGATGGGCTACTTCCCGAAGATGAAGTTCGCCTCGGGGTTCGAGATCCTCGAATACTGCCAGGCGATGGCGGAGCGGTCGGGCTTCTACGACCACTGCCTGTTCCACACCACGGTGCAGGAAACCGTGTGGGACGAAGCGGCACGCCGCTGGATCGTGCACACCGATCGCGGCGACCGCATGCGGGCACGCTACGTGGTGCTGGCGAACGGCATCCTGACCACCCCCAAGCTCGCGCGGATCGAGGGGATGGAGACGTTCCAGGGCGAGTCCTTCCACACCTCCCGCTGGAACTACGAGGTGGAGCTGCGCGGCAAGCGCATCGGCATCATCGGCACCGGCGCCACCGCCGTGCAGGTCGTCCCCGAACTCGCGAAACTCGCAGCCGAACTCTACGTGTTCCAGCGCACGCCCTCCACGATCGACGTGCGCGACCAGCGCGCGACGACGGCGGAGGAGATCGCGCAATGGCAGCAGGAGCCCGGCTGGGCGAAGGCGCGGCGGGAGCGGCTGGCGAAGATCTCGTCGGGCCGCACCGCGCTGAAGGCGAACGACGACTACATGGCGGGCAGGATCGAGACGGTGAAGCCGAAGCGCGTCTATGAGCGGGAGCTGACGCCGGAGGAGCTGATCCAGAAGCAGCTCGAGAGCAACTTCCGCATCATGGAGCAGATCCGCGCCCGCATCGACGCGATCGTGAAGGACCCGAAGACCGCGGCGGCGCTGAAGCCCTATTACCCGTATGGCTGCAAGCGCCCCACCTTTCACGACGAGTTCCTGCCCGCCTTCAATCTCCCCCACGTCCACCTCGTCGACACCGCGCCGCTCGGCGTGCAGCGCATCAACGAGCGCGGCGTCGTGCATGACGGCGTCGAGTATCCGCTGGACGTGCTGGTCTACGCGACCGGGTTCCAGTGGATGGCGACCTCCACCTTCAACATGATCACCGGGCGTGGCGGGCGGACCTTGCGGGAGAAGTGGCGGGAGGAGGGCGTGCGCAGTTTCCTCGGCCTGCACACACAGGGTTTTCCGAACCTGTTCATCATGTCGGGTCCGCAGAGCGGCGGCGCGCAGTTCAACTTCACCCGCGGCATCGAGGGCCACACGGACTACGTCGTGTGGATGCTGAACACGCTGCGGGCGCGCGGTGCGGCGGTGGTGGACATCCGCAAGGAGCCGGAGGACGCCTATGCGGCGCATTGCCGCGAGGCCGACCTGCGCACGGCCCCGCTGCGCGACTGCCTGTCCTACTACAATGGCGACGGCAACGCGGCGCCCGGCAGCCTGGCCTATTACGGCGGCCCCGAAACCTGGCACCGCATCCGCCGCGAAGCGCAGGCGACGCTGGAGCCTTACGTGTTCGAAGCAGCCGGATGAGGCGGCCCGCCCCCCGTGTCATGGCCGGCCTCGTGCCGCGCGCCGTGAAGGCCGGCCTCGTGCCGCGGGCCGTGTCATGGCCGGCGTCGTGCCGCCCCCCGTGTCATGGCCGGCCGTGTGCCGGCCATCCACGACTTCGTTTCACACGATACCAATTGGAGCAGAGGGAGAAAGACGTGGATGGCCGGCACAAGGCCGGCCATGACACACGGGGTTCCACGCGACCGCAGCGCCCCTTTACGCCACCGCAGCGCAGGCCCGACCGCGGACCGCGACCCGCGTGCGATCAGCCCTTCAGCACCTCGACCATCGTGCTGCCCAGCGCGGCCGGGCTGTCGGCCACGTGGATGCCGGCGCTGCGCATCGCGTCCATCTTCGCGGCCGCCGTGTCCTTGCCGCCGCTGATGACCGCGCCCGCATGACCCATCCGGCGCCCCGGCGGCGCGGTCGCGCCCGCGATGAAGCCCACCGTCGGCTTCTTGACCTTGCTCGCCGCGAGGAACTCGGCCGCGTCGATCTCGCTCTGCCCGCCGATCTCGCCGATCATGATGATCTGCTTGGTCTCGGGATCGGCGAGGAACATCTCCAGCACCTCGATGAAGTCGGTGCCCTTCACCGGGTCGCCGCCGATGCCGACGCAACTCGTCTGGCCGAGGCCGGCCGCCGTCGTCTGCGCCACCGCCTCATAGGTCAGCGTGCCGGAGCGCGAGACGATGCCGACCGACCCACGGCGATGGATGTGGCCCGGCATGATGCCGATCTTGCAGGCGTCGGGCGTGATCACGCCGGGGCAGTTCGGCCCGATCAGCCGCGACTTCGAGCCGGACAGCGCCCGCTTCACGCGGACCATGTCGAGCACCGGGATGCCCTCGGTGATGCAGACGATCAGCGGCACCTCGGCGTCGATCGCTTCCAGGATCGCGTCGGCCGCGAAGGGCGGCGGCACGTAGATCGCCGAGGCATCGGCGCCGGTCTTCTCCCGCGCCTCCCACACCGTGTCGAACACCGGCAGGTTCAAGTGCGTCGTGCCGCCCTTGCCGGGGGTCACGCCGCCCACGACCTTGGTGCCGTAGGCGATCGCCTGTTCGGAGTGGAACGTGCCCTGGGCGCCGGTGAAGCCCTGGGTGATGACCTTGGTGTTGGCGTCGACCAGGATGGCCATGTCAGGCTGCCTCCCGCACCGCTTGCACGATCTTGGCCGCGGCATCCGCAAGGTTGTCGGCCGCGATGATCGGCAGGTTGGACCGCGCCAGGATCTGCTTGCCCAGATCGACGTTGGTGCCCTCGAGCCGCACCACCAGCGGCACCGAGAGCTGCACCTCACGCGCCGCCGAGACCACGCCGTCGGCGATGACGTCGCAGCGCATGATGCCGCCGAAGATGTTGACCAGGATGCCCTCGACGTTTGGATCCGACAGGATGATCTTGAACGCCGCGGTCACCCGCTCCTTGGTCGCGCCGCCGCCGACGTCGAGGAAGTTGGCCGGCGCCATCCCATACAGCTTGATGATGTCCATGGTGGCCATGGCCAGCCCGGCCCCGTTCACCATGCAGCCGATATTGCCGTCGAGGGCCACATAGTTGAGCGCGTACTTGGCCGCCTCGAGCTCCTTCGGGTCCTCTTCCGCCTCGTCGCGCAGCTTCTCGAGTTCCGGATGGCGGAACAGCGCGTTGTCGTCGAACGACACCTTGGCATCCAGCGCGACCACCTCGCCGGCGCCGGTCACCACCAGCGGGTTGATCTCGACCACCGCGCAGTCGAGCGCGACGAACGCCTCATACATGGCGGTGACGAACTTGCCGAAGGCGCTGGCCTGCTTGCCGGACAGGCCGAGACCAGCCGCGAGGCGCCGGCCATGAAAGCCCGAGATGCCGCTCGCGGGATCGATACCAACGCGGAGGATCTTCTCCGGGTGGGAGGCCGCGACTTCTTCGATCTCCATGCCGCCTTCGGTGGAGGCTATCACGGTGATCCGGCCCGACAGCCGGTCGACCAGCAAAGAGAGGTAGAGTTCGCGGGCGATGTCGCAGCCCGCCTCCACATAGACGCGGCGCACCGCGCGGCCGGCAGGGCCGGTCTGCTTGGTGACCAGCGTGTGGCCGATCATCGCCTCGGCCGCCGCCTTCACCTCGGCCGCGGAGCGTGCGAGCCGCACGCCCCCCTTGCCGTTCGGATCGTCGGCGAAGCGGCCGGCGCCGCGGCCGCCGGCATGGATCTGCGACTTGACCACGTACACCGGGCCAGGAAGCTTCGAGGCTGCCGCCTCAGCCTCCTCGGGCGTCCAGGCGACATGGCCCTCGAGCACCGAAACGCCGTAGCGCTTCAGCAGCTCCTTGGCCTGGTATTCGTGGATGTTCATGGCAGAGCCTCAGCCGATCAGTTTCTTGGAGGCCTCGATCAGCTCGCGGACCGCGCCGCACGACTTGTCGAACGCTGCCTTCTCGGTGCCGTTCAGCTCGATCTCGACGATCCGCTCCACGCCGCCGGCGCCGATCACCACCGGCACGCCGACATACATGTCCTTGATGCCGTACTGGCCGGTCAGGTAGGCGGCGCAGGGCAGGACCCGCTTCTTGTCCTTCAGATAGGCCTCCGCCATGGCGATCGCCGAGGCGGCCGGGGCGTAGAAGGCAGAGCCACGCTCCAGCAGCTTGACGATCTCGCCGCCGCCATTGGCGGTGCGGGTGCAGATCGCGTCGATCTTCTCCTGCGTCGTCCAGCCCATCTTGATCAGGTCGGGGACCGGGATGCCGGCGACGGTGGAGTAGCGGGTCAGCGGCACCATCGTGTCGCCGTGGCCGCCGAGGACGAAGGCCGTCACGTCCTCGACCGAGACGTCGAATTCCTGGGCGAGGAAGAGGCGGAAGCGGGAGCTGTCCAGCACGCCCGCCATGCCCACCACCTTCTCGGCCGGCAGGCCCGACTTCTCCTTCATCACCCACACCATCGCGTCCAGCGGGTTGGTGATGCAGATCACGAAGGCATTCGGGCAATGCGTCTTGATGCCCTCGGCCACCTGCGCGATCACGCCGGCGTTCTTGCCGATCAGGTCGTCGCGACTCATGCCGGGGGTGCGCGGGAAGCCGGCGGTGACGATCACCACGTCCGCGCCCTTGATCGCGCTGTAGTCGGACCCGCCGGTCATCTCGGCGTCGAACCCGTCGACCGGGCCCGACTGCATGATGTCGAGCGCCTTGCCGGCCGCGACCCCCCCGAACACGTCGAACAGGACGACGTCGCCCAGTTCCTTCAGCCCGATCATGTGGGCGAGCGTGCCGCCGATATTGCCGGCGCCAATCAGGGCGATCTTGTTGCGGGCCATGCCGAGTGTCCTTCCGAGGCGCGATCGGGCGCCAAACTGAAACAAGTTCGGCCCGCCAGGCGGCGGTCCCGCGCGGTGGCCGGACGGTACCGGACCGGGATCGGCCTGGAAGGCTGGCCGTTGCTAGCCCATCGTGATCCCCCCGACAAGCGCCCCGCGTGCGGTGCAGCATGGCGGGGCGCCGAGCCCCGGACCGCCGAACGCCACGTCCGGAACGGCGCGACACCCCGGCCCTATACGGCTTCTATATGGCCCGCGGCCGCGAACCCCCTCGCCCCTATACGCCGCCCGCCCCTACTGCTCCGGCTGGTTCCATCCCCTATCCGACGGGGCTCCCCATGCTCGACCTCCTCTATCTCCTGATCGGCACCGCCTTCCTCGGCGGCTGCGTCCTCTACGCGTTCGCCTGCGAGCGGCTGTGAGGCACCCATGACCTTCGACCTCATCCTCGGGGCCGTGGTGACGGTGGGCCTGCTGGTCTACCTCGGCTACGCCCTGATCCGGCCCGAAAGGTTCTGACGCCATGACCTTCGACGGCTGGCTCCAGATCGCCCTCTATCTGGCCCTCCTCCTGCTGATCACCCGTCCGCTCGGTGGCTACATGCACCGGGTGTTCGCGGGCGAACGCACCCTCCTCTCCCCCGTGCTGCGGCCGGTCGAGCGCGGCCTCTACCGGCTGTCCGGCATCGACGAAGCGGCCGAACAGCACTGGACCGTCTACGCGGTCGCGATGCTGGCCTTCACCCTGGCCGGCTTCGCCCTGCTCTATGCCCTGCAGCGGCTGCAGGCCGTGCTGCCCTTCAACCCGCAAGGCCTGGACGCGGTCTCGCCCGACCTCGCCTTCAACACCTCGGTAAGCTTCGTCACCAACACCAACTGGCAGTCCTACGTGCCGGAAGCGACGATGTCGTACCTGGTGCAGATGGCCGGGCTGACGGTGCACAACTTCGTCTCGGCCGCCACCGGCGTCGCGCTGGCGCTGGCGCTGATCCGCGGCTTCGCCAGGCGCGGCGCCGACACGGTGGGTAATTTCTGGGTCGACATGACCCGCTGCACCCTGTACGTCCTGCTCCCGGTCTGCATCGTCGTCACCCTGGTCTTCGTCTGGCAGGGCGTGCCGCAGAACCTCTCCGCCTACACCGACGTCACCACGCTCGAGGGCGCGAAGCAGCTCATCGCGCAAGGGCCGGTCGCCTCGCAGGAAGCGATCAAGATGTTCGGCACCAATGGCGGCGGCTTCTTCAACGCCAACTCCGCGCACCCGTTCGAGAATCCGACCGCGCTCACCAACCTGATCCAGATGCTGCTGATCTTCGCGATCGGCGCGGCGCTGACGAACGTGTTCGGCCGCGCCGTCAAGGATGAGCGGCAGGGCTGGGCGATCTTCGCCGTCATGGCGCTGCTGTTCCTGGCCGGCACCGTCGCCCTCTACTGGGCCGAGGCCGCGGGCAACCCCGCCTTCGCCGCGTTCCACGTCGATCCGACCGGCGGCAACATGGAAGGCAAGGAAGTCCGGTTCGGCATCGTCAACTCGGCGCTGTTCGCGACCATCACCACCGATGCCTCCTGCGGCGCGGTCAACGCCATGCATGACAGCCTGATGCCGCTCGGCGGGCTCGTGCCGATGCTCAACATCATGCTGGGCGAGATCATCTATGGCGGCGTCGGCTCCGGCCTCTACGGCATGCTGCTGTTCGTGATCGTGGCGATGTTCGTGGCCGGCCTGATGGTCGGGCGCACCCCCGAATACCTCGGCAAGAAGCTCGAGGCGAAGGAGGTGAAGATGGCCATGCTGGCGATCCTCTGCCTGCCGCTGTCGATCCTGGGCTTCACCGCGCTCGCGGTGGTGATCCCCGCCGGTACCAGCGCGCTCGCCAATGCCGGTCCGCACGGGTTCTCCGAGGCGCTCTATGCTTACACCTCGGCCACCGGCAACAACGGCAGCGCCTTCGCCGGCCTGTCCGCCAACGTGCCGTTCTGGAACGACACGCTGGGGCTCGCCATGTTCGCCGGCCGCTTCCTGGTGATCGTGCCGATGCTGGCGGTCGCGGGCTCGCTCGCCCGCAAGAAGATCGTGCCGGTTTCATCCGGAACCTTCCCGACCGATGGCGGCCTGTTCGTGGGCCTGGTCACCGGCGTGATCCTGATCACCGGCGGCCTCACCTTCCTGCCGGCTTTGGCCCTGGGTCCGATCGTCGAGCACCTCTCGATGCTCGCCGGCACCCTGTATTGAGACGGGACTCCTCCATGTCCACGCAATCCCGCACTGCCCAGCCGACCCTGCTGGACCCGGCCATCCTGGTCCCCGCGATCGGCCAGGCCTTTCGCAAGCTCGATCCGCGCCTGATGGTGCGCAACCCGGTGATGTTCGTGGTCGAGGTCGTCGCCGCCCTCACCACCGTGCTCGCCCTGCGCAGCCTCGCGATCGGCGGCGCCGGGTTCGGCTTCAACCTGCAGATCATCCTGTGGCTGTGGGTCACCGTGCTGTTCGCCAACTTCGCCGAAGCCGTGGCCGAGGGCCGCGGCAAGGCGCAGGCGGCGACGCTGCGCCGCGCCCGCACCGAGACCCAGGCCAAGCGCCTGATCGCCGGCAGCGACGGACGCTTCAACCCGCAAGGCCTGTGGGAGCCGGTCGCCGCGCCCGACCTCAAGCAGGGCGACGTCGTGCTGGTCGAGGCCGGCGATCTGATCCCCTCCGACGGCGAGGTGGTGGAGGGCATCGCTTCGGTCGACGAGAGCGCGATCACCGGCGAGTCGGCCCCGGTCATCCGTGAATCCGGTGGCGACCGCTCCGCCGTCACCGGCGGCACCCGCGTGCTGTCCGACTGGATCGTGGTGCGCATCACCGCGGCCCAGGGCTCCACCTTCCTCGACCGCATGATCGCGCTGGTGGAGGGCGCCGAACGGCAGAAGACGCCGAACGAGATCGCGCTGAACATCCTGCTCGCCGGCCTCACCATCATCTTCGTGTTCGCCGTGGCGACGATCCCGAGCTTCGCGGCGTATGCGGGTGGGGGGATCTCGGTGGTGGTGCTGGTGGCGCTGTTCATCGCGCTGATCCCCACCACGATCGGCGCGCTGCTCTCGGCGATCGGCATCGCCGGCATGGACCGGCTGGTGCGCTTCAACGTGCTGGCGATGTCCGGCCGCGCCGTCGAGGCGGCGGGCGACGTTGATACGCTGCTGCTCGACAAGACCGGCACGATCACGCTGGGCAACCGCCAGGCGACCGAGTTCCAACCGATCGCCGGCGTCACGGCGCAGGAACTGGCGGAGGCGGCACAGCTCGCCTCCCTGCCCGACGAGACGCCCGAAGGCCGCTCCATCGTCGTGCTCGCCAAGGAGAAGTACGGGTTGCGCAGCCGCGACATGGCCCCGATCGGCGCACAGTTCGTGCCGTTCTCCGCGCAGACACGGCTGTCGGGCATCGACTACGAGCACGTCTCGATCCGCAAGGGCGCGGTGGACGCGGTGCTCGCCTGGGTGCGCCAGGGCATCGACTCCGGCCAGGGCGCCGTCGCGGTGCGCGATGCGGTGACCGACGCCGCGGTCCGCGAGCTGACCGCCCGCGCCGAGGAGATCGCCAAGGCCGGCGGCACCCCGCTCGCCGTCGCCCGCAACGGCCGGCTGCTGGGCGTCATCTACCTGAAGGACATCGTCAAGGGCGGCATCCGCGAGCGCTTCGCCGCGCTGCGGCGGATGGGCATCCGCACCGTGATGATCACCGGCGACAACGCGCTCACCGCCGCCGCGATCGCCGCCGAAGCCGGGGTGGACGACTTCCTCGCCCAGGCGACGCCGGAGACGAAGCTCAAGCTGATCCGCGACGAGCAGGCGCAGGGCAAGCTGGTGGCGATGTGCGGCGACGGCACCAACGACGCCCCGGCGCTGGCGCAGGCAGATGTCGGCGTGGCGATGAACACCGGCACCATGGCCGCCCGCGAGGCGGGCAACATGGTCGACCTCGACAGCGATCCGACCAAGCTCATCGAGATCGTCGAGATCGGCAAGCAGTTGCTGATGACGCGCGGCGCCCTGACCACGTTCAGCATCGCCAACGACGTGGCCAAGTACTTCGCGATGATCCCGGCGATGTTCCTCGCCTTCTACCCGCAGCTCGGCGCGCTGAACGTGATGCATCTGTCGACGCCGCAGAGCGCGATCCTGTCGGCGATCATCTTCAACGCGCTGATCATCGTGGCGCTGATCCCGCTGGCGCTGAAGGGCATCGCCTACCGGCCGATCGGCGCCGCCGCGCTGCTCCGCCGCAACCTGCTGATCTACGGCGTGGGCGGCCTCGTGGCGCCGTTCGTCGGCATCAAGCTGATCGACATGCTGGTCTCCGCCGTGGGGCTGGCGTGACCCATCTCTGGGAACGCCCGGTCATGACCGACACCGCCCCCGTGTCATGGCCGGCGAAGGCCGGCCATCCACGACGTCCCTGCTCGCCCCCGCCCGCATCCGTGGATCCCACGACGGGCGCCGGAATGACACGAACCGCGTGAGCGCCATGGACCACGGCGCTCCCCATCGAGGCACCTCATCATGACTTCCCGCATGATCTCCCATCTCCGCCCCGCGCTCGTGATGATCGTCGGCATGACGCTGATCACCGGCCTCGCCTACCCGCTCGCCATGACCGGCATCGCCCAGCTCGTGTTCCCGTCGCAGGCGAATGGCAGCCTGATCGAGCAGGACGGCAAGGTGATCGGCTCCGCCCTGATCGGCCAGTCCTTCACCAGCCCGCGCTACTTCCACGGCCGCCCGTCCGCCACCACCGGCACCGACCCGAAGGATCCCAGCAAGACGATCCCGGTGCCGTACAACGCGGCCAACTCCGGCGGCTCCAATCTCGGTCCGACCAGCCAGGCGCTGATCGACCGGGTGAAGGGCGACGCCGCCACCCTGCAGGCCGAGAATCCCGGCACGCCGGTTCCGGTCGACCTCGTGACCACCTCGGCCAGCGGCCTCGATCCGGACATCTCGCCGGCGGCGGCGCTGTTCCAGGTGCCCCGGGTCGCCCATGCCCGCAACCTGCCCGAGGACCGGGTGCGCGCCCTCGTCGAACAGCATATAAGCGGCCGGTTCCTCGGCCTGATCGGCGAGCCCAGGGTGAACGTGCTGGCGCTCAACCGCGCGCTCGATGCGCTGCCGCCCGGCTGAGGGCGCGTGGTAGAATAAGCGTATGGATGAACGCGCCGCTCCCGCGCGCCCCTCGCCGGAGGCGCTGCTCAAGCTCGCCGGTGACGGCACGCGCGGACGGCTCAAGATCTTCCTCGGCGCCGCGCCCGGGGTCGGCAAGACCTATGAGATGCTCAGCGCGGCCCAGCTCCGCCGCCGCGCCGGGCAGGACGTGGTGGTCGGCGTCGTCGAGACGCATGGCCGCGCCGAGACCGAGGCACTGCTGGTCGGGCTCGAGGTCATCCCGCGCCGGGGCGTCGCCTACAAGGGGCGCACCCTGCCCGAGATGGATCTCGACGGCATCCTGGCGCGCAAGCCGGCCCTGGTGCTGGTCGACGAGCTCGCCCACACCAACGCGCCCGGCAGCCGCCATCCCAAGCGGCATCTCGACGTGGAGGAACTGCTCGCTGCCGGCATCGACGTCTGGACCACGTTGAACGTCCAGCATGTCGAGAGCCTGAACGACGTGGTCGCCCGCATCACCCGCATCCGCGTGCGGGAGACGGTGCCCGATCGGCTGATCGACCGCGCCGACGAGATCGAGCTGATCGACCTCACGCCGGCGGACCTGATCCAGCGGCTGCGGGACGGCAAGGTCTATGTGCCGCGCCAGGCGGACCGCGCGATCCGCCACTACTTTCAGGCCGGCAACCTGACCGCGCTGCGCGAGCTGGCGTTGCGCCGCACCGCCCAGCGCGTCGACGAGCAGATGCGCGACTACATGCAGAGCCACGCGATCCACGGCCCCTGGGCCGCCGGGGAGCGCGTGCTGGTCTGCATCGAGCCACGCGCGCGGCCTGGCGCGATCATCCTCCACGCGCGGCGCCTCGCCGATCAGC
>JAFKLG010000035.1 GCA_017304945.1 Rhodospirillales bacterium
CAGGCGGCGATGGCGCCGGGGGCCAGCACCAGGGCGAGCAGGACCGCCGCGACCGGATCGAGCACGACGCGCAGCCCATGGTCGGGCGGCCCGAGCGGGAGGTCGAGCGCCGCCGGCGGTGCTTCGAGGCCGAGCAGGGCGAGCGCGAGGAGCGTGGCGAGGAGCGCCAGGATGGCGATGCCGCCGGGGACGTACGGGCCACCCACCCGCGCCAGCCGGGCCAGCGGGGCGAGGACCGGCATCAGCACGAGCACGAGCAGCAGCAGGGCGAGAAGGGGATCGCTCACGCGGCCAAGGCTAGCAGAGCCCCTTGGAGTCGGGAGTCAGGGCCGCGGCCGAAGCCGGACAAGCGAGGCCGGCGGGGTGACACAATGCTGCGACGATTGGAGGCTGCGCCGACAACCCGCCGGTCAGAGCATCGCGAGCGACTGCTTGCGGGCGGGCGGCGGGTGCGCGGCGTCGATCTCGGCGAGGTCCTCTGGGGTGAGCTGCACGGACGCGGCGGCGGCGTTGTCGCGCACGTGGTCGGGACTGGAGGCTTTCGGGATCGAGATCACGCGGCCGGACCGGAGGCTCCAGGCAATCGCGACCTGGGCGGGTGTCACGCCATGCCGCGCGGCCACGGCGGTCAGCGCGCGGGAGCGGAGCAGGCGCGCCGGATCGTGGCCGAACGGCGAGTAGGCCATCAGCGGGATGCCGCGATCGGCGCACCAGGGCAGCAGGTCGAACTCGATCCCGCGGTTGCCGGGGTTGTACAGAACCTGATCGGTGGTGCAGGCGGCGCCGCCGGCAATCTCCGCCAGTTCCTCCATGTCGTCGGTGTCGAAATTGGACACGCCCCAGTGACGGATCTTGCCGGCGCGCTGCAAGGCCTCGAACGCGGCGACGGTCTCTTCCAGCGGGTGGCTGCCGCGCCAGTGCAGCAGATACAGGTCGATGCGGTCGGTCCGCAGCCGCTTCAGGCTGCGCGCGCAGGCGGCCGGCACGCCGCTGCGGGAGGCGTTGTGCGGGTAGACTTTGCTGACCACGAACGCCTCGTCACGGCGGCCGGCGATGGCCTCGGCCACCACCTCCTCGGCGCCGCCATCGGCATACATTTCGGCGGTGTCGATCAGCGTGAGGCCGAGGTCGAGACCGAGACGCAGGGCGTCGGCCTCCGCGCGGCGGCGGTCGCGCCGCTCACCCATGTACCAGGTGCCCTGGCCCAGCGCGGACACCTCCTCCCCGGAGGGCAGCCGAACGGTCGGGATCATCCCGCCTTCTCCTCGGCGATGCGCAGGACGCGAAGAAAGTTGCCGCCCCACAGTTTGGCGAGTGCGTCCCGGTCATAGCCGCGGCGCAGCAGTTCAGCGGTAACGTTGGCGCTGTCCCCTGCGTTGCGCCAGTCGCTGAATCCGCCGCCGCCGTCGAAATCCGACGAGATGCCGACATGGTCGATGCCGATGCGCTTCACCGCGTGGTCGATGTGATCGGCGAAGTCCGCCGTGGTGACCTGATCCGGCTTGGCGTTGGGGCGCAGGAAGGCGGCGACCGCGGTGATCTGGATCACCCCGCCCACGTCCCGCAGCAGGTCGAGCTGCCAGTCCATCATGTTGCGCGGATGATCGCAGAGCGCGCTGACGCAGGAATGGGTCGAGAGAACGGGCGTGCGCGAGGTTTCGGCCGCCTGCAGCATCGAATCGCGCGAGACATGCGCGACGTCGACCACCATGCCGACGCGGTTCATCTCGGCGATGGCGGCGCGGCCCAGGGCGGAGAGGCCGCCGTGCTCCGCGTCGCGGTCGCCGAGGTCGCGGCGCGGGTTGCTCGAATCCGCCAGCGCATTGTGACCGTTGTGCGTCATCGTCATGTAGCGCGCGCCCAGCGCCCGCAGCACGGCGATGCGGGAGAGGTCGGCGCCGATCGCGAACCCGTTCTCGACCGCCGGGACGACCGCGAGCACGTCGTCCCGCTTGGCGGCTTCGATCTCGGCGGCGGTGGTGGCGACGCGGACGGTGAAGCCGGCCTGGTTGCGGCCCATCGCGTTGATCGCCTGCAGCATGGCGGTGGCGCGGGCGTAGGCGGCGTCCTCCGTCGCGGGGCTGCGCGGCGCCTGCGGCACATAGGCGGCGAAGCAGCCGGCGGTGATGCCGCCCCGGCGCATCTTGGGCATGTCGACGCAGCGCGGGCCATCCTCGAACGGGTCCGGCCCGGTCGGCCAGGGGATGTCGATATGGGTGTCGATCGTGAGCAGGCTGCGGTGGATCGCGATCGCGTCCGGGGGCATGGCGTCGTTCATGGCGGGCCACGCTCGCAGATATCCGGCGGGCGCGGAAGGGGCGCCGAACCGGCCAGGAGGTCCGCGCCGCGCGGCGCGATGG
>JAFKLG010000133.1 GCA_017304945.1 Rhodospirillales bacterium
TGGTGTCCTGATGACGGCCGTGTCCCGATGACGGCCGTGTCCCGATGACGGCTGTGTCCCGATGACGGCTGTGTCCCGATGACGGCCGTGTCCCGACGACGGCCGTGTCCCGATGACGGCCGTGTCCCGATGACGGCCGTGTCCCGATGACGGTGGTGTCCCGATGACGGCCGTGTCCCGATGACGGCCGTGTCCGATGACGGCCGTGTCCCGTACGGTCGTCTCCCAATGACGGTGGGTCTCCGCTGACGCCGGAGCCCCAACCACCCCCAACCTCGCCCGCCGCTACACGATCGTCAGCAACCGCCGCGGGTTGTGCACCAGGATCGCGTCGATCTCCGCCTGATCGAAGCCGCGACGCCGCATCATCGGCAGCACGTTCGAGAAAATGTGCCCATACCCATGCCCGCCGAAACGCGTCAGACGGGTGCGCGAGCAGATGTCGTGGCTGATCACCACGCGCTCCAGATGCCCATGCGCGATCAGGGTGCGGATCAGCCGCAGCCGCACCGCATCGTTCGGCATGTCGATATCGGCCAGCTTGTAGTACGACTGTTCGGTGCCGAACAGGTCGAACTCGATCACCACGCCACTGTCGGCCAGGCGCAGCAGCCGGGTCTCGTCGAAGATCGTGCGGTCGATGTGGCTGATGATGACCCGGCTCGCGTCTCCGCCATGCGCGCGCACGAAGTCGGCAATCTCCTGCGGCTGGTCGGGATGCCGGCCGGGATGCACGTTCACCGCCGCCCCCGTCTCGCGCTGCGCCAGCAAGGCACCCGCCATCACCCGCTTCTCCTGGTCGGTCCAAGGCGCCTGGCAGCCGATCTCGCCGATGATGCCGGCGCGGATCGACGTGCCCCAGGCGCCCTCGAACACCTGCGCGATCATCTCCCGCGCGAAGTCCTCGGGCTGGCGGGCCGCATTCGCCGGGTCCTGATACTCGTGCACGTAGTGGCCGCAGCCCATGACGATGTGCACGCCGCTCTTGCGGCTGACGCCGGCCAGCCCCTCGGGATCCGGGGCGAGGCCGCCGCAGCTCAGCTCGACCACCGACTCGCCGCCGGCCGCACGCAGCTCCCCGATCTCCTCCGCCGCGGTCGCCTCGCATTGCAGCACCGCGTTCCGCGGCGCCCGGATCTGCCCGTAGTTGATCTTCCAGCAGGTGCAGAGATCGATCTCCGGCCCCTGGTCCACCTCCGCTCCGCGATCCGGCGGCGGACGGATGTCCCACAGGATGTGCTCATGCATCAGCGTGCGGCCCAGCCGCGCCGGGTCGATGGGGCCGAGAACCGTCTGGACCTGGCCGCGTAGCGTCTCCCGCATCCCTCACCTCGCTCGTCGTCGGTGCAAGCCTTGAGCGGGCTTGGCGGCTGGGTCAACAATGCGGCCGGTTCGGGCGGAGGGGACGATGTTCCAGATCAAGCAGGTGGACCACCTGGTCCTGCGCGTGCGCGACATCGAGCGGATGATCGCCTTCTACCGCGACGTCCTCGGCTGCCCGGTCGAAAAGGTGCAGGCGGAGCTTGGGCTCTACCAGTTGCGGGCGGGGTCCTCGCTGATCGATCTGGTGCCGGTGGACGGGCCGATCGGGCAGCGTGGCGGCGCGGCGCCGGGGCGCGAGGGACGCAACCTCGAACATTTCTGTCTGCAGGTGGAGCCCTGGGACGCCGCCGAGATCCTCGCGCATCTGCGCCGGCATGGCTGCGCGCCGGGCGAGGAAGTGTCGCGCTATGGCGCCGACGGCCAGGGCCCCTCGATCTACGTGGACGACCCGGAGGGCAACGTGGTCGAGCTGAAAGGCCCGCCCTACCCCGGCTGAACGGTCAGGGCGTGGTGGCCGGCTTCGCCGCGTCCGGCTGCGGCAGCGGATCGGTCAAGCGCAGCGGCGCACCCCCGGCCGGGGTCGATCCGGTTTGCGGGGTGCCAGCCGACGGCATGGAGGCGGGCGCGGCCGTGACGGGGGCTGCCGGCATCGCCGCAGCGGCAGGCACCGGCGTCGGGGACACGGTGCTGGCGGCCGCTGGTACGGTGTTGTCGGATGCCGGCACGGCGACGGTGCTTCCAGATGCCGGCGCGGCGACGGCGCCCGCGGCGGGGATCGTGCCGCCGGACGCGGCGCCCGCGGACACGGCGGCGGCGTCGGCTGGTGGCGTGCCACCGGTATTGACGGGCGTCGCAGACGGCGCGCCCGCCCCCGGCGCCGCGGCCCTGCCGGCCGGCGCCGCGTTCGGCCCCGCCGCAGCGCCGCCCGCCGGAGCAGGCCCCGCGGCCGCCGC
>JAFKLG010000134.1 GCA_017304945.1 Rhodospirillales bacterium
GTCGAGCGTCTGCCGCCGCGAGAAGGCGAGCAGCCGGTGCGTCAACGCCGCCGCTCGCTTGGCCGCCCCCTGAGCCGCGGTGATGTAGCGGTCGGCCTCGCCTAGCCGCCCCTGCGCGATACGGGCCTGTAGCAGCTCCAGGCTGCCGGCTATGCCTTGCAGGAGATTGTTAAAATCGTGCGCCAGTCCCCCCGTGAGCTGACCCACCGCCTCCATCTTTTGCGACTGCCGCAGATGAGCTTCGGCCGCCATCAGCTCCGCCGTGCGCGCCTCAACACGCACCTCCAATTCTGTGTTGAGCCGCTCCAGCTCCGCCTGCGTCTGGCGCAGCGCCGTGACGTCGGCGAGGCTCTCCATGACCGCCGGGCCGCCCCGCTCGTCGCGGCGCAGCGCCTTGTACGCGGCTACGACCAGCGGAGTACCATCCCGGTGTGCCTGGCGCAGATCACCACGCCACTCCCCCTCGCGCAGCAGGATCGCCTCGACGGCGGCAAGGGGGAGGGGATACTCGGTCCGCAGCAGGTCCCGGGCTTCCCGGCCCACCGCCTCATCGGCCGTCCAGCCATAGAGGCGCTCGCAGCCCCGCGACCAGAACCGGATTATGCCATCCAAGTCGCGGACCAGGACGGTTGCAAGATCGAGTGTGCCGACCAGCTCGCGCAACTGCGCCTCGCTCTCCCGCAGCCGCTCATCGGCAGCTATCTGCGATGAGATTTCGGTGTTGGTGCCGAACCAGCGCGTAATCTGTCCGGCTTGGTCGCGAACGGGCTGCACGCGGGTCAGGAATGGCCGGAACACGCCGTCAGCGCCGCGCAGTGGGAACGTCATCTCGAAGGGCGAGCCGGAGGCGATCGAGGCGCGCCACCGCACGAGCACGTCGGGCAACACGGCAGGATCATGCACGGATTGCCAGCCCCAACCCTCCACTTGCCCGGGCGTGGTGCCGCAGTATTCGTGCCAGCGTCGATTATACCAAAGGAGATAGCCCTGGGCATCGGCCATCCAGGCCAGGGTCGGGAGATTGTCGGCAAGCAGGCGGAAGTCGTCGTTGGTCACGCTCTCGGCGAAGCTGCCGTGCTCCTTTCTCTATTCCTCGCGGCCCGCATCAGGCATCCGAGGGCGGGCTCATACCGATGCCTAAAGACTAGCGCTCGCGTAGCCGGTGCCCGGTACACGGTCGCACGCCTAGGATGCAACGAGGAACATCGGCGATGAGGCAATCATCGGATCGAACGGCGGCTGCCAATTCGCTCTGCCCGGGGGCTCGAGATCTTCCTCTATTACGTCGCCAAAATCTTCCTTGAGGCGTAGGACTTCGAGGTGAAGGGAGAGGTGCGCGGAACCGCGTCGAGATCTTGGCCGAACCTGCGCCGTATCGCACGCGGCCGAATCTCCGTCAGCGTCGCCGCCTACCGAAGGAATACGCAGCGCGGCAAGGTGATCCCACGCGCGGAGGCTCGACGCGGCAGCCGATTATGATCGCCTACCGGCAACAGGCCCTGACCTGCGCCGCTGCGTTGCAGGCTCGGCCGCTGCGCCCGCGGGACCTGAAGCGATTGCACCTGGCGCCGGGCGGGTCCTGCTGCGCAACGTCTACGGATTTTTCGAGCGGATCGAGCCTGGCTTGTACGGGCTTGCTGAAGCCCGCGCTGCGGCACTGCGCCGTTCTTCCCGGCTCGGCTCGATCCCTCGAGGACCCGACGGACGCCCGGTTCCAGCGATGTGCCGGCGCTGCGGGATCAAGCGTACCGCCGGCCACTACGCCACCATGATGGGGCGCGACGATTGCCGGCCTGTTTGCTCAGGTGCGTATTCCGAGCCAAGGCGGACGGTGATTCCGACGGAAGGCGGACACTGATTCCGACGGAAGCCGGACACTGATTCCGACGGAAGCCGGACAGTGATTCCGATCGATCCCGGACAGCCCTGAGGAGGGTGCGGGGCCGAAGTCGACGATTTCATGACGGTAGCGTGGTCCTCCGACCAGGGGGGACACGATGCCAGCCGAGAGATTGTCGATGCGGAAGGTGCGAGAGGTTTTGCGGCTGAAGTATGCGTGCGGCGCGAGCGTGCGGACGATCGCGCGCGCGGTTGGCATCGGGCACACGCTGTCCTTTGCGACCCAGGTCGGGCCGGGCACCGCCGCCCTGGTCGAGACCATCATGCGCACCAAGCCGCACCCCGAGCAGGGCTTCCGAGCGTGTCTCGGCATCCTGCGGCTGGCCAAGACCTATGGCGACGTCCGACTGGAAGCGG
>JAFKLG010000023.1 GCA_017304945.1 Rhodospirillales bacterium
CGACCTCCAGCCTCCGCCACCAGCACGAACGCTGCGGCCCGGACGCACCACCTCCAGCCTCCGCCACCAGCACGAACGCTGCGGCCCGGACGCACGACCTCCAGCCTCCGCCGCCAGCACGAACGCCCCGACCCAGACGCACCACCTCCAGCCTCCGCCACCAGCACGAACGCTGCGGCCCGGGCGCACGACCTCCAGCCTCCGCCACCAGCACGAACGCTGCGGCCCGGACGCACGACCTCCAGCCTCCCGCCACCAGCACGAACGCTGCGGCCCGGACGCACGACCTCCAGCTCCGCCAGCCTCCCTCCCAGACCACCCTTGTTCCTCGCCCGCCGGGGCTGCTACGGATGGGTGGTAACGATAAAGCCGTGATCGTCGGATCGCGGGCAAGGTGAGGAAATGCCGCAAGTCACTCGACGCCAGTCCCTTCTGATGGGTGCCGCCGCGTTGGCTGCTCCCACGATCCCGCTGATCGGCGCACGCGCGGCCGATCTCGACGTGCCCACCGAGAACGTCGCGCCCCTGACCTTCAAGCCGGAATCCGGCGCCACGCTGCGCGTGCTGCGCCCGGCGAAGTTCGTCGAGCCCGACGAGGTCCTGTTCCGCGCCAATACCAAGAAGTTCACCGATCAGACCGGCATCGACGTGCGGGTGGACTTCGTGAGCTGGGAAGACCTCCGCCCGCAGACCGCGGTCGCCGGCAACACCGGCGCCGGTCCCGACATCATCATCGGCTTCGGCTCCGATCCGCAGATCTATGCCGACAAGCTCGTGCCGGTCACCGACCTCGCCGAGTATCTCGGCACCAAATACGGCGGCTGGTACGAGCTCGGCAGCCTCTACGGCCGCAAGTGGAACACCAAGGAGTGGCTCGCGATTCCGATGGGCGGCTCCGGCGGCGCCTCGGTCTATCGCACCTCCTGGCTGAAGGAGGTCGGCTACGACAAGATCCCGAACGACCTCGCCGGCTTCCTCGACATGGCGAAGAAGCTCAAGGCGGCCAACCATCCGGTGGGCTTCGCACTCGGCCACGCGGTCGGCGACGGCAACGGGTTCGCGAACTGGTTGCTGTGGTCGCATGGCGCGGCACTGACCGACGAGAAGGGCAAGGTCTCGCTCGATACGAAGGAGACGATCGAGGCGCTGAAATATGCCCGCGAGCTGTATCCGCAGATGATCCAGGGCACGCTGTCCTGGGGCGACCCGTCGAACAACAAGGCCTTCGTGTCGGGCGACATCAGCCTGACGTTCAACGGCGTGTCGATCTACTTCGCCTGCAAGAACTCGCAGGATCCGAAGCTGCAGGAGATCGCGGCCGACATCAATCACCAGCTTCCGCCGTTCGGCGTGGCGAAGCGCCAGCCGCAATCGGCGCTGGTCGTCAACGCCATGGTTTTCAAGCACACGAAATATCCGAACGCGGCGAAGGAATACCTGCGCTTCATGATGGAGGCGCCGCAATATGGGCCCTGGCTCGCGGGCTGCCTCGGCTACTGGTCCAACTCGCTGAAGAACTACGCGAAGATGGCGTTCTGGGACGCGGACCCGAAGCTGAAGCCGTATCTCGGGTCGATGGACACGCCGTACTACGACGGGTACCACGGGCCGATCACCGCGGCGTCCTCGGCGGTGGCGGCGAACTACACGCTGGTGGACATGTTCGCCTCCGTCGCCTCCGGCAATGCGACGCCGGAAGCGGCGGTGAAGCAGGCAGCTCGCCAGGCGGCGCGATACCTGAAGGGGTGAGCCGGCGGCCACCGGAACGGTACCGCCGGGGATGGCCGGGTCGAGCCCGGCCATGACGAGGGGAGGTCGGTGCCCCGGCCAGGACCTTCCGTCATGGCCGGCCACCGTGCCGGCCATCCCCACCGGCATGATGCCGCGAGGATCGCCGGGCCAAGCCCGGCCATGACGGTGTGGAAGTCGGTGCCGCGAGAATGACCGGGGCACACCCGGCCTGACGCCAAGGCGAGCGGCCCCGGCGCCCTGACGGCGGGGCGTTCCGTGTTGAACGAGGGATCCGAACGGTCCCCGAGGAGGAGCCATGGACGCGACGGTCGACACGCGGCCGAGATTCGTGCCGCAGCGGCAGGAGAGCTGGCTCGCGCGGCTGTTCGATTCGAAGCCCTTCCTCGTCACGCTCTGCATGCTGCCGACCGCCGGCCTGCTGGTCGTGTTCCTGACCTATCCGCTGGGCCTCGGCCTGTGGCTGTCGCTGACCGACACCACGATCGGCCAGCGCGGCTCCTATATCGGGCTCGAGAACTTCCAGTCCCTGATGGACGACCCGGTGTTCTGGAACGCCGTCTGGTACACCATCTTCTACACGGCGGTGGCGACCGCGGGGAAATTCCTCCTCGGCCTCTGGCTCGCGCTGCTGCTCAACCACCACGTGCCGTTCAAGGCGTTCCTGCGCGCGATCGTGCTGCTGCCCTGGATCGTGCCGACCGTGCTGTCCTCGATCGCGTGGTGGTGGATCTACGACCCGCAATTCTCGATCATCTCCTACGTCGTGGTGAACGTGCTGCATCTGCGCGAGCACTATTACGACTTCCTCGGCAGCCCATGGCCGGCGCGCTGGTCGCTGATCGTCGCCAATGTCTGGCGCGGCATCCCGTTCGTCGCCATCACCCTGCTCGCCGGGCTGCAGACCATCTCGCCCTCGCTCTACGAGGCCGCGCTGCTCGACGGCGCCTCCGGCTGGCAGAAGTTCCGCCGCATCACCGTGCCGCTGCTGATGCCGATCCTCTCGGTCGCGCTCACGCTGTCGGTGCTGTTCACCTTCTCGGACTTCCAGCTCGTCTACGCGATCACCCGCGGCGGTCCGTTCAACTCGACCCATCTGATGGCGACGCTCGCATTCCAGCGCGCGATCCCCGGGTCGCAACTGGGGGAAGGGGCGGCGATCGCCGTCTCCATGATCCCGTTCCTCGTGCTGGCGACGCTGCTCTGCTTCTTCGGGGTCGGCCGGCGCAAGTGGCAGCAGGGAGGCGGCAATGACTGAACCGACCGTCATCACCGCGGAGGAGGAATTCCAGGTCATCGCCGGGAAGACCGTCGACGAGCCGGAGCGCCTGTCCTGGGACAGCCGCACCCGACGCGTGATCACCGTCTACATCCCGCTGGCGCTGTTCCTGATCGTGCTGCTGTTCCCGTTCTACTGGATGGCCATCACGTCGGTGAAACCCGACTACGAGATGTACGACTACAAGAAGTACAACCCGTTCTGGGTGCATTCGCCGACGCTCGAGAACATCCGCAAGCTGCTGTTCGAGACCGAGTATCCGCGCTGGCTGATGACCACGATGGGCATCGCGACGGCGGCCACCTTCCTGTCGGTCGGCGCCTCGGTGCTGGCCGCCTACGCGATCGAGCGGCTGCGCTTCAAGGGCGCGCAGCATGTCGGACTCGCGATCTACCTCGCCTATCTCGTGCCGCCGACCATCCTGTTCATCCCGCTGGCGACGCTGATCTTCCAGTTCGGCCTGTTCGACAGCCCGGTCGCGCTGATCCTGACCTACCCGACCTTCCTGATCCCGTTCTGCACCTGGCTGCTGATCGGCTACTTCAAGTCGATCCCCTACGAGCTCGAGGAATGCGCGCTGATCGACGGCGCCTCGCGGCTGCAGATCCTGCGCCGGATCACCCTGCCGCTCGCGGTGCCGGGCCTGATCTCCGCCGGCATCTTCGCGTTCACGCTGTCGTGGAACGAGTTCATCTACGCGCTCGCCTTCATCCAGAGCACCGAGAAGAAGACGGTGCCGGTGGCGATCCTGACCGAACTGGTGACCGGCGACGTCTACCAGTGGGGGTCGCTGATGGCGGGCTCGCTGCTGGGGTCGGTGCCGGTCGCGCTGATCTACTCGTTCTTCGTGGAGTACTACGTCTCCTCGATGACCGGCGCGGTGAAGGAGTAGGCGCGGGGAAGGAGGAGCGGTCAGTCCTCGTCGGAGGTCCTCGGGTCGGCGGCCGCCGAGGTGCCGCCGAACTGCCAGGTCCAGCCGATCGGGGCAGGGGGCAGCTCCTCGCCCTCTTCGCACCAGATGCGGGTGCCCGCCGGCCGGCCCAGGACGTTGAGCAGGTCGTAGAAGCCCGCAACCGGCGCACGGGCGCCCGGCGCGAATTCATTCCAAAGCATCATGACCCCTGCATCGCACAGCGGCAGGGTCCGCGACAGGCGTACTAGTACTGACGGCTCGGGCTTTCGCCGCCGGGTCAGGGTTTCCAGGCGACCAGGATCGCGCCGGCCGCGATCAGTGCGATGCCCAGCCAGTTCACCGCCGCCAACCGCTCGCCCAGGAACAGCACGCCGAACACGGCCACCAGCACCACGGACAGCTTGTCGATCGGCGCCACCAGCGCGGCATCGCCCAGCTTCAGCGCGCGGAAGTAGCAGATCCACGACGCCCCGGTCGCGAGCCCCGAGAGCACCAGGAACAGCCATGTCCGAGCGGGCACGGTGGCTGGGGACTGCCAGCCGCGCAATGCGGTCAGCAGGCCCGCCAGCGCCGCGATCACCACCAGCGTGCGAATGAACGTTGCGAAGTCGGAGCCGATCTGCGCCACCCCGATCTTGGCGAAGATCGCGGTCAGCGCAGCGAATCCGGCCGACAGCAGCGCCCAGGCCTGCCAGGTCCCGAACAGCGGGATCACGCGCGGCCTCCCCCGGTCGCGGCGGTCATCCGGCCTGCCGCGCCGCCGCCACCGCCTTGGTCAGCTCCGGCAGGTCGACCGCGCCGGGGATGATCTCCTTGCCCACCACCAGCGCCGGCGTGCCCTGGATCCCCAGCGTGCGGGCGAGCTTCAGGTTGGCGTCCAGCCGCTGCTGCACCGCCGGGTCGTTCATGTCCCGCTCGAGCCGCGGCCAGTCGAGCCCCAGCCGCGTCGCCGCCTGCTGGATCATCGCCTTGGTGGTGTCGGGCGGCATCTGCATCACCGCCTCGCGCAGCTTCTCGTACGCGCCCTGCTTCTCCGCCGCGAGCAGCGCCTTGGAGCCGATCACGGAGGGCGGTCCGAGGATCGGCAGGTCCTTGTAGACCAGCCGCACGTTGCGGTCCTTCTGCAGGAACGACTCCATCACCGGCTCCAGCTTCCGGCAGTACGGGCAGCGCGTGTCGAAGAACTCGACGATCGTCACGTCGCCGTTCGGATTGCCGCCCACCGGGTCGCCGGGCGCGACCAGCGAATCCCCCGCCGCTGCGAGCGCCGCCCGCGAGGCCGCCTGGCTGCGCGTCGCGTCGTCCTCCTGCAGCGCCAGCACCGCTTCGCGCAGGATCGACGGATCCTGCTTCAGCGCATCGCGCATGATGGCGACGATCTCCGCCCGCTGCGCCGCGGTGAACTCGGCAGCGACGGCCGCGCGCGGCCCGAACGGCAGCAGCAGGGCCAGCGCCGTGACGGCGGCCAGAACGGGGCGGAACGCAAGGCGCATCATGGGCAGCTCTCTTTCTCTCTCGACACGGCGCGGACGTACACGCGGTTGCCGGGTGTGGCGAAGGCGTTTATGGCACGGTCCCCGTCGCCGCATGCGGCGAAGTCCCAGACCACGCGGAAAGACTCGTGCCGATGGCAATCAGACACGCGGACAGGACGACCAGGCAGCGCGGCATGCACGGCATGCTAGCGCGATCCGGTGGTCGAGTCGCCCTGGCCCTCGCCCTGATCTGCTCGGGATGCTCCGACAGCGGCGGCAGCGGCGGCAGCTTCTGGAACATGTTCGGCTCCAACGCGCCGCCCCCCGGCACGCCCGGCTTCGTCAAGGGCTTCCTGGGCGGCGTGGTCGCCGACGAGCCGCGCGCCGCCCTGGTCGGGCGTGAGGTGCTCTCGAGCGGCGGCAACGCGGCCGATGCCGCGGTGGCGGTGGCCTTCGCGCTGTCCGTCACGCTGCCGTCCCGCGCCGGCCTCGGCGGCGGCGGCGCCTGCCTCGCCTATTCCCCCGACGCCAAGTCGGTGAACGGCGGCACGCCCGAGGCGGTGCTGTTCACCCCCATGGCCCCGGCCGGCGGTGGCGGCCCGGCCGACCGCCCCGCCGCCGTGCCGATGCTCGCGCGCGGCATGTTCCTGCTCAACGCGCGCTATGGCACCCGCCCGATCGAGGTGCCGATCGCCAAGGCCGAGGAGCTCGCCCGCTTCGGCGTCCTCACCTCCCGCGCGCTCGCGCGTGACGTCGCCGTGGTCGCCGGCCCGCTGTTCACCGACCCGGGCGCCCGTGCCGTGTTCTCCCGCGACGGGCAGCCGATCGCCGAGGGCCAGCAGCTCGTGCAGACCGAACTCGCGGCCACCCTCGCGCAGTTGCGGGTGAGCGGCGTGGGCGACCTCTACCAGGGCGGCCTCGCGCGCCGCCTGATCGATGCGTCGCCGCTGATCGGCGGGCCGCTCCAGGCCGCCGACCTGCGCGCCGGCCTGCCCAAGCTCAGCGCGCCGCTGGTGATCGACGCGCGCCGCGACAAGATCGCCTTCCTCCCGCCCCCCGCCGATGGCGGGCTCGGCGCGGCCGTCGCATTCCAGGCGCTGCAGGCCGCGCCCAACGACGTCGAGAACGCCACCGCCCGCGCGCTCGCCGCGGTCGCCTCCTACCGCGCGGGCGGGATCAGCCCGGCGGCGATCCTGGCCGGCCAGCCGCTGACCGCCGCCGCCATGCCGCCGCTGCCGGCCTCCACCACCTTCGCGACGCTCGACAAGAGCGGCAACGCCGTGGTCTGCGCCCTCACCATGGACAACCTGTTCGGCACCGGCCGCATCTTCCCCGGCACCGGCATGGTCGCGGCCGCCTCGCCCAACAGCGTGCCGCCGCCGCTGCTCGCCGCCGCGCTCGCCTGGAACGACCGCATCCATGCGTTCCGCGCCGAGGTCGGCGGCACCGGGCAGGACGGGGCCGCCACCGCCGCCGCGGTCGGCATGGCCAACACGCTGCGCAGCAACGTGCCGATGCCGGCCCCGGTCCCGGATCCGGGCCGCGCCAACGTCATCGCCTGCAGCGGCTACCTGCCCCCCAACACCGACAGTTGCGGCTGGGCGGTCGACCCGCGCGACTCCGGCATGGCCGCGGGCGGCACCTGATCCGATCCTCCGAGGACACACACGAGCATGATCTCGCCGCCGACCCTTCGCCGCCACCGCCCGCTCTTCGGGTGCGCCGCCGTCGGGCGCGCCTCGGTCACGCGCCGCACCGCCGGCGGCCTGTCCGTCCTGGCCGCGCTGCTCGCGCTCGCCGCGCCGGCCCAGGCCCAGAACGCCACCACCGCCGGCCCCGGCCGCATCGTCTGCACCGCCGCGAAGTCCTGCGTCCTCGGCATCGGCACCCAGGCGACGATGCACTACCAGATCGACGCCTCCGGCCTCGCGCCCGCCGATACCCAGCGGCTGACCAAGGACTGCACTGCCGAAGGCAAGCCCTGTGTCGTCACCATCGACGGATTGGAAGACAGGAGCGACCCGCTGAAGGTGAAGGCGACCAAGATCACCTGGTACAACTGAGCCCATGCTGAAGGTCGGCCGCGGCGCATCGGCGCCCCCCTTCCTGGTGATGGACGTGATCGCCGCGGCCAATGCCCGCCAGGCGGCGCTGCCCCACGGCGCGCCACACGTGATCCGGATGGAGGTCGGCCAGCCCGGCACCGGCGCGCCGCAAGGCGCCCTCGACGCCGTCGCCGCCGCCCTCCGTTCCGGCGACCCGCTCGGCTACACCGAGGCGCTCGGCCGTCCCGCGCTGCGCGCGCGGATCGCCGCCCATATCCGCGACTGGTACGGCGTCGAGGTGCCGATCGGCCGCATCGCGGTCACCGTCGGCGCCTCGGGCGGCTTCCCGCTCGCCTTCCTCGCCGCCTTCGATCCCGGCGACCGGGTCGCCATGGCCGCGCCCTTCTACCCGCCCTACGTCAACATCCTGACCGCGCTCGGCATCACCCCGGTGATCCTGGAAGCCGGCCCGGACACGCGCTTCCAGCCGAGTGTCGCCGCCCTGGAGCGGCTCGATCCGCGGCCCGACGGGCTGATCGTGGCGAGCCCGAACAACCCCGCCGGCACCATGCTGCACCCGGACGAACTCGCCGCGATCGCCGCCTGGTGCGACGCCAACGGGGTGCGGCTGATCAGCGACGAGATCTATCACGGGCTGACCTACGACAGCCCGATGGCCACCGCCGCCGCGTTCAGCCCCAACGCCGTGGTGGTCAACAGCTTCTCCAAATACTTCTCGATGACCGGTTGGCGCATCGGCTGGCTCGTCCTGCCCGAGGATCTGGTGCGTCCGGTCGAGTGCCTGGCGCAGAACCTGTTCATCTCCGCCCCCTACGTCTCCCAGGTCGCGGCCGAGGCGGCGTTCGACTGCCATCCGGAACTGCAGGCCAACGTCGCCCGCTACCGTCGCGCCCGTGACCACCTGCTGGCCGCGCTCCCCGGCGCCGGTTTCCCCCATCTCTCGCCCGCCGAAGGCGCGTTCTACCTCTACGCCGATATCGGCGACCGCTCGAACGACAGCGTCGCCTTCTGCGCGCGGATGCTGGCCGAGGCCGGAATCGCCGCCACCCCCGGCGTGGACTTCGACCGCACCCGCGGCAACCGCTTCGTCCGGTTCAGCTATTGCGGGCCGGAAGCCGACATGCAGGCCGCCGCCGAACGTCTGCGCCACTGGCGCTGACGCCGCCGAGACCGCATCGTGACCGCTTCTGGGCAGGCTTCGCCACATGATCGCCCACGGCGTCCGTCATGTCCCGCCGGGCAATGGAGGTGCGAGGCCCATGGAAGAACGGCGCGTCAGCGATGCGGTCCGCTGCGTGTGGATCGACGGGCAGCCCTGGTTCGTGCTGGTCGACGTGCGGCGCGTGCTCGCCTTGCCGCTGGGCTCGCGGCTGCGCAACCTGATCGGCGAGGACGAGCGCCTGCTGCTGCGCAAGGATCCCGCGGGTGATCCGACCGGCCTGTTCGCCGGCACGGCCGCCCAGCTCGAGGTGATCTCCGGCCGCGCCTTCGCGCGCCTGCTGGACGGCTGCGAGGCACGCGCCGCCGCGAACTGATCCGCCCACCGCCGACGCCAGGCACATCGGCACACCGCCGATGCGTGCGGGCCGAGGTCCGCGGCAGCCGGTCGGGCCGGGTTCGCGCCGGCCTCGCCCTGCGCTATGGCTGACGCAACCTGAATGGTGCCGGCGGGTGCCCTCACGCGGGTCGGCCGACCGGAGACCGCGCGAGGAGACGCATGCAGAAAGTGGTGGTGGCCGGCGCGACCGGCCTGGTCGGCTTCGCGGCGCTCAAGCATTTCGCCGCGCGCTCCGACTGCGAGGTGATCGGCCTGTCGCGCCGCATCCCACACGAGACCCATGGGGCGACCTGCCTGCAACTCGACCTGACCGATGCCGAGGCCTGCCGCCGCGTCGCGGGCGGCCTGACCGGGGTGACGCATCTCGTCTACGCCGCTTTGTTCGAGCTGCCCGGCCTGGTCGCCGGCTGGCAGGCGCAGTCGCAGATCGTCACCAACGACCGCATGCTCCGCAACCTACTGGAGCCGCTGCTGGCCGCCAGCCCGGACCTGCGCCACGTCACGCTGCTGCAGGGCACCAAGGCCTATGGCGTGCACGTCCGCCCGCTGCAGGTGCCGGCACGCGAGGGCCGGTCGGAACTGCGCAGCCAGCCGAACTTCTACTGGGCGCAGGAGGACTACCTGCGCACCCGGCTCGCGGACTCGGACTGCGCCTGGACCATCTTGCGCCCGGTGCTGATCGTGGGGGAGGCGATCGGCGGGGCGATGAACCTGATCCCGGCGCTGGGCGTGCATGCCGCGCTGATGCGCGCGCGGGGCCGCGCGCTGCCGTATCCCGGCGGGGCGGAGCGGGTCGGGCAGGCCGTGGATGCCGACCTGCTCGCCGACGCGATCGGCTGGGCCGGCGAGGCGGTCGGCGCGCGCAACGAGGTGTTCAACGTCACCAACGGCGACGTCTTCGTCTGGCGTCACGTCTGGCCGGCGATCGCGGCGGCGGTGGGTATGGAGGCGGGGGAGGACGCACCGTTCTCGCTGCGCTCTTTGCTCGATCCGGCCGGCGAGGCGGCGTGGGAGCAGGTGCGTCGACGCTTCGGCCTGGCCTCCCCCGATCTGCGCGGCTTCGTCGGCCAGTCCTTGGAATATGCCGACTACCAGATGCGGTTCGGCGAGACGCAGATGGGACCGCCGTCGATCGTCTCCACGATCAAGCTGCAGCAGGCGGGATTCCACCGCGTGATGGACACCGAGGCGATGTTCCGCAAGTGGTTCGAGGTGTTCCAGCACAAGCGCCTGCTGCCGCCGCCGGGCTGAGCGGGGCGTGCGGACAGCCCGGCCCGCGCCCGCATCCGCGCGCCCCGTGTTCCTGTGGCCGCCGCTGCGCAGGTTGCAGCAGCGCCTTGCGCCTCAGCGCCGCCGGGTGCGGTTTACGGCTTGTAGCCGTCGGTCAGCGTCTGCAGGAACGCGACCACGTCGTCCACCTCCGCGGGCGAGAGATGCGGGGCGTCCCCCGGTGCACCGCCGAAGGGCGGGTCCTCGTTGACGTTCTCCCAGTACTGCGCCGGCAGGTCGTCGAACTTGCGCACCTTCCCATCCGGCCCGGTCGGGTACCAGCGTTGCGGCGCCACGTCGCGTTCGGCGTAGAACGCCACCGCATCGTGCAGCGAGTGGATCACCCCGTTGTGGAAGAAGCTCTTCCGCAGCGCGACGTTGCGCAGGCTGGGCGTCTTGAACAGCCCGCAATACTCCGCGTGGTCGGCCAGGTCGCGGCGCTCCGGCCCGCACAGGCCGAGGTCGAAATACCCCGGATCGCGATTGGCCGGGATTGCCGTGTTGCGCGGCACACCGAGCGCCACGAGGCCGAAATCGGTGAAGAGGGGGAGGGAGTCGGCGGCGGGGCGGCTCTTGTGGCACTGCGCGCAATTGCCCTTGTCAGGATCCTCGAACAGTTGGCGTCCCCGATCCTCGGCCGCGGTGAGCTGCACCTGGCCGCGCAGCCAGGCGTCGTATTTGCTGGTGAACGGCGCGAAGGTTGCGGGGTCCTGCTGGAACACTTCCAGCGCTTCCAGCACCGCGTCGAACGCGCGGGTGGTGTCGGTGAACACGTCCTGTCCGTAGAGGGCGCGCAGTGCGGCCGCGTGCGGGCCGGCGGCGAGGCGCGTGACCACCGCCGCGGGGCTGGCATTGGCCATTTCGTTGGCAGCCAGCAAAGGTAGCCGAGCCTGGTCGCGCGCGCGGCTGGCGCGCCCGTCCCAGGTGAAGCCGCCGGTCGGGCCGGCATCGACGCTGCCGTCGCCGTCTTCGTCCGACTCGTAATAGTGCTCGTTGAAGGCCGGTGAGAACTGGGCATAGGAGAGGCTTGGCACTGCGCGGGTGCCCACCTGCTCGAGCGTCGCGCCGCCCGGCTGCACCGGGTCTGCATTCGACGGCGAGAAGCCGAAGCGGGGATCGTGGCAGGTCGCGCAGGCTTCCCGGCCCGAGGCCGACAGCGCCGGATCGAAGAACAGGTCGCGCCCCAGCGCGGTGATGGCGGCGACCCGCGCGCGCGACTCGGCGACGGGCGGCGGGTCGGGCCAGGGCAGGGCGACTCGGGTCGCGGCGGGCCGCGGGGCCTGCGCCGTCGCCGGCGCGGCGAGCAGCGGCGGAAGCAGGGCGCACAGGAAGCGAAGCGGTATCATGATGCGGCGTCTTATTGCACGATCGCACCCCGCGCGTCGCAACATGGCGCCGCGCGCGGGCCGGCCCCGGCGATCTTCATCAGACTGCAACAACGCGAGCCGTAGGGTCGGCTAAATCACCCGCCGACCCTTCCGAGACCCCAAAGAGGATACCGATGCTGAAACGCAGGATGGCAATCGCGGTGCTGGCGAGCGGACTGGCTCTGCCGCCCGTCGCACGGGCCGCGGATCTGAGCGCGATCCAGACCGTGGTGGTGATCTACGCCGAGAACCGCAGCTTCGATAACCTCTATGGCGGCTTCCCCGGCGCGAACGGCCTGGCCAACGCGACGCCGGAGCAGTTCGTGCAGCGCGATCGCGACGGGAAGCCGATGCAGGGCCTGCCGCCGATCTGGGGCGGCACGCCCGCGAAGGTCGCCAAGGGCGCCCCGCAGGCCCCGGTGCCGGTGACCCAGGCGCAGAGCGAGGCCTGGCTCAAGACCTTCAACCACCCGTACCCGGTCTCCGCCCTGTATGGCCAGGTGTCGCAGGACGCCGGCAATCCGCTGCGCTACACCAATCGCGACCTCTATCACCGGTTCTACGAGAACCAGATGCAGATCAATGGCGGCAAGAACGACATGTTCGCCGCCTGGGCCGATTCGGGCGGCATGGTGATGGGGTATTTCGAGCCGCATCCCGAGGACCTGCCGCTGTGGAGCTGGGCGCAGCGCTACGTGCTGGCCGACAACTTCTTCCAGGGCGGGTTCGGCGGCTCCTTCTTCAACCACTTCTACCTGATCTGCAGTTGCGCACCGCGCTATCCGAACAACGGCATCAACCCGGTGGAGGGTGGCAAGAGCCCGGCGGTCAGCATCCTGGAGCCGGATGGCGTGACGCTGAAGATCTCGCCGAAATCGCCGGCCTCCGCGGCCGAGGGCCCGCCGGTGTTCGAGGCGAGCACCAACCTGACGCCCGACTTCTATGCCGTGAACACGATGCAGCCGCCGTTCCCGCCCTCGAACAACGCGGACGCGACGGAGACCACGGTGGATGCCAAGCTGGCGACCACGCTGCCGCCGCAGACGATGCAGACGATCGGCGACCAGTTGAGCGCCGCCAATGTCGACTGGGCCTGGTATGCCGGCGCCTGGGGCTACGCGCTGAGCCACAAGCCGGCGACCGATATCGATGGCACCAACGTCCCGCACTTCCAGACGCATCATCAGCCGTTCAACTACTTCGCCGTCTTCGACCCGGCGACGCCGGAGGGCCGCGCCAACCGGGAGAAGCATTTGCGTGACGGCGGCATGGGCGGCACCGACTTCATCGCCGACATCGACGCCGGCAAGCTGCCGGCGGTCACGTTCTACAAGCCGCAAGGCGACCTGAACGAGCACGCCGGCTACACCGACATCGCCCGTGGCGACGCGCACATCGCCGACGTGCTGAGCCACCTCACGAAGAGCCCGCAATGGGCGCACATGCTGGTGGTGGTCACCTATGACGAGAATGGCGGCTGGTGGGATCATGCGGCGCCGCCGAAGGCCGACCGCTTCGGCCCTGGCTCGCGGATCCCGGCGCTGATCATCTCGCCCTTCGCGAAGCGGGGCGTGGTGGATCACACGCTGTACGACACGACCTCGATCATCCGCTTCGTCGAGAAGCGCTGGTCGCTGCCGCCGCTGCCGGGGGTGACGATGCGCGACGAGGCGATGGCGAAGGCGGGCACCGGCCGGATCGGCGACCTGACCGGCGCGCTGACGCTGGAATAGCCGCAAGCGCGTTGTCCGCGCTGCCGCAGAAACGACGAAGGGGCCGGCGATGTGCCGACCCCTTTCGGTCCGTGGTCCTCAAAAAGATGGGCCGGAGGCGTCCGGCCCGAGTTGGGAGACCTCGGAGTTAGTTCTCGCCGCCCTGGGTGTAACCCGGCCGCGCGAACAGGCTGTAGACGGACGTGGTGGCGTGGTCGCTCGTCGCGAAGATCCGGTGCGTGGTGTTCTGCTGCTGCTGGGTCGTCGCGGGAGCCTGCTGGGTCTGCGCCGTCGCGGCCTGGGGCACGAACACGTCGCCATCGTTGGCGAAGGCGGCACCCGTGCCGAGGGTGAGGAGGGCGGCGGCGATCATCATGGTCTTACGCATTGTCTTGTCTCCATCGGAAGGCCCGTGACCGGGTCTTGGTTTCGATGAAGGCTAGATGGGTCGTGAATGCTGTCCGAATTAGCGCAGAGATCGGCAAATGATTAATGCGCATACCGGCGAAGTCGAGTGCTCCTGGCCTGTCGCTCGGGCCGCACGGAAGCCGGCGCCACGACCGGAATTCCCCCGACGGATGTCTCGGAGTCGAGGGACATGCGACGCGGACCGTGGGGACCCGACCCGGTCGGCCCCCGGGAGGCGCTGACAGCGCGCCCGACCCGTATAGACTGCGGTCTTTCGACGGAGGACCGCGGCCATGCACGAGGAACCCTGGCGCCTGACGGCGACCGAAGCCGCACGGCGGATCGCCGCCGGCACGCTGCGGCCTGAAACGCTGCTGGAGTCGTATCTCGACCGCATCGCCGCCGAGGAGCCGCGCGTGCGCGCCTTCGCCTGGTTCGATGCCGCCGCGGTGCGCGACGCTGCCACGCGCCTGCGCCCCGGCCCGCTCTCCGGCCTGCCGATCGGGGTGAAGGACGTGCTGGATACCGCTGAAATGCCATCGGAATACGGCTCGCCGATCTGGCGCGGCTGGCAGCCGCGGGCCGATTCCGCCCCGGTTGCCTGGGCCCGTGCCGCCGGCGCCGTGGTGATGGGCAAGACCGTGACGACCGAGTTCGCCACCCGCATGCCAGGGCCCACCACCAATCCGGCCAACCCGGCGCATACGCCGGGCGGCTCCTCCTCGGGCTCCGCCGCGGGGGTCGCGGCCGGGTTCTTCCCCTTCGCCTACGGCACCCAGACCGCGGGCTCGATCATCCGCCCGGCCGCCTATTGCGGCGTGGTCGGCTACAAGCCGAGTTTCGGCCTGATCGACCGCGCGGGGATGAAGATCATGGCCGCCAGCCTGGACACGGTCGGCGTGCTGGCGCGCAGCGTGGCGGACTGCGCGCTGTTGGCGGGCGCGGTCAGCGGGCGCGACCTCGGCAATCCCGACCAGCGGCCCGATCGCGCCCCGCGGATCGGCGTGTGCCGCTCGCCCACCTGGGACGCGGCCGACGCGCCCACCCAGGCGCTGCTGCAGCGCGTCGCCGATCGGCTCGCCAGCGCCGGCGCCGCGGTCAGCGAGCGCCCGCTGCCCGCCGCCTATGGCCGTCTGATCGAGGCGCACCCGGTCGTCATGAACGCCGAGAGCGCCCGCGCCCTCGGTTGGGAGCTGGCGACGGCGCGGGACGCGATCAGCCCGTCGCTGCAGGAGCGGCTGGCGTTCGGCCTGGCCCAGCCCGAGTCGGTGCTGGAGGCGGCGCTCGCGACGTTCCGGGACACCCAGGCGGGTTTCCCGGCGGCGACCGAGGGCCTGGACGTGCTGCTCACCCCCTCCGCTCCCGGCGAGGCGCCGGC
>JAFKLG010000024.1 GCA_017304945.1 Rhodospirillales bacterium
GGGCCTGCGCCGGCCAGGCCGCGGCACGAGCCTGCTGCTACAGCGCCTCCAGGAACGGGGTCAGCGCGGCCAGGAAGCCCTTGGTGTTCTGCCCGTGCACGTTGTGCCCCGCGTCGGGCACCGTCACGAGCCGCCCGTTCGGCAGCGCCGCGGCGAAGCGCTCGGCCGCGTCCGGCTCCAGGATGTTCGAGTTCGCGCCGCGCACCAGCAGGGTCGGGCAGTCCAGGGCGCGCACGTCGTCGAGCGTCAGGTTGTCCTGCAGGCTGCGCCCATGCGTCAGCCCCAGCCGGCGCGGGGTCGCATCGCATTTGCTGACGAACTTGCCGTCGGCACGTTGCAGCATGTTGTACTTGACCGTACGCTCGATGTGCTCGCGCGGGCGGTACGGATCATATTGCCGCACGCTCTGCACGAAGTGCTCGAGGTCGTCGAACTCCTGGTTCGCGCGCACGAAACCGGCGATCGCCTGGCGGCCCTTGTCCGACAGTTCCGGCCCCACGTCGACGATCACCAGGCCACGCAGCAGCGCGCTGGCGCGATGCGCGAGCAGCATCGCATTGCGGCCGCCCATCGAGTGGCCGATCAGCACCGGACACCGGAGGCCGAGTGTCGCGATGAAGGCCTCGACGTCGAGCGACATGGTGTGGTTGGAGTATTCGACGTCGCGGGCCCATTCGCTGTCGCCATGCCCACGCTGGTCGAGCGCGAGCACCCGGTAGGACTGCGCGAGATGCAGGCTCACCAGGTCCCAGGAATGCGCCGACTGGTGGCCGCCATGCAGCAGCACGATCGGCGGCGCGTCCGGCGCGCCCCAGTCCAGATAGTGGAAGCGCATCTGCCGCAGCACGACGTTGGCCGACCGGTAGGCGATGTCCGGCCGGTGCGGAATGCCGAGTTCGCCGGCACTGGTCAGCAGGCTGCGAAACTCGTCCGTGCCGGTCATGTCGAACGGGTCGCCGCCGGCGGCAAACGTGTTCAGGTACATGGGGTCAGGCCGCTGCGGTCAGCGTCGGCCACAGCGCATCGGCACCGCGGGCGCAGACATAGGCGCCGACCTTGGCGGCCCATTCGGGATCGGAGCCGAACTCCTCGCGCCAGGACCACAGGCGCCGTGTCGCGAGTTGCAGCGCATATTCCTTCGTGAAGCCGATGGCGCCGTGCACCTGGTGCGCGATCTCGGCGGCAAGCGTCGCGGCCTCGCCCACGCGCGCCTTGGCGATCGCGATCAGGAACTCCTCGCGTTCGGGATCGCCGCCCAGCGCCTCGATGCCGACATTGGAGGCGGCGACGGCGGCGGCGGTCTGGCCCGCCAGCACCGCCAGGTTCTGCTGCACCGCCTGGAACTTCGAGATCGGCCGGCCGAACTGCTGGCGTTCCTGCGCGTAGCTCACCGCCATGTCCATCGCGCGTTCCAGCGCCCCCGACATCATGGTGGCGCGGGCGAGCGCGCCGCGGCGGTACAGCGCGGCCCGCGACACGCCGCCGGCGAGCGGGGCGGCCGCATCGGCGGGCAGCACGAGGCCATCGAAGCCCAGCGTGTCGCGTGGCTCGTTGGCGATGTTCTTCCCCGCCGTGTGGGTCGCGCCGGCGATGCCGTCGAGCGCCACGGCCATCTCGCCGGACGGTCCCTCCGCGATCAGCACGAGGCGCGAGGCGGCCTTCGCATAGGGAACCCGGCTCGCCGTGCCGGACAGGCGCCAGCCATTGCCGTCACGCGTGAGGGTCAGGCGGTCGCTCGCGCGCACCGGACCGACCGTCATCGGCCCGTCCGAGACGTCGAGGCCCGCGGCGGCGGCGACCCAGCCGGCCAGCATCGTCTCGGCCAGCGGAATCGGCGCGGCATAGCGGCCTGCGACACGCAGCGCTGCGAACAGATCCGACCATTCCGCATCGGCACCGCCGGCGGATTCCGGCAAGGCGGCGAGCGGCACGCCGGTTTCGGCCACCGCGGTCCAGAGATCGGTCGCGAACACGCCCGTCTCGGCCGCGTCGACGACCTGCTTCGTGCACTTGTCCTCGAACAGCCGGTTCATGCTCTCGAGCAGCATGCGGGTTTCGTCGCGGATCGCCATGGTGGTCTCCTTCAGCGCAGGCCGAGACCGCGTGCGATGATGCCGCGCAGGATCTCGCGCGTGCCGCCCTGGATGGACAGGCGCGGCGCGCTCATGGTGCTGCGGGCGATCATCGAGACATAGGTCTCGACCGCCTCGAGTTCGGGTTCGGTCGGGAAGAGTTGCCGCGCGACGACGGGGATGTCCTGCTCGTAGCGCGTGCCGAGGTCCTTCACCACGGCGGATTCCGTGTTGGGCTGCAGGCCTTCCTGCAGCATGCCGGCGATCGACAGCGACATGCTGCGCAAGGTCGCGAGCTGCGCCACCAGCTTGCCCAGCGCCGCGGCGGTCGCACGATCCGGGGACGGGCCCGCCAGGCGCACCATCTCGCGCAGCATCTGGAACAGCGCGAGGAACCGGTCCGGCGCGCTCCGTTCGAAGGCGAGCTCGCTGGTCACCTGGTTCCAGCCGTTCCCCTCCTTGCCCAGCAGCAGCCAGTCGGGGACGAACACGTCGGTGAGGAAGATCTCGTTGAAATGGTGCTCGCCCAGCAGGTCGATCACCGGGCGGCATCTCGATGCCGGGCGATTTCAGGTCGAGCAGGAACTGGGTGGCGCCGCCATGGCGATCCACCTCCTCCTCGCCCTGCTGCGCCATCTTGCAGAACAGGATCGCGTAGTCGGACCGGTGCGCGTTGGAGGTCCAGAGCTTGGTGCCGTTGATGCGGTAGCCGCCGTCCACCTTCACCGCGCGGGTCCGCGTGCCGGCCAGGTCGGAGCCCGAATTGGGCTCGCTCATGCCGATGCAGAAGGTGAGCTCCCCGGCCACGATGCGCGGCAGGAAATGCTGCTTCTGCTCCTCGGTGCCGAAGCGCAGGATGTTGGGGCCGCTCTGCCGGTCGCTGATGTAGTGCGCGGCGAGCGGCGCACCGGCCGCCAGCATCTCCTCGATCAGCACATAGCGCTCGAGCGCGCTGCGTTCCTGGCCGCCATACTGCTTCGGCCAGGTCATGCCGATCCAGCCCTTGCGGCCCATCGCGCGCGAGAAGTCGCGGTCGAAGCCGCTGCGCGAGAAGCTCATGGCGTCGGCGTGCTCCGCGATGAAGGCGCGCACCTCGCCGCGCAGCGCCTCGGCCTCCGGCGGCAGGGTCATCGGGTCGAAACGGAACATCGGCGTCGCCATGCGGCGGTCCTCCCCTCGCGCCGCCGCTATCCGCGCGCGAGGCGGCGCTCGACGAACTCGAGCCGGTCCTGGCCCCAGAAGATCTCCTCGCCGATCACGTAGCTGGGGGCGCCGAACACGCCGCGGTCCAGCGCCGCCTGCGTGTCCGTCTTGCGCTTCTCGACCCAGCGCGGATCGTCCCCCAGCGCGAGGACGCGGTCGGCGTCGAGCCCCACCTCGGCGATCAGCGCGGCGAGTGTGGCCCGGTCGCCGGTGTCCTTGTCCTCCTCCCACAGCGCCTTCAGCACGCGATGGGCGAGGCGGATCGCCTCGGCGTCGCCGATCGTCTCCCGCACCGCGATGGTGCAGCAGGCGGCGAGCTGCTCCTGCGCGGGGAAGTATTTCGGCTCGAGCTTGATCGGGATGCCGAGATGGTCGCGCCAGCGCTTCAGCTCCATCATGCGATAGGCTTGGCGCTGCGGCGCGCGCTTGGGCAGCGGCAGGCCGCCGGAGGCCGGGAAGATCGTGCCGAAATCGACCGGCCAGATCCGGAGCGACGCGCCGTGCGCGGCGGTCATGCGTTCGATCCGCGCGGCGCCGAGATGCGTCCAGGGCGAGTTCAAGGATGCGTAGTAGTCGACATGCAGGCCCATGATTTCCTCCGTGGCGCGCGATCCTGATCGAGCTTGCCGCGGGGCACAAGCCGGCGACCGATTGGCCCATCCTGCTGCTGCCTGTAGCCTGGGGCGAAGCACAGGGAGGCGAACCATGCAGTGGCGCATCGGCGACGTGACCGTGACGAAGGTCGTGGAGCTCGAGATGACCGGCGGGACGAAGTTCCTGCTGCCGCAGGCCACGAAGGAGGCGATCCAGCCGATCGCCTGGCTGCGTCCGCACTTCGCCGACGCGGACGGACGGCTGATCATGAGCATCCACAGCTTCGTGGTGGAGACGCCGACGCGGCGCATCGTGGTCGATACCTGCCTCGGCAACGACAAGCAGCAGCGGCGCATCCCGCACTGGAACGAGCGGCAGGGTCCGTTCCTCGAGGACCTCACCAAGGCGGGCTTCCCGCCTGACTCGATCGACACCGTGCTGTGCACGCATCTCCATGTCGACCATGTCGGCTGGAACACGATGCTGCGCGACGGCAAATGGGTGCCGACCTTCCCGAAGGCGCAGTACGTGATGGGCCGCGCGGAATGGGAGCACTGGTCGACCCTGCGCACGCGTGAGGACATGCAGCACATCCTCGATGACTCGGTCCGGCCGATCCTGGATGCCGGGCTGGCGACCCTGGTCGAGACGGACCACGTGCTGTGCGACGAGGTCAGCCTGGTGCCGACGCTCGGGCACACGCCCGGCCACGTCTCGGTGCGCATCGCCTCTCGGGGGGAGGAGGCGCTGATCACCGGCGACTTCATGCATCACCCGTGTCAGATCGCGCATCCGGACTGGGCGACGCTGGCGGACAGCGACGCCGAGGCCGGAATCGCCACGCGGCGGCGCATGTTCGCGGCGCTCGCGGACCGGCCGGTGCTGGTGATCGGCACGCATTTCGCCGGCGCCACGGCCGGGCGGCTGGTGCGCGACGGCGACGGCTACCGGCTTGACGCATAGCCCGGCGGTCCGCCTGATGACCGCAACCTGAGAGGACGGATCCCATGACCCATCTGCGCAGCGGCATCTTCCTGGCGCCGTTCCACGACCTGTCGCAGAACCCCGTGCTCGCGCTGGAGCGCGACATGGAGCTGCTGCAGCATCTCGACGCGCTGAACTATCACGAGGCCTGGATCGGTGAGCACCATTCCGGCGGGTTCGAGATCATCAGCTCGCCCGAGGTCTTCATCGCCGCCGCCGCCGAACGCACCCGCCACATCCGGCTCGGCACCGGCGTCGTGTCGCTGCCCTACCACAACCCGTTCATCCTGGCCGACCGGATGGTGCAGCTCGACTACCAGACGCGCGGACGGGCGATGTTCGGCGTGGGGCCGGGCTCGCTCGTGCATGATGCGAAGAAGATCGGCATCGCGCCCGCTGATCAGCGCCGCATGATGAACGAGTCGCTCGACGTGATCGTGGAGCTGATGAAGGGCGAGACGATCTCGCGCAAGTCCGACTGGTTCACGCTGGACGAAGCACGGCTGCAACTGCCGCCCTACACGCGGCCGATGATGGAGATGGCGGTGGCCGCGTCACGCTCGCCCGCGGGCGCGCTCGCGGCGGGGCGGCACGGGATCGGCATGCTGTCGATCGGCGGCACCAGCGACGATGCGATGACGCATCATGCGAAGAACTGGGACCTGTACGCCGAACAGGCGCGGCTGAACGGCCACGTGCCGGACCGCAAGAACTGGCGCCTGGTCACGCTGATGCACATCGCGGAGACGCGTGAGAAGGCGCGGGAGAACGTGAAGTTCGGGCTCGACAAGTTCTGCGACTACTTCCGCGACGTCGCGACCTTCCCGATCGTGCCGGGCGATATCGAGGATCGCTACACCTACATGGTCGAGAGCGGCATGGCCTGCATCGGCACGCCGGACGACGCGATCGCCTTCATCAACCGGCTGCTGAAGGGATCGGGCGGGTTCGGCGCGATCATGGAGCTGGCGCAGAACTGGGCCGACTGGCCGGAGACGAAGCGCCACTACGAGCTGATGGCGCGCTACGTCCACCCGCATTTCCAGGGTTCCCGCGAGTGGCGCACCGACAGCTACGCCTATGCCCGCGATCACCACGCGGAGTTCACCGGCCAGTCGGCCGCGGCGGTGCAGGCGGAGATCGACCGGTTGGCGGCGAAGCGGCGCGCCGCCGGGGAGTAGGGCGTCCGGGGGCGCGACGGGGAGTAGGACGGACGAAGGGGGGCGACGCGGCTCCTTTCGTCATGGCCCGCGAAGGAGGACCATCCACGGCTTGTTTAGTGGCACGAAGTCGTGGATGGCCGCCCTGCGGCGGCCATGACACGGGGGTGCGCACGGCGGCCATGACACGGGTGTGCGCACGGCGGCCATGACACGGGTGTGCGCACGGCGGCCATGACACGGGTGTGCGCACGACGGCCGTGACACAGGGGTGCGCGCGGCGGCCATGACACGGGGGAGTGCGCGGCGGCCGTGACACGGTCGCTCACACCACCCGGTGCAGCAGCTCCTCGCCCGCGGCAATGCGGCGGCAATTCTCGGCGGCGAGGGCGAAGCTGCGGTCGAACGTGCCGGTGGTGACCCAGGCGACGTGCGGCGTCACCACCACGTTCTCCAGTGCGAGCAGCGGGTCCCCTGGCGGGATCGGCTCGCAGGCGAATACGTCGAGCCCCGCCGCGGCGAGGCGCCCCTCCCGCAGCGCCGCGATCAGCGCCGCCTGATCGACCAGCCCGCCGCGCGCGGTGTTCACCAGCACCGAAGTTGGTTTCATGCGTGACAAGGCGGCGGTGTCGATCATCCGCTCCGTCTCGGCGGTCAGCGGGACGTGCAGGCTGACCACGTCCGCCTCCGCCAGCAGCGCCTTCAGCGGGCGCCACGTGTCGGGGCTGTCGGCCACCGGATGCCGCGCGTAGTAGATCACGCGGCAGCCGAGCGCGCGGAGCACGGGGGCGAGCATGCGGGGAATGGCGCCGTAGCCGACCAGCCCGACCGTCTTGCCGCCCAGCTCCCCGATCCCGTCCTGCAGCGCGGGGTTGGTCCACACGCCGCGCCGCAGCTCCGCGTCGAAGCGCGGAATCCGCCGCATCGCCGCCAGCATCAGCGACAGCGCGAGTTCCGCCACCGCGCGCGCATTGGTCCCGGGGAGGTTGCACACGGGGATGCCGCGCGCCTTTGCGGCCTCCAGGTCGATCGTGTTCACGCCCACACCGATCTTCTGGATCAGCCGCAGCCGCGGGGCCCGCGCGATCATCTCGGCGGTCAGCGGCTTCAGCACGTGCCAGATCACGTCGCAATCGGGCAGCAGCCGGTCGAGCCGCGCCGCGTCCTCCTCCGGGCAGGCGGTGATGTCGAGGCCGGGGATCGCGGCGAGCCTTGCCGCCAGGTCGGGCCCGGCGGCGCTCTGGTAGACGACCTTCATGCCTTCCTCGCCAGCCGGCCCGCGTGGGGCCGCGTCACCGGCTGTGCCCCATCATCGTGTCGCCGGCAAAGCGGGATCGGTGGCCAAGCGCCTCCTCCACCCGCAGCGCCTCGTTCCACTTCGCCATGCGCTCGCTGCGGGTGAAGCTGCCGACCTTGAGCTGGCCGACGCCCCAGCCGACCGCGAGATGCACGATCGTGGTGTCCTCGGTCTCGCCGGACCGGGCGGAGACGATGCCGGCATAGCCCGCCTCGCAGGCGGCATCCCAGGCAGCGACGGTCTCGGTCAGCGTGCCGCGCTGGTTCGGCTTCAGCAGCACCGTATTGGCGGCGCCGCGCGCAGCGGCATCGCGCACCCGGCCGGCATCGCTCACCAGGAAGTCGTCGCCGACGATCTGCACCTTGCCGCCATGCTGGCGGGTGAAGGCGGCGAAGCCCTCGGCGTCGTCCTCGGCCAGCGGGTCCTCGATCGACAGGATCGGGTAGCGGCGCAGCCAGCCGGTCAGCAGGTCGATCATCCCGCCGGTGTCGAGCGCTCGGTCCTCCAGCGCCAGCTTGTAGACGCCGCCATGGCCGAACTCGGAGGCGGCGATGTCGAGCGCGATGCCGACCTGCTCGCCCGGCCGGTAGCCGGCGCGCTCGATGGCGCGGACCAGCATGTCCAGCGCCTCCTCGTTGGTGGCGAAGTTGGGCCACCAGCCGCCCTCGTCCGCGACGCCGGCCAGCGACCCGGCCTCCGCCATCAGGGCGCCGGCGGCGCGGTAGACCTCGGCGGTCCAGTCCAGCGCCTGGGCGAAGCTGTCGGCGGCCGGGCACATCACCATGAAATCCTGGATGTCCACCCGCCGCCCGGCATGCGCGCCGCCGCCGAAGATCTGGATCTGCGGCAGCGGGATCAGGTCCGCCTCCGGCCCGCCCAGGTGGCGATACAGCGGCTGGCCGGCGGCCGAGGCGGCGGCATGCGCGGCGGCCATCGAAACCGCCAGCACGGCGTTGGCGCCCAGCCGGGACTTGTTGGGCGTGCCGTCGAGGGCGATCAGCCGGGCGTCGAGCGCCGCCTGGTCGGTGGCGTCGAGGCCGAGGACGGCGCGCGCGATCTCCTCGTTCACATGGGCGACCGCGCGGCGGACGTCCCAGCCGCCGAAGCCCGCGCCGCCGTCGCGCAGGTCCAGCGCCTCGCCGGACCCGGTGGAGGCGCCGGCGGGGGCGATGGCGCGCCCCACGGCGCCCGATTCCAGCAGCACCTCCGCCTCGACCGTCGGGCGGCCGCGGCTGTCCCAGACGCGGCGGCCATGCACGAAGGCGATCCGTGTGTCGGTCATGCGGCGAGTTCCTTGCTCCAGGCCTGGCGTATCGCCGCGAGCCGATCCGGCGCTGCGAGGAGCAGCGCGCGGGCGGTGCGACGGACCCGGTCCTTGTCCGGTTCCGTCGTGATGTACTCGACCGGCGACTTCCCATCCACCCGGGCCAGGAACAAGCCGGGCAGCAGGTGGGCGGCGCGGGTCTCGAGCGCGGCCGGATCCTCCCAGTCCACCCCGGCGCGATAGGCGGCGGCGAGCGCGTCGAAGCAGGCGAGGAACCCGTCCCGCGCCGCCGGCGTCCACAGGCATTTGAGCAGCAGGTGGTTGAGGCAGAAGGCGAGATCGAAGGCCGGATCGCCCCACCAGGCGCATTCCGCGTCCAGGAACACCGGGCCCGACGGGCCGGCGAGGATGTTCTTCGGGCTCACGTCCCCATGCACCAGCGCGTGCTTGTGGGCCTGGGTGGCGGCGACCAGCGCCTGGAAGCGGGGGGCGAGGTCGGGATGGGCGCGGCCGGTCGCGACCAGATAGGGCTCGAGCCTGATATCGTAGAAGATCGCGTCGGTCGGGAAGGCGGCCGGGACGGCGGGGTCGCGTGCCGTCGCGGCGTGGATGCGGACGAGGCGCTGGGCGACGGCGGCGGCGAAGCCGGGGTCGGCCTGGCCGTCGCGCAGTTGCGCCTTCCACAACGGATGCGCCCCCGGCGGCATGAACGCCATCGCCAGCGCGCCGCTCGGGTCGTCCTGGCCGAGCAGGGTGGGGGTGGCGCCGGGGACGGCGGCCTCCGCGTGCTGCATCCAGCGGGCTTCGTAGAGGTTGCGGGAGACGGGGGCGCGCCAGTCGGCGGCGACCTTGAGCTTCGGCAGGGCGCGTTTGACGCAGATCGGGCCGGACGGGAGGTCGATGCGCCAGATGTCGGAGGAGACGCCGCCGGTCAGGCGCTCGCCCTGGAGCGGCGAGGCAGGGGAGGGCGTGGACGGGGGGAGCAGGCCCATGCGCTGCAGGGCCGCGGTGATCTCCGGCGGCGGGTGGTCGGGCATGGGCGGCTCCCGGTGTGTCTTGGACTCCGGGGGTTACGTGCCACAGGTGGGGCGGGTGGGGGAGGGGGAGCAGCTCTCCCGTTTTCCCAGGCTAACCTCTGTCCTTGAGGCTTGTACGAGTGACTTCCACATCGAAATCCGAGTCGATGTCTCAAGCTGCCCGAAACGATAGGGGCGCGGTGTTATGTTGATTTTGCGTGAAGTGCGGCGATCGGCAGCGGGCCTTGAAAAATCTGAGCCCCTGCCACAGCATCGAGTCGAAGCTCACGAATCCGCAACTCGACTTCGTTCGCACGTATACGGAACAGGCAGTAAGTATTTCGCTCGCCTGCTGGTAGCCTCCCATTCTTTGCGCCAGCGCTCCCATTTGCGACGATGTAGACTCGATCGTTAGAGGGCTCCCCGTGTAGCGGCAGATCTTGATAGGCTGTCACCTTTGGCTTGTGTTGGTGCCCATGGAGGACAACATGCACACGCGACCGTTGTGCTGTTGCAAGAATTTCAGAAGCATCCAGAGTCAACGACACGCCTTTTGAATTCGGAGCCTCGACGCTCCCGATCGGCAACAGGTGATGGTGGAGGGCGAGAAAACGGAAGGTGGCTCGCTCAATCGGCTGACGACCAAGTTCAACTATAGTGTCGATTCCGCCGCGACCTACGTAGCCGTACTCCGTCCACTGCGTAGCCACTATCGTGCAGGAGTTCAGGACGCATATGTCCAAATCCGTGTCATCGAACTGAATACGACGCACATAGTTCAGCGAGGCCTGCCAGCTGCGCCCGATCAGAACTTCTACAAAGGTTCTGAATTGTGTCTCATAATCCGTGTCTGCCTGGCGAGCGACGGCGTTTTCGCTGATGGCTAAATCCGCGTCAGGTGGGTACCGTACGACATCATGATTTCCTGGAAGTGCGATTATTTGTTCTTTGGTTAGGTGCAATCGCTTCCTGAGTGCTTCAAACTCTGCAAGGGCGGCGTCCCTCGTCTTCTTGTTCCACTCACCATTGGTTGTGAAATCGCCAGTGACGATGACGGCTGCGATGTCGTTTGTGCTCCCCAGTCGGTCGAGATCTGCCGCGATGCAGTCAGTTAGTGTTCGACGTCCGTCTCCGATCTCGGCGTCATCGCCCTGCACTCTGAAGGCGTAGTCTGCACCAAAGTGAAGATCTGAAAGGTGGAGCACACAAGACCGGCCCGACGCTCGGACCGGCTTGGCAATATGACCAAGTCCGGGGTCGGCAGCGGTGCCGATCCAGAGGAACGTCTGCTCCCCAATCGCGTCCCCCAGCTCGGCATCGTACTCGATCTCCGCGATGGATAGCATCGTGAAGACACCAGCCATCTGAGCAAGATGGCCTCGATAGTAAGTCGGCACAATTGCAATATCCGCTGATTCTGGTGCACTGAAGTCCGTGCACTGACAGATGAAGCACCGCTGCGTAGAACGATCGATGAGGATGATCCCAATTGGGTCGGCGCCGCGAAGCGATATGCGAATCTTCTCACCGTCGACCGTCTCGAATGTCTTCTTCCACCAGCCCCAGCCGAACTTGCCGTATTGATTAAGCAAGGCGCGGTGTTCCGAAATTGTGTCGATTCCTGGCGTAGTGTCCCGGAAGCGGAGTGCTATTGTCGGTGCAGCCATTCCGTGCATCTCCGATAAGGTGGGCGCGGTACCCTCCACTCGAGCAGCGTGGGTACGTCGGCAAGCATTCGTTCGAAGGCATGGGAGTTCGGACTAGAGAACGCGCGCCTGAGCATCTCGCACGTGGACTCGGGGGAGCCTAAGGCCGCAACCTCGCCTGCGGAGCTCCAGAGATCTATCTGATTTAGGTCTGGCGCCCGCGCGCTCACGAAAGGCCAAAGCCAGCCATGTGCCGTGGGGATTTGCTCGAAGGTAATGCAGCCGTTTCCCTTTCTACATCTAATAGCCAGCTGGTAATCATCGACAATAAATCGGCGCCAGAGATATGCAGATTTCGGCAACGGGGTGAGTGCAGGGAGCTTATTGATCCGCAACCGGACAAGCTCCCCCGTCAGGGGTGAACGGGACAGCGAGCAATCTCCGCCGACACGGCGTGCGACGGCCTCGAATAAGGGAGTATCGTATCGTACTTTGTCTCCAGTCCGCAGGATATCGGCCCAGAATGAGAAGTCCTCGAAAAGCGCCGACAGCTCGGACATCGCTGTCGGCCTCGTGGCGGCCGGCCATATTGAGACGAGAACCGCTCCGCCGACTCCGACAGCATGTGCTGCAATGCGTGACCAGCTCATTATCTGCGCTGGATACCACGGCGGATCCACCAACGCGGTGCGATAGGGCCGATCCGCCACAAACTCGCTTATGTCGCAGGTGAATTGCCTAATTACTCCCTGGTGGGGCTGACGATCTACCAAAGCTACGTCAACACCCGCATGTTCGAGCATCCGAGCGACACTGGGTGCTCCGAGTGTCAACACTGGTCCCTCGTCGAGCAAGTAGCGCGCCAACTGCTCTGCAGTGGCTTGATCGAATCGCCAGTCGAAGTCCAGTGCATGTGGTTGAGGAGGAAAGATCAAGTGATCAACCCAATCTGGTCGGCCGTCCGATGAGAACAGCTGGGGAGATAAGCGCTCGACTTCGCGTAACGTCCGTATGTGATCCAACTCGCATAACAGGGCAATCCGACTGAGCCTAGTCGCTGCGCGTCGCACACGCCGCCCTGAGGCATGTATCAAGTTGGAGCACGCGGTGCATCCTGGATTCGGAAGTGCTTCCCTACCCCTCCCGTCCCGCCGTTGCCTCTTCCCCAGGCGCCGGCTGCATCAGCCGCAGCGTGCTCACCCCCGCCGCCCCCAGCGCGAACGCGGCGCCCACCAGCAGCGTGACCGTGGTGCCGTGGTGCGGCACCAGCCCGAACACCACCGCCACCAGCGCCGCGCCCGTCGTCTGCCCCAGCAGCCGCGCGGTGGACAGCATCCCGCCCGCCGCGCCCGTCCGGTGCCGCGGCGCCACCGAGAGCATCGCGCGGTTGTTGGGCGTCTGGAACAGGCCGAAGCCGAAGCCGCAGATCACCATGCGCCACACGATGTCCAGCGTCGCCGGGTGGTCCGGCAGCAGCGCCAGCAACACGAGCCCGCCCGACATCGCGAGCAGCCCCGCGCCGCCCAGCAGCCCCGCGCTGTAGCGGTCGGCCAGCCGCCCCGCGATCGGCGCCACCACCGCGACCGTCAGCGGCCAGGGCGTCATCAGCAGCCCGGTCGCGACCTGCGACTTGCCCAGCGCGTCCTGCAGGAAGAACGGCAGCGACACATAGGCCAGCGTCTGCGCGCAGAAGGAGCAGACCGAGGTGCCGATCGACAGCGCGAAGATCGGGATCCGCAGCAGATCCACCGGCAGCAGCGGGTGGGTGCGCCGGAGTTGGCGCAGCACCAGCCAGGTGCCGGCGGCGCAGGCGAGCGCGAGCTCCACCAGCACCTCGACCCGCGTCTCGCCCTGGCCCAGCCCGTCGATCCCGGTGATCAGCAGGCCGAAGGCCGCGGCGTTCAGCAGCGCGCTGCCGATGTCGAAGCGTTCGCCGGTGGTGGCGGTCTCGGGCAGGGTGCGCAGGCCCAGCAGCAGCGCCGCGGCGCCGATCGGCACGTTCACGTAGAACAGCCATTGCCAGGACGCGACCGACAGGATGGCCGAGGCGACGGTGGGCCCGACCGCCGAGGACACCGCGACCATCAGCGCGTTGATCCCCATCGCGGTGCCCAGCATCCGCCGCGGATAGATGAAGCGGATCAGCGCGGTGTTCACGCTCATGATGCCCGAGGCGCCGAAGCCCTGGACCATGCGCGCGATCGCCAGCACCAGCAGCGAGTCGGATTGCGCGCAGGCGAGCGAGGCGAGGGTGAACACCACCAGCCCCGCCTGGTACACGCGCCGGTAGCCCAGCATGTCGCCCAGCGCCGCGAAGGGCAGCAGGGAGACAGTGACCGCGAGCTGGTAGGCGTTCACCACCCAGATCGAGGAGGCGGGCGACATCTGCAGGTCGCGCGCGATGGTGGGCAGCGCGACATTGGCGATGGCGCCGTCCAGCACGGCCATGATCAGGCCGAGTGCGATGGTGAGGATGGCGAGGTAGCGCGCCGGGACCGGCAGGCCGTCGTGATGTTCCATGCGCCTGCTGCCTCGGCGGATCGGGACGATGCTCGTGGGTAGCGTCGCGGCGGGTGGCTGGCAACCGGGCCGGGGCGCAGCCCAGCGCTTCGCTCAACAGGGCGTGACGCTGTGGCGGGCGACGGTCAGCGAGCGGCCCAGATCGCCGCGGCGTCCTGCTGGGCGGACGCGGGGTCGGTCGCGCGGCCGGTGGCGAGCAGGCCGAGGGCGATGGTGGCCTCGATGGTGGCGAGCGCGGTCGGCGGCGCTGCGGTCCCGCGCCAGACCGCGGCGAGCAGGTCCGTGGTGTCGTGCTGCGGCGTGGGCGGTGGCAGGTTGGGCTGGGCGGGCAAGGTGAGTTCGCGGGTGCCGGTGCGCGCGTCCCACAGATGGGCGGTGGCGGGTTTGAGCGGCACGCGTTCGGCCTCCCCGCCGCCGCCTTTCAGCACCAGCAGGCGCGGGCGCCCGAGCCGTTCGGCGACGCCGAGATGGACGGCGATGTAGGGCGGGTGGAAGACGCCGTCGACGCTGGCGGGCGCGTCGGCGGGGTTGATCAGCCGCGCGGCGGTGTTGACCGGGGAGCGCAGGCCGAACAGGCGGCGCAGTCCGAGCAGGGCGGCGGTTTGTGGGGAGAGGGCGGCGAGGGGGAGGTAGGCGAAGCCGCTCGCCGCGACCTGGCGCCGCGCCTCGGCGAGGCTGCCGGCCGGGGCGAGTCCCAGCGCCGCGAGCCCTGCCTCGGCGGGGAGTCCGCCGCTGAACTCGTTGCTCCCATGCATGAGGACCCGCACCCCCGCCCGTCCCAGCGCGAGCGCCGCGAGGAGATACCAAGGCGCCCCCCGCGTCCGCCCCGCCCCGTAAGACGGCCAGTCGAGATCCACCAAGGAACCCCCGCCGCCAGCCGCGAGGCCCCCAGCACCACCCGTCATGGCCGGGCCCGGCCCGGCCATCCCCACCGGCACAGCTCCACCCGGAGCGGAACCCGGCCCCCCCTC
>JAFKLG010000025.1 GCA_017304945.1 Rhodospirillales bacterium
GATCGACCTGCTCGACCCGGACGCGATCGTGCTGGGCGGCGGGTTGTCCAACATGGACCACCTCTACACGGACCTGCCGAAGCGCCTGCCGCGCCAGGTGTTCAGCGACACGCTCTCCACCCCGATCCTGCGCAACCGCTTCGGCGACTCCTCCGGCGTGCGCGGTGCCGCCTGGCTCTGGCCCGCCACCGACTGACATGCCGCATCTCTGCCGCGACTGCTGCACGACCGGCGCCGACCCCGCCCCGGCGGCGTGCCCGGTCTGCGGCAGCCATCGGCTCGTCGCCCATCCCGAACTGCTGTCGCTCACCGTCGCCCATGTCGACTGCGATGCGTTCTATGCCAGCGTCGAGAAGCGCGACCGGCCGGACCTCGCCGCCCGCCCGGTGATCGTCGGCGGCGGTGTGCGCGGGGTGGTCACCGCCGCCTGCTACGTCGCGCGCATCTACGGCGTGCGCAGCGCCATGCCGATGTTCAAGGCGCTGAAGGCCTGCCCCGACGCAGTGGTGATCAAGCCGGACTTCCGCAAATACGTCGCCGCCTCACGCCAGATCCGCGCGCTGATGGCCGACCTCACGCCCCTGCTGCAGCCGCTCTCGATCGACGAGGCGGTGATGGACCTCGCCGGCACCGAGGCGCTGCACGGGGCGCCGCCCGCCGTCGTGCTCGCCCGCTTCGCGCTCCGCGTCGAGCAGGAGGTGGGCGTCACCGTCTCGATCGGCCTCGCGCGCAACCGGCTGATGGGCAAGATCGCCGCCGGTCGCGGCAAGCCGCGCGGCTTCACCGTGATCGGCGGCGAGGCGGCCAGCCTGCTCGCCCCGGAGCCCGTGCGGCTGCTGCCCGGCATCGGACCCGCCTTCGCCCGCAAGCTCGACTCGATCGGCATCACCCGGCTCGGCCACCTCCAGGCACTCGACGACCGAACCGCCTTGCGCAAGCTGGGGGAGGACGGGCCCGCGCTGGTCCGCCGCGCCCGTGGCGAGGACGCGCGACGCGTCGACCCCGGTCGCGACACCAAGTCGATCAGCGCCGAGACCACGTTCGACACCGACCTCAGCGCCGCGCCCGACCTCGAGCGGCATCTCTGGCGCCTGGCCGAGAAGCTCGCGCGCCGCCTCGCCGAGGCCGACCTCGCCGCCGCCGGCGTGGTGCTCAAGCTGAAGACCGCCAACTTCACGCTGCGCACGCGGTCGGCGCGGCTGCCCTCCCCCAGCCTCCTGCCCGACCGGCTGTTCGGCCAGGCCCGCCAACTGCTCGCGAAGGAAGCGACCGGAACGGCGTTTCGACTGATCGGCATTGGCGCCCAGCCTCTCGTTTCTCGCAAGGAAGCAGACCGCGGCGACCTCGCGGACACCGAGACGCCCCGTCTCGCCGCCGCGCAGAACGCGATCGACCGGCTGCGGGCGCGGTTCGGCGAAGACGTGGTGGGCCGGGGCCGATCGTTTCCAGCGCAAGCCGAACGGCGTGGTCGGGAACCGAGCGATCGCGGAAAGTGTTAGACGGGGAGTGAAACTCTCGATATGTGACGGCTGCCCGGGGTCGGCGCGCCTCACCATCCACGCCTGACCCGACTTCCGTCGCATCCCCGCTGGTCCCGGAACAAACAGTGCCGTCACTTCGTTTGCATAGGATGCTGGTCGTTGCGTCCCTGGCCGTTCCGGCCGTGCTGTTCGTTGCGGCAGCGTGGCAGGATGAGCGCGCGGTGCGGCGCGAGGGGCGCGAGACGGTCGAGCGGACGGTCGCGGTGCTGCAGGAGCACGCGCGCAAGGTGTTCGAGACGGAGGAACTCGCCCTCGCGCGCGTCGACGACCGGATCCGCGGCTTGACGTGGGCGCAGATCGATCAGCCGGAGACCAGCGCCTTCCTCGCCACGATGAAAGCCGGGCTGGAGCAGGCCGTCTCGATCTGGATCAGCAGCGCGGACGGCATCGTCCATGCCGGCAGCCAGCCCTGGGACCGCTCCGTCTCGATCGCCGAACGCCCGTTCTTCGCGATGCAGCGGGCACACGACGACGGCATCAAGGTGAGCGCCGCCTTCGAGGGCAAGGCCACCCGCAAGACTTCCTTCGCCGTCAGCCGGCGCCGGTCGACACCCGACGGACGGTTCGACGGGGTGATCCACATCTCGCTCAGCCCTGAGTACTTCGCCCGTTTCTTTGCCGAAGCGTCTCCCCCGATCGCGCACCAGGCGCTGCTGCTGCGGGCGGAGGGCGACGTGCTGGCCCGTGATCCGCCCGATCCCGCGTGGATGGGTGGCCTGCCGCTCGACAGCCCCCTGCTGCAGGCGATCCAGGCGCATCCCGCCGGCGCCACCTTCACCGGCAGTGCAACGCCGGGCGGCGTCGAGCGCGTCTACGCCTTCCGCAGGCTTGGCGCCTACCCGATCTACGTCGTCTTCGGCATCGACACGGCTGCGCTGCGGCAGCAATGGTATGCCAATCTCATCCTGTTCGGCACCGCCGCGGGCGCCGCCGCCCTGCTGCTGGCGGTGATGTCGTGGTTTGCCCTGCGCACCGCGTGGGCCGAACACGCCACCGCCGAACGGCTGCGGGTCACGGTCGCCGCATTGGAGCGGGAGACGGCGCAGCGGGTCACCGCCGAGGGCCAGGCCCGCCAGGCGCAGAAGATGGAGGCGGTGGGCCAGCTCACCGGCGGCATCGCCCACGATTTCAACAACCTGCTGACCGCGGTGATGGGAAATCTGCAGCTGCTGCGACGACACGTCGAGGGCAATCCGACGGCGTTGCGGCTGCTGGAGAACGCCGTTGCCGGGGCGCAGCGCGGGGCGGCGCTGACCCAGCGCCTGCTCGCCTTCGGCCGCCGCCAGGCGCTGCACCCGGCAGCGGTGGACGTGCCGGGGCTGGTCCGCGGCATGACCGACCTGCTGCAGACCTCCCTCGGCAGCGGGATCGAGGTCGAGACGCGCTTCCCGATCAGCTTGCCGCCGGCCTTCGTCGACGCGAACCAGCTCGAGCTCGCCTTGCTCAACCTCGCAGTGAACGCCCGCGACGCCATGACCGGCCATGGCCGGCTGGTGATCGCCGGGCGGTGGGAACCGCCCGGCCCGGGCCTGCCCCCCGACTGCACGGCAGGCGCGGTGGTGCTGAGCGTCACCGATACTGGGTCCGGCATGGATGCCGAGACGCTGGCCCGCGCGGCCGAACCGTTCTTCACCACCAAGGGCGTCGGCAAGGGCACCGGCCTCGGACTCTCGATGGTGCACGGGCTTGCCGCCCAGTCCGGCGGCCGGCTCGACCTCGCCAGTTCGCCGAACGCCGGCACCACCGCCTCGCTCTGGCTGCCGCGTGCCCCCGACGGCGCGGGATCCGCCGCCCCGCGAGCAGTATCCCGCAAGGCGCCGCTGCGCCGGGTGGGCGACGCGCTGACGGTGCTGGTGGTCGATGACGATCCGCTCGTCCTGGCGAGCACCGCGGCAATGCTCGACGACCTCGGCCACGCGCCGGTCGAAGCGGCATCCGCGCGGCAGGCGCTCGAGATCCTGCAGGCCGGCGCGCATGTCGATCTGGTCGTGGCCGACCACGGCATGCCGCAGATGACCGGCCAGGAACTCGCCCGACGCATCGCGCGGCACTGGCCCGCCCTGCCCGTCGTGCTGGCGACCGGCTATCCGGAACGCGCGGAGGTCACCCAGACCGGGGTTCCCGTTCTCTCCAAGCCGTTCGACCAGGCCGCGCTCGGCGCCATGCTCGCAGACACCGTGGGAGGGCACGCGCATCTGCGCCGCACGGGGGCCGGGCGCGACGGCAGCGATCCCGCCCGTGAGGTCGACCCGCCGCGCAGCCACGCCGTCTGAGCCCCCCGTCGTGGCGTCCGGGCGGCGGAGCGGGGTGCGGGGCGCCGCCGCGTGCACCAGCTCCACCACGACGCTGGACCGCTGCCCCCGAAACGCGGAACACTGCGCGCCGAGGGAACGGAATCTGAAAAGGAAACGGACGATGCCGGTGGATCCGCAAATCCAGGCACTGCTCGACCTGCGGGCGAAATTGCCCCCACTGCACACGCTGTCCGTCGCCGAGGCGCGGGAACAGTTCGCCGCGCGCGAGATCCCGGGCCTGCGCATCCCCGAAATCGCCGCCGTCCGCACCATCTCGATCGCCGGTCCGGCCGGCCCGCTCGCGCTTCGGGTCTACACGCCGCTGGGGCGGGGACCGTTCCCGCTAATGGTGTTCTTCCATGGCAGCGGCTTCGTGGTCTGCAGCCTCGATACGCACGACGTGATGTGCCGGAACCTGTGCGCCGGAACCGGCTGCATCGTGGTCTCCGTCGATTATCGCCTCGCCCCGGAGGCGCCGTTCCCGGCGGCACCGGACGATTGCCTCACCGCTACCCGCTGGGCCGTCGCGCATGCCGGAGAAATCGGCGCGGATCGCCGCAGCGCGCGGCTGGTGCTCGCGGGCGACAGCGCGGGCGGCAATCTCGCCACGGTTACGGCGATGCGGCTGCGCGACCAGGGTGGGCCGCCCGTCACCGGCCAGCTCCTGATCTACCCGGTGACCGACCATCCGTCCGGCAACTGGCCCTCCTACCAGGAGAACGCGGAGGGCTATGGCCTGACCACGGCCGGCATGACCTGGTTCTGGAACCACTATCTGCCGGATGCGTCGGATCTCGACCGCACCCCTTACGCCGCCCCGTATCGCGCCAAGAGCCTGGCGGGGCTGCCGCCGGCCCTGGTGATCACCGCGCAGTACGATCCGCTGCGGGACGAGGCCGAGGCCTATGGGGAGCGCCTGCGTCGGGAGGGCGTGCCGGTGGAGATCCGCCGCTGGAACGGCATGAATCACGGGTTCTTCTTCGTGCCGGGGCTGGTGGACCGCGCGACCGCCGCGACGGACGAGGCCTGCGCCTGGGTCCGCCGCGTGGTCGGCACGGCGTAGCGGGTCAGGCCTCCGGGACCGTCGCTCGGGGGCCATCCGCCCATTCGCGCCAGAGCAGGATCAGCGCCGCCATCACCGCGGGCCCGACGAACAGGCCGACCAGTCCCCAGACCTTCACACCACCGAGAATCCCGAACAGCACCCACACGAAGGGCAGCCGGGTCTGACCACCGATCAAGACCGGCCGGACGAAGTGATCGGCGACGAACGTCACCAGGAGGCCCAGCACGACGATCGCGACCGCCGCCGTGGTCGAGCCGTTCGCGGCGGCCAGCACGGCGGCCAGGCCGAACGCGACGGGGGCGCCGAACGGGATCATCGCCGCCACCGCGGTGGCACCGCCCAGCAGCGTGGGATGCGGCACGCCGGCCACCGCATAGGCGATGCCCATCACCACGCCCTCGCCGATCCCGACCAGCACCAGCCCGTCCACCGTCCCATGCACCGAGGCGATGATCTGCCGTCCCACCCGCTCGCCGCTGGGACCGAATGCCCGCAAGCTGGCGCGGCGCATCTGTTCGGTCAGCGCCTCGCCATCCCGGAACAGGAAGAACAGCGTCAGCAGGCAGAAGCCGAACAGCATGGTCCGGTGCAGCACCGCGGCGCCGATCCGACGACTGCTGGTGACCAGTTCGCCGCGATTGGCACGGTCGAGCAGGTCGCTGGCGCCTTCCGGGTCCGCCAGGTTCTGCTGCCACCAGCTGATGGCCTGGGTCCTGCCGACCGGCAAATGGGAGAGGAAATCGGGCGGCGGCACGCCTTCGGTGCGTGCTTTCTCGACCCAGTCGAACACGCTCTGCGCCTCACGTGCCGCCTGCACGCCGACGACGACCAGCGGCAGGAAGAACAATAGGGCGACTGCAAAGGTGAACCCGGCCGGCAGCAGCACCTCGTGCCCGCGAATGGGCCAGCGGCGCCGGGCGCGCTGGTACAGCGGCCAGAGCGCGACGGCCAGGATCACCGCCCAGACGATGGCGGGAATGAACTCCTCGATCGTCCAGAGCCCGATGCCGAACAGCACCGCGGCCAGCACCAGCCGCGCCACGGTCTGCTGGCGGACGGTCGTGGCGCGGGGCGGGGTTGCGGCCTCGATCGCCGGAACCGAGGCGCTCATGTGCGGTCGGCCGGCCACCGTGGCGCCGTCCAGGGCCCGGTCCGCGGCGGGGGCGGGTCGAGCAGGCGCCGGGTCATCAGCAGGGCGCCGACGGCGCTGATCAGCAAGGCTGCGAGCCAACGCCCGATCGGCGCCGGCCCTTCCGCGAACGGGCGCCACACCAGCAGGAGGAAGACGAGCGGCAGGCCGACCACCGCCCAGCCGCCGCGCAGGCCCCGGCGCGCCGCGAGCACCGAGAGCAGGACGAACACCGCGAGCAGGGCCAGGGCGAGCGCATGCACGACGTCGTAGGCCTGGGCTCCGAGCGTCAGGAGGGTGCTGTGGATCCAGCCCGTCAGCGCGTCGATCGCCGCGACGCAGCGGTCCAGGAACCGATCCGGGCCGACGACATACAGGGCGGCTGCAAGCAGGAAGCCGCCGGCCCAGATGAGGGCAATGGTGTTACGCCGCACGTCGCCTCCTGTCAGTGGGTCGTCCCGAGAATAGTGTGAATCCGGCCTGGTCTGAATGGAGGGGCGCGGGAACGTGCGCGTCGCCTGGAATTCCAACCGGCGGGTCGGCCGACGGCATCATCACTGCGTGAGGATCGCCGGAGGATCCCGGCGGTATGTCGCTTGTGTGGCACGAAGACCCACGCGCGCCGCTACGATAGATGCCTGTATGACGCGGCAGATCCGTGTTTGACGCTACCATCAAGACGGGGAAGGCTGGCGATGGCTAGCTCACCCTGCGGAACGAGGGGGCCGGATGGTCCACATCATGCTGGTCGAAGACGACGAAGCGACCCTCTATGTCACCAGCGGACTGCTGGAGAACGCAGGGCACGTGGTGGAGGGGTTCGCCAACGCCGATACGGCCTACGCGGCCTTGGCCGAGGCGTCGCCGCGGCCCGACGTCCTGGTTCTGGACTACCATTTTCCGGCCGGCCAGCCCGACGGCGCCGCGATCGCCGCCCGCGCCCGTGACCTCTACCGGGACACGCGGATCATCTTCATCACCGGCGACCCGATGGCGGCCGTCAGCCTGGGACGGACCTACCTGGTGCTGCCGAAACCGGTGAACACGGGACGGCTGCTGGCGGCGATCCGCGCCGCCCCGACCGGCATCGGCGCGCCGGCCCCATAGCGGTTCGCCCTGGCGGTGTCGGGCCGCGCCGTCAGCCGCCGTAGCTCCAGCACAGTTCCGGCGGCAGCCCGATCGTCACCTGCGCGCCCACCTCCCAGCGCGCCGCGCTGCCGACCTCCATCGCCTCGAGCGTGGTGCCGAGGACGTCCAGTTCGTAGACGGTCTGCGTGCCCTGGTAATGCTGCGACGCGACCCGCGCGGTGAAGCGGTTCGGTCCGGGGGTGGCCGGTTCGAAGGCGATGTTGTCCGGCCGCAGGGCGACCTTCGCGGCGGCCCCGTCATGCAGGCCGCTGCCATGCCGCGCGAGCAGTATCTCACCCGAACGCGCCTCGATCACGGCGAACCCGTCGCGGCTGCCGCGCACCGATCCGTCGATCACGTTGGTGGCGCCGGTGAAGCCGGCGACGAACAGGTCGGCGGGGCGATTGTAGATCTCCCGCGGCGTGTCGAGCTGCAGCAGCTTGCCGTCCCGCATGACGCCGATGCGGTCGCCCAGCACCACGGCCTCGGTCTGGTCGTGCGTGACGTAGAGCGCGGTGAGACCCGCGCGCTTGATGATCCGCCGCAAATCGTCGCGCAGCCGCAGCCGGAGCTGGGCATCGAGGTTCGACAGCGGCTCGTCCAGCAGCAGGATCTGCGGGTGGTAGACCATGGCGCGGGCGAGGGCCACGCGTTGCATCTGCCCGCCCGAGAGCTGCGTCACCGGCCGGTCGGCATAGGCGGCGAGCTCCACCAGGTCCAGCGCCTCCTGCACCGCGCGGGCCTGTTCGGCGCGTGGCGTCTTCCGCGCGCGCAGCGGGTAGGCGACGTTCTGGCGCACCGTCATGTGCGGCCAGACGGCATAGGACTGGAACACCATGCCGAGGTTGCGGCTGCGCGGCGGCACCAGCACCCCGGCGGCGGGATCGGTATAGGCGGTGCCGCCGATCACGATCCGGCCGGAGGTCGGGTGCTCGAGCCCGGCGACGCAGCGCAGCGTGGTGGTCTTGCCGCAGCCGGAGGGGCCGAGCAGCACGACGATCTCGCCGGCGGCGACGGTGAAGCTGACGGTGTCGATCGCGGCCTTCTCCACCGGCGGATTGCCGACGGAGAAGACCTTGCGCAGGTGCTCGACGCGCAGTTCGGAGGACATGTTACTGGCGGTATCCGTACGCCTTGTTCCAGTCGGCGAGCCACGCGTCGTGCAGCGACTGGTACTGGGCGAAGTTCGAGTTCCACAGCTTCTCGGTCTTGGGATCGAACAGCGGCGGATTGATCGGCGGGGTCTTGAGCGAGGTCATGTTGCCCTGGGCGGTGATCGAATCCGCCTGGCCTTCCTCCGACAGGTTCCAGTCCATCCAGAGCCGCGCCGCGTTCGGGTGCCGCGCGCTCTTGGGGATGCCGGAGCCGTACGGGTTGATCGGGATGCCTTCCGGCGCGTAGACGGCCTGGATCGGCGCGCCCGCCTGCATCTTCGGATAGACGATGTTGAGCAGCAGCGGCGCGATGCCGACCTCGCCGCGCACGACCGCGTCGGACAGCGGCGCACCGGACGGGTACAGCTTGGGCTTGGTCGCGGCCTGCTTCGCCCAGTAATCCTCCCCCAGCACCTGGCGTTCGAACATGATGCGGGTCCAGGTGGTGCCGCCGGACGGGGCGATCACCTGGCCGATCTGGCCGTTGCCGTATTCCGGCTTGGTCAGGTCCATCCAGCTCTTGGGCGGGTTCTTCACCACTTCCGGGTTCCAGGCGATCGCCCAGGCCGCGGTGATGGTCGGCCACAGCTTGGGGGAGACCAGCGTCTCCGGCATGTAGTCCTTCGCATTGGGCGGCGCGTAGTCGAGGAACAGGTCCTCGATCGCCTTGGTCTGGCCGCGATCCGAATGGTCGAGCACGTCGGCCTCGAGCTTGCCGGCGGCGGATTCGCTCTGCACGCGGGTGATGAGCTGGCCGCCGGAGGCGCGCACCATGCGCACGCGCACGAACGGGAAGCGCTTGTTGAAGGTGGTGATGGTGTCCTGCATCACCTCGGGGAAGGCGGCGGTGTAGAGCACCATCTCGCCTTCCTTCTTCGCGGCCTCCACGAGTTCGGGCTTGGGCTCGAACTTCGCGGGCGCGGCCTTGGCCGGGTTCCAGCGCACCAGCAATGGAAGCGACGCGAGGGATCCGAGTGCGGCGCGGCGTGAGAGCGGGAACATGGTCGTTTCTGACTCCCTGGTCGTTCGTGGGGTTGGTGCGTCCGCGCCTGGCTCGTGCGGACGGGTTTGCCGGTGTGTGCCGTCGCGGTGCTGGTTAGCCACTCCGCACCACGCCGCGCGCGGCGCCGCGGGACAGCAGGTTGGTGGCCCCGATCAGCAGGCCCAGCAGCACCATCTGCACCAGGCTGAACGCGGCGGTGATGCCGATGTTGCCGCCCTCGTAGTAGCCGAGGAGCTGCACCGCCATGACCATCGTGCCGCTGGAATAGAGGAACAGCGACGATCCGAGTTCCCGGATCGCCAGGATGAACAGCAGCGTCATGGCGGCGACGACGCCGGGTCGCGCGAGCGGCAGCACGACGCTGAACACCGTGCCCAGCAGGCCGCGGCCGCAGATCCAGGCGGCTTCCTCGAGTTCCTTGTGGATCTGCATCAGCGAGGTGGACAGCGCCTTCACCGTGTCGGGGATGAAGCGCGCGACGAAGGCCAGCGCCAGGATCCACAGCGTGCCGTAGAGGCCGCCCGGCAGGCCGATCCAGGCCCAGAGATAGGCGACGCCGATGACGAGGCCGGGGATCGCCACCGGGATCGTGGTGATCATGTCGATGGTCCGCCGGAGCGGCGCGCGGGTGCGCGTGGTCGTGTAGCCGATCGCGAAGGCGAGCACCCCGCCGACCACCGCGGTGATCAGCCCGACCTCCATCGAGTTGATGATCGACGTGATCGTCAGCGGGTTGTCGAACATCTTGATGAAGTGCTGCCAGCCATACTGCTTCATGTCGAACAGGCTGGGGATGTCGCGGATGAACAGGAACTTGCGGAACGCGGCGATCAGCAGCGCGAGCGAGGGCAGCACGACCACCACCAGCAGGTAGACGATGGCGAGGCCGAGGGTCAGGAAGCGCCAGGGGCCGAGATTGAGCGCGCGGGGGCGGAACGCCTTGCCCGCGACGGTCGTGTAACTGCGCCCGCTGAGCACCTTCTGCTGCGCGAAGACCAGCATCCCGGTGACGATCATCAGGATCACCGCGACCGCGGCCGCGGTGTTGTAGAGCGGCGGGGACCAGGCGGTGAGCGCGAAGATGTAGGTGGTCAGCACCGGGATGTTGGCGGGCGTGCCGAGTGTCGCGGGGATGCCGTAGATGCCCAGCATGACGACGAAGGACAGCAGCATGCCCGAGATGATGGCTGGCAGGATCAGCGGGAACGTCACCGTGGCGATGGTGCGGGCCGGGCTGGCGCCGCTGATCTCGGCCGCTTCCTCGAGCGAGGGGTCCATGTTCCGCAGCGCCGCCGCGGTGAACATGTAGACATACGGGGCATAGTAGATGCCGAAGACGAAGATCATGCCCGACATCGAGTAGAGGTCGAAGCGCCAGGGAATGCCGATCTTGGCGAGCATCAGGTTGATCAGTCCGGTCCTGGGCGAGCCGAGGATCGCCCAGGCGACGCCGGCGACCAGCGGCGGCACGAACAGCGGCAGCATGCCGGCCGAGGCGATCAGCGCCTTGCAGGGCGTGTTGGTGCGCACCACCACCCAGGCGAAGGCGAGGCCGATCGCCACCGCGAGCAGCGTGCCGCCGCCGCAGGCGATCATGGAATTGGCGAGCGCCAGCAGGACGTTCGGATTGCGCGCGACGGTCAGGAAATTGCCGATCGATACATCGGAGAGCGCGACGCCCTCGACCACCGGGTTGGTGGTCGTCAGTGCACCCAGCAGCAGCATCGCGGTCGGATAGATCACGAGGAAGGCGAGCGCTGCGATCAGCAGCCCCGACCAGAGCCATCGCAGCCATGGATGTTGCGTTCGCCCCGGCGCGATCGCGCGGCCGGACGTTGCCTGCACGTCATGCAGACTGGCCGCGTGCCCGTCCACCATGTTCCTCCCATTTGTTGAGGGAAACGTGTCACAGGCAACCACTTCGTGGCAACCGCGCAAATGCGCGAGGACGGGGGCGGGCGCGGGAGACGGCCGGGCGGGCGTGACCCCGACCCGGGTCATGACCTCCGGGGATCGGCCTGTGTGTCAGGGCCGGCGGTGCTCCGCCCCCGTGTCATGGCGGGCGGCGACCGGCCATCCACGATGTCGTGTGGTGCGCCGCCCCTGGTCCGCCCGCACACTCCAAGTGCCCCGGCAAGGCCCCGACCAACGAACGGGGCGCGAGCAGCCGCCCGCGCCCCACCACCTCACCGAGGCCGGCCTCCGGCACCAAGGGCCGGAAGCCGCCGCGCGAATCACGCCTGGGTCAGGAGGCGCCGCCCGTCTTCGCCGGCATCTGGCCATGCGTCGGCGCGGGCGCGGTCTTCGCGGTGGAGTGGCTGGTGTCCTTCGACACATGCTCCTTCGGCATGGCCTTGGTCGCCTGCGCCTTGGTCCCGTGCGTCGTGGTCCCGGCATGCGCCTGCGTCTTCTCCGGGACCGCACTCGGCGACGTCACCGCAGCGGCAGGCGTCCCAGCCTTGGCGTCCGGCATCGTGCTCGGCGCGCCACCCACGACTCCGCCGGGGGCCGGCGTCGCCGGCGTGCCCGTCTGGGCAAACGACGCAACCGGCACGGCGAACAGGCTCGAGGCGATCAGCGCGCGCGAGGCGAACGTGACGAAGCGTGTCATGAAAGCTTCCTTTCACCCGGGGGGTTCAGCGATCCCGGATGCAGTCAGTCCACCAGAGCAATGTGACCGGCGCGGGCAGGCGCCAAGGCGACTTTGTGACGTTTGCACGGCGGCCACGCCGCTCCCGCCGCAATCGTGAACCCGCGCGGTTCCCCGTCCGCCCCTTCGCTGGGCGAGTGCGCCCTGCCAAGCCACGCCCGCCACCACGCCGTTTGACATCCGCGCGGGCGGATGCGATCGACCTACTGAACAGTATCGGAGCCTGACGTGAACGACGTGCTGAGGGACCAGCCGCAGGCGGTCCAGGACTCGGTCGAGCAAGTCCAGTTCGGCCTCGAATCCGCCGGCTACATCCCCAGCCGCCAGATCGCCACGGCCGTGTTCATCGCGCGCCATCTCGAGAAGCCCATCCTGGTCGAAGGACCCGCCGGCGTCGGCAAGACCGAACTGGCCAAGTCGGTCGCCACCTGGCTCGAGCTGCCGCTGATCCGCATGCAATGCTACGAGGGCCTGGACGAGGCGAAGGCGCTGTACGAGTGGAAATACGGCAAGCAGCTCCTCTACACCCAGATCCTCAAGGACAAGATCGGCTCCGTCATCGGCGAGACCGACACGCTCGCTGCCGCGATGAACAACCTGCACGCCTTCGGCGACATGTTCTTCTCGCACGAGTTCCTCGAGCCCCGGCCCCTGCTGCGCGCGCTCGAGCAGCCGGGCGGCGCGGTGCTGCTGATCGACGAGATCGACAAGTCCGACCAGGAGTTCGAGGCCTTCCTGCTCGAGATCCTGTCCGACTACCAGGTGACCATCCCGGAAATCGGCACGGTGAAGGCGCGCATCGCGCCGATCGTGCTGCTGACCTCCAACGCCACGCGCGACCTGGGCGACGCGCTGAAGCGCCGCTGCCTGCATCTGCATATCGGCTTCCCGGACGAGAAGCTGGAGGCGCGCATCATCGCCTCCCGCGTGCCGGGGATCGACGAGCGGCTGCTGAGGCAGCTCGTCAGCTTCGTGCAGCAGTTGCGCGGGCTCGACCTGAAGAAAGTGCCCTCGGTCAGCGAGGCGATCGACTGGGCCAAGGTGCTGGTGCTGCTGCACACCGCGGTGCTGGACGTGGACCTCGTCCGCAACACGCTCAACGTGCTGCTGAAGTTCGAGGCGGATATCGAGGCGGCGGGCAAGGGCCTGGCCGGGCTGACGCACAAGGCGCGGCAGGACGCCGGGGTCGCCTGATGGCGCGCGCCTGATGTCGGGCCTTGCGACCGCCCCGACCGCGAGCGAGCCGCTCCGCCGCTTCCTCCAGGTGGCGCGCGGTGCGGGGCTGCGCGTGTCGGCGGCCGAGGGCATCGACGCCGCCCGCGCCGTCGACCTGATCGGCTTCTCCGACCGCACCATCCTGAAGGACACGCTGGGCTTCATCCTGGCGAAGACGCCGGACGAGAAGACCCTGTTCGACGAAGCCTTCGACCTCTACTTCAAGCGCGACACGCTCGCCGCCCTCGACCCGGAGACCGCGGACCCGTCCGAGGATCGCGCCCCCCCGCCGGACGGCGCCCCCCCCACCGCCCAGGGCGGCGACGGCATGGGCGGTTCCGGCGGCCAGTCGCTCGGCCAGCTCCTGGAAGGCGACGACCGTGCGGCGCTGGCCGCCTTCACCGAACAGGCGGCGCGCGAGGCGGGGCTCGAGAACATCCGCTTCTTCACGCAGAAGAACCTCTACACGCGCCGCATCCTGGATCGCATGGGGCTGCGCGCGGTGGAGCGCGACATCGAGGCGATGCGCCGCGAAGCGACGCCCGAGGGCATGGGCCGCGCGCAGTTCCTCGAGAACCGGCTGGCGCAGGTGCGCGACGCCGTGCGCGACCTGGTGGAACGCAGCCTGGTGCTCTACGCCCGCGGCGACACGGAGCGGTTCCGCGAGGAGCTGCTGAAATCCACCCGCCTCGCGAACGTGGAGCGGCGCGACCTCGAGCGCATGCGGGTGCTGGTGCGGCAGATGGCGAAGAAGCTCGCCGCACGCTACGCCAAGACCCGCCGGCGGCGGCTGCGCGGCGTGCTCGACACGCGGCGCACGCTGCGGCGGAACATGGCCTGGGGCGGCGTGCCCTTCGTGACCGTGTGGAAGCAGAAGCGGATCGAGAAGCCGCGCGTGATGGTGCTGTGCGACGTGTCCGGGTCGGTCTCGGCGATGTCGCAGTTCCTGCTGATGTTCCTCTATGCGCTGAACGAGGCGCTGTCGGACATTCGCTCCTTCGCCTTCGCCGGCTCGCTGATCGAGGTGAGCGAAATCCTGGAGAAGCAACCGGTCGAACAGGCGATCAGCAAGATCATGGAGCTGATTGGCTACGGATCCTCGAACTACGGCAACTCGTTCGCCGATTTCGAGGATGGCTGGATGCGCTACGTCACCAACAAGACGACGGTGCTGATCCTGGGCGATGCGCGCGGCAACCGGACCGACCCGCGCACCGACATCATCGGCCGGCTGTCGCAGCGGTCGAAGCGGATCATCTGGCTGAACCCGGAATACCGTTCGGCCTGGGGCACGGGCGATTCCGACATGTTTCGCTACGCGCCGTTCTGCAACCTGGTCACGGTGTGCAACACGCTGCGGCACCTG
>JAFKLG010000040.1 GCA_017304945.1 Rhodospirillales bacterium
CTCCGCTCTCCTCTTCATGGCCGGGCTCGACCCGGCAATCCCCACCGGCACCATCGCACCCGCACCCGCGCCCCCCGCGCACTCCGCTCTTCCCGTCATGGCCGGGCTCGACCCGGCCATCCCCACCGGCACCACTGCCGCGATGGATGGCCGGGTCGAGCCCGGCCATGACGATGGGCGCAGGGAAGGTGCCACCAGGGATGGCGGGGTCGAGCCCGGCCATGACGGGGACGGTGCCAGGTCCATCCTCGCATGAGCGCCACCACCGCAGCGCCGGTCACCACCGAGGCCGAAACCCGCGTCGCCGTCGCCACCCAGCGCCAGCTCATCTGGTGGCGCTTCAAGCGCCACAAGCTCGCGCTCGTCTCCGCCATCATCGTCGTGCTGTTCTACGTCGTCGCGCTGTTCGCCGACACGATCGCCACCACCGAACCGTTCGACACCCAGGCGACCCGCAGCTACATCCCGCCGCAGCCGATCCACTGGTTCGACAAGGACGGCAACTTCCGCCCGCAGGTCTACGCGCTGAAAGGCAAGCGCGACCCGCGCACCTTCAAGCTCGCCTACGCGCCCGACGCCTCCGAACCGCGCGACCTCGTGCTGTTCGCGCATGGCTACGAATACCGGCTGTTCGGCCTGTTCCCGACCGACATCCACCTGATCGGCGTGCGCGACGGCAAGCCCCAGGACGCCCTCTTCCTCCTCGGCACCGATCAGCTCGGGCGCGACGTGTTCTCCCGCCTCGTGCTGGCGACACGCACCTCGCTCACCATCGGCCTCGTCGGCGTCGCGCTCAGCCTCGTGCTCGGCGTGCTGCTGGGTGGCATGTCCGGTCTCTACGGCGGCTGGGTCGACGTCGTGATCCAGCGCGTGATCGAGATCCTGCGCTCGATCCCGACCATCCCGCTCTGGATGGGGCTCGCCGCCGCGGTGCCGTCGAGCTGGTCGCCGCAGCAGGTCTATTTCGCCATCACCCTGATCATCTCGCTGATCGGCTGGACCGAACTCGCCCGCGTCGTGCGCGGCCGGTTCCTGGCCTTGCGGGAGGAGGATTTCATCACCGCCGCCGAACTCGCGGGCGCGTCCCGCATGCGGATCATCTTCAAGCACATGGTCCCGTCCTTCCTCTCGCACATCATCGCCGCGGTCTCGCTCGCGCTGCCGGCGATGATCATCAGCGAGACCACGCTCTCCTTCCTCGGCCTCGGCCTGCGCCCGCCCGCGATCTCCTGGGGCGTGCTGCTGCAGGACGCGCAAAACCTGCAGACGCTGGGCCTCGCGCCCTGGCTGCTGGTGGTGGCGGTGCCGGTGATCGTGGTGATCCTGGCCTTCAACTTCCTGGGCGACGGCCTGCGCGACGCGGCGGATCCCTATGGCTGAGCCGATCCTGCAGGTGCGCGACCTGCACACCCATTTCCCGGTCGACGACGGCGTGGTGCGCGCGGTCGACGGCGCCAGCTTCGAACTGCATGTCGGCAAGACCCTCGGCATCGTGGGCGAGTCCGGCTGCGGCAAGAGCATGACCGCGCGCTCCATCCTGCGCATCCTCGACCGGCCCGGCCGCATCGTCGGCGGCGAGATCCTGCTGCGCCGGCAGGACGGATCGGTGGTGGACCTCGCGAAACTCCCGGCCGACGGGCAGGCGATGCGGGCGATCCGCGGCGGCGAGATCGGCCTCGTGTTCCAGGAGCCGATGAGCTCGCTGTCCGCGTTCCACACGATCGGCAACCAGTTGATCGAGGGCATCCGCCTGCACAGCGACCTCTCGCGGCGGGCCGCGCGGGCGCGGGCGATCGAGCTGCTGGCGATGGTGGGCATTCCACGCCCGGCGCAGCGCGTCGACGCCTACTCGTTCGAGCTGTCGGGTGGCCTGCGCCAGCGGGTGATGATCGCCCTCGCGCTGGCTGCCGAACCGCGCGTGCTGATCGCCGACGAGCCGACCACCGCGCTGGACGTGACGACGCAGGCGCAGATCCTGGCGCTGATCCGGCGGCTGCAGCAGGAGCGTGAGCTCGCGGTGATCCTGATCACCCACGACATGGGGGTGATCGCCGAGATGGCCGACGACGTGGTGGTGATGTATCTCGGCAAGGAGGTGGAGAAGGGGCCGGTGGACGCGATCTTCCACGCGCCGCGGCATCCCTACACGCGCGCGCTGCTGCGCTCGATCCCGAGCGTGCTGGCGGAACCGAGGGCGCGGCTGGCGACGATCAGCGGGTCGATCCCGCATCCGTTCGCGCGTCCCTCCGGCTGCCCGTTCCATCCGCGCTGCCCCGAACGCCTGCGCGGCCCGTGCGAGGCGACGTTCCCGCCCGAGGTGGTGATCGGCGAGCACCACGCCACGGCCTGCCACCTCTACACGACCGAGGGCGCCGAGGTGCCGGCATGAGCGCACGCACGCCCGGGTCATGGCCGGCGCAGGGCCCGTCCCTCGTGCCGTGGCCGAAGGTCGAACCCGCTGTGTCATGGCCGGCGAAGGCCGGCCATCCACGACTGCATGCCGCCCGGAAAGACATGGATGGCCGGCACAAGGCCGGCCATGACGGGAGGGCGGGGACCGTGCCCCGTGGCACCTGGATCACCGTGCCCCGCGCCGCTCGGACCGCCGCCCAATGACCGCGCCCGTCCTCGACGTGCGCGCGTTGCGCAAGCACTTCCCGATCCGTCGCGGCCTGTTCGGGCGTGTCGCCGGCCATGTCCGCGCCGTCGACGACGTCAGCTTCTCGATCGCGCGCGGCGAGACCCTCTCCCTGGTCGGCGAGTCCGGCTGCGGCAAGACCACCACCTCCCGCTGCATCCTGCGCGCCATCGCGCCCACCTCCGGCGAGATCCGCTTCCGCGACGCGCGCGGCCAGGAGATCGACGTCGCCCGCCTCGACCGCGCCGCGCTGCGTCCGCTCCGGCGGCAGATGCAGATGATCTTCCAGGACCCGTTCTCCTCGCTCAATCCGCGGATGACCATCGCCGAGATCATCGGTGAGCCGCTGCTGGTGAACGGCATGCGCGACACGCGCGAGCGCAACGCGCGGGTCGCCGAACTGCTCGAGCTGGTGCAGCTCCCGCGTGCCTACCTGAACCGTTTCCCGCACGCCTTCTCGGGTGGCCAGCGCCAGCGCATCGGCATCGCCCGCGCGCTCGCGCTCAACCCGTCGCTGATCGTGGCCGACGAACCGGTCTCCGCGCTCGACGTCTCGGTGCAGGCGCAGATCGTCAACCTGATGCTGGAACTGCAGGACCGGCTGGGCCTCGCCTACCTGTTCGTCGCCCACGATCTCTCGGTCGTGAAGCATGTCAGCCACCGCGTGGCGGTCATGTACGTGGGCCGCATCGTCGAGATCGCCCCCACGGCCGCATTGTTCGAGACGCCGAAGCACCCCTACACCGAGGCGCTGCTCTCCGCCGTTCCAGTGCCGGATCCACGGCGCCGCGCCCAGCGCATCGTGCTGGAGGGCGACGTCGCCGATCCCTCCGACCCGCCGTCCGGATGCCACTTCCATCCGCGCTGCCCTTATGCGCAGGATCGCTGTCGCGTCGAGACGCCGGCGCTGACCGAACTCGTTCCCGGCCACGCGGTGCGCTGCCTGCGCGCCGCCGAACTCGCATTGCAGGGCGTCGCCCCGCCGGTCGCGGCCGGCCCGTCCCACGTCGCACAAGGAGGCTGACATGGCGAAATCGGACAAGGGCCGCTGGGAGAAGCGCCGGGTCGGTCGCACCGACCTCGAGGTCACCGTCCTCGGCCTCGGCACCGCCACGCTGGGCGGCAGCCGCATCCGGGTCGGCCAGCACGATGGCGAGGCGATCGTCCGCGCCGCCTGGCAATCCGGCGTGCGCTACTTTGACACCGCCCCCTATTACGGCGTCGGCGCCGCCGAACGCCGCATCGGCGACGCGCTGCGCGACGAGCCGCGCGAGAGCTGGGTGCTGTCCACCAAGGTCGGCCGCCTGCTGCGCCCGCGCACCAAACCGGGCGGCCCGACCGACGGGCGCTTCGCACCGCTGCCCTTCGAGGTCGTGTACGACTACGGCTACGACGCCATCATGCGTTCGGTCGAGGACAGCTATCAGCGGCTGGGCCTGGCGAAGATCGACATCCTCTACGTGCACGATATCGGGGTGTACCAGCACGGCGAGGCGGAGAATGCGCGCCACCTGAAGGTGCTGCGCGAGAGCGGCTACAAGGCCCTGGAGGAGCTGCGCCGCACCGGCGTGGTGAGCGCGATCGGCATCGGCGTGAACGAGAAGGAGGTCCTGATCGAGGCGATGGGCTTCGGCGACTGGGACGCGTTCCTGCTCGCCGGCCGCTATACCCTGCTGGAGCAGGGGCCGCTCGAGGACCTGCTGCCGATGTGTGCCCAGCGCGGCACCTCGATCGTGATCGGCGGCCCGCTGAATTCGGGGATCCTGGCCGGGCGCGACACCTGGAACTACGACACCGCGCCGCCGGAGATCGTCGCGCGCGTGAAGCGCCTGCAGGCGGTGTGCGACACGCATCAGGTGCCGCTGGCGGCGGCGGCGCTACAGTTCCCCCTCGCGCATCCCGTGGTCTGCGCGACGATCCCCGGCCCGCGCAACGCGGCGGAGTTCGAGGCGAACCTGCCGCTGTTCACCCAGAAGATTCCCGCCTCGCTCTGGTCCGACCTGAAGCGCGAAGGGTTGCTGCATCCGGACGCTCCGGTCCCGGCCTGACCCGCCCGCCACTCCGGCTGGCGCGCGGCGGAGGTGCCGGCGGGGATGGCCGGCTCGAGGCCGGCCATGACCGTGGAGGGGGCGGCCACGCCTCGAGCCCCCCACCGGGCCCCGAGCCCCCCTTCGTCATCCGCGGGCTCGACCCGCGGATTCCCATCGGCACCCAGGCCACCCACCACCCTCACTGCCCGCGGCGACGGTGCCGGTGGGGATGGCCGGCTCGAGGCCGGCCATGACGGTGGAGGGGGCGGCCATGACGGTGGCGGGGGCGGCCATGACGGTGGCGGGGGCGGCCATGGTGGCGCGGGGGCAGGCGCCGCCCGCCCTCCGCCGCCCCCGACACCCATCCCAACCCCGGGGAGAAAACCATCGTCGGGTCTCGTGCGCTGTGGCAATGTCCGCGCCCGAGGAGACCGGTTTGTTCGACGATTGCATGCTTCCGATCGGTGATGCGGCCGGTCCTGTCCGCCCCGCATCGGTCCCCCGGCCATGAGCCGCCGTCCCGGACGCAGCCCCGGCCGGTCCCGCTTCTCCCAGGAAGGTGACGCACCGAAGCACAAGCGGCGCCCGTTTAAGGAGCGGGGCCCCGACGATCGCCGCCGTGACGCCACCGCCTTGCCCGAGGTCGCCGTCGTCCAGGTCATCGGCACCGACCCGGACGGCGACGCGCTCGCCCGCCCCGCCACCTGGGACATGGCCGACGGGCCCCCGCCGCAGATCCTGATGCAGCCGGAACCGCGCGGCCGGCCGGCCCTCGCACCGGGGGAGCGCGTGCTCGCCCGCCTGCGCCCGATCCACGGCCGCCCCGACCTGCCGCCACGCTACGAAGGCCGCACCGTCAAGCGCCTCTCCGACACACCAGCGCGTGTGCTCGGCGTGTTCAAGCCCGGCCGCACCGAGAACCGCCTGGTCCCCACCAACCGCCGCACCAAGGCCGAATGGGTGGTGCCGCCCGGCGCGGACGGCGGTGCCGAACCGGACGAGATCGTCCTCGCCGAACCCATCGCCACGCATCACCGCTACGGGCTCAAGCCGGTCCGGGTGATCGAGCGCCTCGGCAACATGGGCGACGCGCGATCGGTCAGCCTGATCTGCATCCACACCCACGACATCCCGCAGGAATTCCCCGAAGCCGCGCTGGCGGAGGCGAAGAAGGCGCGCGGCGTGCGTCTCGGCCGCCGCACCGACCTGCGCGACACCCCGCTGGTCACCATCGACGGGGAGGACGCGCGCGACTTCGACGACGCCGTCTTCGCCGAACCGGACGGCACCGGCTTCCGCCTGATCGTCGCGATCGCCGACGTGGCCCACTACGTGAAGCCGGGATCCGCGCTCGACCACGCCGCCCGCACCCGCGGCAACAGCGTCTATTTCCCCGACCGCGTCGTGCCCATGCTGCCCGAGGCGCTGTCCAACGGCTGGTGCAGCCTCCGCCCGAACGAAGACCGGGGCTGCCTGTTCGTCGAAATGCACGTCGACGCCCAGGGGCGGAAGACCGCGCACCGGTTCGGCCGCGGCCTGATGCGCAGCGCCGCCCGCCTGACCTATGAGGAGGTGCAGCGCGCCCACGATGCAGGCGAGGATCTCGGCCTGCCGATCCCGCCGCTCTACGCCGCGTTCCGCGCCCTGCTCGCAGCGCGCCAGGCGCGCGGCACGCTCGATCTCGACCTGCCGGAACGCAAGGTGGTGCTGGATGCGAACGGGCGGGTGCTGAGCGTGTTGCCGCGGCCGCGGCTCGACAGCCACCGGCTGATCGAGGAATTCATGATCCTGGCCAACGTCGCCGCCGCCGAGGAGCTGGAACAGCGCCGCGTGCCCTGCATGTACCGCGTCCACGCGCCTCCATCGGAGGAGAAGCTCGACACGCTGCGCAGCGTCCTCGGCACGCTGGGTATCGGCCTGCCGCCCGGCGATCAGGTGCATCCGCGCGACCTCGACCAGGTGCTGCGCCGCGTGGCCGGCACGCCGGAAGCGCCGCTGGTGAACGAGGTGATGCTGCGCAGCCAGTCCCAGGCCGCCTACCACCCGGACAACATCGGGCATTTCGGCTTGGCGCTGTCCCGCTACGCGCATTTCACCAGCCCGATTCGCCGCTACGCCGACCTGCTGGTGCATCGCGCCCTGATCTCGGCCCATAAACTCGGCCGTGACGGGCTGCCGCCCGAGCAGGCGGCGGGGATGGAAGACACCGCCGAACACATCACCGCAACCGAACGGCGGGCCGCGCTGGCCGAGCGGGACGCGGTGGACCGTTACCTTGCTGCATACATGGCGGACAAAGTGGGCGCGCGCTTCGCCGCACGCATTTCCGGGGTAACGCGATTCGGGCTGTTCGTGACCATAATGGAGTCGGGCGCCAGTGGACTCGTGCCGGTTTCGACCCTGCCGGACGATTTCTGGTTCCATGACGAGAGGGAGCAGAGCTTGTCAGGTCGTCGCACCCGCCTGGTCTTCCGGCTGGCGCAGGACGTGGAGGTCAGGTTGGCCGAGGCCAGCCCGGTCACCGGCGGCCTCGTGTTCCACCTGCTGCAGGGCACCACAAGCCACCGCGGCCGTGACGGGGGAGAGCGGGCTTCCGCGCCTCGCATGCCCGGCGAGCGCCCATCGGGGAAACGGCCCCGTCACAGGTGATCCGGCTCGGCGTCCTGCTTTTCGTGCTGCTGATCGGGCGGGCGCAGGCCGATCCGGTCTCCGCGGGCCCGGTTGGTCTCGGCTTCGACCCCGGCCTCACCACCGAAGTCTATGCGACGGCGCTCGCCTTCATGGCGCCCCGCACGCTGGAGCCCGTCGCGGTCTCCCAGCTCATGATCTGGGGCCTGCGCGGCCTCACCGCGCTCGATCCCACCCTCGGCACCGAATTGCGCGACGGCAAGCTGCGGCTGCTGCGCAACGGCCAGGCGATGTTCGAGACGCCGACGCCCAGGGATGAGGACCCGCGCGGCTGGGCGCTGTCCGGCGCCACCTTGTCCGCCGCCGCGGCCGCCACCTCGCCCGATATCCGCCAGGCGGGCACCCAGGGGATCATCCAGAACTTCTTCGACGAGGTGTTCAACCACCTCGACCCGTATTCCCGCTATGTCGGACCGGTCGATGCCGGGGCAGACCGGGAGCGGCGGGTCGGCCGCGCCGGCATCGGCCTGACCGTCGCCCGCCGCGGCGGGCTGATCGTCGCCGATACGGTGACGGGGGACGGGCCCGCCGCGTTGATCGGCATCCGTCCCGGCGACACGATCCTCTCGGTCGACGCGCAGGCGACGCGCGGACGCGACGCGGCCACCGTCACCGGCTGGCTGGCCGGGCCGGAAGATACCGCGCTGGTCCTCTCCTGGCGCGCCCGCGGCGGGCGCGTGCGCAAGGAGGAGCTGACCCGGGTGATGGTCCCGCCCGAGACGGTGTTCGCCCAGCGCGTGGGCGACATGCTCGTCATCCGGATGACCGGCTTCAACGTCAACACCGACCTGCAGTTTTCCCGCGCCCTCGCCGAGGGATTGACCGGACCGCGGCCGCCCACGGGACTGGTGATCGACCTGCGCGGCAACCGCGGCGGGCTGCTGCGCCAGGCGGTCACCGCCGCGGACGCGCTGCTGCCGCCGGGGGTGGTCGCCTACACGGCCGGCCGCGATCCCGCCGCCGACCATGTCTGGCGCTCCGGGACCGGCGAGGTGGCGGTGGACATGCCGGTCGTCGTGGTGGTCGATGGCCGCACCGCGAGCGCCGCCGAGATCCTCGCCGCCGCGCTGGCGGATCGCGGCCGCGCCGTGGTGGTGGGCAGTTCGACCCTGGGGAAGGGGCTGGTGCAGACCATCACCCCGCTGCCGGACGGCGGCGAGCTGTTCGTCACCTGGAGCCGCGTGCTGGCGCCGCGGCTATGGCCGATCCAGGGGCTGGGCGTGCTGCCGCAGGTCTGTTCGAGCCTGGGGCTGGAGGCGCTGCGGGCGCAGCTCGCCGCGCTGGCGACGGGGGAGCAGCCGATGGACCGCGCCATCCAGGCCGAACGCGCCGCGCGTGCCCCGCTGCCGCCTGCCCAGGTGCTGGCCCTGCGCGCGCCATGCCCGGCCGCCGAGGGCCGCGACTTCGACATGGAAGCCGCCCGCGTGCTGATCGCCAACCCGGCCGCCTATGCCGCCGCCCTGCTGCCGCCGCTGATGGACAACGCCCAGAGCGCCGCCGTTCCCGTGCGATAGGGCTGCCTCCGCCCCCTCCGCCCCCTCCGTCATGGCCGGCCTCGAGCCGGCCATCCCCACCAGCACCCTGCCGCAAGGGATGGCAGCCACGAGCCCGGCCACGACGGAGGACCTGCCGCCGGGGATGGCCGTCTCCCTCCGGCCGTGACGGAGGACCTGCCGCAGCGGATCGCCGCGCCTACGTCCCGAACCAGTCCAGCACCTCCGGCACCAGGTCGGTCGGGAAGACGTGGGAGAGGTCGGCGACCTCCCGATAGGTCACCGCCGCCCCGGCCATGCGCAGCGCGCGGTCCGCGGTCTGCGCCACCGTCACCGGGAACATCCAGTCGAGCGCGCCATGCACCAGGTGCACCGGCAGGCCACGCACCCGCTCCGGCGCCGCCATCGTCAGCAGCAACGGATGGAAGCTCGCGGCGAACGGCGCGAGGTGAGTGAACGGGCTGTCGTCCTGCAGCCCGCTCAGCAGCGTGAATGTGCCGCCGTCGCTCATGCCCGCCAGCAGCCGCCGCGCCGGATCGACCGGCCAGCGCCTGGCGACCGCGGCGAGGACCTCGGCGAGATGCGCCCCGTCCACCTCCGGCTCCATCAGCGACCAGGTGTCGCCGGTGGAGGTCGGCGCGACCAGGATCACCCCGCGGCTGCGCGCCGCGCGCAGCCAGCTCCACAGGAACAGCCGCCCATGTCCGGCGCCGCCATGCAGCGCCATCACCAGCGGCGCGGGCTGGCCGGGCATCAGGTCCTCCGGCACGTAGACCGAGAACCCGCCGCGGTCGCGGGTCTCGTTCGCCACGTGGTGCACGCCATTGCCGGCGATCGGCGCCGCGAGGCAGGCCAGCCGGTCTGCATGGTCGCGCCGCGCCGGCTCGAGGAACCAGCGGCTGACGGCCGGCAGCGCCGCGGCAAGCGGATACAGCGCCTCCAGCGCACGCGGCACCTGGCGGAACGCGCGATAGGCGCCGCGCAGGCCGCCATCGGCGCCGTCCATCGCTTCCGCCAGCCCGTCGCAGGCGCGCAGCGTCAGGTGCGCGGCCTCGCTCGCCTGGGTCCGGAACGCGTGCAGCGGCGCCGGCCAGTCGACCGACTCGAACGTGGTGAGCGCCACCCGCAGCGCCTCGGCCGGTGCGGCGAGCGGAGCGACCAGGCCGGGGAGCTGCGGCGGGTGCAGGCGGCGGCCGGCCGCCTCCAGCGCGTCCAGCAGCGTCAGCAGCCGGGGCACCAGGGCGACGATGGCGTCGAGCGCGGGCTCTTCCGCCGCGGTCACGCCTTCCGGCTCGCCCGCCGAAGCCGAACGGTCCGCCGACGCCGTGCCGTCAGCCGGCTCCTGCGGCTGACGGCGCCCCGGCCCGTCTTGCGGCGCGGCGCCTGCGGTATCGGTGTCCTGCGTCACGCGCCCAGTTGCGCGCGCAGGAACCGCGCGACCAGCGGGGCGGAGTCCGGGCCGCGATTGGCCTGCGCGACATATTGCAGCTCACACCGGCCGCCGGCCTGGCGGTAGGCGCCGGCGAAGCGTTCCGGCTCGCTGGCGGGCACCGGAGACTCCGGGTCGCGGTAGTCATGCACCGGGTCGGGCCGCCCCTGGATCCACAGCGCCGGCGGCGTGCGGACCGTCTCGCCGCGTTCCAGCGCGCGCAGCGGGTTGCCCTCGTCCATCGCCGCCTCGGTCTTCCAGAACAGGTCGTGCCGCTGCGGCAGGTCGCCGACCCAGGCGGGTGGCGTCGGTGCATCCAGCGCGCGGCGGGCATGGCGGTAGCGGCCCAACGGATTGATCACCGGCCAGGTCATGGCGACCGCGGCGACGCTGGCATCGACCGGCGGGGCGCCCATCGGCAGCGGGATCGCGCCATAGCGCGTGTCGTGCGGTCGCATCGCCGTCAGCATGGCGAGATGCCCGCCGCTCGACTGGCCGGAGAGCGCGACGCGCGCGGGGTCGATGCCCAGCTCCGCGGCCTGGGATTTCAGCCAGCGGATCGCGTAGTTGATGTCGAGCAGCGGGGCAGGGTAGCCGTCCGCGCCCTGGCGGAAATCGATCGCCGCGACGAACAGCCCCGCCTCGGCGAGGACGGTGTCGCGGGCGGCGCATTCCAGCCGGTCGCCGTTGCACCAGGCGCCGCCATGGATGTCGATCACCGCGGGCAGCGGGCGATCCGCCTGCGGCCGGTACAGCCGCGCGAGCAGCGCGCGGTCGCCATGCTTCAGGTATTCGCGGTCTTCGGTGGTGAATGTGAGGCGCGGCATGAACGTCCTCCTGTCGGGCTCTGCGACCCGATGCCCGCCGGTTGCTCCGGGGTCCCTGCACTCTAGTCGCTGAGACCGTCTGCGTCTAAGCGGAAGCAAACGGGGAAACGCAGGAATGATCGCGACCGATAGGCCGCTGGCGGAGCGGCTGCTCGCCCTCTGGGACCATCTCGGGCTCGAGGCCGCTCACGTGGCGACGCAGATCCCGGGCGACCTGGCAGGGTTTGCGGCGGTGGCGGCGGCGCGCATCGCCGGCCTCGCCTTCTGCGTGCCGACGCGGCTCGACCCCGCCGCGTTCCAGCCGGTGGCGTCGCGGGTGCTGCTGATCGCCGCCGAGACCGGGTTGTCGGCCGCGGTGACCGCGCGCGGCGCCGACCAGTTGGCGGGCGCCCGCCGCGTGGTGCTGGCGGCGTATGACCGGCCGGGCTGGGCCGACGTGGTCGCCGACCGGACCGAGGCGGTCACCGACGCGCTGCTGGGCTGGTTCACCGATCGCGGCGGCAGCGCCGCGCCCCGCCTGCCGGCGTCCTCCGGCCAGCATGCCGGGATCACCTGGCGCGCGACGGGGCAGGGGCCCGCGCTCGTGCTGCTGCCGTTCTTCCTGGCCCCGTCGCAATGGGAACCCGCCATCCCCGCGCTCGCCGAACGGTTCACCGTGATCGTGCTGGGTGGCCCGCATCTGGGCGGCGTCGCGATGCTGGAGGACCGTGCGCGGGCGCCGTCCTATCGCGGGATGGCCGGCACGCTGTTCGACCTGCTCGCCCCCGGCGAAGGCACGCGCGTGCTGGATGTGGGGTGCGGATCGGGGGCGCTCGACCGGATGCTCGCGGCGCGGTTGCCGGCCGGAGCCACGATCGTCGCGACCGATCTCAATCCCTTCCTGCTCGCCGAGGCAGAGGCGCTCGCCGCGGCGGCGGGTCATGCCGCGCGCATCCGCTTCGTGCCGGGCAATGCGGAAGCGTTGCCGTTCCCGGACGCCGCCTTCGATCACGCCTTCACCGTCACCGTCCTGGAGGAATGCGACGCCGACCGCGCGCTCGGCGAGCTCGTGCGCGTGGTCCGGCCGGGCGGGCGGATCGGCGTGATCGTGCGCGCGATCGACCTGCCGCAATGGTGGAACCTCGCGCTGCCGGAGCCGATCCGTCGCAAGGTCTCGGTGCCGCCGCAATCCGTCGCGCGCGCCGGACTCGCGGATGCCAGCCTGTATGCGCGGATGCGTGCCGCGGGGCTCGAGGACGTGCGCGGCTTCCCCTCGCTGGTGACGCTCGACCGGCCGGAGGGGCCGATCTGGCGCTATCGGGAGGAGCATGCGCTATCGCTGCTTGATCCCGCGGAGACGGTCGCGTGGCGCCAGTCGGTCGCCGCGGCGCGTGCCGCGGGGACGCTGCTGCAGGCGCATCCGATGCACTGCGCGGTCGGCGTCAGACCGGGCGGTCGCCCTGCACCGTGACGCGGAAGCCGGAGCGCGTGTGCGGCCAGTAGTCCCACATCGCGCGATGCTGCACGCAGCGATTGTCCCAGAACGCCACCGACTTCTCCTGCCAGCGGAAGCGGCACTGGAACAGCTCGTTCTCCGCATGGTCGAACAGGTAGCCGAGGATCGCCTGGCTCTCGTCGCGCGGCACGCCGAGGATGCGCGTGGTGAAGCCGCGATTGACGTAGAGCGCCTTCCTGCCGGTCACCGGATGGGTGCGCACCACCGGGTGCTCCGCGCGCGGATAGACCGGCTTGTCGGTGACGCCGAGATTGGCATAGGTGCCGCGATACGCCGCCTCGCCGTCATGCACGGCAACCAGCCCGTCGAGATAGGCCTTCATGCGGTCGGACAGCGCGTCGTAGGCCGCGTACATGCTGGCGAACAGCGTGTCGCCGCCATGTGGCGGGCAGGTCGTGATGTACAGGATCGAGCCCATCGGCGGTTCGGCGTCGCAGGAGACGTCGCTGTGCCAGCCTTCACCGTTGGCGCGCGGGCTGTCCTTGTCGGCGCGGATGATCATCAGCTCCGGGTGGCCCGGCGCGTGCGGCGCGGCGGGGTGCACGTGCAGCTTGCCGAAGGCGCGGCCGAAGGCGAGGTGGCGTTCGGGCGAGAGCTCCTGGTCGCGGAAGAAGATCACCAGGTTCTCGGCCAGCGCGCGCTGGATCTCCGCCATCTGCTGGTTGCCGAGCGGGCGGGAGAGATCGGCGCCGGTGATTTCGGCACCGAGGATGGGGGTGAGCTTGTCGATGGCGATGGTTTCATACGGAACCGACGTGTTGGCCTGATGCCGATAGCGCGGGCCGTTGTTGCCGATCAGCGAACTCATGGCGTTCTCCTCTTCCCGACGGTGTCACCGCCCCCCGTCATGGCCGGGCTCGACCCTGCCATCCCTCGTGGCACTGCCCGCCGTCATGGCCGGGCTCGACCCTGCCATCCCTCGTGGCACTGCCCACCGTCATGGCCGGGCTCGACCCGGCCATCCCTCGTGGCATTGCCCGCCGTCATGGCCGGGCTCGACCCGGCCATCCCTCGTGGCATTGCCCGCCGTCATGGCCGGGCTCGACCCGGCCATCCCTCGTGGCATTGCCCGCCGTCATGGCCGGGCCCGACC
>JAFKLG010000059.1 GCA_017304945.1 Rhodospirillales bacterium
GATCACCGCGGGCGTGCAGGCCCCGCCGCAGCCCACGCCCGAGATCGCGACATCCCCACCGTGCGCCGCCAGAAGGTTCGGCACCCTCTCCAGCACGCCGTGCTCGTCGCCGCCGAGGGTGTTGCCGAAATGGTCGTAGCCGACGAAGGTCATCGTCGGATAGGTCTTCGACAGCGCCTCCTGCAGCATCGGGAAGATCTCGTCGCCGCGGAACAGGTAGTCCCACACGAAGGCGACGGTCAGCCCGTCGAGACGGGCCGGTCGCGGTGCCGGCGCAAAGGTCGGCACGGCCGTCTGCCCGCCGGGCCAGAGGGTCTCGTGGCTGGTGGCGGGCGGCGTGGCCGTGTCCATCAGGATGCTCCGGAGTGATCGTCAGGTTCGATCATCCCCGCCCGCCCGCGCGGTTCTTGCATGTTCTTGGCGATTCCGGTCCGCCGGGAAATATCCCCTGCGCAGGCTTCGACACTGCTTGATCCAGGCTGTATGGACCGCACAATTGCACCGCATGCAGATCACCGACGACATCCCGATCGGCCTGCGTCTCGACGATCTCGGAGGCGCCGAGATCGTGTGCGGCCACTTCCGCAACCACCGTTTTCCCAGGCACAGTCATGACGGGCTGATGCTGTCGCTGATCAGCGAGGGCACGCAGCGTATCCGCTATCGGGGCGAAACCCATCTGGGTGGGCGCGGCATGCTGATCGCGGTGCCCCCGAACGAGGTGCACGCGGGCGAGCCGCAGGATGACCGGGGCTGGCGCTACCGCACGATCACCATCCCGACCGAACTGATCGGGGCGTTGTCGGGCATGACGCGTCGGCGTTTCCTGTGCGAGACGGTGATCCGCGACGATGCGCTGGGCGCCGCGCTGGCGCGTGTCTTCGCCCTGTTCGGCGAAGCGGCGCTGCTGGAGCAGGAAACGGCGCTGATGGCGGTGCTCTCCCGCTTTCTCGCCGCGCATGCGAGCGACGCCCCGCCCGAGATCGCGACCGGCACCGAACGGCGCGTCGTCGCGCGCTGCAAGGAGTATCTGGCCGCGCGGCTGGATCGGAATGTTGGGCTGGCCGATCTCGAGGCGGCGGCGGGGATCGACCGCTTCCGTCTGGTGCGCAGCTTCACCCGCCAAGAGGGGCTGCCGCCGCACGCTTGGCATCTGCAATGCCGGCTGCGCGCGGCCCAGACCATGCTGTCGCACGGTGCGGCGGTTGCCGACGTCACGTACGCGACCGGCTTCGCCGACCAGGCGCATCTGTCACGCGCGTTCAAGCGGCTGACCGGGCTGCCACCGGGCCGCTACCGGCGCCTTCATCTTGCGTACGCGGGATCCCGCTATGGGGGTGGAATCCTTGACCCTGAGGGTAGCCCATCGATCGACTTTGACTTCCGCGCGGGGAATGCCTCGAGATAGCGGAGGCTGGAGTAGCCGGTGCCGAAGTCATCGATCGCGGTGACAATGAGCGTGTCCGGAGCGCGGCTTGCGCCGCCCACGGCACAGTCCGGTAGCACGGTAAGACCGCAGGAGCAGCGGATCGAGGTGGCTTTGGCGGTCACGGGAGCCAACTCATAAGCCGCTTGGCCCTTTCCGCGAAGGCCGGCTTGCGCGAACAGCACCGAGCATTATCGGATTGCTAGTCTGCCGTAGGGACCGGCGCAAGCGCGCTCAGTGACCACGCGGCGTCCATGGTCCGATTGCGGTAGCTCCGATCATCGGCACGCAATCGAACTGAAACATCGCGCTACTTTGTCGAGGACGTCGAGCGACTCAAGCAAGAGGATCAGCGCGATGTCTTTCGTGAACCCCAGTCAAGAATGTCCGCCGCAAGCACGGCGAGCGGTTCACAACCCCGCTCCGGCGCTTGATTAGTAGCGGACGCAATCCCCGCCTCACGATGGCGTGACATTCGTAGGCAAGGCCGTGGAAGGGGAGTAGCGTCTCAATGGGGTACCCGGTCGCATGGATAACTACACACAAGAGCGTCGCAGGTTGCGGATCGATACCTCGCTTGGTGTCGATCATATGCTTCCCGTTTCGGTACGCGGCCACGAAACTGTTTCCCAATGCTTTGATTTCGATGTGCAGGTCGTATCCCGAGACCACGCGATCAGGGCCGAGGATGTCCTAGGTACTTCCGTAACCCTTCATCTGGATGACCAGTCCGAACTCACGCAGACGGTGAACGGTATTGCCAGCGAACTCGTGGCGGTGGGCCGCGACTTTCGGGGGTTCAGCTTGTATCGCCTGTGCGTGGTGCCGAAGCTGTGGCTGCTTACCCGCACCACCGACTGCAGGATCTTCCAGCACAAGACGGTGCGGGAGATCGTAGATGCGGTGCTGACAGATCACGGCATCCAGGATCGCGAGTGGCGTCTTCATTCGGACTATGAGTCGCGCGTTTACTGCGTGCAATATCGTGAGACGGCGTTTGACTTTGTATGTCGACTTCTGGAAGAAGAGGGTATATTCTTCTACTTTAGACATGAAGAAAAGCGCCATGTCGTCGTGTTCAGCGACAACAATCGAAGCTTGCTGCGTTACGCCAACACCGCCGTGGCAATCGTGGCGGAAGAGGGCGCGTCCAATTGCATCTGGAACTGGGAGAGTGCATGCCGCTTCCGGTCCGGCAAGTGGTCTCTTGGCGACTATAATTTCGAGACCCCGTCGACCAACCTGACGGTGCAGAAAACCACGGTCAATCCGGTCGGTCGCAAGCAGACTTACGAGATGTACGACTATCCCGGCCGTTACGCCCGAACACCGCCAGGCGAGGCGGCGGCCAAGGTCCGGATCGAGTACGAGGAGTCCGCCTATCAGGAAGTTTCAGGTGAAAGTGCGTGTGTCGGCTTCAGTGCCGGCGTGTACTTCTCGGTGTCGGACCTCAACAAGCGAGAGGCGAGTTCTGAGTATCTGATCACGCATGTCGAGCATGTGGCGGAGGATTGGAGCCACATCGCCCAGGACGCCGCGCCTGCGACCTACGGCAACCGCTTCCGCTGCGCCCTGCGTTCGGCTCCTTTCCGGCCGGCGATGAAGACGCCGAAGCCGCAGATCCACGGCACGCAGACGGCCGTCGTCACCGGTCCTGGCGGGGCCGAGATCTTCACCGACCAGTATGGCCGCATCAAACTGCACTTCCATTGGGATCGGCACGGGAGTTTGGACGAGGACAGCTCCTGCTGGATACGGGTCGCACAGAGTTGGGCTGGACGCAACTTCGGAACGTGGTTCCTGCCGCGTGTAGGCCAGGAAGTGGTTGTCGCGTTCGAGGAAGGTGATCCCGATCGCCCGTTGGTCGTGGGCTCGGTTTACAACGCCGAGCAAACCGTACCCTTCGCGTTGCCTGCGAACATGACGCAGAGCGGACTTCGGACACGCTCCTCAAAAGGTGGGGGTGCCGGAGATTGCAATGAATTCCGGTTCGAGGACCGCAAGGGAGCGGAACTCGTATTCCTCCACGCTGAGAAGGATCTCACGACCGAAACCGAGCACGATGCTCGACACTCGGTCGGGCACGATGAGACCACCGTCGTTGGAAACAATCGGACCGAAACGGTTCATGCGAATGAGACGATCACGATCGACATGAACCGTACCGAGACGGTGCATGCCAACGAGTCCGTCCAAATCGATTTGAACCGATCTCATACGATCGGCTTGAGCGAAGAATTGACGGTGGGGGTGGCGCGGACTCATACCGTCGGGGCAGCCGAGGTGATCACTGTCGGGGCGGCCCGCACCGTCACCGTCGGCGCGGTTCAGGCAATCACCGTCGGCGCTGACCAGAACATCGAGGTGGGCGCCAGCCAGACGATTTCGGTCGGATCGGACCAGACGATATCGGTGTCCGGCAACGAAGCGACCGCGATCGGAAAAGACCGGTCGGCGACGGTAGGATCAAACGAAACTGTCGAAGCAGGGAAGAAGATCATGATCTCGGCCGGCGACGAGATCGTGCTCAAGACCGGTTCGGCGATGATCGTCATGAAAAAGAACGGCGACATCTCGATCGAAGGCAAGCAGATTACAATCAAGGGATCAGGGGATGTCATCATTAAAGGACAAAAAATCCTCCAGAACTGATGCTGCCTGTTCCGCCGGCGGACCGCCGGCGGAGATCGTGATTGGACGCCTCGTCGGGCTGGATGGCGATGGCGCGCCTGTGGTCGACTTCCCCGGCAGCCCCGCGGAGGAGCCGCTGCGGGCGCTCGCCACGGCGCGCTATGAGAGCTCAGCGGTCGGATCATCGGTGGCGCTGATGTTCCTGGACGGCGATCGGACCCGCCCTGTGGCGATCGGTTTGGTGTCGCAGCAAGCAGGAGAAGCCGAGACACGGCACACTGAGGAGCGGCTAACTCTGAGTGCGGCACGGGAGATCGTGCTGCAGTGCGGGCGGGCGAGCATCGTGCTGACGCGCGCCGGAAAGGTGCTGGTGCGCGGGGCGTATGTGTCACTCCGCTCGTCGGGGATGCAGCGAATTACGGGTGCATCGGTTCAGATCAACTGACATGGATCTTCTGAACGGATCAGGCATGGCGGCCGGCTACACGCTTGGTCTCGACAAGACCGGCGCCGAGCATGTCGTCGTGGCGGTGAAGGGAACGTTCACGCTGCCTCGGAGCGGGGATGTGCCTCGGCTGGCCGACGTGCAGATTCCGCTCGTGGACGCCGATCTGTTCACGGGGGAGGCGGGACGCTCCGCAACATTGGTGGAATGCGACTACGTCCCGGAAAAGCCGCGCTGCGACGTGCTGCTGAACGGCTCAGCCTATGCACCCGGTGGACGCCCGACGGAGAGAGCCGTCGTGGGATTGCAGGTTGGAAGCTGGCGCAAGGCATTCGCGGTCTGGGGCGACCGGGTGTGGCGCAGCGCCGCGGTTGACTTCGCGCCGAGCGCACCGGCGCGATTCGAGCGGATGCCGATCTCCTATGACAATGCCTTCGGCGGCACCGATGATCGAACGCGTGATCCTGCTCAGATCCGATCGTATCTGCCGAACCCGATCGGGCGTGGGTGGCACCACTACGTGCGGCGTGAACTTGTGGTCGACGCTCCGGTCTCGAACACCGAGGAGATGAACGACCCCGTTCGGGACCCGAACGGGCGCTATCGGCCGATGGCGTTCGGGCCGATCGGGCGGGGCTGGCCGTCGCGGATCCGCTACGCGGGCACCTACGACCAGGACTGGATCGAGAATGTCTTCCCGTTCCTGCCGGCGGATTTCGATACTCGTTACTTCCAGTCCGCACCGGAAGATCAGCAGATCGCGTCGCCGCAGGGTGGTGAAGAGGTGCTTTTGGTCAACCTGACCGCGGATGGTCGACGTGCGTTTCCACTGCCGAGGATCGATATGCCGGTGGTGTTCTTTCGTCGCCGCTCCGATCGGGTCGAGAAGAGGGGGGTGCTCGATACGCTCCTCTTCGAGCCGGAGGCAGAGCGATTCAGCATGGTATGGCGTTCGAGCCTCAAGTTGGAGCGAGATATCTTCGAACTCTCTCAAGTCGCGGTCGGGCGAATGTCGCGCGCCTGGTGGCGATCGGTCGAGACCGGAAAGGCATTCCGGTCGGTCGACGCCATCGTGCGAGAGAAGGCGGCAGAGCGGGAGAATGCGTGATGCCCGTCCCCGCGCTCGCGGTTGATGCGGTCGGGCTCGTATGTGGAGTGGGCACGACGGCGGAGGAGAGCTGTGCCGCGATCCGCTGCGGGCTCAACAACTTCCAAGAGACACGCTTCATCGGCAGTGATGGGGCTTGGCTTGTCGGTAGCTCCGTGACGCTTGAGGAACCGTGGCGGGGGATGACGAAGCTTGCCAAGATGGCGGCGCGTGCGATCGCAGAGTGTCTGGCGCATGGCAGGGAAGAGCCCGGACGGATCCCGGTGCTGCTGTGCATTGCCGAACCCGAGCGACCGGGGCGATACGAGGGGCTGCCCCATGCGCTTCTGCAGCAGGTAGAGACAGAGCTTGGAGTCCGGCTACATCCTCATTCCAGCGTCATTGAGCAGGGTCGAGTTGGCGGTGCAGTCGCCCTGCTTCAGGCACGGCGGATGCTCGCGTCCGGGCGCTATCGGCAGCTCGTGGTCGCTGGCGTCGACACGTTTCTGAGCGGTGCGATGTTGGCGGCGTATGACCGGCAGGATCGATTGCTGCGCAAGGACAACTCGAACGGATTCATCCCGGGCGAGGCGGGCGGCGCGGTTCTGCTCTCGTTGTCGCAAGACGATTCGGAGGCGCCGTTATTGATCCGCGGCCTGGGCTTCGCGCGCGAGCCGGCGGCGTTCGGGTCCGGCCGGCCGCTGCGCGCGGACGGGCTGACCCAGGCGATCCGCTCAGCGCTCGACGAAGCCGGGGTGGGGCTGAAGGAGTGTGACCACCGGATCGCGGATGTCAGCGGCGAGCAATACCGGTTCAGAGAGGCGGCGCTTGCGGTGACGCGATTGCTACGGGACCGCAAGGTCCTGTTTGGACTGTGGCATCCGGCGGACTGTGTGGGGGAGGTCGGGGCGGCATCGCTGCCTGCCATGCTTGCGGTGCTCTGGTTCGGTGCCGCAAGGGACTATCTGCCTGGGCCGATGTTCCTGGGACATCTGGGCAACGACGATGAGAAGCGCGCCGCTTTCGTCGCCATGGCGGTACAACCTCAGGCCCTCGCGATGGAAACGGCAGCGGAGGCGACGTTTAATCAGCATCGCCGAGCGGCGATCTGATGGCAAACCAAGTCTATGCGAACGGGCGGGAGATCGCTTGCAAGGCTGCCGGGGGCAAGTCGATCGCGGCATTCCCCGACACCTGTCTCTCGCCGCCGTCACCCCCCGCCGGTCCACTCCCGATCCCTTACCCGAATACCGCGTACGCCAGTGACACGACAAACGGCAGTACGACGGTGATGATCTCGGGTCAGGAGATCATGCTGAAGGACCAGTCCACGTTCAAGAAGAGCACGGGCGACGAGGCGGCCACGAAGTCGCTCGGGATGGGGGTCGTAACGCACACGATTCAGGGAGAAGCCAGCTTCATCGTCTGGTCCATGGACGTGAAGATCGAGGGCGCCAATGTGGACCGCCATCTCGATCAGACGATTCAGAACGAGCAATGCAATCCGCCGAACACGCCGCCCTGGACATACGTCGATCGGATGGCGATGGCGAACGTGTCGGAATGCTCGGGAGAGAAGCAGCGGGCGACGGATGCCTGCAACCCATGGGACGAAAAAGCCAAGTGTCCGGACAACTCCGCCGTGAAAGCGGCAACCGACAAGAAGGACGCCCTCAAAGGCAAGCGCGGCTACTCGGCGGCGAAGGCTGCGTGGAAGAAGTCCTATGAGGACTTCGCGGTCACGATCAACAAGGACAAGTGTCACGCCGCTCTGCGCTGCGTCATGGTTCCGTACAAGCAGGGCTGCTGCCCAGGACAGACACCCGACCATGCGATCGACGTCGGCGCCTTCATGCGCCGATCCCGCAAGGACGCGACACCGATCATCGGTTGGGCGAATTACGATCAGAACGAGGCGCCATGTGTCTGCGCCGAGGGGCCGAATCAGACCACCGCGAGTCACGGGCAACTGAGTATCCGGCGGGGGATCCAGGCGTTGCGTGCTCGCCTATCCGGCAAGCAAACCTGGTCGCGACACAGCGCCGCTGCGGCGGGTGCCAAGGCGGTGGTGAAGACCTTCCCGGATTCGGGTTGCTCGCAGGCGTGCCTGGAAGCACAGATCAACGCCTACCACGACAAGGCGCGGTCCACCGATCCGGAACGGCCCGTCAAGACGGCGTATAGCATGTCGGCAGACGAGACCCAGCGGGCCACGGCCATGAAGGAGATGACGCAGCCGCCCGAACCGACGCGATAGGAGCAGTATCCAAGATGACGAACGCTCCGGATTTCATGAAAGGTTGCAGCATCACCACCGGCGTCGTCCGGTACCGAGATCTCGGGTACGTGATCTGCACGATGGACCAACATGTCGAAGACCTTCCGCATGCACGCATCTTCGGCCGCGACCGAGGCCAGTGGGGCGGACGTACGGTGGACTGGAACGCGTGTTCCGGGACCGTTTGTCACCTGCCCGAGGAGCGCTTCCTTACGCTTGGGGTCGAGGGTGAGATCTGGGCCATGGGTGGCGGCCAGACGACAGCCGAACCGTCCATTCAGGACGGCCCAATGATGCCTGGAACGCGTGGTCCGATGCGGGAGATACGCGGCATTGCAGGCAGTCACGCGTACGCGGTCGGCACCTGTCGCCAAGCCTATAAGCGTGTCGCCGCTGGCCAGTGGCTCTGCATCGATCAGTCAGCACAGACCCCCGTCGATGATATTGCGGACACCAGCTTCGAATCGACCGATGGTTTCAGCGAGCAGGAAATCTACGCCGTCGGATGGGAGGGCGAGATATGGCAGTTCGACGGCCGTCGCTGGATCCAGCGCCAGTCTCCGACGAATCTCGCGCTCTACAAGGTCCGCTGTGCTGAGGACGGCTTCGTGTACGCGTGCGGGCAGGCCGGGCTCCTCCTGCGGGGGCGCGGTGACCGGTGGTCAGTCATCGACCATGACACGACCGAGGAGGATCTCTGGGGCATGGAGTGGTTCGCCGGAAAGCTGTTCGTTTCCTCGACCCGGTTCGTGTACGAGCTGAATGGCGGCTCCTTGAGCCTTGTGGATTTCGACGACGAGGCGCCTGCCACTTGCTACCACCTCAGCGCTGCCGACGGGATCATGTGGTCGATCGGGCCGAAGGACGTGATGGAGTTTGACGGATCCGTATGGTCGCGGATCCTTTCTCTTTGACACGCTCGGGCGCCGCGTGAATGCAACCTGCCATCCCCACCGACCAGATCATCGAGGATCTTGGCTTCCTGTGGCTCAGCAGGGAGGCGCTTTCCGTTGGGCCCAACGGTCGACTCATCAATCTCGTCCGGCAAGACGAGCGCCTTCAGGCGTTCTTGCAGTTGCTTCGTGTTCACCGACGCAATTGCCTGACCGAGATCGGGTCCGACGGCTTGGCAGGTGTGCCGGCGGCGGACTTCCTGGCGACGTCACTGAGCCTCATCGGCGACGACGAGCCGCTACTCGGAGTCCCCCGCAGTGACGCCGACTCGGAGCCGCGAGCCGGTGCGGTGATTTCAGCCTTGTGCTGGGCGCCGTCTGGACGCGCATCCGAAGCGATCCAGGCGCTGAGCCAAGCGCCAGCCCCACAAGCTCGCGCCATTGCCATCGGGGCTCTCGGCGCCCGTCGCACTGATCCGGGCGCGGTCCTCGCCTCCGCGCTCACTGACCCATCGTCCCTCGTGCGGTCCCGCGCTGCCCGCACCACCGGCCAGCTCGGCCGCCGCGACCTGGTGCCGCAACTTCTTGCCGCGCGCGACGACCCCGATCCCGAGTGTCGCTTCTGGGCTGCCTGGGCCGCCGCCCGCATGGGCGCCGACGCGCCACTCGAGACGCTCGCAGAGATCGCATGGAACAACACCGCCCGCGCCGGCCGTGCGCTCGACCTGCTGCTCCGCCGGCTTGACGCCCCGCGCGCCAATGCCTGGCTCCGGGATCTTGCAGCCCAGCCCAACCGCCAGCGTGACCTGATCCGCGCCACCGGCATCGTGGGGGATCCGCTCTACATTCCGTGGCTGCTCGACCAGATGACCGAACCCTCCACGACGCGCCTCGCAGGAGAGGCGTTCAGCATGATCACCGGCCTCGACCTCGCCTATCGTGATCTCGACTGCAAGCCGCCGGCCGACTTTCAATCCGGACCGAACGACGATCCGGAAGACGAGAATGTCGCACTTGATGAAGACGAGAACCTGCCCTGGCCGGATCCGGCCAAGATCGGCCACTGGTGGGTGGCCAACCGCGCTCGGTTCAGCGCCGGCACGGCGTACTTCCTCGGCGCACCCAAGCAGGCAGCGGACTGGCTGGAAGCGCTCTCCGACGCGTTCCAGCGGCAACGTCACGCCGCCGCGCTGGAGCTTGCGATCCGGCAGCCCGACAAGGCGATGTTCGAAGTGCGGGCCCGCGGTCGCTTGCAGCGCCAGATGATCGCGCGCGCGCGCGGACTTGCCTGACCCGACCGCGGCCTCGTCAACACAGAACCAAGGCCCGGCTCAAAGCACGCCGGCGCGTCGCATGATGGGCACGCGCATCTCGGCGGTACGGATCAGCGCCTCCCGCAATCGGCCCTGCTTGTCCTCCGCCACGTCGCCCGACAGCATCTCGACCCACCGGTCCAGATCGGTGATGCTTTCACCCGCCCCCAATCGGCCGTAGACGAATAGGTCGAGCCGTGTCGCGGGCAGCGCAGCGCCCAGTGCGACCGAGGCTAGTCCCCCCGAGACCTCGCCACCCACGACCGATCGCACCCGTGCCGACAGCGCGAGATTGAGGCGCATCGCTGCCGGATCGTTCGGCGCCTTGGGACGAAGGAGCGGAATGGCCTGGTTCGTACCCACCAGCACGCCCACCAGCTCCGCCGGATTGCTCCGCCCCTGCTGCCCTTCGAGCAGGTGGCCGGCCGTCGCGGGACTCCGTTCCAGACCTTCCACCATGGGGCGGAATGCCGGCCCAAGTTCCGCGCGCCCTGCTGGAACGTCCATCTGGTAATCAAATCCGGATGCGGGGACGGTCAGTGTCAGGACCACGTCGGACAGGGCGCGGTCGCGCGCGGCGTCGCTCAGCCGTCGTGCTCCACGCACAAACACGTCGTGACGCAACTGGCGAGGCAGGCACATGTCCTTGACCAGCTCGCGCATGAGGGGATCGTCGAACCGGTCGAGCACCGCTCGCTGCGCTGCGGTCATCGTCAGATCGGGGAACGCCTCCAGCAGGTTGGCCGAACCTGCCCAGTCCAGCTTCGCCCCGGCCAACGCCTCCTGCAGATCGGCGTGGAAGCAAGGTGCCCAATGCGCATTCATGTATTCATGCGCGAGATAGCCGATCGGAGACTGCTCCAAGAGTTCGGTAAGCTGGCTGACCAGGCGACCGTCCCGCAGGTTTGCGGCCTCGGCGTCGAACAGATCGCGGGCAACTTGCAAACCCGCCGTGACCTGTCGGTCGCTGCGCGTCCCGCTGCGCCGACCGGCTTCCCGCACAAGGCGCTGGAACCCGATCCCGCCCTGCCATGCCGGCAGCGCGTTATAGCTGACATGGACCTGGCCACCTGGCGCGACCGACTGGGCCAGGAGCCGCACGATGCCGGTACGAACGGCGGGTGAGACCCAGCTCCAGACCCCGTGCAGGCTGACCACCTCAGCCGACCGCAAGGCACGACCATCCGGCGTGTCGGCGAATGTGGCGAGGTCAGCCTCGATGAAGCGGATATTGCCGATCCCGGCGTCCCGCGCGAGCGCAACGGCGCCCGCGATGTGTGCCGGATTGTAGTCGATCGCGGTGACCTGCCACGCCGGATTGGAAGCCGCGATCAGCAGCGCACCGATGCCGTGCCCGCAGCCGAGCTCAAGGTAATGCGCCCGATCGGTGGCGCCCGGAAGCATTGGATCGACGCCACCCAGGAGGCAAGCCAGCGCCATGTGCGGTGGTGCCTGCTGACGGTAGTAGCCGGGGATATATGCGACATCGGCCACATAACCGTCGGACCAGGGAGTCATGCGGCGAGCCCCTCGACGAGTTCCGCCTCGAACATCGCGTCGGAAGCATCCGTGGTCACGGGCTCGTCCGGCGAGGGAATCCAACTGTTCCAGCCGAGGCGTGGTGGTGGCGCGGCATCGGCGCGGAGCTGGAGCGGTTGCATGGCCTGACGAGCCAGGACGGGGTTGATCGCAAACCCGGTTTCGAAGCCGACAAAGGCGCGCACCAGCCCGACCAGCGACCGCAGCAGCGGCCGGTCGGGAAGCAGGGATTCGAAGGATGCGCGATCGAGCGGCCCAATCCGCAGCACGATGCGCGACTGTTGATCCCAGGCGCGCACGCCGATCACGGCCTGGCTGCCAAGGATCGCAAACGTGCCCGGACTCGGACCGATGGGCAGTCGGGTCCGCTGATCCGGCGGCAGCGCCAGCCAACGTCCGACGAATTGCTCCACCGTGACGGGACGGCCGAGCCAGTCGGAGACAAGCGCCTCCAGTCGCTCCGCCGATCGCGGATAGCAGGCGAACAGGCCGGCGTAGTGTCGGATCGCGTCGGCCCCAGGTGCCAGCCTGTCGGGCATATGGCGGGTGCCGTATCCTGTCAGCGCCAGCACCGCGTCATGCACGGTGCCTTCCCCCGCGGTCCCCCCATGCGTGCGCTTGAGCAAATCGCTGTCCGCGGCGCGATGCGGTCGATACTTCGCGCCCGCTGCGGCAAAGGCGGCAATCAGGCGATGCGAGATCAGCGACAGGAAGGCATGCATCGCTCGCGAGCGGCCGCGCAATGTGGCGACGACGGCCTCGGAATATTGCCGCGGAAGTACCCCGGACGGGCCCGTGAGCCCGATCAGCGTCACCGTGACCTGTGGCGGATCGTCCGCGTCACCCGGCGTCACCGAGGTCACCTCGGCGGCAGGAAATGCCAAGCCGGGGATACTTTGGAATTGGCCGACCTCGGCAACGTCGTGAGATCGGCGGCCGAAGCTCAACAGCCGGACGGCAGCGTCGAAGGTGAATGCCTGGGGCTTGCTCAGCAATGATTCGAGTGGCGAGCGTCTCATAGCAGCACGCGCGCGCCGGCGCGGGGTGGCCAGGCCACGACGGCGTCCGGGTGCCCGGAGAGGACGACCCGCGTGCGAACGAACGAATTCACGCTGGCATGGAGCGCGAGGAACCGGTCGAGCACGGAGGCCAGGAGATACAAGCCGCCCGGCGCCCAGGTACCCGGGTCGAAGGTGAGTGTCACGTCGAGACCTCGACAGAAGGTTCCCAGTCGCGAGCCGGGGACCCTCGCCACCCCGGGGGTGGCGGTCACCGAGAGCAGCGCGCGGATTGCCGCGCGGGTTTCCGCGGAATCGCGCACGTCATAGAGCCGCAGGATCTCAGCCAGCACCGCGGCGCCAGCCGCGCCCCCGGTGACGCTGAGATGGCCGAGCGAGAGATGCGAGATGAGGCGCCAGAATGTCTTTTCGCGCGCGGGACGGCGAAAGGTCGGGGTTGGCGGGGTCAGGCAGGTGACGCTGTCGATGGCCGCTTGCCCCTCCACGATCCGCAGGCGCGGGTGTCCGCCCCCAAACGGCAGGGCGGCCGGAAGATCGCGGTTGAGACAGGTCGCATCGATTGACAGCACGGCGTCTTCGCTGCGGGTCGGATCGAACGCGGGATCGTGCGGCAGAAGGTAGACTTCGGTGCCGGCGCCTGAGCCGATCGCCTCCCGTCTTCCCGTGAGATAGGCGCCTCCTGCATCATCTTCACCGTCGGCGGCGTCCGGCGGCCTCGCGGCAGGATTGGTCAGCCGATAGAACGGCTGCCACTCCCGGTTACGTCCGTCCGCGGTGCTTTCGCGCACGCGATCCACTGACCAGATTTCCATCGCCTGGGGACGTCGCGCATCAGGGACGACACGATACTCGACACTGGTGTGGTCGAGATGGATTGGGTCGCATCGCTGCGCGAACAGGTTGACGATCGGAGTGCAGCCGATTGCGAAGCAATTGGCATCGACGGTGCGTTCGAGCTCGGGTGCCGAACGGTCCAGATAAACGAACAGGTCGAGCCGGCCTTCGGCGCCCAGCAGCGTCTTGCCGGCCAATCCGGAGAAATCGAGGAAGTGGAATTTCTCGGGCAGTGCGAAGTACTCGCTCAGCAGGCGGAAGCCGGAGAAACTGCGTGCCGGCCAGGGCAGCAAGGCCTCATCCGGGCCGAAGCCCACCGGCTGGATACTGCTCGGGTCCAGCAGCACGGGTGCGCGATCCTCGGGTGCGTCCGCGAGGGCCACTCCCAGCACGTGTGCCGTGAGCAACTCGAGCAGGGCAGGGGCCGTCGCGCCCCGTAGGAAGACGCGCAATCGGTCGAGACCCAGTTGCGACAGAGTCATCTCGGGCTGCAGGCAGCGCAGCGAGATCCGCAGACAGGCAACCGCGGCCGCGGCCGCAGGGTTGGGGGGTGCCGCCAACGGCAGGCCAGACAGCCGCGCCGTCTCAATCTTGATCGGCCACAGCGTGAGCGGATAGGCGGACCGGAACCGGCAGCTCTCTCCCCGCACCGGTTCGGTATCAAGTTCCAGTCCGGCGGGAATGGACATCGGCCCGGTCAGGCCGGGGTCGGGCGTGAAGCACGCGATGGCCGCTGACGGGAAGGGCGCCAGGTAATGCGGGTAGAGCACCGAGAGCAGCGCGTCCGTCAGCTCCGGAAACTCATCATCCAGCCGATGCTGCACACGGGCGCCCAGGAAGGCGACACCTTCCAGCAGCCGATCGACATGAGGATCGTTGGCGCCGTCCCTCGTCAGCCGCAGCCGGCCGGCAATCTTGGGATAATCAGCCGCGAACGTCGCCGCCAGACGCCGTAGCGCCTCCAGCTCCCGCTCGTAATAGGGCAGCAGAGCTTCAGACACGCTAGGCGTCCTCGGCCTTCACGGTGACATCTGCGTTGCTTGCGTCCAGCACGGTCTCGAACGCGATGGGTTCGGGCGCCGGTTCCGCTTGCAGCAAGGCGCTGATACGCAGCCGAAGTGTTGCCGAGAGAGGGTCGTAGGGTGCGCCGAAGGTGACGGAGACCTGGGTGAGGCGGGTCTCGAACCGGCGGATCGTCGCCTCGACTTCGGCGCGCAACTCTTCCCGCCGGCGAGCATCGTTGAACGCGCCCGAGGCGAAGTCCGGCAGGCCATAGCCAACCGGCGAGGTGGCGAGCTCGCGCATCGCCGGATCCCATGAACGCCATCGACGACGTGTGTTCAGCAGCATCTCGAGGTCGGCGCGGACGCTTGTCCGCAGCAGGGCGAAGCTTTCCGAAGCCGAGAGCGCAGGCTCTTGCACCACGTCCGGCTCCCGGTCGATGAGCCGGTCGAACACGGAGAGCTGCGGCGGCCTGGCAGGGGAGGCGCCGCGGCCGTTCATGCGCTCGCCCCCATCCGGAGTGTCGTCAATTCCATCAGCGTCAACGACGCTTCCCCGAACAGGAACGTCCTTGCGCCGACCCCTCGGACCAGGGTGCCGTCGGCCGTCTCGAGCCAGTCGGTCGCCCGACCGAGCCGTTGCTGTTCCGTGAGGGGTGGGTCGGAGGGCAGCGCGGCGTAGATGGCGGGAAGATAGATGTCACCTTCTGGACCATCGGCGACCCGCATGGTGGCGCGGCGCCAGTACAGATCGCGGGGTCTCCTGGGGGGATGGAGATCAAGGCTGATCACATCCTCGATCGGGATCCAGAGGTACTTCCCAGTTGGCGTCAGTACCTCGAAAGTGCCTGCGAGCAGATCGTCGGCGTCACGCATGTCCTCGAACGCTTGCCCGGCTGCCCGACCGGTGGCATGCGGACGGACCGTCTCGATCTCGCTTGCCAGGCGCGCGGCATCGGCGACGTTGCCCGCGCGCAATTCCACGAGCGCGGCGAGCGCTGCTCTTTGCCCCGCGCGCACGCCCCCGAGGACTTCCGGCACTCGTCCGTCCGAGAACAGCTGCTGGCGAGCCGTTTCGGCGCGCAGCAGTTGACGGAACTCGGCAACGGCCACGCCGAGGGTCGCGTCGACGCTGCTGCTCGCATCGAGCATGACGTCCGCACGTGCGTGATCACCGGTGAACAACAGCAGTTCCGCAAGCAGGTACCGCGCCGTGCCATCGATCGGGCGAGCGCGTACTGCTGCGCCTGCGGCCTGAACCGCGTCGGCCAGGCGCCCTTCCCGGAACAGCGAGCCGATGCCGCCGTCGCGCTCGACGCGGGACGGCCCGCTTGACGGTGTGGACATCGGCGCCTCCTCTGGTTCGGGCGTCGTCGCATTGACCTGGGCGGTGTCGGTCATGGCTTTGCACCGGCGGCCAGCTCGGTCACCAGACTGAAGGCCGTGGATACGCCGTCGAGCTGATGATGCGGCTGGAGGTGCGCCACGCATTGGAAGACCCCGGGTCGTCCCGGGTGGTCGCGCACCTGCACATCACCGGCCAGTAGCGGGAAGCGCGCACGCGTGTCGGCCCCGCCACTCGTGTTGGTGTTCACATAGCCCTGCAGCCACGCATCCAGCTTGCGCTGGATCTCGTCCGAGGTCTGGAAGGACCCGACCATCTCGCGCCCCATGACCTTCAATTGGTGCGCGAAGCGGGACACGCACAGCATGCTGTTCAAATGCGCCGAGAGCCGTGCATTGGCATCTGCCACAGCGGCGGTCCGGCCGAGGTGTTGCGCTGGAAGCTGGAGGCTGCGGGTCGCGCCGAACACCATCTCAGCGCCATAGGGCATGGCAGCGAGTGGCATCAGCCCCGCCTCGACGAGGGCGCGCTCCTGCTGGTCGGTGAACTGCAGCTCGATCGCTACGCGGCTAGCCGCCTCCCGCGGGCCGCTCTCGAAGTGGTCATCGGGCAGATCGGTCACCACGCCGCCGCCCAGCCGATCGGTCTCGGCGCCGCGGACATCGGCAGGCCAGCCATGATCGGCGAACGCACGGATCACACATCGGGCGAAGGCATACGCGGCGCTCATCCAGACATGGTCCTCCGCGCCCATCGTTTGCTCGCGATAGCGGAATCCATCCTGTCGGCCTGGATCATCGCTCCAACGCGGACGTGCCAGCAGCCGCGGAAGGGTGATGGCGACGAAACGCATATCCGCGCGGCCGCGGAGGTCGCGCCAGCGCGCATGGTCGCTGCTCCGCAACGGCGCGCTCACGTCCTGAACGCCCGCGAGGTCGGCGAAACTGTCGACCTCGAGCAGGGCCGGGTGCGAGCTCAGGACGGTCGGGACGAAAGCCGCGGCGGCAATTGCGGAGAGACGGGCAATCGCGCTCACATCGTCCGTCGGCGCATCGGGGCTGGGCTTGTGGCGAACTTCGTGGTCGATCACCAGCAGCCCGAACGGCTCGCCGCCGGGCATCCCGAACTCGTCCTCGTACAGACGGCGGAACAGGATCGTCTGGTCGAATTCGGCGGCGCGATCCAGATCGCGGCAAATCTCCGCCCAGGTTACCAGCAGGACGCGCAGTTTGAGTCGGCGGCCCAACTCCGCGTGAGTGACGAGCCAATGCAGTCCGCGCCAGCGGCCTTCCAGTCGCCGCAGTTGCGGCGCATGCAGGACCGCGTCGAGTTGCTCGCTGATGAGCTTGTCGAGCTCCGCGATGTCGCGGTCCAGCATCGCGCGCACAGCCTCGGGCCGGGTGGCGAGGCGCGCCGTCATGCTCGGGCCGAACCACGCTCCGAGTGTCCGGACACCATCTGCTCTCTCGGCGAGGAACGCGGCGAGGCGTGAGGCAACCGCCCCATGGCGGGTTCCGAAGAACGTGCCCCCCAACACGGCCTCGCGCAAAGAGGATGTTGCGGCGTCGGGATCGACCGACGAACCGGCGTGCAACGCCGAGGCAGCAGGAGCGCCGCCTTGGGTCATCGATCCGGTCGATCCGAAGCGACGCCTCGCGAGGCCGAGGCACCCCCATGCTGGCTTCGCCTCACTTCGCCGCTCCTCACATCGCGTCGCGCAGCATGCGGCCCGATACCGGTCAGCTGCGCTTTGGCAAACTGGCGACCATGCTCATCCGGGCGGTGAGCTGCTCGAACTGGAGCCATGGGCGCATCCAGCAAACCGCGTTGTAGGCACCGGGCTTGCCTGGGATCTCCCTGACCTCGACCTGCGCTTCACGCAACGGGAAGCGGGCTTTCATTTCCTGACCGGCACTCTCGTTCGTGTTGACGTAGTTCTGGATCCAACGATCCAGCCAGGCCTGCATGTCAGTCGCTTCCATGAAGCTGCCGATCTTGTCGCGTGCCATCACCTTCAGGTAATGGGCGAACCGCCCGGTCGCCATGATGTATGGCAGTCGAGCGGAAATCGCGGAGTTGGCGGTCGCGTTCGGACGGTCGTAGACCTTCGGTTTCTGAACCGATTGCGCACCGAAGAAGACCGCGTAGTTCGTGTCCTTGTAATGGGAAAGAGCAAGAAATCCCTGGCCGGACAACTCGTGTTCCCGGCGTTCGGTGATGCGTACTTCGGTCGGACACTTCGTTGCCCTGTCACCGTCCTCCGAGACGAACAGATGGCCGGAAAGATTCTCAACCTTGCCGCCGCCCTCGGCTCCACGGATTGCGGTACAGAATCCGTATTTCGCGAAGGCGTCGGTCAGGCGCGCACCCAGCGCATAGGCGGCGTTGAACCAGCAATAGTCGTGATGATCCATCGCCCTCGGGTTGCCATCCGGTCCGATCGGTGCCTCCTCATATGAGAATTCGTCGATCGGCTTGGTCGCTGCGCCATATGGCAGGCGGGCAACGACGCGAGGCCCGGTAAGATAGAGAAAACGGCTGTCCTCGGTATCGCGAAGGCTGCGCCAATTCTCGTATTCCGGGTCGCTGAAGATCTTCGCGATATCGCGCGGCTTCGTGAGTTCGGTCCAGTCTTGGAACCCGAGGAGCGACGGCGCAGGCGCCGAGATGAACGGAGCGAAGCCAGCGGCGGAGACGTTGGAGATGAGCCGCAGCGTGTTGATGTCGTCTGGGTGGTTGGTCCACTCGTAGTCGCCGATCAGGGCGCCGTACGGGGTACCACCCGGGGTGTCGAACTCTGCGCTGTAAACCTTCTTGAACAACTGACTCTGGTCGAACTCCGAGGCGCGGCCCAGGTCTCGCGTGATCTCGCGCTTGGTTGCGTTCAGCACCCGCAGCTTCAGGGTCTCGCCGGTCTCGGAGTTCATCACGAGATAGTTCAGCCCGCGCCATGTTCCCTCCAGCTTCAGGAACTTGGGGTCATGCATGATGGCGTTGAGCTGGGCCGAAAGTTTCCTGTCGATCGCGGAAAGCGCGCGCTCGATTGTGCGGATGATATTCTTGTCGAACGAGACGGTTCCGGAAAGGGCCTCCTCGACGAAGGTCTTGACAAGCTCTTGTGCCCTGTCGCGCTCCGTTTGCTTGGTGTTGTCGAGAATCTGGTCGAGCAGGCCGAGCTCGGAAGTGGCTGCCGCCCCGGCCGATGGGTCCGCAGTCTTGGCGGCATCCGACATTGCCTATTCCTCCTTCTTGTTGAGGCCCAGTTCAGTCGAGAGCGATTTCATTCCGTCATCGGACTGCAAGACCTGTTCCAGCAGCGCCTCGAGCTCCTCGGAGCGATCCACCTTGCTCATCAGGTCGCGAAGCTTGTCGCGGGTCTGCATCAGCGCGGCCAGTGCCGGAACCTGCGCCGCGACACGGGCTGGCTCAAAATCTTCCATTTTGGAGAACTTCAGCTCGACGCCGAGTTCGCTCCCATCGCCCGCGAGCGTGTTCTCCACCCGGGTCTTCACGCCAGGCATCATGCTGGCCATGACCTGATCGAAGTTGTCGCGATCGATCTCGACGAATTTCCGTTCGGAGAGCGGTTTAAGTGGACCGGTCGGGTCCCCGGAGAAGTCACCGAGCACGCCGACGACGAAGGGCAGCTCCTTCATCACCATCGCGCCCTCGGTCTCCACCTCGTATGTGATATGGACGCGCGGTGGGCGCACACGCTTCAGCTTCTCATGATAGCTCTCGCTCATCTCAGCCCAATTGCCTCCCTGTGATTCATGCTGCGATGCGCTGGATTCTGCAGCGACGGCTTGGGATCGCGTCGTTGGCGGCGGGGAACATGCGTGACCGTGCTTAGCACGCCGACAGCCAAGGCTATGCGTTGAAGATGTTCATGGTCAATCAAACACTGACATCATCGCCCACGATCACGCATCGCGTGCTGAGCGTCACTCGCTGGAGCTGGTGACTGGACGAATTCCGAGACTGCTGAGGAATGCATGCCGCCCGGTCTCGTCCGGCATGATCTCTTCGAGCAGTTCTGGAAGAGTGAGCCGCGCACGGCGGACCGCTTCCTCGAGTGTGTAGGCGAGCGGCGAGTGCGGTTCGTTACGCTTGAACCATGTTGCAATTTCACTTAGCTGTGAAAGAGCTTGCTCGCGTCCAGAGATCGCCTTGTGCGAAGTGACGAGCGCAGGCTGCGCACCAGGGGCAGACATCGTCGGCGATGTCTCGGGCAATTCCATTTCGTTGCCGGTTGCAGTGGCCTCCGAGGGCGCCAGAGTGTCAATCAGGCGCAAGATCCTGGAGAGCAGGGCACTCACCCGCTCCATCGACGGGCTCGCCTCCGCGGCTCGCTCCGTCAGCACTTTTTCGAGTGCTGACCATGCGGTTTGCGCGGATGTCACCTCATGGCGGAGCCTGATCCAGGTCGTCTCTCCGGCTGCTCGAGCGCTCGCCTCGAATGTATCGTGGTCCATGACCCCGGCTGCGATGCGCTGGGCGCGTTGGGCGGGATCGGCGATCGCGTCGAGCGCGGCGGTCTGTTCATAATCCCACCAGAGCACGGCCTTCCCCTCGCGCTCGAACAGTGCGATCGTGCGAAGCGGCTGCATCAACGTTCCGTCAGCGCCCTGGCCGGAGAGCCCTGCAACCGGAGCGACACGCGTCTCCATTCCGTCTTCGTCCGGAAGCGGGAACAGATTGTCCCAATACCGATCAATGAGTTCCGCGAGGATGGTCGCGCCCGCCCCTATTCCCCGCAAGCCGGCCCGCCGCACCAACACTTCGGTCAGCCACGCCGCAATCTCCAGGTCCTTGCTGCGAGTTTGAAGTGCCTCGACGGCGAGGTTCTTCACCAGATCCCATTGGGCTGCGGTCGCCCCCGTGCCATGACCCATGGTTTCGGCTGCACGTTCCGCCTCGCGAGCCTTGGCGCGCACGTCCTTCAACTGGAAGTATAGGGACGCAGGGGTGATATCTGCGCGAAGGTCGGTGCCAACCGGAGAACCACTGTCAATCGGGGCAATCAGCGCATCGATATCAATCTCAAGTGGCACTGTTGCCATCGATGCGTGTCCCTCGTTCAACGCTTTACATCGTCTCTTCGTAACACATACAGTGCGGCGGGGGAGAGTGCCATGGTTGCGATAGATCTTAAGTCGCTAGTTGGCCGGCTTAACGATCCATGCCGTCGTGCGCTTGAGGCGTCGGCGGGAATGACGCTGTCGCGCAGCCAGTACAACGTCGAGATGGAACATCTGCTGCTGACGTTGGCCGACCGTGATGACTCCGATTTTTCCGCCATCGTAAAGCATTTCGGCGTCGATCTCGGACGGCTGCAGAGTGACCTCAATCGCGCCCTCGATCGACTGAAGACCGGCAATACGCGTGCTCCCTCGCTCTCCCCCGACGTCGTGGGAATGCTGAAGCAGGCGTGGCTACTCGCCTCCCTCGAGCAGAAGGCCGCGCGCATCCGATCGGGTCACTTGCTGTGTGCGCTGCTGGCGGAAGAGAGTCTCGCGCGTCGGGCACGCGAGATGTCAGCGCAGTTCGGGCGCATCCCCGCCGAGGCTCTGCGACAGAATTATGCAGTCATCTGCGCCGACACAGCCGAGGATGCGCCGCAAGCGCTCGAGGCGGCGGTCGCCGCGGGGCAACAAGGTTCGTCGGAGGGTGGAGCCGCGCTCGATCAGTTCACAATCGATCTGACGAAACAGGCGCGGGATGGCAAGATCGACCCCATCCTCGGGCGTGATGCCGAAATCCGGCAAGTCGTGGATATCCTGACCCGGCGCCGTCAGAACAACCCGATCCTGACCGGGGAGGCCGGCGTCGGAAAGACCGCGGTGGTCGAGGGGCTTGCCCTCCGCATCGCGGCTGGTGACGTGCCGCCACCTTTGCGCGATGTCGTGCTGCGCACACTGGATCTTGGACTTCTGCAGGCAGGCGCCGGTGTACGTGGCGAGTTCGAGAACCGGCTGAAGAGCGTCATCCAGGAAACCAAGGCAAGCCCCAGGCCCACGATCCTGTTCATCGACGAGGCGCACACGCTGATCGGTGCAGGCGGTGGCGCCGGCCAGAACGATGCAGCCAATCTCTTGAAGCCGGCGCTCGCGCGCGGCGAGCTGCGCACGATCGCTGCGACGACGTGGGCCGAGTACAAGAAGTATTTCGAGAAGGATGCCGCTCTCACCCGACGCTTCCAGACAGTGAAGGTGGAGGAACCATCGGAGCCGGTCGCGGCCGCAATGGTTCGTGGGCTGATGAGCCGATTGGAAGCGCATCACGGCGTGCGCATCCTTGATGAGGCGATAGAGGCGGCGGTTGGATTGTCGGCGCGTTACATCCCGGCGCGGCAGTTACCCGACAAGGCGGTGAGCCTGATCGATACCGCCTGTGCGCGTGTGGCGATGAGCCAGACCGCGGTGCCCGCGCCCGTAGAAGCCTGCCGCCGTCGGTTGGAGCTGATCGAGACCGAGATGGTGATCCTTGATCGCGAGGCCGCGTCGGGCACAGACCACAACACCAGGCGTGAGGAGCTGGGACGCGAGCGGGTTGCGGTAACGGCGGAGTTGTCCAGGCTCGAAGCGCAGTGGAAAGAGGAGACGGCACTCGCCACGCGGATCACGACGGCTCGCGCGATCATCGAGGACCCGGCCTCGGAGCAACGGGATGCAGCCACCGCAGAACTTGCCGAGACGCGCGCCGCCCTCCGGGTCATTCAGGGCGAACGTCCGCTGATCTTCCCCGTGGTGGATCGGCAGGCGGTGGCCGAGATCGTGGAGAACTGGACCGGCATCCCGGCCGGGCGCATGCAGTCCGATCAGATCCGCAATGTCCTGAACCTGCGCGGGGCCATGGAGCGGCGGGTCGTCGGCCAGAGCCACGCGCTGGAGGCGGTTGCGCAGGCAATCCGCACCAGCCGCGCGGGGTTGACGGATCCGCGCAAGCCGATCGGCGTGTTCCTGATGGTGGGCACGTCCGGCGTGGGGAAAACCGAGACCGCGCTGACACTCGCGGAACTGCTCTATGGCGGGGAACAGAACGTCACGACGATCAACATGTCGGAGTTCAAGGAGGAGCATAAGGTCAGCCTGCTCATGGGCAGCCCGCCCGGCTATGTCGGCTACGGCGAGGGCGGCATCCTGACCGAGGCGGTCCGACGCCGTCCGTACAGCGTCATCCTGCTCGACGAGATGGAGAAGGCGCATCCCGGGGTGCAGGACGTGTTCTTCCAGGTGTTCGACAAGGGCACGATGAAGGACGGCGAGGGCCGGGACATCGACTTCAAGAACACCGTCATCATCATGACGAGCAACGCCGGGACGGACCTGATTGCCAAGCTCTTCGCCGATCCCGAAACGGCGCCTGATGCGGCAGGGCTGACCGATGCGCTGCGCCCGGAGCTGTCGAAGCATTTCAAGCCGGCGTTCCTGGGGCGGGTGACCCTGGTGCCGTACTTCCCGCTGCCCGATACGATCATCCGCCAGATCGTGACGTTGCAGATGGAACGGATCCGCCGCCGTGTGCAGGACAGCTATCGGACGACGCTATCCTGGGATCGTGAGCTGGAGGACGTGATTGCGGCCCGCTGCGTCGAGAGTGCTTCGGGTGCGCGGAACGTCGAGAGCATCCTGTCGCGCACACTGCTGCCCGAGCTTTCGGTGGAGATCCTGTCTCGGCTGGGCGAGGAGCGGCCGATCGGCCCAGTGCATATCGCCGTGGACGAGGATGGATCGTTCCGTTACAGGATAGGCGTTTCCGATTTCAATCCTTCCGAAAATCGTGACGCTCTCGCCCTTCAAGAAAGGTGATTCCAAGATGGCCATCTACATGAAATTCGGTGACATCAAGGGTCGTGTCACGACCGACGGTTTCAAGGACTGGATCGAGCTTACGTCATTCCAGCTCGGGGTCGGACGAGGTGTGTCGTCGGGCGCGGGTGGCGCGCAGCGGGAGGGCACCAATCCCAGCATCAGCGAGATCACGGTGACCAAGCCGTTCGACGTGGCCTCTCCCAAGCTGTACCAGGACGCCTTGGCCGGGGTGTTCGACAGCAAGGTGGAGATCAAGTTCACGACGACGACGAAGAACAAGGTCGATACGTATCTCGCCTACGAGCTGACGAAGTGCGGGGTCAGCGGGTATTCGCTTTCAAGCGGTGGCGACAATCCGTCGGAGAGCATCTCGCTGAACTACACGAAGATCATGCTGAGTCCGTCGCCACTGGATGATGCCGGCTCTCCGAAGGCTGGCGACAAGGTTACGTATGATCTGACGGGGATGAAGACGAGCTGATTGCCGGCGTACTGCGCACGGGGCTTCATTCCGGGTGTCAGGCTTTTACGAGAGGTCCAGAGCTTCAACAAAACTCAAAATGGTCGTCTGTTCCGCCTTTGCTTCAAAGAAAGGCGGAACCCACCCCCGAGCGTTGGAAGCGAGAAACTTAGAAGTGTCGCTTTGCCGCGCTCAAACGTCGTCTTGCTCACTCCACCTCCACCACCACGGCGGTCACATTATCCCGCGCCCCTCGCTCCAGCGCCGCCATCACCAGAGCCTGCGCATCGAGCGGCGCCTCCCCGCCCAGCAACCCCGCGATCTCGACATCCGAAACAACCTTCGTCAGCCCGTCGCTGCAGAGCATCAGCCGGTCGCCCGGCACCAGCACCCCGAGCTGCTTGTCCAGGCTGAACGCATCCAGCTCGGCACCCAGGGCCCGGGTCACGATGTTGGCGTGAGGGTGCCTCTCCGCAGCCTCCTCGGTGATCTCGCCCGCATCCAGCAGGTCCTGCACCAGGCTGTGGTCGTGCGTGATCTGCAGCAGCCCACCGGCGTGCCAGAGGTACCCCCGCGAGTCCCCCGCCCACAGGCACGCGAAATGGTCCTCATGAGCGAGCAGCACCACCACCGTGCTCGCGATCACAGCCCCGGGGCCCCGCTGCTCTGACGCTTCCCGCAGCGTGTCGTGAACCGAGCCCAGCCGAGCCTGCACTTCCAACAGCAGATCGCTGGGCGGAAGGTCTGTGGGCAGGGCTCGGAGCGCATCGACGATCAGGCCGGATGCGGCCTCTCCCGCTTCATGCCCGCCCGCACCATCGGCCACCGCCCACAGCCCAAGCTCGGGGCGGTGAACGAAGCCATCCTGGTTGAGCGACCGCACGGTCCCGACATGCGTGGCCGCGCTGGACCGGAACCGCCCCGACGCCCCCGATTCATGCTGCACGTCTTCCAGGCTCATGACCCAGGCTCCGCATCCTCGAGCAATCGCACGCAGAACTTCGCATCCGGCAAGCCGACCACGCCGCAGAACACGGGCGCGAAATCGGGCGTGCCTTCGGTCCACCATCCCGCTTCCAGCACCGCCGTATCCGCCGGTTGCGATGCCTCGGCGAGGGCGGCGCCCACCCGCTCGCTCAGGTTCTCTGGCGACACTTCGCCGCCGACAGCCTCCCGTCCCGCCTGCTCCACGCGGTCAAGGAAGTCGTCGGCCCGCGAGGACAGCTCCGCCAGAGACGATGTGGATACAGCAGCAACTGCGAGTGGAAAGTATCGCCCGACACGATCGACACTCGGCAGCATGACTCCAATCGCCGCGCCCGCCCCGCAGCTTCCGGGCGGCATGGCAAAGCGCCACGCCGGAGCGTCGAGCCACGCGGCTTCCCACCGATCCTCCAACACTGCGCGCGTGTAGACCAGCATGCGCTGCGCCCATTCGTCCCAGGCCGCCACGAAGTCGGCCGGCAGTCCGCTGCGAACGAAATCCCCCCGGCTCGGAAGTTTCCCGAAGATCCCAGCGGTCAGGCCGGATGGCGTCTCGCTCACTGAACAGTGGGGCAGCGGAACTGCTGCAGCAGTCCCGGCGCAAAAGGATTGAGTACCGAACCGGCGCGGATATCGAACACCGCGCGGCGTTCGCCGATCTGGAATGTCAGCCGATAGATGTCCGAGGAGGTACCCTGCTGAAGATCGCCGCGCGCGAACAGTCGGAACATCGCCCAGGGGCCCGTTTCGGTGATCACGCCGGACTTGCCAGGGGGTGGCGGGTCGAACACCAGCCTGACGTTCTGCACGCCATTCGGACCCGGCCAGAGCACCTGTGTGGACCGCGTTGGACCGTGCGTGTTGATCACCTGCGTGCCGTCCAGGTCGAGGATCACCTGGTTGGCTCCATTGTCGAGCCCGACGGGAGTGATGTCGAAACGCACTGTCGGCGTCGTGCCGCCGCCGGCGAAGAACAGGTCGCGGATCACGGCTGCAAGCTGAAACTGCAGCACGTCTGCCGGCGAGACCGGGGCAGGAACGCCATCGGCTGATTGAGGCACCCAGTTCCGCCCGGCGGTGTCCACGTACGGGCGAAGCTGCGTGTTGAAGAAGCCGTCGAGCAGGCCCCCCGGCGCGAACAGCTTGCCAAAGTCGGCCAGCGGCGTATCGATCCCGGCGCCCGGGGTGAACGGGAAGCGACCGTTCACCGCCATCGGGCACAGCGTCGCTGGTCCGCCGGCGCCATTGAAGGCGGCGGCAACCTGCTGGCGTGCGCCACCGCCTCTCAACACCGAACCGGTGCTGGCGATCGCGGTAAGCCAGCGAGACAGTGGTGCGGGCTGGCGCTCGGCCTCCACCCGCAGCGCGAGCGCGGGGTCGTTGCCCACGGGGAGAGTGGGTGCGGTTGCGCCAATCGGTGCGGCCGCCAGCTTGGCGAGCTGCTGCTGCAGATCACCAAGCACTTTCAGCACTTGGTCGAGCTGCCCGCCGGCCACCAGGTCGCGCAGTGGTTTGAAATGCGCGTTGACCTGAGATCCCAATGCGGGCGGCGCCGGCGAGCCGGGGATGGTATCGAACACCGCCCGCAAGCGGGTCGAAGCGGCGGTTGCGACAGGATCCTTCGCATCGGGCGCGGGCGGGGCTGGCGGTGCAATGCTCAGCCGGCCAGCTATCGAGGTCAAAAGGTCGCGCATCGGCGACTGGGGCGAGGAGAGGATGTAAAGGTCCTGCGCGGCCTGTGGCAGGCTGCGCATGGGAACCACTTCCAAATCGGCGAGCATCGCATCCCAGGTCCGGATGTAGTCCGCCGCATAAAGCTCGATCACAGCATGTCCGATGGCTTGGACTTGAGGTCCAAGCGGATCGAATTCCGAACGCTTTCCGAGCACCCAGCTCTCGCGTGAGACCTCCCTGATCGCATCAGGCAGGGCGGGTAGCAGAACCTGCTGAAAGCCTTCCGGGGTCAGGAAGCCCGGCACGCCGTCGCTGAGGAGCTTGCCGGAAGGGCGGATGAAGAGCCGGCCCCCGGCGGGTCCCAGCGCATCCAGCGGCGTCCAGCCCGGTGCCTTCGTGGCCGCTGCCGAGGGACGGATCCGCGAATAGACACGCTGCGGGACGGAGACGCGGCTGAACGTGGCCCGCGCTTGCTCCACCAAGGCGGCATCGAGCGCGACCTGCGGCAAAGGCTCCGCAAGCAGCGCATCCAGATGGTTGTGCAGCGATTCCACGAGGCTGGCCTGAGTGGCGGCTCGGAACGAGTAGCGCCAGTCCAGCGTCATCCATTCGCGGACCAGGTCGCGATCCAGCGGCCCGGCTCCACCGAGCATCAAATAAACCCGCGTCGCCTCGTACAGGAAGTCGGGACGGTTCAGTCCCCCTCGCATCTGCGCTTCGAGGCGCCAGAGCAGCCGAGGTAGTAGGGCGTATTGCAGTCCATGGCGATACGTGGCGCGCGCGCCAGCCTCGAGTTCGCTGCGCTGATTCATTCCGAAGCCCGGCAACCAGCCGAACGTCGCCGCGTCCCGGTTCGGTCCGAATGGCAGCGCACGGGCCGCATCCAGCACCGGAACCAGTCGTGCGAGGTCGCCATCGGCGATCGGATCAATGGGCAACCCGGAGGCGGACTGTTGGAACTGGTCCAACGCCAGGGTTGCCAACTCGATCTGTCGAGAGGCCTGTCCTTTGGCGCTGTAGAGGAGGACACCGAGCGCGAGAGTCGCCAGTCCGATGCAGCCGAATAGCCAGATGCGCGTCAGCAACCGACGGCGCGCGGTGCCGGGCGGCTCGCTGACCAGCATGGTCTCGCCCAGAATGACTTCGGTCAGCAGATGACCGAGGAAGTAGCTGCGGCCCCGTTCGGCACGGAGGGTTGGGGCCCTCTGCTGATCAAGACCGAACGAGCGTGCGAGGTACCCGGCGAGCCGGTCGATTGGCGTGCCTTCCTGCGTGCCGGACGTCAAATAGGCCCCGCGCAGCAACGGTGCAGGATCAAGCCTGGAGCCCCCGAACGCGTCCTGCAGAAAGCTCGCCAGCGGCTGCTCGAGTGATGCGACCTGGCTCGGGAATCCTACGATCAGCGCCCGCCGCTCTGGGCTTCGCTCGGTTTGTAATCGCTCGATCAGCCGCTCGTTGAGTCGCTCGATCATAAGCCGCAACTCGCTCGCGAACCGAGCGCCGAGATCCTTTGCTTCCGCGACGGCGTCAGCGGCCAGGGCAAAGGTGGTACCCCAGACCTGGCTTCGCCGCGCGCGGTCAAGGTCGTCGAAGAACTCGGTGAAGCCGGCAAGCAGATCAGCCTTGGTGAAAACCGCATAAATCGGCATGCGGATTCCCAGCTTGGTCTCGAGTTCCTTCACTCGACGGCGGATCGCGCGGGCATGGGACAACCGCTCATCCGGCGCCGCCTGGGCGATGTCATTCACCGCGATGGCCACGATCACGCCGTTCAGCGGCTGGCGAGGACGCGTCTGCTTCAGCAGGGACAGGAACGATTCCCATCCGGCTCGGTCAACCTCGGCATCCGAATCCTGTGTCGTATAGCGTCCCGCGGTGTCGATCAGCACCGCGTCATCCGTGAACCACCACTCGCACAGGCGGGTACCGCCGGTGCCCGCGACCGCGGCCTGCCCCATCTCGGCCGCAAGCGGAAATTTCAGGCCGGCGTTCAGCAGCGCCGTGGTCTTGCCGGCACCTGGCGGACCGATGATGACGTACCAGGGCTGCTCATACAGATAGCCGCGCGTCCCACGTGCCCGTTTGAACAGCGCGAGCGCCGTGGCAAGCTTGTCGTTCAGTGCGGCCGTCTCTTCTGAGATTGCCTCGTCGCGCGAACCGCTGCCGGTCATTCCGGCGTACAGCGCCTTGTCCCGTCGGCGTGCGCGCCAGTCCAGCAGCGCGTTCGCTCCGCCCCAGACCACCAGCAGCACGGCGACCAGCGCCAGCCGGAGCAGTGGCTGATCGAAGCCAGGTATGAGCGGCGCGAACAGCCAGATGATCACACTGAGTAGGAGCGTGCCCAGCAAGCTGAGCGACCAGCGAGACAGCAGCAGCCGCAGCAACCGCTTCATCTCGCGCTCCCGCGCGAGCGGCGTGCTCGGTCGATCTCGCACCGGCGCCTCACGGCCGCGCACTCGTCCGGTGCAGCACCACCTCGATGCGGCGGTTCTGCTCGCGTCCCGCCGCGGTTGCATTGTTACCGATCGGATCAGCCTCGCCGCGGCCCTCCGCCGTCAAGCGGGCTGGATCGCCGACGGCGTTCGCGATAATGGCTGCCGTTGCTTCCGCCCGCGCGACCGATAGGCGGAAATTCGACGGGAACTGGACGGTGCGGATCGGCTGGTTGTCCGTGTAGCCGATCACCCGGATGCTGCCAGGTTCGGTCCGCATCGCAGCACCGATGCGCTCCAGCAGGCTCTTGAAGCCAGGCTGCACGGTCGCACTTCCAGAGGCGAACAAGCCCGGATTGCTGATCCGGATGATTGGCGTCGAGGAGGTGCCGACGACCGACACGAGCCGCTGCTGGATCTCCGGTCGCAGGAACGCGCGCAACCTGTCGAGCACGCCGGGCTCCGGTGCCGCCGGGATCACCACCGGTGCCTGCACGGGAGCAACCCGAGCAATCTGCGGCATGTGATCCCAAGGTTTGCCGAGCAGGCGCGCGTACACGGTGTCCGAGGCCGTGTTCGTTCCGAGGAGGAACCAGACATATAGGCCGGCAATCGCGGTCGCTCCGCCGCTGGCGGCCACCCAAAGTGGCACGCTGCCCTGCGAAGGTCGGTACGGTGCGGAAACACCCTGCCAATGCGGCGACAACTCCACCGCCGTGGGTGCGCGGTGACGCATGAGCAGCGTGTAGGTATCCTCGCGCAGGCTGTCGAAATCCGCACGACCGCGCGGCGAGACCCGGTAGCGTCCGAGGAATCCCAGCGACAGGCAGAAGTACATCAGCTCGATCACGGGCAGATTGCGGTTCGGTTCCTGCTTCACTTGCCGCAGCACGTCGAAGAACCGTTCCCCGCCGCTGACTTCCTGGTGGAACGTCGAGACCAGGGACCGATCTTCCCATCCGCCGCTGCTACCCCAGGGCGTATTCAGCACGACGTCGTCGAGGCTCGCGCACAGCGCGTAATGGGCAGGCCGGAGCTGATCGTTGGCGTATCCATCGGCACGCGCCCGCTGCTCGAATCTCCGCAATTCCTGGATTGCCCGTTCCCGCAGCTCCCTGACGTTGGGTGGTCGGCTGGTATTCTGCAACCGTCCGAGCAATTGCAGCAGCGGCGCGGCGGCCGCAGTCAGCTTGCCAGTCCCTGCCATTTGTGGCTGGGCACCGTCTGCGCCGTCAGGCGGTGTGAAGCCTGGATGCTCGGGTTCGAACCGCTTGGGAGATGCTGGCGCGCGAGCGGAGTCGCGCGAAGCGCGGTGGCTGGACAGGGGCGAAGCCGGACGCCGCCCAGGCATCGGGCGGATGATGGTGCGCTCGTCGTCTTCGGGCTGTGAAAACGGATTGTCGCTCATGGGGCCGCCTCTTCGGGGCCGCGGTGACGAGGACTTTCGCCGCGATCGACGTTCCGGCGCAAGGCAATGCCGAGGGCAGCACCGCGAGTGTCTGAGACAACCGCGTTCATCCGCGTATTGCCCAAAGTTCCAGGTTGAGATTGGGGAAGTCGCCCGAGACGTGAACCGCGAAGCCGCCCGCGGATTGCATGTGTTGCCAGTGCGGGCTCTTGCGGTCGAGTTCGAAGTAGCTTGCGCCAGCGTAATAGGGGAGCTGGCGCGGAGCGACGGGCAGCGGCCGTACCGAAATGCCGGGCAGCGCCACGTTCACCAGCTCGCGGATGTGCTCGACCGCACCGATCTTCACCTGTGATGGAAACAGCCGCTGCAGCCGTTCGGTCGGCATGTCGGCCTGCACGCACAGGACGAAGCTGGTCGCGCGCAGGATGCCGCGATCCACAATAGGGCCAACGCGCACGCCGCGGCGATCCTGCAGCGGTATCGGGATGGCAGTCTGCTCGATCACAGCGGAGAAGTAGCGCCGAAGGTCCGCCACGACTGGCGCGAAGCTGCGCTGCAAGTCCTCATGCCGATAGGGCGGATAGGGGGCGGGGCGGCGACTAGCCTCGATGAAGGTCGCGAGATCGCCGGCCATCTGAACCAGCGCCGCATAGACATCCACTGGATGCACCGCGCCTGCATCGGCCCAATGGCTGATCAGTTTCTGCCAGCGATTGACGCACTGAAGCAGCATGAAGTCCGAGACGTCGGACACCCCACGGGCTCCAGGCGCGGTCATCCGAGCGGCGAGCGCCTCGCCGCGCTGGTTCAGCAGTCCGGCAAGCTCCGACAACAATCCGGCGAGCGGAGGAGCCGCGGAGCATAGCAGTGCAGGCGGAATCCAACGGTCATCAAGGATGACCCGACGATCCGCTGTGACCTCGACGATACGAGCGAGCGCGATACCCACATAGCCGGGCGGGCGCTGCTCCTCGAGCATATAGTCCAGACGCAACCGTCCGACCTGTAGCTCCGCCGGCTGCGGCGATGCGGAATGGGTATCGTATGCCGAGAAATCCGTGAGGCGATAGCGCCCTTCGGGAGACTCTGCGCTTGCCATCTCAACGGCGCCAGGCTGTCGAACCGGCAGAGTCAGATGCACGAGCGCATTGCGCGTGCCCTCGGGGATCTCGAGCGGCGAAGGGTGATCGGCATCGCCGGGAATAGAGAACGGTGTTCCGTCCTCGAAAACGCCATTCAGCACCGTGACCGCGAAGCTGCCGGTCGAAAGCATGTCGCGATTCACCACGCAGTTCACGAGCCCCCAGCCATATGGTTGGAGCGCAGCGGTTCGGGCCAGCAAGACGGACTCGAGGGCGCGATCGAGTTGCTGGAAATGCTGCGCGCGGAGGAACATCCCTTCCTGCCAGGCCACGCGATTGGTCCATGTCATGTCGGTGCAAATCCATGGAGCGAGATGAATACGTGAAGCAGAATAAATACGTCGTCGTCAGTTTCTTGCAGTGGACAGCGGCGGCTTCTGTCAGAGCGTGACGCTCGTCTCCTCTCAGCCGGGTGCCAGTGAGGCGGAGTTGGTTTCGATCTTCAAGGTCAGCCGCGTGGGACCATTGGCTGCGATTGGTGCCATTGCCCGCCATTGGGCGTGGTCGATATCCCGGAACAGGACGACGACCCCGAGCTGGTGGGTGTCAGGCTTCAGCGCTGGGCTCAGAGTCTGGCGGCTGCTTGGGCGTACAATCAGTTCTTCCGCCATCGCCCCATCCCCACCCAGCGTTGCCTTTTCCCGCTCCGTAAGTGCGAAAACGTCCGCGCGTTGAAAGCGCGTCTCCGCCGATAACAGGTAAATCCGCACGGCGACGGGGGCCGGCGCTCCCGTCTCGTCGGGGTTGATCACCGGGCCACAGGCGATCGTGAGTTCGAGCGATGGAGGCGGAGGCGGAGGCTTTCCACCGCAGCGAGTGAGCGCAAGCGCCGGAAGCAGAAGGAGGAGCCGCCTGGAGGCCGTCACCGAGTGCGGTCCCGCTCAGTCATCTGTTCCAATGCCTGCTCATAGGCGCGCGCGAACGCCTTGCCGAACGCATTATCGAAATCGTCCGATAGGGCCTCGGTTATCTCGCCATGCAGGGAGACGAACGCATCCCACGCGCGCATCTTCCCTGAGTTCAACAACCTGCCGAACCCACTCCCGCCTTGGTTCGCCTGCTGCTCCAACATTTCCGGGTCGAAGCGGGAGAGCAGCGATCGAACCGCCTCCTGCATGGCGGTTATAGTCGCCAACTCGTGCAACTGAATGTCGCGCAACGCCTCTGTGACTGCGGCGGCTGGTTTCATACCGCCGCGTCGGCCGTCTCCCAACATGGCCTCGATCGCATCGTCGTCGGAGGCAGAGAATTTCAAGGGATTGTTGCCGCTTGCGCGGATCATTGTCTGTTCAATCCGGAATTCGCCCTTGACGCTCAACCTGGCGATGAGCGCTTGACGCAGTCCCGATACCATGGCCCGGAGCACTGCTCCGAGACCTTCCATGGCGCGGACGGGATCGTCGATCCTGGCATCGTCGGCGCCGGCACCACGGAGGAACGCCAGCAGCAATGGGTCGGACTTTGCACGCGATTGGGTTCCGTCGGACCGCGCACTATCGGGTTCAGGCGACGCGAACGCGTCCGTACCAGGCCAGCCCGAACCTGGCCGGGACGCACCGGATCGCGTGGCTCGGGACCCGGCACCGTTCGCATGACCCGGTCGCTGATCGGATTCGGGTTCACTGGTCGGCCGGGTCGGCTGCTCGCGGGGTTTTTCACCGGTCAGACCGCTTCGCGCAGAGGTCGGCTGGGTGTCCGAAAAGTCGAAGTCCCAGTCATCAGGAATCGGGACGATCGCGGAAGGCGGCCGATAGGCGTCCGTGAAGGCGGGCGAATGATCCGGCTGTGGCGGCGCGCTGAAGACATCGTCGTCGTAGCTGCTGCTGAACCGGCCCAGTCCGTCATTCGGCTTGTAGCCAGTTCGCGCGGCGTGATTCGGATCGTCCGGCGCGCTTGCATCCCGGCCGAACGGGTTGCGCTCAAATGAGCCGAGGTGATGTCCCGGAACGGGAGATGCGGAGAAGCCATCGCCAGGCAAGTCGTTGCTTTCTTCCAGCCAGGGCGATCTATCGTTCGATTTCGCCTCTTCGATCTCCGCTTCGATCTCGTAAGCGCCGAGGACAAGGCGATCCCGATGGCGGAGCGGGCGGGAGTGACTTCCGGCGGGCGTCGTTTCGTCGTTGATATACGTTCCATTGGTGCTGAGGTCGGTGACGTGCCACGCGCCGGATCGGAAGGCGATCAGGCAGTGCCGCTTCGACAGCAGACGGGGTGGATCTGGCAACACCCAGTCGTTGTCCGGACCGCGGCCCAAGCTGTACTCTCCACCCGTTACAACCCGGCGTTCGGGAGCTACGGTATCCGGGCAGCGCAACAGTGTAAGGGTCAGTCGCATCGATGCGGTCACTCACACGAAGAACACGCTTGGCTTCAGGCGCACAGTGAACGCGGAGTGGTCTACTGGTCGATTGGATGCGCGCGTGATTTCCTCCGCTGCAGCACTATAGCGATCGCTTCTCGCCGGTGCTACATGTCCGTGCGTGGGGAGTTCCGTGCATGATGGCTCGCAAGGAGACGCACTGGTGGCTCTGGTCCCTTCGCCGGATGTATTGAGCACCGATGAGATGGGGCGCGTTGCGCCGCCGATCTTCACCTCTGTTGGCCAGGGCGGTGTGAATGCCCAAGGCGATGTCTTCGTCATTCAATCGCTATTGAACGATCGCCTCCCGAAGCCTCACACGCCAGTGCCTGTGACAGGTGCCATGGATCCGGGCACCGTCTTGGCGATACAAGCCTATCAAGCCGTGGTGATGGGACTGAATCCGCCGACCGGGCGAGTCGATCCTGGCAGCGCGACCTACTACTCCTTGGCTGCGCGGCCACTGGTGAATCAGCGGTCTTCAACCACGCCGTACGGACATGTCGGCATTTTCCCGCGTGACGTGATCGATGCCGCGGTTGCGTCCTTCCGGCGGTGGCGGGTGCCAGTTTCGGTCACGATCGCGCAATGGGTCGTCGAAAGCGCCTGGGGGGCAGCGATGCCGCCGGGCAGCAACAATCCGTTCGGAATCAAGGCGACCAACACGCAGGACGGCGTCGAGGCTGCGACACGCGAGGTCGTCGGTGGCGACTCGGTCGAGATCACCGCCCGATTCCGGCGCTTCGGGTCAATCGCCGAAGCCTTCGAGCTGCATGGCCAGCTCCTTTCGACCGGACCGCGTTATGCGACGGCGATGGGGGTCAGCAACGATCCGGAGGCATTCGCCGATGCGCTGACCGGGGTGTATGCGACGGATCCGCAGTACGGCTTCAAGCTCAAATGGGTGATCTCGAATTACGGTCTGCGGCAATATGATCCCTGATGACCATCGCCGACCGCGCTGGGACTTTCGTTCGTCTCAGTGCTCAGCTGTCGGCGATCTGAAGCTGAACCGTCAGATGCCGACCTTGGCGCAGCAATTCGACCGGGATTTTCTGCCCGGCAAAACGCCGCAGCCCGGATAGTTCCCGCATCCTTTCGCCGTTGATCGACAAAATGACGTCGTTCCGGCTGATCCCGGCCTTCGACGCGGGGCTGCCCGAGGTCACACCCTGCACGATCATGCCCTGCGGCGATTCGAGTCCGAGGCTTCGTGCCGTTTCCGTCGTGACGCTCTGGCAGGTTAGGCCCACCAATCCGCTGACGGAGGTGACGGGAACGTCCGAGACTGGACTTTCCGATTGTGTAGCGGCTGCCACCGGCGGAGGAGATGCGTCGGCAAGCTTTTTCCGCGCCGACCTGAGCCAATCCGGAAGCGTGCTGTTGTCGTGATCGGGGCCCGTGTCCTGTGCCGATAGCTGCGCGGCCTGCGAGCGCTGGGTCATGGCTGCACCACCCTGCGGCCCCGATCCGGCAGGAACTCTTGGCTCCCGATTCGGAAGCGAGGAGACGTCAGACGGCTTCGGAGCGGAACTCGTCGGCTTCCGCGGGGGGCGGGTCTCCTGTGTAAAGGATGGCAGCGGCGTCGGAGGAAGTTGCGCCGCCTGCGGCGGCGGGGCTTGTGGTGGCGGGATCGGGAGCGGGAGCGGATCCGGGAGGGGCGGAGAGCTGGCATCGGCCCGGTTCACCACACCTCCGGCGTCGCCGAGGGTTTTGCTTCGGTCCGGCTCTGTCGATGCTGGGAGGGCAGGGGGCGAAGATGTTTCAGGGCTGGGCAATGCCGGGACGACCGAAGCCGTCGGCTCCGATCCAGCCTGCGCCGTATCGGCGGCGCGCATCGCGGTGCTCGGATGAGACGCCACCGATGCGGCCGGTTGAGGGGGGAAGGTGGGTGGCTGAGCAGGACTGTTGAGTGCGGGCATGGACGGTGCGGCCTGCGACGATGTCGTCGCGGATGCGGGAACGGACCCAGCCTCGCTGGTTACGGATTGCTTCGCCGCGCCATCTGCGATTTCGAGGCGACCACTGTGCGTGCCGCTTCGCGACAACCACAGCGCAGTTCCGCCCGCCAAGGCGAGAATGATCAGCGCCGCAACGATCGTTGCCGTCGTCCGACGGGGCGACCGACCTGGCCCAGTCGCGGCACCCGTGCTGCGGGCTCTGGAAGTGCGGGAGCCAGAAAGCCGCGGACCGGACGAACGCAACCGGGATCTGCTGAAATCGTCTCGCGCTGAGGCGGAGAACGTGGGGCCGTCTTTCCCGGTGCGACCCCGAGCGGTGGCGCCTTGTCGGTCGTCCCGGTTCGCGGCGCGAAGTTCGGTGTCATGATCACGCTCCCATGGCCGGTCATCGCCGGGCAGCCCGGGCGAGCGGTCCGAGCCGACGAAGAAGTCGGTATTGGGATGATCAGGGCCGCTTGGGGCGCTATTGGCGTCGGCGGCAGCCCGCAAGGCCGAGAGGAAAGCGCTGGCGCTCTCGAAACGCTGATCGCGCTTCTTCGCCATGGCCCTGGCGACGATTGCATCGAGCGCCGGGTTGGCAATGCTGGAAATCCGGGACGGCGGCGGCGGCGACGTGTACAGCACCTTGTGCATGATGGTGGCGACCGTACCTTCATACGGTCGTTCGCCGGTCAGCATCTCGTAGAGGATCACGCCGGTTGAATAGATGTCGGCGCGCAGATCGACCTTTTCGCCCAGGAACTGTTCGGGCGACATGTAGGCGGGCGTACCCATGATCGTGCCCGTCTGAGTGACGCTGCTGTCTTCGATCCGGGCGATACCGAAGTCTGTGAGCTTGAGCCGCATGCCCGAGGTGAACATGACGTTGGCGGGCTTGATATCCCGGTGCACCACCCGGTTCTGGTGACTGTACTCAAGTGCATCAAGGATAGAGCAGACAATGTCGATGGTGTCGTTCAAGTCAAACCGCTGCTTCCGCTCGAAAAGCTCCTTCAGGGTCGGTCCGTCGAGAAATTCCATGACAATATAAGCGACATCATTCGTCTCTCCGTAGTCATAGACCGACGCGATATGAGGGTGGACGAGCTTCGCGGCTCCACGAGCGCTACGGCGGAAGCGATCGAGTGCATCTGACCCTTCATGCAGATCGGGTGAGGAAAAATCCGAGAGACTATCTTCCGCGCCGGCCTGGGGGCGGAGCCCGTCTGCGAAATCGTTGTCTCCGACGTCACCGCGCGCGCGGACGAGATTCGCATTCGGATTCGTACCGACGGCACCCGCAATGTTTATGGTCTTGACTGCGACCCGCCTCTCGAGATCCGTGTCCCAGGCGTCATAGACCGTGCTGGCGAACAGGTTGTTCGTCGGAATACGAGGGAAAACAACCCTTCGTAGCTCGTATTTCCCGATCCGACTGATTGTCGAACTCATGTTCCTCCTACGGGAACGCTGGTCGCGCGACGCATACTCCCCAGGAAACCGTGACACATGGATTCGCGTCTGTCACTTCAACTGTGATAGTCGGAATAATTACGGGGTATTCGTTTCTGCGCGCGAATCCACGTGCGCAGCTCACAACCAGCGACCGGCCCGGAGGCTCGAGATCATCCGGAGATCGGCAATTTTGCCGCCAGGTTGGCAGATGCTTCCTCGGAGCGAAAATCCATGAGCCGAAGAAATCTGCGCAGGTCCGCTAAGGCATAGTCTGAGCATAGGAGCGGACTTGATTACCCCTGTGAGCCCCGCTCGAGCCGATCTGCGCGCCAACTGACTGCGGAGGGCTGCTCCGGTCGGACGAGACACTGGAGATGCTGGCGAGCGGTCGGATAGTTGAGGAGGGGACCACGCCGGACACGATCGACTCATGAGCCTTGCATCGCATGACTGATCACGGGCGGGACCGACGGGAAGGGGATTGAATCCTGTCCGACCAGACGTCGCCGGAGTTCACCTCCCTCCCGTCGGGCAGAGGTTGACCGGTTCCGACGGTCAACGCGCTTCGAGGTCGGTCGGGCGCACCCACACCACACCGGCACAGACCCTGAGAGCAGCGCTCGTGATCAGCCGCTTGGACGTGGACGGAACCCGTCCAGCAGCATGGTGGCATACTGATCGGCGAAATCGCGCGCGCGCAGTTTGCCATCCGGGTGGTACCAGCGCGCCATCCAGTTCAGGGACGACAGCACCAGCCGCCCGGCGACAGCGACGTCATCGATCCGTAGCGCGCCGGACTCATGCGCGTCCTGCAGCAGATCGCGCAGCAACTGCTCATACGCGTCGCGGCATTTCAGCGCGCGGTCCCGCTTCTCCTGCTTCCCGCCCAGGCCGCGGAAGCCCAATTGCGCGGCGACATAGGCATGCTGGTTGCTCTCGAAGTAATCCGCGTGCGCTCGCATGAAAACCCGCAGGCGCTCGGCCGGATCCTTGATCCGTCGCAGCGACGAACGCGCATTGTCCAGCATGCCGGAGAGCACGGTGACGACGATCTCAGTGTATAGCTCATCCTTCCCGGCGAAGTGATGGTACAGTGCCGGTTTGGACACGCCCACCGCGGCAGCGATGTCGCTGATCGAAGCGCCCGCATAACCCCATAGCGCGAACAGCTCTGCCGCCCGCGCGACGATCTGCGCGCGGGTGTCATTGCGGGCCTGACCGGCCTCGGCTTCCGCCACCGCCTAGCGGCCGTGGAACACGGGCGGACGCTTTTCGGCGAAGGCGCGCTGCGCCTCCTTCGCATCCTCGGTCTTCGCGATCGTGGCTGTCATATCCTGCTCATAACGATAGCCGTCCCGCAGGCTCATGTCCTCGATCGTGTTGGCGGTATGCTTTGCCATGCGCGTGGCCAGAGGCGCTTTGCTGGCAATCTCCTGCGCCAGGCGCATGGCGGTCGGCATCAGTTCCTCCGGCGGCACACAGGCTTCCGCCACGCCGAGACGGTACAGCTCCTCACCGGGGACGCGAAAGCCGGTCAGCAGCATGCGGCGCACGCGCGAGTGGCTGAACAGCCGCATCGCATGCCGGCATCCGCCCAGCAGGCCGACATCGATTTCAGGCAGGCCGATGCTGGCCTTTTCCGACGCCACCAGGATGTCGCAGGAGGCGACGATTGCCAGGCCGGCGCCCAGGGCCGGACCATTCACCGCGGCGATCACCGGCTTGGCGCATTCGCGGATCGCATGAAAGCATTCCCGCGTGCGCCGCGAATGCTGCGGCAGCGCGCCCGGCGATTCCAGATCGCCGCGCCGCTTCAAATCGGCGCCGGCACAGAACACGCGTCCCTGGCCGGTCAGCACGGCGACGCGGATGTCCGCCGTGTCGGAAATCCAGTCGAATACCGCCGCCATCTCCTCACTCAATGCTCTGCTCTGCGCATTGACCGGCGGGTTGTCCATGGTGACCAGCGCGATATGGCCGTCCACCTGCAAACGGACCGCGGTGAGATTGTCGATCATGGTGTCCCCTTCCTGTTGCCCGGCACGCGTGGCCGTGAATTGACCTACCGTTCGGTCGGCTGCACAGTGCCCCGACTGGCGTGGCAAGGAAAGACCACGCCAAACGGAAGCGCAGGGCAGCGCGGGGGTTGGAGACGGCAATGCAGGAACGGCAATCCGCCGACGATCGGGCGGGCCAGGCGAGGCAGCGTGCGCAGATCGGCGTGGCTTTGTGGGGCACCGAACCCGCGCTGACGCTGGCATCGCATGCCGCGCTTGCGGAGCAGATCGGGCTGGAAAGCGCCTGGATCATCGACTCGCAGCTGCTGTGTCGCGAGGTGTACGTGACGCTGGCGGCCTGCCTCGCCCGCACCACGAAACTACGTGTGGCCACCGGCGTGACCCAGCCGACGACGCGGCATGTCAGCGTCACCGCGAGCGCAATCGCCACTTTGCACGAAATGGCGCCCGGCCGCGCAATGCTGGGCCTGGGCACGGGATTCAGCTCCTTGCGGACGATCGGCAAGCGCGCGGCCCGGATCGACGAGATGGAGGCGTACACACGCGCGTTGCGCGACCTGTTGCAGGCACGGACGGTGGCGTTCGATGCGGGGGTAGAGGCCGGGCTGGGTTGGCTGGCCGCACCGACCGGAGTGCCAATCCATGTGGCCGCCAGCGGTCCACGCATGACGCGCTGCGCCGCCGGCATGGGCGACGGCGTCATCCTGCTGCAGGGCATCGCACCGGAATTGCTCGAACGCGCGCTCGTCTGGCTGCACGAAGGACTGCAAGCGGCGTCGCGGCAGGCGGGCGCCGTGGAAGTCTCGTGTTGGGTGCCGTTCAGCCTGGATACCGATCGGCAGCGCGCCTATGCCCGAGCACGCGCCCGCGTCGCGAGCGCTTTGGTGCAGGCAAATCCGGACCTGTTCGAGGGCGAGGAACGCCGCGCCATCGAAGGCCTGAAGCAGCATTATGACGTGGGCGATCACGCGCGTGCGGAGGCGGCCCATGCCGCATCGATCCCGGACTCGCTCGTGCGCAAGTTCGCCGTGGCCGGCGATGCTGCCGAGGTTCGGGAGCAATTGAGCGCCCTGCAGGCGCATCCCGCTCTGGGCCGGATCATCCTGACCCCGCAAATCTCGGGAGAAGGCGCCCTGCCGATGCAGGACGTGCTTCGGCATCTGGGCAACGACGTGTTGCCGCGTCTCTGAACATCCCAACAACACACCGGAAGTCCCTACGATGACGCGTCTCAGGAACGTGCTTTACGGCGCTGCCCATCTGGTGCGTGCGGCCTCTGTCGCCGCGCTGCTGGCGGGCACGATGCTGTCCACCAACGCGCCGCGCGCGGTGGCACAGCCGCCGGATGCAGTGAAGATCGGCGTGCTGGACGATCTCACCGGCCCGTACTCGCTGCTCAGCGGCCAGGGCACGATCGAGGCGGTGAAGCTGGCGATCGAGGATTACGGCGGCAAAGCGCTGGGCAAGCCGATCCAGATCCAGATCGCGTCCGATCAGAACAAGCCGGATGTCGCGGTGGCGGTCGCGCGCGAATGGGTGGATCGTGACGGCGTCACCGTGATCATCGGCGTTCCGAACTCCGCCTCGGGCCTCGCCTTGGGCAAAGTGGTGCGTGACGCCGAACGGATCGCCATGTTCACCGGCTCTGCCTCCTCCGACCTCACCGGCAAAGGCTGCACGCCGAACACGATCCACTGGTATCTGGACACCTATGCCAGCGCGAACAGCCTGGTGGACGGGTTGATGGCGCAGGGACTGAACAGCTGGTTCTTTGTCACGGTCGACTACAATTTCGGCCAGACGCTGCAGACCGAGGCGTCACGCATGATCGAGGCAAAGGGCGGCAAGGTTCTGGGCTCCGCCAAGCATCCCTTGGGTGAGGCGGACTTTTCCAGCGTGCTGCTGCGCGCCCAGGCGTCGCAGGCGAAGGTGATCGCGATGGCCAATGCAGCGGCCGACCTGGACAACGCGATCAAGGGCAGCCAGGAGTTCCACCTGGAGCAGGGCGGACAACGTGTCGCGGCGTTCTTCCTGAACATCAGCGACATCGTCGCAGTTGGGCAGAAGGAGATGCAGGGCGCACTCGGCGTCGCAGCGGTGTACCCGGCCATGAACGCCGAGACGCTGGCGTTGAGCCATCGCATCGCCGATCGCCTGCCTGGCCGGCGCGCGCCGACCGCGCAGCACCTGACCGCCTATGAAGCTACGCTGCACTACCTGAAGGCGGTGGATGCGGCAGGCACGGCCAACGCCAAGGAGGTGATGGCGAAGATGAAGGCGATGCCGGTGAACGATCCGATCACCCAGGGCGGCCGTGTGCGGGAGGACGGCCGGTTCCTGCGCGACGTGACGGTGTTCCGGGTGAAACCGGCAGCGGAGTCGAAGGACCCGTTCGACTTCGTCGCGGCGGTGCAGGTGATCCCGGCGGAACAGGCGTTCCGTCCCTTGAAGGAAGGCGGCTGCCCGTTCGTGCAGTAGTTTGCCGGATTGCGTGCCCGCCACCATGCCGTGGCGGTGCACGGCGGCTGAACACGGAACCGCTTGATCAGGCCCTCTTCGGGGGAAGTTGGGAACCCGAGGCCAGGACGCGGCGCAGGCGATCTCCCAGGCGAGAATTGCGTCCACGTTCGCGGAACGCGGTCGTGCGTCCTACGCAGCCGCATCTAGGCCCCTAGGCTTCGCTCCGCGCACGTTCCGGATCATGAGAAGCGAAGAGTTCAGAGGACGGTTTGCTGGTGTCGTGTCGACGCGGTGGCAAATCCGCAGCCGACTGGCGGAGAGGGAGGGATTCGAACCCTCGGTACCCGTAAAGGGTACAACGGTTTTCGAGACCGCCCCGATCGACCGCTCCGGCACCTCTCCATCCCGCCCCGAAACTCGGGGCGCGCCTGCGGCGGGGCCGCCTTATAGGCGCATCCCCGCCAGCCTCGCAACCGTCATGCGCGCACGCCCACCAGCATCCCCGCCGCCTCGTCCGCCAACGCCCCCGTCGCCGCACTCATCGCGGCCACCAGCGCCGACGTGCCCGGCCCGGCCGGCCGAGCCGTCAGCCGCACCGATCGCGTGATATCCCGCCGCCCGCCGGTGACCGCGATCTGGCCGCTCAGCACCACCAGCCCGTCCTTCGCCTGGTCCAGCCGCCCGACATTCACCGCCAGCGTCGCGTCAGGCCGCGCGGACACCGCGCCGTTCTCGCCATACACCGTGCTGCCGGGCAGCCGCTGGGTCAGCTCCTGCACCAGCACCCGGGTCAGCATCGAATCCAGTGGCTCGCCCCACCACTCGCTGCCCAGCAGCTCGAGCCGGTAGTCTTCCGAGGACCGGACGATCTGCGACCGCTCCAGGTAGCGGGCGATGGCGACGCTGCGCACCTCGACCACCGCCGGCCCGCCGGACCGCGGGACGCCCGGCACGACGTCCAGCGTGTAGAGCGTCGGGTTGGGGGAGGCGCAGCCGGCCGGCAACGCGGCAAGCCCGGCGAGCAGCATCCGTCTGTGCAGGCGCATCATGGGGTTCCCTGGTCGGTGCGGCCGCGGATCAGCGCCTCCGGATGGCGGGCCAGCAGATCCGCCAGAACGCGCACGGAGCGCGCCGCATCGGAGAGCTGCACGAGCAGCCGGCTGGTGTCGCGATTGAACGTCGAGCTGCCGCCATATCCGCTCTCGAGCGAGGCTGCCAGCCGGTTCAGCCGCCGGACCGACTCATCCAACCCGTTCGCGATGCTCGGCAGCTTCTGGATCAGCGGCGTGGCGCCGCGGTCGAGCTTGCCGACCAGCCCCTGCGCCTCCGCCAGCGTGGTGCGCAGCGAGGCGAGGGAGTCCTTCAGCGCGGGGTCGTTCGCGATCCCGTTCACCCCAGCCAGCGTCTCGCTGAGATCCTTGCCGATCTTCTCGAACGGGATCGCCTGCAACCGGGCAACCAGGGCGGCGGCGGAGGTCATCAGGTCGCCCCCGGTCTCCAGCGTCGGGATCACGAACGCGTCGCCATCCCTCGCCAGCAGCCCCGGCGGCGGATCGGGAAAGACGTCGATGGTGAGCTGCTTCGCCCCCGTGATCAGGCTGGTGGTGTCGAGCCGCACCCGCAACCCGCGCCGCACCAGCTCCTGCATCATGTGGTCGAGATCGCTGCCCGAGGGCAGGTCGAGCTGGGCCACGCGTTCCGGCTCGACCGCGAAGTGCACCGGCACCACGACGTTGTCGAGCGCCTTGTCGTAGCGCAGGCCGACCGACTGCACCTCTCCCACCTTGATGCCGCGCAGCACGACCGGGGCCCCCGGCGAAAGTCCGCTGACCGAGGAGACGAAGTTCGCGACCATCGGCAGGGAGCGCGAATAGGAGGAGGAATCCGCGGCTTCCTTGCTGGCGTAGAGCGGGAAGGCGTGGTTCTCGGCGCTGACCGGCGCGGCGGGGTTGGCGTCGGGCGTGTCGAACGCGATGCCGCCCAGGAGCAGGGCGCGCAGCGATTCCACCTGCACTTGCACCCCGGTCGCCCCGAGCTGGAGGGAGGCGCCGGAGGCGTTCCAGAAGCGGGAGTTGTCGTGCACGTACTGGTCGTAGGGCGCGCGGACGAAGGTGTGGATCGTCACGTTCCTCGCCATGTCGGAGATGTCCCAGCCCAGCACCTGCCCGACCGGCAGGTCCCGGAAGAACACCGGCGAGCCCAGGTTCAACGAGCCAAGCCGCCCGGCATGCAGCAGGAACGTGCGCCCCGGCACGTCGCTCTGCAGGACCGGCGGCTCCTCCAGGCCGACGAAGTTGCGCTTGGGTTCGCCCCCGGTGCGCTCCGGCGCGAGCTCGATGTAGGAGCCCGACACCAGGGTCTGCAGGCCCGAGATGGAACCCGCGAAGAAGCGCGGTTTCACCACCCAGAACCGCGCGCGGTCGGTCAGCAGTGGCTCCGCCTCCCGGTTCATCCGCACCGTCACATCCACCCGGCGCAGGTCCTCGCTGAGCGCGATCTTGGTGACCTGGCCCATCACCACGTCCTTGTGACGCACCTGGGATTGGCCGGCGGTCAGCCCCTCGGCGGTCTGGAAGCTGATCGTGATCAGTGGGCCGCGCTCCGACAGCGTCGTCCAGGCGAGCCACCCGCCCACCAGGGCGGTGACGATCGGGATCGCCCAGATCAGCGACAGCCGCCGGGTCCGGCTGGTCCGTGAACGGACCACGGCGGTGGGGGGCGTTTCGGGCGTGGTGCCGCTCATCGCCGCGCCGCGTCCCACATCAGCCGCGGATCGAAGCTGCGCGCCGCCAGCATGGTCAGGATCACGACCAGGGCGAAGGCGACCGCGCCGAACCCGGGCTGCACCGTGGCGACCGCCCCGAACTGCACCAGCGCGACCAGGATCGACAGCATGAATACGTCGATCATGGACCACCGGCCGATCGCGTCGACGATCCGGTAGATGGTGGTGCGGTCACGCAGCCGGCCCTGCCAGCGGCGCTGGGTCGAGATCAGCAGCAGCGCGAGCCCGCCCAGCTTCAGCACCGGCACGGCGACCGAGGCCACGAAGACCAGCAGCGCGAGCGGCCATTGCCCGAGATCCAGCAGCTCCTGCGCGCCGCCCAGGATGGTGCTGGGCTGGCCGGCCCCCAGCCGGATCACGGTCAGCACGGGATAGATGTTGGCGGGGATGTAGAGGATCAGCGCCGCGAGGCTGAGCGCCCAGGTCCAGGCGACGCTGTCGCGCTTGCGCGCATGCAGGGTGAAGCCGCAGCGCGGGCACACGGCCCCCTCCCGCGCGCGACTGACCAGGCCGCAGGTGTCGCATCCCAGCCTTGTCAGGCCGGCGCCATGGCTGGCCGCGGTATGGCTCGCCGCGGCCGGCGTGACGGCGGCGGATGGTCGGCGAAGCCGTCGCGCGCGGCGGCGATCGGCGCCCTCCAGCGCCTCCCACACCGACTGGCGGTCGAGCGCGAAATCGGCGGCGACCATCAGCAGCATCAGCGCGCCGAGCGCGTAGAGGGCTGGGCCGATCTCGATATGCGCCATGGTGGTGAGCCGCACGAAGGCGACGAACACGCCGAGCAGATAGACCTCGATCATCGACCAGGGACGCAGCCTCTCCTCCCAGGCGAAGATCACCCGCAGCCCGCGCGGCGGGTCGGGGAGGCGGATGCCGATCAGCACGGTCACCATCAGCGCCACGCGTCCCAGCGGCGCGGCGAAGGTGGTGACGATCACCAGCACGGCGAGGAACCAGAGCCCGCGCTGCTCGAGCGTGATCGGGCCGGTGAACAGGCTGGCGAAGTGGTACTGCCCGGCGGTGCTGACGGTCATCAGTGTCATGCCGCCGGCGATCGCGAGCAGCAGCGCGGCGCTCAGATACAGCGCGAGCGGCAGGCCGAATGGATCATGGGCGGTGTCCCGCAGCACGGCGTCGCAGCGCAGGCACAGCGCGCGCGTGGCCGGGGGCAGGGAGGGGAGCACCTGCAGCTGCCCGCAATCGGGGCATTCCCGCAAGCGGGGCGGCGTATGGGCGCCGATGGGTACCGGGACCGGGCGCACGAGGCCGGCGAGAGACGTCATCAGGAGTCGACGGCGCGTGGGTGGACACACATGCGCCTTCTACGTAGTCCGATCCGTGCCGAGGGGAACCCCAATTCGTCGTCATGTCTCTCGGAAGACCCGCGGCGGACCCCGGTCCGGGCCGCCATTTCGGCCCGCCACGGGCATGAAACTATCGCGCATTCAGCGGATTGACCGCGCCGCGCGCCCTGCCTAGGGTGCCGCCCGTCGGCGGGAGCCGGCCCTCGTGATTTGTCCGGCCGGATTGCGGCGAGGTGAAAGAAGCGCGCTAAAGAGGCCAGCGGACGGTCCGGTGTCGCGGGCCCAGGCTGCTCCACCGGTCGGGCCACGCCACGAAGGGCCCTGACACAATGCCGATCGATCCCAGCAAGTTCCGCCCTGCCACTCGCCTGGTGCAGGGCGGCGTCCAGCGCACCGGCCACGGCGAGACCGCGGAGGCGCTGTTCCTCACCTCCGGCTACGTCTACGACAGCGCCGAACAGGCGGAGGGGACGTTCAATGGCTCCGTCGAGCATTACCAGTACTCCCGCTTCGCCAATCCGACGCTGACCATGCTGGAGGACCGGCTCTGCCTGCTCGAGGGGGCGGAGGCCTGTCGCACCACGGCCACCGGCATGGCCGCGGTCAACGCGGCGATGCTCGCCCATCTCAAGAGCGGCGACCGCGTGGTCGCCTCGCGCGCGCTGTTCGGCTCCTGCCACTGGATCGTCTCCACGCTGCTGCCGAAGTTCGGCATCGCGACCGAGTTCGTGGACGGCGCCGACCTCGCGCAGTGGCGCGCCGCCCTGGCGCAACCGGCCAATCTGGTGCTGCTCGAGACCCCGTCGAACCCGATGCTGGAACTGGTGGACCTGCCCGCCGTCGCCGACCTCGCCCATCGCGCCGGGGCCATCGTGGTGGTCGACAACGTGTTCGCCACGCCCCTGCTGCAGCGCCCGCTCGAACTCGGCGCCGACGTCGTCGTCTACTCCTGCACCAAGCACATGGACGGGCAGGGGCGCGTGCTGGGCGGCGCCATCCTCTCCAGCAAGAAGTGGATCGAGGAGACGCTGCAGCCGTTCATCCGCAACACCGGCCCGACCCTCTCCGCCTTCAACGCCTGGGTGCTGCTCAAGGGCCTCGAGACGCTGGCGCTGCGGGTCGATGCGAGCTGCCGCAGCGCCGCTTCGGTGGCCGATTTCCTGGCCACCCAGCCGAATGTCAGCCGGGTCTGGTACCCGACCCGGTCCGACCACCCGCAGCATGCGCTGGCGGCGAAGCAGATGCGCGGGGGCGGCACGGTGGTGACCTTCGAAGTGGCCGGCGGCAAGGACGGCGCCTTCGCCGCCATGAACGGCTTCGGCCTGATCGCCGTGTCCAACAACCTCGGCGATTCGAAGTCGCTCGCGACCCATCCCGCCACCACGACCCACATGCGCGTCGGCGAAGTCGAACGCGCGCGGCTCGGCATCACCGACGGCGTGATCCGCCTGTCGATCGGGCTCGAGGACGTGGAGGACTTGAAGGACGACCTGCGCCAGGCGCTCGCCGCCGCGCGGCCGCAAGCCGCCGCCTGACGCCTCGTTGCACCTGAAACCGAATCCGCCCGCCGCGGCCCGCCCACCCGCGCGGGCGGGGGAGGGGCGGGCTGCTGGACAAGGGGGCATGTTCCCGGTTGAATCGCGGCAGGGCACTTGGAAAGGCGGCCGTGTCATGCCTGACGATGACAACCGGAACGAACGCCCGTCGCTCGGTCGTGAGCCCCGCAACAGGGCACGCCGCGCGGAATCACGCCCGGCACGGGAGGATTACTGCAAGACGACGCGTGGGGTGCGGGTGTCGGTCCGCTCCTTCTACCTGGCCGACCAGTCACAGCCCGACGAGAACCACTTCGTCTGGGCCTACCGCGTGAAGATCGAGAACCAGGGGCGCGAGGCGGTGCAGTTGCTGCGCCGCACCTGGCAGATCACCGATGCGCGCGGCCGCACCCAGCACGTGCACGGCGCCGGCGTGGTCGGCGAGCAGCCGCTGCTCGAACCGGGCGAGAGCTTCGAATACACCTCGGGCACGCCGCTGGACACGCCCTCCGGGTTCATGATGGGGGCGTACCACATGGTCATCGCGTCCTCGGGCGAGAATTTCGACGTCGCCATTCCCGCCTTCAGCCTGGACAGCCCGCACCAGAACAGCCGCGTCCATTGACCGGGGACGCAAGCGGACCCGCGTGCTTGCCGTATCCGTTGCTCCGCCCATATGGCCTGCACGAATCGACCGCCGCCCACGCCCGAATCTGGAGGACACCCGACGGTGAACATCGTTACGCCGACCCAGGACCGCTCCGCCACCGCTGCAACGGACTCACGTCCGACGCGTGAGGAAGCGGAGGCGGCGGTCCGCACCCTGCTGCGCTGGGCTGGCGACGACCCGACGCGGGAGGGGCTGATCGACACGCCGAAGCGCGTCACCCGCGCCTTCGAGGAGTTCTTCGTCGGCTACGGGGTTGATCCGGTCGCCCTGCTCGAACGCACCTTCGCCGAGACGGACGGCTACGACGAGATCGTGCTGCTGCGCGACATTCGCCTCGAGAGCACCTGCGAACACCACATGGCGCCCATCATCGGCCGCGTGCACGTGGCCTACCTGCCGCATCGGCGGGTGGTCGGCATCAGCAAGCTGGCCCGCGTGGTCGAGGCCTACGCCAAGCGGCTGCAGATCCAGGAGAAGATGACGGCGCAGATCGCCAACACGATCCAGGAGGTGCTGGTCCCGCGCGGCGTCGCCGTGGTGATCGAGGCCGCGCACCAGTGCATGACTACCCGCGGCGTGCACAAGCCGGGGGTGACGATGGTCACCAGCCGCATGCTGGGCGCCTTCCGCGACGACCCCACCACCCGCCGCGAGCTGCTGGCGATGATCGGCAACCGCGGCAGCACGATCCTCACCGAGTAACCCGCGAGGGAACGAGGCCGATCCGACCGGAAGCCCCGCCCCGCGCGTAATACTCCCTCCCCCCTTGCGGGGGAGGGATGGGGAGAGGGGGCGATCGGGGCGGACGCACCGCGTTCCCGCGTCACCCGTCCGCCGGATCCCCTCCCGCGACGGAAACGGGAAGCGCGGCCAGCACGGTCTCCACCTCCAGCGTCCCCAGGTCCGGCCGGCGCAGCACGCTGACCATCGGCCCGCGCGGCGCGCACAGGGCCGGGTCCGAATCCTGCGAGAACAAGACGAGCGACGGACAGCCGGCGGTGCCGATCAGGTGCATCGGCCCGGTGTCGTTGCCGACCGCGACCCGTGCGGCGCGCGCGAGATCGGCCACATCCCCCGGTGTCGTCTGCCCCATCAGGTCGACCGCGTGCGGGATCTGCCGCGCCAGGTCGCGCTCCCCGGCGGTGCCCAGCACGACCGGCGTCAGCCCGCGTGCGCGCAGCGCCACGGCCAGGGCGTCGTACCGCGCGGCGGGCCAGCGCTTCTGCGGGCGATGTGCCGAACTGCCGGGCACCAGCAGCGCGAGCGGGCCGGTCAGCCCGAAGCGCGCGATGTCGCCGCGGCACCAGGACAGGTCGGCGGGCGGGAACTCGGTCAGCCCGGCCTGGCGCAACTGACCCACCTGCCGGTCCACGTCGTGCAGCGTGTCGCGGTTCGGGTCGCGGTCGGGATGCGAGGCGCCGAGCGCGATTCCCGACCATTCGGGCCGGGCGCGCCGCGGGAACATCGCCAGGTAGCGCGACGAACGGCCCGAGGTCTGCAGGTCGTAGACCCGGCTGAACCCGCCGTGGCGGAGCATTCGCCGCAGCCGCAGCACCCCGGCGAGATCCCACCAGGCCGGCCGCCGGTCGACCAGCACGTGATCGAAATACGGCGCCGATCGCAGCCATTCCGCATAGGGCGGCGTGGTCAGTACGCTGATCTCGGCATCGGGGTGATGCGCGCGGATCGCGGCGAACGGGGTCAGCGACAGGACGATGTTGCCGAACGCGCTGAGCTTGATGACCAGGATCCGCTCGCGCCCAAGCGCGCGTTCAGGCATCGGGCTTGCGGGCGATGTAGAGCCACTCGGTGCGCAGCAGCCCCCAGCGCACCTCCTCGGGCGGGCTCTTCCGGTAGGTCTCCACCACGAACCCGACCGCCGCCAGGCGATCGGCGAAGTCGAGCCCGTAATAGCGGACGTGGTCGTGCGCCGAGAAATGCGCCCAGCGTTCGGCGGGCGTGGTGATCGCCGGGTTCTCGTAGGTTTCCTGGCGCGACGCGTTCACCGGCACGGTCAGCAGCGCCAGCCCGCCGGGACGCAGCAGCCGGAACAGCTCCCGCATCGCCGCCGCGTCATCCGGAATGTGTTCCAGCACGTGGTTCGCCATCACCACGTCGTAGCGCCCGTCCGGCAGCGGCACCCTCGTGATGTCGACCGTATGCGTGACGCCCTTCTGCATGAGATCCGCGGTCTCATAGAGCGGGTTGCCCCGCATCATCCGCATCACGATCTTCTCGGGGGCGAAATGCAGGATCCGCTGGCCGGCCAGCTTGTCGGCGCCGCCCTCCATCCGCCACAGATGCAGCAGCCGGTGCCGCTCCCGCGAGCCGCAGGACAGGCAGCGCGCATCCCAGCGGCCGGGATGGCCGACTGAAATGAACACGCCATGGTACCCGCAGATCGGGCAGGTCCGAGGCAGGCGGGGGGCGCGGAACTGGTGCCGGTCGGAGAGCCACGCGCCCGCCAGCCGGCGGAGGCGCGTCCAGCGGCCGAGGACGGACGTATCGGGGGGCGGCATGACGCTCCCGTATCAGCCTGCCGACAGGGGGGCAACAGTCACGGCGGCATGCCGGCCCGCGCCGGTCGCCGGCGCCGCCCCCCGCATTGACGTTTGGTGACAACCCGGACAAAACCCGCGCCATGCCGGATACCACCACCTCCTGGGTGTTGAGCGAGGGACTGGCCGGACTGCAGACGCAGGCGCTGGGCCTTGCCGAGGCCGCCGGCCTCACGCCGGACGTGCGCGTCCTGCGGCCGCGCGCGCCCTGGCGCTACCTGCCCGCCAAGCTCTGGCCGAAGCCGCTCGCCGCGGTGTCGCGCACCGTCACCGCACCGCTGCCGCAGATCGCCATCGGCTGCGGCGGCATGGCGGCCGCGGTGCTGGCGGCGCTCCGCGGTCGGGGCGGGTCGGTGGTGCAGGTCCAGCACCCGCGCATGGACACAAGCCGCTACGACCTGATCGTGGTGAACCGCCACGACGAGCTGACCGGCCCCAACGTCATCGTCACGCGCAACGCCCTGCATCGGGTGACCCCCGAACGCCTCGCCGCCGAGGGCGAGAAATGGCGCGACCATTTCGCCCCGTATCGCCGGCCCCTGGTTGCCGTGCTGGTGGGCGGCAGCAACGGTCGGCATCGGCTGGGCCAGGCCGAGGGCGCCAAGCTCGCCGCGGAGCTCGCCGAGATGATGCGGCGGGACAACGTGGGCGTGGTGGTCACCCCCTCCCGCCGCACCGATCCCGCCGTCACCCGCATGCTGCACGAGGCGCTCACCCCGCTCGGCGGTTGGGTCTGGGACTTCACCGGCGAGAACCCGTATTTCGGCATGCTCGCCCTGGCGGACGCCATCATCGTCACGATGGACAGCGTCTCCATGGTCTCGGAGGCCGCGGCGACCGCTGCCCCCATCCTGCTCTACCCGCTGCCGGGCTGGTCCCGGCGCATCAACCTGTTCCACCAGGGCATGATCGCGGACGGGCGCGTGCGCCTGTTCCAGGGCCGCTACGAGCCCTGGATGGTCGCCCCGCTCGACGACACCCGCACCGCCGCCGCCGAAATGCGCCGCCGGCTCGGGTTCTGAACCCGATGCATCGCCTTGCCCGCCGGGAGGCCGGTATGACGCGGCCGCAGGGGTTCTTCTCGCCGCCAGCCACCCCAGATGGTGTCCACCTCACGAGCTAGGACCGAGAGCCGCATGCTGCAGATCCAGACCTTCGACGCGCGGGCGGGCGGGAACGTCATCTACAAGGCGCTCGCCCATCCGCTGGCGGCCGAGGCGATCGCGCGCCTGCACGCGGATATCGAGGGGCCGCTCGCAGTCTACGACCCCGACGGGATCGCCGACGCGCTGTTCGCGCTGTATCCCCGCCCGGTCGACGCGGTGTTCGTGCACGACGTCATGCAGGTCGGGCAGGTGCGCGCCGGCCTGACTGCGCAGGCGCTGATCGAGCTGCCCGCCTCGCGCGCCCGCACCGTGCTGGTCGCCGCCTTCGACGGCCGCCGCGCCGCCGAACGCATCGCGCATCTGCTGCCGCCCGAGGCGCGGCTGATCACGCTGGATGATGCCCGCCTGCCGGACGCGCTGCTCTCGAACGGCAGCCGCTACCTCGACAAGCTCAACTTCGCGACCAACTTCGCCTTCTTCCGCGACGCGGACGGGCTCTCGACCCGGCTCGTCTCGGCCAACTACTGGTCGAATTACGGCGCGACCGCGGTCCGCCTCTGGCTGCGGCTGTTCGACGGCGACGGCGCGGAGCTCGCGACCTGGACCGAGGACGTGCCGGCCGGCCCGGGCGGGTTCTCGATCGACAGCCGCGCGGTGCGGGAGCGCTTCGGCCTCGGTCCGTTCACCGGCCAGCTCTTCATCCACGCGATCGGCGCGGCCGGCCACGACGTGGTGAAATACGCGCTCGACACCTATGCGAGCGAGAACGGCGCCTCGCTGTCCTGCACGCATGACGCGAATGCCTGGCCGTCCGACCGGTTCGCCGGCCTGCCCGCGCCGCGGCCGGACGAGCGCGTGATCCTGTGGCTGCAGAACAGCCATGCGGTGCCGATCCCCGCCGGCACCGTGGCGCTGGACCGCATGGGCGCGGAAAGCCCGGTGACGCTGCCGCGCGAGGTCGGCCCGTTCGCCACCGTCGCGATGGACGTCGCCGACTACCTGCCGGACCTGCATTGGCCGGCGCAGATCGAGCTGCGCGCCGGGCGCCACGTCGTGCGCCCGCGCTACGAGGTGACCCGCGGCGACCGGGTCCGCATCGCGCATGTCAACGTGGAACGCGACAATCTCCGCCCCGATCCCGGCATCGCACGCCTGCCCGATCCGCTCGGACGCGGCTACCTGCTGCCGTTCCCGGTGCTGGCGCGCGAGCGGTTCCGCAGCATCGTGCAGCCGACGCCGATGGCGCTGTGCCAGACCAGCATGCCGCTGCGGCTCGACGTGTTCGACACCGCGGGGCGGCAGGTGCATTCGCAGTTCCTGGGCAACCTGCCGCGTAACCACGACCTCGCGCTCGACTTCGACACGATCGACGTGGCCGAGGGACATGCCGAACTGGTCTACGACTTCCGCGACGGCGGCGAGGCCGATGGCTGGCTGCACGCCCTGTTCCGCTACGAGGATCGCCGATCGGGACACGTCGCGGAGTCGAGCTTCGGCGCGCACATCTTCAACACGGTGATGACCTACAAGGACGAGCCGCAATCCTACGCGGGCCCGCCTCCGGGGCTCTCCACCCGCCTGTTCCTGCGGCTCGGCAGCGGCCGGCGGCACAGTTTCGCGGTGCTGATCTATCCGGCCTCGGCCGACTGGCACGCGCAGTCGAGCACCACGCTGCAATTGCACGACGGCACCGGCCGGATGATCGCGGAGGCGCCGCTCGCGATCGCCTGCCGTGGATCGGCGCTGGTCGAGCCGCACCGGATCTTCGACCCCGCCCTGCTCGAATCCGCCGGCGCGGAAGGCTACGTGCTGATCCGCGACACGACCTGTCGGCTGTTCGGCTATCACGGCCTGATGGACGATGCGGGCGGGTTCTCGCTCGACCACATGTTCGGGTTCTGAGCCGCGGCGAGATCGGCACCTTCACCCCGCGCCGAGGTCGGTCGGCACCTTCAACCCGCGCCGAGATCGGCAGCTTCATCCCGCGCCGAGATCGGCGACAAACCGATCGCGCCAGCGTTCCAGGCTGTTGCGGCGCATCACCGCCAGCATGGAGGCGTGGCGCTCGCAGCGCTCCTCGATGCCCATGCGCAGTGCGCGGTCGATCGCCGCCGCCATGCCCGCCTCGTCATACGGATTGACCAGCAGCGCCGCGTCCAGTTCGCGCGCCGCGCCGGCGAACTCCGACAGCACGAGCACGCCTGGATCTTCTGGGTCCTGCGCCGAGACGTATTCCTTCGCCACCAGGTTCATCCCGTCGCGCAGCGGCGTCACCAGGCAGCATTGCGCGGTCGCGTAGAGCGGCATCAGCACGTTGCGGGGGAAACTCTTGTTGAGATAGCGCAGCGGCACCCAGTCGACTTCGGCGAAGCGGCCGTTGATGCGGCCTGCCTCGCCCTCGAGTTCGCGGCGGATCACCTGGTAGGTCTCGATGTCGCCGCGTGAGGGCGGCGCGATCTGCATGAAGGTCGTCACGCCCTGGTGCGCCGGGAACTCGGCGAGGAATCGCTCGAAGGCGACGAAGCGCTGGCGCAGGCCTTTCGAGTAGTCCAGCCGGTCGACGCTGAGGATGAGTTGTTCCATCAGGTTCGCGCGCAGCCGCGTCGCGGTGCGCCGATTGGCCGGCAATTCCGCCTGCGCGCGCGTCTCGTCCACGTGCACGCCGATCGGATAGACGCCGGTGCGCACCACCCGGCCGCCCACCGACACCGACCCGTCGGCGCCCGCGGTGCCGCCGCCCACGCGCAGCACGTAGTCGAGGAAGGCGGTGCGGTCGATCTCGGTCTGGAAGCCCAGCAGGTCGAAGGCGCACATCGCGCGGATCAGCTCCGCATGTGCGGGGATCGTCATGAACACGCCGGGGGCGGGGAAGGGCGTGTGCAGGAACAAGCCGATGCGGTTCTGCACGCCGCGCGCGCGCAGCGCTTCGGCGAGGCACAGCAGGTGGTAGTCGTGCGCCCAGATCAGGTCGTCGGGCTGCACCAGTTCGACGAGCCCGCGGGCGAAGGTTTCGTTGACCCGCCGATAGCCGGCGAACTCGGATGGTTCGAACCGGCCCAGCCCGATCTGGTAGTGCAGCACCGGCCAGAGCGTGCCGTTGGCGAAGCCGCGATAGAAGTCGTCGTAGTCGCGCCGCGCCAGGTCGATCGTGTAGAGCGTGATCGGCCCGACCTGCCGTTCCGTCTCGAGTTCCGCCGAGTCGGTGACGGTGCCGCTCCAGCCGAACCAGAGCCCGCCTTTCTCGCGCAGCGCGTCGAGCACCCCCGCGGCGAGACCACCGGCGGTGGCCTCACCTTCCTGGATCGGCGCGACACGGTTCGAGACGACGACGAGGCGGGGCATCGGCGCGCGGCATCCTCCGGTGACGGAGGGGCAACCTACGCAGCGATGGGCAGCGGGTCCATCCGTTGCTTGCGCAGCAGCTCACGATACGGGCCGGGCCGAGCCGCGAGCTCGGCCGGCGAGCCGTCGTCGACGATGCGGCCGTGATCCATCACGATGATCCGGTCGAAGTTCTGCAGCGTCGACAGCCGGTGCGCGATCGCGATCACGGTGCGGCCGGTCATCAGGGTGTCGAGCGCTGCCTGGATGGCCTGCTCGCTCTCGGTGTCGAGCGCGCTGGTCGCCTCGTCGAGCAGCAGGATCGGCGCGTCCTTGAGCAGGGCGCGGGCGATCGCCAGGCGCTGGCGCTGGCCGCCCGACAGTTTCACGCCGCGATCGCCCACCATGGTGGCGAACCCGTCCGGCAGCGCCTCGATGAAGTCGCGGCAGCGCGCCATCTCGGCGGCGGCCATCACCTCCGCCTCGGTCGCGTCGGGGCGGGCGTAGCGCAGGTTCTCCATGATGGTGCGATGGAACAGCGAGATGTCCTGCGGCACGATCGCCATCACCTCGCGCAGGCTGGTCTGGGTGACCTCGCGAATGTCCTGCCCGTCGATCAGCACGCGGCCGCTGCCCACGTCGTAGAAGCGCTGCAGCAGCGCGAGCACGGTGGACTTGCCGGCGCCCGAGAAGCCGACCAGCCCGACGCGCTGGCCCGGCAGGATCTCCAGGTCGAAGTCGCGCAGCACCGGCGCGCGGGTCGGGTAGGCGAAGCTGACCGCCTCGAAGGTGACTTCGCCGCGGCGTGCGGTGATCGGATAGGCGTCGGGCCGGTCGGGCAGTTCGTGCGGGGTCAGCAGGGTGCTGATCGCCTCGTCCAGCCGCGCAATGTGCTGGGTCAGGTCGACCAGGGCGACCGCGAGGTCGCGGGTGCCGTGCAGGATGGTGAAGGCGAGCGCGGTCAGCAGCACGAGGTCGCCCACGCTCGCCTGGCCGCGCTGCCACAGCAGGATGCCCCAGGCCACCACGCCGGCGGTGAGCAGCGCGGTCAGCACGGCGTGGATCAGCCGGAGGTGCTCGAGGTAGTAGAGGCTGCGACGCCGCGCGGTCATCTCGCGTTCCATCTGCGCGCCGATCCGGCGTTGTTCGCGGAAGGTCGCGCCGAACGCCCGCACCACGCCGAAATTGCTGATCACGTCGACCAGCTCGCCGTCCACGCCGGCGGCCTGCGACGCGTAGCTGCGATGCCGCGGCGTGCCGCGCCGCGCGAGCGAGAAGATCAGCAGTCCGAGCAGCGCGGCGACGCCCAGCAGCACGCCGGCGAGGGCGAGGCTGACGGAGCCGATGAAGCCGATCGCGATGGTGACGGCGATGATCGGCGGCAGCACGTTCCAGGAGCCGGTGTTCTCCAGCGTGAAGCTGGCATTGGCGGTCGCGGTGATGCGGCTGGCGAGGCCGCCGGGCAGGCGTTCGGCGAAGTAGCTGGGGGCATGGCCGGAGAGATGCGCGAACAGGTCGCGGCGGATGTCGCCGGTGACGCGCACGAAGGTGCGATGCGCGGCGTAGCCGCCGATGCGCCAGGACAGGTTGTCGGCGGCGACCAGGCCGCAGAGCAGGGCGAAGGCGGTCCAGGCCTGGGAGGCGGCCTGCGGGCCGGCCGACACCACGTCGATCAGGTGCTTCATGCCATATTGGGTGGAGACGCTGCAGGCCACCGCCACCAGCACCGACGCCAGTACCGTCGCATGGCCGAGCGGATGGGCGCGCACGTAGCGCCACAGGAAGCGGAGCGGGTGGACGCGCAGCGCCGTGAGGCCGGCGGCATCGACCGGAAAATGCGCGGCGTCGACGTAATGCGCCATGGCGGACGAGGCTCCTGTCCCGGGATTCGAAAGGGCGGACCCGGACCGCCGTGACGCCATGATCGGCACGAAATGTGCCGACATTCCGCCACATTCAGCTTCTATAACCCACAATTGATAAAGCGCCTCTGAACTTGGAAGTCAAGCCTAAGTTTAGCGACGCTGTCTACTGGTCAACCCTATGTAAAGGCCGGGGTTCGTCTCAATGCGTATTGCGCAAATCTCACCGCTTTTCGAAGCGGTCCCGCCGAAGCTGTACGGTGGCACCGAGCGGGTCGTCTATTCGCTGACGGAAGAGCTGGTGGCGATGGGTCATGACGTGACCCTGTTCGCAAGCGGTGACTCCATCACTTCGGCCACCCTCGCGCCGATGCGCGACCAGGCGATCCGCCTCGACCCGTCGGTCAAGGACTGGGTGGCGCTCTACAACCGGATGGTGGAACTGATCTATCGCCGTAAGGACGAGTTCGACGTTCTCCATTTCCACATCGACTATTTCCCGCTCTCCCTGTTCAGCCGTCAGCGCGTGCCGTTCCTCACCACGCTGCATGGCCGCCTCGACCTGCCGGAGTTCAAGGAGGTCTACGAGACCTTCCCCGACGCGCCGTTCGTCTCGATCTCGAACAGCCAGCGCAAGCCGATCCCGCGCCTGAACTGGGTGCGCACCGTGCTGCACGGCATGCCGGCCAACCTGCTGACGCCGCAGCCGGCCAAGCAGGACTATGTCGCCGTGCTGGGCCGCGTCTCGCCGGAGAAGGGCGTCGACAAGGCGATCCGCATCGCCGCCCGCGCCGGGCTCAAGCTGAAGATCGCCGCCAAGGTCGACAATGCCGACCGCGAGTACTACGAGACCGTGGTGCGGCCGCTGATCGAGCAGCACGACAACGTCGAGTTCATCGGCGAGATCAACGACGCGCAGAAGCCCGAATTCCTCTCCGGCGCGCATGCCCTGCTGTTCCCGATCGACTGGCCGGAGCCGTTCGGCCTGGTGATGATCGAGGCGATGGCCTGCGGCACTCCGGTGATCGCGTTCAACCGCGGCTCCGTGCCCGAGGTGATCGACCACGGCGTCACCGGCTTCATCGTCGAGAGCGAGGATGCGGCGGTCGCCGCGATCGACCGGCTGGGCGAGCTCGACCGCGCCGCGGTGCGCGCCACTTTCGACCGGCGCTTCACCAGCCGCCGCATGGCGGAGGACTATCTCGACGTCTATCGCGAACTGTCCGAACCCGCGACGCCCCGCCTGCGCGCCGTGACCGGCTGACAAGCCCCGCTTCGCTGCGTTAACGTTCAGGCCGCGCGGCGCCGTCGCGCGGCCTTTTCGTCGCCTGCCCGCCCGGTCCGCCGGCCGCGTGGCAGCGCGGGCGAAGGCGGATCGCAGCCGCGAGGCTGACCAACCGAAAAGCCGACCCGCCGGGGATGGAAACGTCGCTCAGTCGTCACGGCCTGAACGGGCTGAACTTCTTCACCGCCGCCGCGCAGACCGGCTTCGGACCGTTCATCTCCGTCTACCTGACCGAAATCGGGTGGAACCAGACCGATATCGGCCTGGTGCTCAGCGTCGGCACCGCCGCGGCGCTGGCGAGCCAGGTGCCCGCCGGCGCGCTGGTCGACGCGCTGCACGACAAGCGCGCGGTCACCGTCGCCGCCCTGCTGGGCCTCGGCCTCTCCGCCCTCGCGCTCGCCTTCGCCCCGGCCAGCGGCTGGATCTGGGGCGTGCAGATCGTGCACAGCCTGGTCAGTTCGGTGCTGACCCCGGCCATCGCCGCCATCACCCTCGCCTTGTGCGGCCACGCCTTCTACAGCGAGCGGCTGGGTGAGAACGCGCGCTACGCCTCCCTCGGCAACGCGGTCGCCGCGGCCCTGATGGGGGCGGTCGCCAACTACCTGTCGGAACGGATGGTGTTCGTGCTCACCGCGGCGCTGGTGGTGCCGGCGATCATCGGGCTGCTGGCGATCCGGCCGCGCGAGGCGGCGGAGGAGGACGAGGCGGAGGATCACCCCGCGCTGCTGACGCCGCAGGCCCGCAAGGCGCGCGAGGACCGGCCCTGGCACATCTTCCGGGAGCCCGCGCTGCACGTCTTCGCGGTCTGCGCGGTGCTGTTCGGGCTGGCCAACGCCGCCATGCTGCCCCTGATGCTGAATGCGCTGGCGATGCGGTCGGTCGATACCGGCTTCGTCGTCTCCGCTTCGATCGTGGTGCCGCAGATCATCACCGCCGCGGCCTCGCCATGGACCGGCGTCATGGCCCAGCGCTTCGGCCGCCGTCCCGTGCTGCTGGTGGGCTTCGCGGCGCTCCCGGTGCGGGCGCTGCTGTTCGCCACCATGCCGGACGCGGCCCAGGTGGTGGTGATCCAGGTGCTGGACGGCGTCGCCGGCACGGTGTTCGGCCTGATGCTGCCGCTGATCGCCGCCGACCTGACGCGGCGCACCGGCTTCCTCAACCTCGCGATCGGCGCGCTCGGGCTGGGCACCAGCCTGGGGGCGATGTTCAGCACCACGCTCGCCGGCTTCGTCGCCGACCATTTCGGCACGTCGGCCGCGTTCATGGGGCTGGCCGCGGCGGGCGGCCTCGGCACCGTGCTGCTGTTCGTGCTGATGCCGGAAACCCGGCCGGGCCCGATGCCGCGTCTGGAAGCCCCGCCGGTGGTGGCGCTGTGAGCGTCCCCGGCACCGCGGCGGCCCTGGCCGCGCATGCGGCGGCGCGGCCCGACTCGGTCGCCCTGTTCGAGCCGCCGCGCCAGGTCTCCTACCGCCAGCTCGCCGTGCAGGTCGCCGCCGCGGTGACCGTGCTGGAGCGGATCGGCATCACGCCCGGCATGCGGGTCGGGGTCGAGGTGCGGCCTGATCGGGCCCTGCATCTCGTGCTGCTGCTGGCCTGCGAGGTGATCGGCGCGACCACGCTCGCGGTGACCGCGGCCGATCTCGCGGCACCGGCCGATCCGGCGCTGAGCGGCTGCGCGCGGCTGCTCGTCACCGCCGCGGCGCCCGCGGCGGCGCAGGCCGAACGGATCCCGCCCGACTGGCTGCAGTCTCTGCCACCCTGCGACGCGGACGAGAGCGAGCGGATCCTGCGCCGCCCCCCGCCGGCCGCGGGGCTGGTGCGGATCGTCCGCACCTCCGGCACCACCGGGCGGCCGAAGGCGATCGGCATGAGCTTCGCCGCCCAGCAGCGGATCCTGGACACCGCGATCGCGCGGGTGGCGGCGGATGTCGGGGCGCAGCCGCGCTTCCTGTCGATCTATGGCCTGGGATTCCGCGCCAGTGTCACGCGCGTGCTGCAGACGCTGCAATGCGGCGGGTCGGTGCTGTTCGCCGCAGAGGCGCAGGCGCCCGCGATGATCGCGGCCGGCCTGGTCAACCACCTCATGTTCCTGGTGGGCGACGCCAAACGCATCGTGGCGCGCGGCAGCCCGCCGCCGCGCGGGCACCGGCTGCATGTCGAGCTGGTCGGCGCATCGGCCGACAAGCCGCTGCGCGCGGCGCTCACCGAACGGTTCGGGGCGACGGTGACAGCGTGCTACAGCACCAACGAGACCAACCTGATCTCCTTCGTCGACGCGGACGGCGTCGGCCGGCTTTGCCCCGGCGTCGCCGCGCGGATCGTGGACGAAGCGGGGCGCGACCTGCCGCATGGCGCGGTCGGGGTGATCCGCGTCCGCACCGCCGTGATGACCGACGCCTATGTCGACGATCCGGCCGCCAGTGCGGCGGCGTTCATCGACGGCTGGTATCATACCAACGACATGGGCCGCATGCCGGACGCCAGCACCCTGGTGGTGCTGGGGCGCGCCGACGACATGTTGAACGTCGGCGGCATCAAGTTCCTGCCGCAGCCGATCGAGGCGACGCTGAAGCGCGTGCCCGGCGTGCGCGATGCGGTGCTGGTCGCGCTCGATCATGCCGACCGCGCCAGCCGCGTCGTCGCCGCAATCGAGATCGGCGCGGAGCGCGTGCCGCCGGGGGTGACGGAGGCAGTGCGGGCCGCCATGGCGGGGGCCGTGCCGGGTGCGGAGGTGGTGCCGGTGCCGTGGTTCCCGCGCACCGAGACCGGCAAGGTGCAGCGGGCGGAGCTGCGCGCCGCGCTGGCCCGCCGGGACGGGGCCTGAGCCGGCGGGCGAGGGGGCGTGCCTCTTGCGCCCCGGCGCGGACGGGGTGTTGATGACGCCGCGACGTCGCAGGGGAGTGGACGATGAACGAGACCGTCTCGGAGCAGGCCAAGCATCTGTTCGAGCCGACTGGCGATTTCCAATGCCTGCACGAGTTCGTCCCGGCGGCGCGGTCCAAGCTGTCCGACCACATCTGGGGCTACCTGATCGGCGCCACCGAGACCGAGACGACGATGCGCCGCAACCGGCTGGCGCTCGACAGCCTGGCGCTGCGGCCCCGCGTGTGCCGCGACGTCTCCCATATCGACCTGACCACCACACTGTTCCACCGCCGCCTGCGCCTGCCGCTGATGCTGGCGCCGGTGGGCTCGCTCGAGTCCTTCCATCCGGGCGGGGCCGCGACCGCGGGCCGCGCCGCCTCCGCCTTCGGCGTGCCGATCATGGTGAGTTCGGTGACCCAGCCGGGGCTCGAGGAGGCGGCGGCCGCGGCGGACGGGCCGAAGATCTTCCAGCTCTACGTGCGCGGCGACGATGCCTGGATCGACGAGGTGGTCCGCCGCGCCGTCGGCGCCGGCTACGACGCCTTCGCGATCACCGTCGACACCGCCGCCTATTCCCGCCGCGAGCGCGACATCGCCGGCCGGTTCGTCAAGCCGTGGCGCGCGGTCGCGACCGGCCAGAGCTACCAGGCGAGCTTCAACTGGGACAACGTCAAGCACTTCAAGGACACGCACAGCATCCCGCTGATCCTGAAGGGCATCGCCACCGCCGAGGATGCGGCGCTCGCCTGCGAGCACGGCGTCGACGGCGTCTACGTCTCCAACCATGGCGGCCGCCAGCTCGACCACGGCCGCGGCTCGATGGACGTGCTGCCCGAGGTGCTGGCCGCGGTGCGGGGCCGCGCGCGCGTGATCGTGGATGGCGGCTTCTGCCGCGGCACCGACCTCGTGAAGGCGATCGCGCTGGGCGCCGACGCGGTCGCGATCGGCCGGCTCTACTGCTACGCGCTGGCGGCGGATGCCGAGGCGGGCGTGGTCAAGATGCTGGAGCTGCTGGAGCACGAGATGGGCGTCGCCACGGCGCTGTGCGGCGCGCGCAGCCTGGGCGAGCTGAACCCGTCCCACCTGTTCCGGGACGCGCCGCAGGTCGGGGCCCCGCACGTGCACAGCGCCTTCCCGCTGCTGTTCCCCACCCCCGAATCGCCGCGCTGAGCCAGATCGTGTCGCGCGGGGACGTATCTGACGGTGAGCCGCCGGCGTGCCGGCGATCGGAGGCGATGTGACGAGAAGTGCCGGAATGCGCCCACCGGGGCGCGTGCGACCAGCGGCCCGTCTGCTGGTGGCGTTGATCGGGGTCGGAGCGCTTGCGGGCGGCGCGGCACGCGCCGACACGGAGGTCGCGCGGCGCTGCGCGGCAGCGCTGCCCCAGGACGCGCGGGCCATCTTCGACGCCACCTTGCCGCAACTCGCCCCCGGCGCAAACCTGCGCGAGCTGGTGACGGCGACCACTCGCCGCCTGGTCGAAGCCGGATCGATCGGCCGGGGATCGGCCCGCGATTCCGCGGTCGCCGCGGGCAAGTGCCTGCGAACGGCCGACTGACCGCATCGCGCGGTTGACGGGGTGCGGGGGACTTTCCACTCTGGGAACGACCCAGGGAGGCTTCCCGCATTCGCTCCTCCGCCCGTCCGTCCGGCCCCCGCCTGCTGCGCTGGCTGCTGCCGTTCCTGTTCCTCGCCCTGGCGATCGCCGCTCCGGTCGGTGCACAGCCGGCCTGGGCGGCGGTGCCGGAGTGGAGCGGGACTTGGGACATGGCTTGGCCGGATGGAGGGGCCGAGGCGGTCCTCACCCAGCAAGGGAGCGAGGTGACCGGGACCTACCGCCTGTACGGCGGCCGGCTCCAGGGTACCGCACGCGGCGACCGGCTGGAGGGGACCTGGACCGAGGGAACGCGGCAGGGCCGTTTCGTCTTCGTCCTCGGTCCCGAACGGCGCGGCTTCACCGGGCGTTTGGAGGACGGGGCCTGGTGGACGGGAACCCGCCGCACCCGCCCGGCCCTGGTCGCGGAGCTGCGCCGGGACACCCCCCAGGCGACGCTGCTCAGCTTCTTGCGTACCGGCAATGCGGCGAGCGCCGATCATCCGGACCTGATGGCGGATGCCGCGCGCCTGCTGGCCTTCGGCCCCGACGCGACGGATCCGCGGCAGCGGATCGCCCGGACACGCGCCCTCTATCGCGTCCTGGCGCTCACCACGATCGCCGACCCGCTGCCGCCACAGCCGGATGGAGATGCGGTCGTTCTCACGCTGGGCCAGAGCGGCAGCGAGGCCCACGTCGCGGTCACCTTGCGCCGCGCGGCGGAGGGCTGGGAGATCGTCGTCCCGCCCCCGCTCGTCCTCGCCGCCGCCGAACGGACCATGCTGCAGCGCGATGGCGGCCGAGCGCGCGGGCCCGGTGCCACCGAGGCACTGCGCAGCCCGCGCGACACGCTGCGGAGCTTCATCGCCGGCATCCAGTCCTGGGACCAGGGCGGGGTGGACCGGGTGCTGGCCACTCTCGACCTCGGCGAGGTCCGCACCACCGACCGGGAGGACGTGGGCCGGCTGCAGGCGCTCTACCTGATCCAGGCACTGAACCGGATCGGGCCCTGGGACTGGCAGATGGTTCCCGACGACCCCGCCACCGGTGAAACCTTCGTCTTCTTCTCCCACCGGGTCGGGCGCATCGCCATCGCGCCCTCGCTGGAAGGCGAGCGCACCGTCTTCCGCTTCACCCCCGATACGGTGGCAGCGGCGCTCCGGCTGTTCATCGCGACCGAAAGCATGCCGCGCGGCATCGGTCCCGGCGTGCCGACACCCCCGACCGGCGTCTTCCTGGTCCGGGAACGGCTGGCCGCGGTCTCGCCGGTTCTGCTCGAGCGCAGCCTGCTGACAGGGCTGGAGAACTGGCAGGTGATCGCCATCGTCGCGATGTTCGGCAGCCTCGTGCTCGCGACGCTGTGGGTCGTGCCCCTCGCCATGCGTGCGCTCGCCTGGCTCGCCGTCCGGCTGTCCCGGGAGCCGGACGCCGCCGCGGTGTGCGCCCGGCTGGTCTGGCCGCTGCGGCTGATCGTGATCGCGGCGATCTGGTTCAACTTCCGGCGCCTGATCGCGATCGTCGGACCGGGACTCACCGTGCTCGATGCCACGATGGGCATCGTGGTGGCAGTCGGGCTCGCCTGGGCGGGGCTGCCGCTGATCGACAGCGCGGCCAGATGGTTTCAGGGCCGCGCGCGCCGCACGCCGGGCAGCATGGACGACATCCTGGTCTCGCTCACCGCCGGGGTCGCCAAGCTCGGCCTCGTCCTCCTCGTCGCCCTCATCGCCGCCAAAGCCCTCGACCTGCCGCTCGGCGCCATGCTCGCGGGCCTCGGGATCGGCGGGCTCGCCGTCGCCTTCGCCTCCAAGGAGGCGCTGTCCAACCTGTTCGGCGCCGGCATCCTGCTGGCGGACCGGCCCTTCACCAACGGCGACACGATCGCGGTCGGCGACATCCAGGGCACCGTCGAGCATGTCGGCATCCGCTCGACCCGCATCCGCACGATGGACGATACGGTGGTGGTGCTGCCCAACGGCAAGTTGTCGGATGCGCTGATCAACAACTACGGCGCGCGGCGATACCGACTGTTCCGGACCAAGTTCTCGGTCGCCTACGGGGCGCATCCCGAACGGCTCGAGGCGTTCACCCGCCGGCTGCGGGAGGTCGTCGACGTGCACAAGTCGACGGTGGAGGAGCGGACGCAGGTCGGCGTCTGGCAGTTGGGCGAGGGCGGGGTGGAAATCGACCTCGTCTGCTACTTCCGCGCCGAAACCGCTGCCGAGGAGCGTGCGGCGCGACACGAATTGCTGCTGCAGGTCATGCGGCTGGCGGAGGAGACCGGCGTGACCTTTGCGGCCGCACCGGTGGCGACCGCCCAGCCGGGGGTGGCGGGCGCTGCGCCGGCGCCCTCAGCCGCATAGCACCCCGCAAAACGAGCCGACCCGGCACCGGGGAGCCTGCCCCCAGGCGCCCGCATTGGTGCGACGCGGGCGGGATCGGGTAAACCGCCCCATGCTCAGAAGTGTCATGACGGTCGGCGGCTGGACGATGGCGAGCCGGATCCTCGGCTTCGTCCGCGACATGCTGATGGCGGCGCTGATCGGCACCGGCCCGGTCGCCGACGCCTTCTTCGTCGCCAACAAGCTGCCCAACCTGTTCCGGCGCCTGTTCGGGGAGGGCGCGTTCAACGCCGCCTTCGTGCCCGAATTCGCCGGCCTGCTGGCCGCCGAGGGGCCCGCCGCCGCGCGCCAGTTCGCGCAGGAGGCGATGTCGGTCATGGCCTTCTGGCTGTGCGGGCTGACGATCCTGGGCGAGATCTTCATGCCCCAGATCATGACCGTGTTCGCCCCCGGCTTCGGCGACGACCCGGCCAAGTTCGCCCTCGCCGTCGAGCTCGCGCGGATCACCTTCCCCTATCTGATGCTGATCTGCCTCGCCGCCCTGCTGTCGGGGGTGCTCAACGGGCTCGACAAGTTCGCCGCCGCGGCAGGCGCGCCGGTGCTCTACAACCTGTTCGCGATCGCCGCCCTGGTCGGCCTCGGCCCCTATGTGCCGACCATCGGCCACGCCGCGGCCTGGGGCGTCTCCGCCTCCGGCGTCGTGCAGCTCGGACTGCTCGCCTGGGCGGTGAACCGCGCCGGCATGCCGGTGCGCATTCCCCGGCCGCGCCTGACCCCGCGCATGCGGCTGCTGCTGCGCCGGATGGCGCCGGGACTGGTCGGCGCCAGCGCGACCCAGCTCAACCAGGCGGTCGACGTGATCATCGCGAGCCTGCTGCCCGCCGGCACCGTCTCCCTGCTCTACTACGCCGATCGGGTGCAGCAACTGCCGCTGGGCGTGATCGGCACCGCCGTCGGCACCGCCATCCTGCCGCTGCTGTCCCGCCAGGTGCGGGGCGGCGAGGCGGCCGCGGCGATCGGCACGCTCAACCGAGCGATCGAATACGCGCTGTTCCTCACCCTGCCGGCGGCGCTGGCGCTCGCGGTCTCCGCCTTCCCGATCGTCTGGGTGCTGTTCGGCCGCGGCGCCTTCGACATCGAGAGCGCGCGGCTCTCGGCGCAGTCGCTGACCGCCTATGCGGTCGGGCTGCCGGCGGTGGTGTTGCTGAAGGTGCTGGCGCCGGCCTTCTTCGCCCGCGGCGACACCGCCACCCCGGTGCGCATCGGCATGATCACGCTGGCGCTGAACTTCGTGCTCAACCTCGCGCTGATGATGCCGCTGCAGCATATCGGGCCGCCGCTCGCGACCAGCCTCGCCGCGATCTTCAACATGGGGGCGCTGGCCGTCATCCTGATCCGCCGCGGCTTCCTGGTCCCGGACGCGGCGCTGCGCCGCCGGCTGCCGCGCATGCTGCTCGCCGCGCTCGCCATGGCGGTGACGCTGTGGTTCACCGAGGGTCCGCTGTTCGACGCCCTGGCCGGTGCGCGTGGCTTGCGGGTGGTCGCGCTGTTCCTGCTGGTGGGTCTCGGGTCCGGCGTCTATCTGCTGGCCGCGCAGCTCCTGGGCGCGATCGACCTGCGCGACCTCCTGGCGATGCTCCGCCGGCGCCGCTTGCGCCGCGGCGGCGGATCGTCCATCAGTCCGGCCTCGACCCCAGAGACGTGATCATGCGCATCTTTTCCGGCATCCAGCCCTCCGGCATCCCGACCCTCGGCAATTACCTCGGGGCGATCCGCAACTGGGCGGCGTTGCAAGATGGGAACGACTGCATCTACTGCGTGGTCGACCTGCACGCGATCACGGTGTTCCAGGATCCGGCGGCGCTGCGCCAGCAGACCCGGGAAATGGCCGCCGTGCTGCTCGCCTGCGGCATCGACCCCGAGAAGCACATCGTGTTCCTGCAGTCGGCGGTGCGCGCGCACGCCCAGCTCGCCTGGATCTTCAACTGCGTGGCGCGGCTGGGCTGGCTGAACCGCATGACCCAGTTCAAGGACAAGGCGGGCAAGGACCGGGAGAATGCGTCGGCCGGGCTCTACGTCTACCCGAACCTGATGGCGGCCGACATCCACGCCTATCATGCCACCGCCGTCCCGGTGGGCGACGACCAGCGCCAGCACCTCGAGCTCGCCAACGACATCGCGCAGAAGTTCAACCACGACTACGGGGTGGAGTTCTTCCCGCGCATCGAGCCCTACATCATGGGTCCGGCCGCCCGCGTCATGAGCCTGCGCGACGGCAGCAAGAAGATGTCGAAATCCGACCCCTCGGAGCAGAGCCGTATCAACCTGAACGACGACGCCGACACGATCGCGCTCAAGATCCGCCGCGCCAAGACCGACCCCGAACCGCTGCCCTCGGAGCCGGACGGTCTCGCCGACCGACCGGAGGCACGCAACCTCGTGGGCATCTACGCGGCGCTCACCGACGGCGATGCCGCTAGCGTGCTGCGCGAGCATGGCGGCAAGGGCTTCGGCGCCTTCAAGGAGGCGCTGGCGGCGCTGCTGGTGGACCATCTGGCGCCGATCGCCGACGAGACCCGCCGGCTGCTCGCCGATCCCGACCATATCGACGCGGTGCTCGGCCGTGGCGCGGCGCGGGCCGCCGCCATCGCCGACCCGATCGTGGCCGAGGCTGAACGGCTGGTCGGCTTCGTGCGCGTCTGAGCCGGCGGCGGGGCAGGGTGGCATGACCCGTCTGCTGCGCCGCCTCGCGCTGCTGCTCGCGCTGATCCCGTTCCTTCTGGCGTCGGCCGCCGTCGCGGCGTCCGATGCGCCGGGCCCCGCCCGGTCGGCGCCGGCCGCCGGAGCGGCCGACGGCCACGCGACGGCCGCCCCGGTGATCTACAAGCTGGGCGCCTACGTCGTCACCGTGCACGACCTCGATCCGCCCAGCGGCACCTTCCAGGCCCAGTTCTGGCTGTGGCGGGTCGGTCCGCCCAACAGCCGCACGATCGTCGACAGCCTGGATTTCCCGAACGCCAACCAGGTGGCGTTCGGCCCCGAACAGGTCACCGTGGAGAACGGGGTGGAGTGGCGGCAGGTCCTGGTGCGCGGCCGGTTCCGGCACGACTGGCGGGTGAAGAACTACCCGTTCGACCGCCAGCGGCTGCAGATCGTGATCGAGGACCAGCTCGCGACCGCGTCCCAGCTCGACTACGTGGGCGACGGGCTGAGCGCGGCCGACTACATGCGCAAGGGCGTCGGCGGCTGGAAGCTCGACGGCACGCGGCTCGTCACCGGGGTCACGCGCTATCCGACGGCGTTCGGCGATCCGTCGCTCGCCGCCTCCGCGGGAGCCCAGTTCTCCCGCGTGGTGCTGGAGCTGTCGATCTCCCGTCGCGGCTATGCGCGGTTCTTCACCCTGACGGTGACGATCTACACCGCGTTCATGCTGTGCATGGTGAGCTTCCTGCTGCACATCGACCAGGCCGGGCTGATCGGCTCCCGCTTCAGCCTGCTCGCGGCATCGCTGTTCGCGGTCGTGCTGAACATGCGCGCGGCCGATTCCGAACTGGGGGCGGAGACCGACCTGTCGCTGGTGGACCACCTGCACGTGGTGTGCCTCGCCTACATCATCGCGGCGACGGCGATCGGCGTGGTCAGCAAGCTCGCGATCGACCGCGGCGCGGCGCACCATTTCTTCCGGCGCCTCGACTACTGGTGCTGCGTGCTGGGGGCGCTCTCGTTCCTGCTGATCACGACGGCGCTGGTGATGCGGGCGCGGATCAACGGCTGACGCAGGACCCGCCCGCCGGCGCACGCTGCCGGGTTCCGCCACCGCGCAGGCACCGGTATCGTCGTTGCATGCCCCCGACGATCAAGGCCCGCCCCACGCCCTGGAAGACCGTGCTCCTGCTCTGCGGCAAATGCGGACGCAAGATGGAGGGTGGCTACGGCGCGAAGGGCAAGGAGACGCTGCGGAGTGCCTTGCGCGCGGAGCTGAAGGCGCGCGGTCATCGCCGCGGCGTGCGCATCATCGAGACGCGCTGCCTCGGGGTCTGCCCCAAACAGGCCGTCATGGCGCTGAATGCTAGCCGGCCGGGGGAGATCCTGGTCGTGCCGAAGCGGATGCCGGTCGCGGCGGTGCTGGCGACCCTGCTGCCGCCGGACCCGGCCCAACCGCTCGCGCCGCCCGCCGCCGGCGAGGCTTCGGCCGCCGCGCCCGAGGACGCCGGTGACTGAGGCGATCGCCATCACTGAAGCGACGGCGACGGACGCCCCCGCCATCGCCGCGATCCATCTCGCCGCGCGGCGCACCGCCATGCCGTATCTGCGGCAGGTGCACGACGATCAGGAGACGCGCGCGCATTTCGCCGCGGTGGTCGGGGATCGGCCGGGATGCTGGTGGGTGGCGCGCCGCGGCGGCGCCATTGCCGGCTACGCGCTGCTCCGGGGAGAGTGGCTCGAGCATCTCTATGTCGCTCCGGCGCGCCAGGGCGCCGGTGTCGGGGCCGCACTGCTCGCCCATGCCAAAGCGATGAGCCCCGGCGCCCTCCGGCTCTGGACCTTCCAGCGCAACCATGTCGCGCGGGCGTTCTACGAGCGGTTCGGCTTCCGCGCGGTCGAGGAGACCGCGGGGGAGAACGAGGAAGGCGAGCCGGACGTGCAGTATGCGTGGGACGCGGGCCGCGGCGACTGACGCGGCGCTCTCCCCGCCGGACGGCGCCGTGGGGGCGGTGAACGTTGCTGGAGGGATGGTGGGCGCGACAGGGATCGAACCTGTGACCCCTACCGTGTCAAGGTAGTGCTCTCCCGCTGAGCTACGCGCCCATCCGCGTCGGGAGCCGGGCTTCTATCGCGAGCCGCCGCGCCCTGCAAGCCAGGACGTGACAGGATCGGCCGGCACCGCTTCAATGGGGGGATGGACGTTCCCGTCTCGATCGACCCGCTTGCGCCGCGCGCGGTGCCGCCGCTCACGATGTGGCGCCCGACGACGCAAACCGCGCCCGTGATCTTCGCCTCCCCCCATTCGGGCCGCCACTACGCGCCCGAGTTCCTCGCCGCCGCACGGCTCGATCCGCTCGCGCTCCGGCGCAGCGAGGACAGCTTCGTCGACGAGCTCTTCGCCGCCGCGCCGGGCAGCGGCGCCCCGCTGCTCGCCGCCACCTTCCCGCGCGCCTATTGCGATGCGAATCGGGAGCCGTGGGAACTCGACCCGGGCATGTTCGCCGACCCGCTGCCCCCCTGGGTCAACACCACCTCTCCCCGCGTCGGCGCCGGCCTCGGCACCATCGCGCGCGTGGTGGCCTCGGGCGAGGCGATCTACCGCGGCAAGCTCCCCTTCGCCGAGGCGGAGCGGCGAATCCAGCAATACTGGCAGCCGTTCCACGACACGCTCGCCGCCCTGATCGAGGGCACCCGCGCGGTGTTCGGCGGCTGCCTGCTGATCGACTGCCACTCCATGCCGTCGCAGAGCCAGTCGGTGCGCGCGGGCGGCCGCGCGGCGGATTTCGTGCTGGGCGATGCGCACGGCACCGCCTGCGCGCCGCGCGCGATCCGCTTCGTCGAGCGGACGCTCACCGATCTCGGCTATGTCGTGCGCCGCAACGACCCGTATGCGGGTGGTTTCATCACCCGCCACTACGGCCGCCCGCGCGACCACGTGCACGCGCTGCAGATCGAGATCGCCCGCGAGCTCTACATGGACGAGGCGCGGATCGAGCGGCTCGAGCGGTTCGGCGCGGTGCAGCAGGACATCACCTGCCTGATCGAGCTCCTGGTCCGCGAAGCGCCCGCCCTGATCGCCGGGTAGACGGCCATAGTGCGATGCCAGGATCGGGACGGGCCGGAGCCTCGGCCCGGGACGATCGCAAGCGGGCCAGTGACACTGGTGAGACGACCGCCGGCAACGAGCTGACCGGCCATTTCCTAGGGCGTGATCGGCGAAGGCGTGTTCGCCGGAGCCGTGAATCACGCCATCAAACAAGCTGCTAGAGCCTGCCGGCGAGTGAACGTGAGGCGGACAGGCTCTAGGGCAGCCCGTCGGGACCGTCCGGGAACAGCAGAGGTTCGTAGTCTCGGGCACCATGCAGGACGCGCAGGATGACCAGGTGGTCCGTCCCGACCCGGTAGAAGATCAGATAGTTGCCGAACGGACGTCGGCGGATATGCCGGCTTTCGTAGCGGGGTACGACCGGAAAAGCCCTGGGCGTGTCGGCGAGCGCAAGCGCCGCCGTGCGCAATTCGCGCACGAAACTGGCTGCTCGTGTCGGATTATCCCGGGCGATGTAGTCGGCGATGTGCTCGAGATCCGATATCGCCGATCGCGTGAGGACAACCCTCACACGCCGCCCTGGCCCGCAGCCATCCGGCGGTATTTGGCTTCGAGCGCGTCGAAGGTCGTATCGGCATCCTCGATGCGACCCGCATCTGCGTCGGCGATCCCACGCGAGATGGAAAGGTCCAGGGCCGTCAGGCGGCGCTCCCGTTCCTCCATGAGGCGCAGAGCATCCCGCACCACCTCGCTCTTGTTGTTGTAACGACCGCTGGCGAGCTGGGCCTGGATGAACGCCTCATAATGCGCGCCGAGCGTGAAACTGCTGGGCATTACCACCTCCGCTATCATCAAATGATATGATGCGCACAGACGATGAGCAACGCTTGTGATTTGAAGGGGCTCGTGAGCGGATTCGTGCGCGTTGGTGTCAGCCGTCTGCACGCAGGTTCGTCATCGCCAACGCCCCACCGTCCGCCAACGCCCACCGTCCGCCAACGCCCACCGTCCGCCAACGCCCACCGTCCGCCACCGTCCGCCACCGTCCGCCAACGCCCCACCGTCCGCCAACGCCCCGCCGTCCGGCCGACGCCCCTACCGTCATCGCCGAGCCCCGACCCGGCGATCCCCAACCCCCCGGAACGCCTCCCAGGACCGACCACCGCCGGCCCCTACCGCCCCCGGAACACCGGCGTCCGCTTCTCCACGAAGGCGCGGGCCGCCTCGGCGTGGTCCTCCGTCATGCGGCAGCGCTGCATGCCAGCCGCCTCGGAATCGAGCACGTCCGACAGGTCGCCTTCCTCCGCCACCTTCATGTTCCGTTTCATGTAGCGATAGGCGAGGCGCGGGCCGGCCGCGAGCCGCCGCGCCAGCGCCATCGTCTCCGCCTCCAGCGCCGCGTCGGCCACCCGCCGGGAGGCGAGCCCCAGGCGCTCGATCCGATCCGCGTCCAGCACCTCCGAGGTGAAATACAGCTCGCGCGTCAGGGCAGGGCCGAGCAGACGGGTGAGGAAGTAGGTGCCGCCGAAATCGCCGGAGAGGCCGACCTTGGCGAAGGCGGTGGTCATCCGCGCCGCGTCGCCGATCACCCGCAGGTCGCAGGCGAGCGCGATCCCCATGCCGGCGCCCGCGGCGACGCCGTTCACCATGGCGACGGTCGGCTTCGGCATTTCGTGCAGCAGCCGCGCGCTCTCCATGAAGAAGCGGAGCTGGTCGGCGCGTCCCTCGGGGGAGGCGTCGCTCTTCCCCGCCGCCTGGGCCTGGAGCTGCACGTCGCCGCCGGCGCAGAAGCCGCGGCCCGCGCCGGTCACCACGACGCACCCGACCTCCGGATCGGCGGCGAGGCGGGTCAGCGTCTCCGCCAGCGTGGTCATCAGTGACGGCGTCAGCGCGTTCAGCCGCTCCGGCCGGTTCAGCGTCACCACCGCGACCCCGTCCGCGTGGCGGGTGAGCAGCTCCTGGTCCATCTCCATCCTCTCGCTCGTGTTCGCGGCAGGATGGAAGCGGGCCCGCCGATCGGCAAGGATGCGGCGGCAACCGAGGGAGGGTGGTTCCATGCCGTATGGCAAGCTGATCGACTACGCCGAGGCCGCGCCGGAGGCGAAGGCGGTGATGGACGAGATCAAGACGGCGCGCGGGGTGCCCGACGTCAACAACGCCTGGAAGGCGATGGCGCGGCATCCGGTGGTGATGCGGCGGTTCTGGGAGCGGGCGCAGCTCGTGATGCAGCCGGGCGCGCTGGATGCGAAGACCAAGGAGCTGATCTATCTCGCGGTCAGCGTCGCCAATGGCTGCCACTACTGCACCGCCTCGCACAGCGCGCTCGCGCAGAAGAAGGGCGCGACGGAGCAGGAGCTGGCCGAGATGGTCGAGATCGTCGGCCTCGCGCTGGAGGGCAACAGCTACGCGACGTTCTACGGCCAGGAGGTGGACGAGGCCCTGAAAGAGTAGGGCTCACCGGACCGGAGGGGCGCGGCCGGATCACGCGCCTCCCCGGACGTGGTGTCGCGCCGATCGCCGCTGTCGGGCAGGACGCTGGCCCGCCTCCCGCACGCCCGCGAGTTCGCGCACGCCATGGACACGCGACTGGGCCCGATTTGTCGGAATGCGCGAAATCTGACCGGGACCGGCATCACGGCATCGGCGGGCATTGTCCCGACGGCGCGGGCGGCCAGATGCAGGACGCCATGGCCCCGTCCTTCCCGTCCCATGGCCCCCATCCACACCAGGACAGGAGACCGTCATGCAGATCGACCGGCGCACATTCGCCTCATCCTTGTTGGCGGCCGCTGCCGCCACGGCTCTTCCCCTCGCGGCGCGCGCCGCCTCCCCCGCCGCCCCCGCGTCCTCTGCTCCGCCCGCCGCGCGGAATGTCGTGCTCGTGCACGGATTGTTCGCCGACGGCTCGTCGTGGTCCGAGGTCATCCCGCTGCTGCAGGCCCGCGGACTGAACGTCACGTCGGTGCAGAATCCGTTGTCGACGTTGCCGGAGGCCGTGGCCGCCTGCGAGAAGGTGCTGGCGCGCCAGGACGGTCCGACGGTGCTCGCCGGCCACTCCTTCTCCGGCATGATTGTCACCGAGGCGGGTGTCCACCCGAACGTCTCCGCCGTCGTCTACATCGCGGCGCGTGCGCCGGACGCCGGAGAGGACTACGCAGCACTCGCCAGCACCTATCCGACGCCGCCCGCCTCGGCTGGCGTGGTGTTCGATGGCGATGAGGGACGGCTGACCGAAGCCGCCTTCCTGCAGGATTTCGCGCCCGACCTGCCGGTGGCGCAGGCAAAGACGCTGTACGCGGCGCAATGGCCGTTCCACAAGGCCTTGCTGGCGGGACGGACGACCCACGCGGCGTGGCGGTCCAAGCCCTCCTTCTACGCGATCTCCACCGAGGATCGCGTGATCGACACCGGCTTGCAGCGCTTCATGGCGAAGCGCATGGGGGCAACCTCGATCGAGCTCGCGTCCAGCCACGTTTCCCTGCTGTCGCATCCGCGCGAGGTCGCCGGGCTGATCCTGCAGGCAGCCGGCGTGCGGGCGTGACGGACGGTGCGGCTCACGCCAACCGCCGTGCCGGCCCGCGAAAGCGGCGGACCGCCAGGAACAGCCCGATCATCACGACCCCGACGCCGTCGGCATAGAAGGTCGGGTAGAACAGGGCGGCCGCCCCGGCGTAGAGATACAGTCGCTCCGGCCAGCGCAACGGCCCCAGCAGGAAGCCGATCGAGGCGCCGGAGATCGCCACCACCATCGTCCAGCAGATCGCCACGCTGTAGACGATCCACAGGAACGAGCCATTCATCGTCAGCTCCGGCCGGTAGACCATCATGAACGGGATCAGGAACACCGCGCCGGCGATGCGCAGCGCCTGTCCCGCGACGGTCCAGAAGTTCTCCCCGGCGATGGTGGCCGCGGCGTAGACCGAGGCGCAGACCGGCGGCGTGATCGCCGACAGGATCGCGAAGTAGAAGATGTAGAGATGCGCCGTCAGCGGTGCGAGGCCGAGCTTCACCAGCACCGGCCCGACCACCGAGGCGGTGAGCAGGTAGGAAGCGGTGGTCGGCACGTCCATGCCGAGGATGATGCACAGCCCCGCCGCGACCAGCAGCACGCCGACCAGGTGCTCCCCGCTGAAGCTCAGCAGGAGCTGGGAGAACTTGACGCCGAGCCCGGTGGCCGACAGCACGGTCACGAGCAGGGAGGCGGTCGCGAGCAGGGCCGCGATCACGACCACGCTCTTGCCGCCATCGGCCAGGCCCTCCCAGAGCTGCAGGAGGAAACGGCGCGCCTCCTCGGCCGGGGCGCGGCGGTCGCGCAGGCAGACGATGGCCCGCACCAGCGCGGCCGCGGCGATCAGCGCGAGCGTGGCGGCGCCGCCGGCGAAGGTGGGCGTGAAGTCGAGCGCCAGCAGCCAGACCAGCAGCACCAGCGGACCGAATGCCACCAGCGCGTCGAGCGAGAGGAACACGTCCCGCGCGCGCGGCACCTCGTGGCGGGGGATCGGCATCAGGTGGTTGCCGCGGGCGTAGCAGTCGATGCTGAAGTAGATCGCGCTGAAATACAGCACGGCCGGGATCGCGGCGGCGGCGGCGATCGTGGTGTACGGGATGTTCAGCAACTCGGCCATGATGAAGGCGCCCGCGCCCATCACCGGTGGCATGATCTGGCCGCCCGCCGAGGCGGTCGCCTCGATGCCGGCGGCGAACCCCTTGCGGTAGCCGGCGCGGATCATGGTGGGGATCGTGATGGAGCCGACCGACATCACGTTGGCGACCGCGGAGCCGGAGATGGTGCCGAACAGCGCCGAGGTGACCACGGCCACCTTGGCCGGCCCGCCATAGGCGCGTCCGGCGACCAGGGTGGCGGCGCGCATGAACACGTCCCCCGCGCCGAGTGCCATCAGCAGCGAGCCCATGACGACGTAGATCGCGACCACGCGCGTGCCGATATCGGCGAGCAGCCCGAACAGCCCGCCCGTCGAGGCGTAGAGCGTCGAGATGGCGGTCTCGAAGGAGACGCGCGGCGGCCGCCAGTTGCCGCCGATCAGGTGATTGCCCAGCAGGTAGAAGGCGAGCGAGATCACCGCCATGATCGGCAGCGACAGGCCGATCGTGCGGCGTGCCGCCTCCAGCGCGACCAGGATGGTCATCACGCCCATCGCCATGTCGACCGGCGTCAGGTCGTTCATGATGTCCATCAGCCGATCGGCGTGCAGCGTGACGTAGAGCCCGCCATAGGCGCCCGCCAGCCCGAGGACGAGGTCGCCGATCGCGGCCAGCGGCGCGCGGCGCCAGCGATCGGCGGCGAGGCCGAAGAAGACGAAGCCGATGCCGCCCCCGATGAACAGGCCGCGCTGGCTCAGCGGCTCGAGCATGCCGAACAGCGACGTGTAGAGGTGGAACAGCGCATAGGCGATGAAGCAGGCCTGCACCGCGCGCAGCAGGGGGGCGGGCGCGCGGTTCGGGGCGGCGTCCTGTGGTTGGGCGTGCGCGTTCACGTGCGTGCTCGCGTCACTTCACCGTTTCCCAGAACTTCTTGGCGCCCGGATGCACGTGCAGCCCCAGCGCCTCTGTCTTCAGCGTCGCGTTCCGGAAGTCGAATTGCGCGAGATGCGGAAAAACGTCGACCAGGAACTGCCGGTTCTCGTAGATCGCCTTCGCCACCGCGTAGGCGGTCGCGTCGTCCATCAGTGAGGTCCGGGTCGAGTAGGTGCCGTAGACCAGCGGCGTCAGGGCTGCGGGCTGGCCGGGAATGGTGTTGGCCGGGGTCGTCGTGAAGTCGACGCCCTTCACCTTCGATTCCACGATCTTGTGCTGGTCCTCTGTCAGGCCCACGAACTTCATCGGGGTGGAGGTCAGCAGCTCACGCATGGTGGCATCGAGCCCGCCGGAGCCGACGCCGTATTTCGCGTAGCCGACGAGCTGGCGGTTCTGCACGCCTTCCACCGAATCCTGAATCGACCCCGACACCCAGGCCGGTTCGATGCCGAGGGCGGCGAAGATCTGGCGGGTCAGCACTTCGGCGCCGCTGCCGCGAATGCCGGCGTTGAACTTCTTGCCCTGCAGGTCCTTGAGGTCGTTGATCCCGGCGTCGACGCGCACCGCGAACTGCAAGGCCGTCGCGTCATAGGCGTAGAGCACCGCGAGGTCGGGCACCGCCCTGCCTTTGAACGGCCCGGTGCCGTCGACCGCCTGGATGCTGGTGTCGACCATCACCAGGCCGAGATCGATCTCGGCCTTGGTCATGCGGCGGACGTTGTCGACGCTCGCGCCGGTCTCGATCATCGAGACGTTGACGTTGGGCAGCTCCTTCTTGATCGCCTTGGTCATGGCGACCGCCAGCGCGTAGTTGCTGGAGGCGGCGTTGGTGGAGCCCATCGTCAGGGTCTCCTTCTGCGCGACGGCGGTGGCGGGGGCGGCAAGCCCGGCCACGAGCGCCAGCGCCAGGCCGGCCACACGGCGCCGCGTCATCGCCCGCCCCAGGCCGACGGCCGTGCGGGTCAGCGCGCGGCGCGGCACGCGCCTTTCTCTGGGCATCGTCTCCCTCCCTGCGTTTTCGTTGCGCGGGAGAGTGCCGATCCATCCCGGTGCGCGCAAGCGCGGCACGGCCGCGGCGGGCGGTCGCCAGGGGATTTCGTGGCATCATCGCGCGGCAACGGACGGGCGCGGGAGCGTGCATGCAGGAGCGGACATACGACGCGGCCATCGTGATCTTCGGCGCCGCGGTGCGTCCGGACGGGCGCGCGAGCAATACGTTGCGCCGCCGGGTCGAGGCCGCCGCCTCGTGCGGCCGCCGCTTCCGCCATCCGCTGTTCGTGCCGACCGGCGCGGTCGGGCGGCATGGCGGGTCGGAGGCCTCGGTGATGGGGGCGATCCTGCGCGAGCTGGGCTTCGCCGAGGATCAGTTGCTGCTGGAGGAGACCGGGACGGACACGCTGTCCTCGGTGCGCGCGGTGCGGCGGCTGTTGCGCGGGCAGGTTCCGGGGGTGCCGGTGCTGGAGGGGCCGGTGCTGGGGATCCCGGTGCTTGTGGCGACCAGCGCCTACCACCTGCCGCGCTGTCTCACGCTGATGCGGCTCGCGGGCGTGCCGGCGCGGGCCTGTCCACCGCCGGTCGCGCCAGCGGCGGCGCGACACTCACGCCGCTGGTACTGGCGCCTGCGGGAAGTTCCGGCGCTACCCTGGGACGCCGCGCTGACGCTGGGCCTGCGGCTGGGCGGGCGGTTGTAGCGGCAGCGTCGGGCTCCGCCTTGCGCAAAGCGGCCGCGGCCGGAGGTGGCGAGGGCCCCCGGCCGGCGGACGCTCAGCGTTCGGTGTCGTCGTCGCCGGTCTCGACCTCGATGTCGGGGCCGATCGCGTCCGCATCGTCCTCGAGGTCGTCCGTGCTCTCCAGCACGTCCTCCTCCTCGACGTCCTCCACGCCCTCGACCTCCACGTCCACGTCCTCGATGCCGGGGGCGGGGGCGGGCTTCTTCGGACGCTTGTCCTCGACCACGTTGCCGCCGGTGCGCCGCGGACGCGGCTGCTCGATCGGCTGTTCGGTGCCGCATTTGGGGCAGATGGCCGGTGTCTTCGTCAGGTCGTAAAACCGTGCGCCGCAGGCGACGCACACGCGCTTCGTGCCGAGTTCTGGCTTCGCCATCGAGAAGGGGCCCTTCAATCTCCAGGCAGGTCGGCGCACCGGATGCAGACCGATGTTCCGCTCAAGAGCCGGCGCCCATGCCATCGGGACGCGTGGCTGTCAAATGGCTTGGACGCGTGTTAAGCGGCCGCGCCCGTCGTTTGCGGACCCGGGCCGAACGACCGAGGACCACGCCGATGCACGACGCCGCACCCGCCCGCCTGATCGCCCGCCGTCCCGCCGCCGCGCTGCGCGGCGAGGTGGCGATCCCCGGGGACAAGTCGATCAGCCATCGCGCGCTCATGTTCGGAGCCCTCGCGGTCGGCGAGACGCGGATCACCGGCCTGCTCACCGGCGAGGACGTGCTCCGCACCGCCGCGGCCATGCGCGCGCTCGGGGCGGAGGTCGTGGCCGACCCGGACGGCACCTGGCGCGTGGCCGGCCGCGGCGTCGGCGGGCTCACCGAACCCGAGGACGTGCTGGACATGGGCAATTCCGGCACCGCCGCGCGCCTGCTGTGCGGCATCCTCGCCACCCATCCGCTGTTCGCCGTGATGACCGGGGATGCCAGCCTGCGGCGGCGCCCGATGCGCCGGGTGATCGAGCCGCTGAGCGCCACCGGCGCCCGCTTCGCCACCCGCGAGGGGGGGCGCCTGCCGCTGGCGGTGGAAGGCGCGCGCGACGCGCTGCCGCTCGACTACGTCGTGCCGGTGCCGTCGGCCCAGGTGAAGTCGGCGGTGCTGCTGGCCGGGCTCAACGCCCAGGGCACCACACGGGTGGAGGAGCGCGAGGCGACCCGCGACCACAGCGAGAACATGCTGCGCCATTTCGGGGCGAGCGTGAGCGTGGAGCTGGCCGGGGCGGGGCGGATCATCACGCTGCATGGCCAGCCGGAGTTGCGTGCTGCCGACGTCACCGTGCCGGGGGACCCGTCCTCGGCCGCATTCCCGCTGGTCGCCGCGCTGCTGGTGCCGGGTTCGGCGCTGCGGCTCAAGGGCGTGGGGCTCAACCCGCTGCGCACCGGGCTGTTCACGACGCTGCTGGAGATGGGCGCCGACATGAGCGTGGAGGATCATCGGATCGAGGGCGGCGAGCCGGTGGGCGACCTGCTGGTCCGCCACGGGCCGCTGCGCGGGGTCGAGGTGCCGCCGGAGCGTGCCCCCAGCATGATCGACGAGTACCCAATTCTGGCCGTGGCCGCCGCCTGCGCCTCGGGCACCACGCGGATGCGCGGGCTGAAGGAGCTGCGGGTGAAGGAGAGCGACCGGCTCGCCGCGACCGCCGCGCTGCTGCAGGTCAACGGCGTGCGGGTGGAGATCGAGGGCGACGACATGATCGTCCATGGCACCGGCGCGCCGCCCGCGGGCGGGGGCCTGGTCGCGACCCACATGGACCACCGCATCGCCATGGCGGCGCTGGTGCTGGGGCTGGTCACCGCGCAGCCGGTGACGGCGGACGAGGCCGGCTTCATCGACACGAGCTTTCCCGGCTTCGTCGCGCTGATGAACGGTCTCGGCGCCGACCTGGCGCCGGCGTGAGCGGGCCGGGATGGACGCCGCACCCGTGAAGATCGTCGCGATCGACGGACCCGCCGCGGCGGGGAAGGGGACCCTGGCCCGCCGGCTCGCGGCGGAGCTCGGCCTGCCCTATCTCGACACCGGCCTGCTCTACCGCGCGGTCGGCCGCCGGGTGCTGGACGCGGGCGCCGACCCGGCCGACCCGACGGCGGCGACGGCGGCGGCACAGGGCCTGACCGCGGCCGATCTCGATCGGCCCGACCTGCGCACGCCGGAGACGGCGGCGGCCTCCTCCGTGGTGGCGGCGATCCCGGCCGTGCGGGCCGCGCTGCTCGATTTCCAGCGGCGCTTCGGCGCGGCGGGCGGGGCGGTGCTGGACGGGCGGGATATCGGATCGGTGATCTTCCCGGACGCGCCGGTGAAGCTGTTCGTCACCGCGAGTCCCGCCGCGCGGGCGCGTCGCCGCTGGCTGGAACTGACGGCGGGCGGCACCGCGGTGGACCTCGCCACGGTCGAGCAGGACATGGCCGCGCGCGACGCCCGGGATGCAAGCCGGGACGCGGCCCCGATGCGGCCCGCCGCGGACGCGGTGGTGATCGATACGACGGAGCTGGACGCCGAGTCCGTGTTCGCGCTGGCGCTGCGGACCGTGCGCGACCGCCTGGGCTGACCGCCCGATCCACGCCCTCCTTCCCTCGCAAGGGGAGGAGCAGTCGCGCGTACAACGCCCCCTCTCCCCGCAGGGGAGAGGGCCGGGGTGAGGGGGCGATCGAGCCTTCGCACGACCTCGCCCCATCCTTCGCCCGCGCAGGCATCGATACGCCCGCGCGGCGCACACATCCTCTTGACTTCACCGCCGCAGCGCGTATGTCTTGCTCACTCATCAACCCTGGCCTGCGGTCTCCCTCCGCGGGCAAGTCGTGCTTCGCACAGTCCGGAGCGCGCCAACCACGGCACCTACCGCGCGCCCGATGCGCGGTTCATCCGTAACGGAACATACTCACCACATGGCAGCATCCGCCACCGCGCGCGCGCTCGCGCCTGCACAGGATCACTTCCAGGGCGAAGACTTCGCCGCCCTGCTCGACGAGACCCTCGGCCGGGATTCCGGCTTTGACGGGTCGGTCGTCACCGGCCGGGTCCTCCGGCTCACCGACGAGTTCGCGATCGTCGATGTCGGACTCAAGTCCGAGGGCCGTGTCGCCCTCAAGGAATTCGGCCCGCCGGGCGCCAAGCCCGACGTGAAGCCTGGCGATCTCGTCGAACTCTATGTCGAGCGCTACGAGGACCGGGACGGCTCGATCGTCCTGTCGCGTGAGAAGGCCCGCCGCGAGGAGGCCTGGACCAATCTCGAGAAGGCGTTCGAAGGCCAGCAGCGCGTCACGGGCACGATCTACGGCCGGGTGAAGGGCGGCTTCACGGTCGACCTCGGCGGCGCCGTGGCGTTCCTCCCCGGCTCGCAGGTCGATATCCGCCCGGTGCGCGACGTCGGCCCGCTGATGGGCTCGCCGCAGCCGTTCCAGATCCTCAAGATGGACCGCGCCCGCGGCAACATCGTGGTCTCCCGCCGCGCCGTGCTGGAAGAGACCCGCGCGGAGCAGCGCAGCGAGCTGATCCAGGGGCTGAAGGAAGGCCAGATCCTCGACGGCGTGGTGAAGAACATCACCGATTACGGTGCGTTCGTGGACCTGGGCGGCGTCGACGGGCTGCTGCACGTCACCGACATCGCCTGGCGCCGCATCAACCACCCGTCCGAGGCGCTGCAGATCGGCCAGCAGGTCAAGGTGCAGGTGATCCGGTTCAACCCGGAAACCCAGCGCATCAGCCTCGGCATGAAGCAGCTCGAGGCCGATCCGTGGGAAGGCGTCGCGGCGAAGTATCCGCCGGGGGCCAAGTTCACCGGCCGCGTCACCAACATCACCGACTACGGCGCCTTCGTGGAGCTGGAGCCGGGGGTCGAGGGGCTGGTGCACGTCTCCGAAATGTCCTGGACCAAGAAGAACGTCCATCCTGGCAAGATCGTCTCCACCAGCCAGGAAGTCGACGTCATGGTGCTGGACGTGGACAGCGGCAAGCGCCGGATCTCGCTGGGCCTCAAGCAGGTGCAGCGGAACCCGTGGGAGCAGTTCGTCGACGAGCACCCGATCGGGTCCGAGGTCGAGGGCGAGATCCGCAACATCACCGAGTTCGGCCTGTTCGTCGGCCTGTCCGCGGATATCGACGGCATGGTGCACATGTCCGACCTGTCCTGGGACGAGCCGGGTGAGCTGGCGATGGCCAAGTACGAGAAGGGCCAGATCGTCAAGGCGAAGGTGCTCGACGTCGATGTCGAGAAGGAGCGGATCAGCCTGGGCATCAAGCAGCTCAAGGACGATCCGGCCGCGACCATCCTCGACAGCGTCCACAAGGGCGACATCGTCACCTGCGTGGTCAGCGCCATCCAGGCGAACGGCGTCGAGGTGAAGGTCAACGACGTGCTGACCGGCTTCATCCGCCGCGCCGAACTGGCCCGCGACAAGGCCGATCAGCGCCCCGACCGCTTCGCCGTGGGCGAGAAGGTCGATGCGAAGATCACCGCCGTGGACCGCGCCTCCCGCAAGCTGACCCTCACCATCAAGGGCAAGGAGATGGAGGAGGAGAAGCAGGCGATGGCGGAATACGGTTCGTCCGACTCCGGCGCCTCGCTGGGCGACATCCTGGGGGCCGCGATCCGTCGCCGCAACCAGCTCGCCCAGGACAACAGCTAACCAGCCACCCCCCCTCCCGCATGGGAGGGGCACGATCCAACCCCCTGCCCACCCGGCAGGGGGTTTTTCGTTTGTCCGGGCGGTGTCCCGAGCGGCAGGGGTTCGAGCGGTCGCGAGGTCCCCATCGCTCAGCCCAACGCACCGGGGGTGCCGCCGGCCGCCGCGCTCCGCTACTCTGCCGCCCATGTCGCTCGAAACCGACCTCATCCTGGACAGGCGGCGCCTCAAACGTCGCCTCGTCTTTTGGCGCAGCTTCGCCGTGCTGGCCGTCGTCGTCGCGCTGGTCGCGGCACTCCGTCTCGGCAATGGCGCGATCGGCGGCGCCCATCTCGCCCGCCTCTCCGTCACCGGCATCATCACCGAGGACCGCAAGCTGGTCGAAGCGGTGAACGCCCTCGCCAAGGACGACAGCGTCAAGGCGCTGATCGTCAGCATCAACAGCCCGGGCGGCAGCGTCGCCGGCGGCGAGAGCCTGCACGACGCGATCGGCCGGGTCGCCGCGAAGAAGCCCGTGGTCGCGGTGATGGGCGGGCTCGCCGCATCGGCCGGCTACATGGTCGCGCTGCCGGCCCAGCGGATCTTCGCCCGTGAGGCGACGCTCACCGGCTCGATCGGCGTGCTGCTCGAATCCGGCGAGATCTCCGGCCTGCTCGCCAAGCTGGGGATCACGCCCCAGGTGCTCACCTCCGGCCCGCTGAAGGACCAGCCCAGCCTCACCCGGCCGCTCACCCCCGAGGGACGCCAGGTGCTCCAGGGGCTGATCATGGATATGTACGACCAGTTCGTGACCATGGTCGCCGATGGCCGGCATATGGACGCCGACCGCGTCCGCCAGCTCGCCGATGGCCGCGCCTATACCGGCCGCCAGGCCCTGTCGCTCGGCCTCGTCGACGCGATCGGCGACGAGACCACCGCGCGCGAATGGCTCGCCAAGGAGAAGGGCGTCCCGACCACGCTCGGCGTCGAGGACGTCTCCACCACCGGATTCGCCGGCCGCGCGCTCGCTGGCAGCCTCGCCCCCCTGTTCGACGGGGCTTGGAAAATGCTGATTTCACAAAGCCTTATGCTTGACGGCGCGTGGGCGCTCTGGCACCGTCCGCAGGAATGACCTGCGGGGATCCGTCGTGACGAAGTCCGAACTCATCGCCGACCTGGCGGCCGCGAACCCGCATCTGCGCGCAGCCGACGTGGAGCGGATCGTCGCCACCATCTTCGACGAGATCACCGTGGCCCTCGCCCGTGGGGAACGTGTGGAACTGCGCGGCTTCGGCGCCTTCACCGTCAAGCACCGCAACGCCCGCACCGGCCGCAACCCGCGGACCGGGGAAGCCGTTCCGGTGGACGAGAAGGCCGTGCCCTTCTTCAAGGCGGGAAAGGAACTGCGTGAGCGCGTGAACCGCGGCGGCCAGCCCGCGCGGACGAGCGCGCCGGAACGCATACAGGCCTGAGAGGTTCGAACGATTGATGCGCTGGTTGATCGCGGCTCCCTTCCTGCTGATCCTGGTCCTGTTCGCACTGTCGAACACGGAAACCGTGCGGCTGGCCATCTGGCCGACGGATTTCGCGCTGGAGATGCCGCTGTCGCTGGCGATCCTGGCGGCGATGGCGCTCGCCTTCCTGGTCGGCGGCATGTTCGTCTGGTTCACCGAACTCGGCCAGCGCCGCCGCGCCCGCCGCGCCGAGGAGACGGTGCGCCTGCTGGAACGCCAGATCGTGGACCTCAAGGCGCGGCTGCCCGCCACCGCGGCGCTGCCGCCCACGCCGGCCGAATGACCGGCGCGCGCCCGACCGCTTCGCGGGTCATCGTCGCGCTCGACACCACCGATCTCGGTCGTGCGGCGGCCTGGGCAGAGGCGACCGCGCCGCATGTCGGGCTGTTCAAGCTGGGGCTCGAATTCTTCCTGGCGCATGGCGCCGCCGGCGTCCGCGCGATCGCCGGTCGGCCGATCTTCCTCGACCTCAAGCTGCACGACATCCCGAACACCGTGGCCGGGGGCGTGCGCGCCGTGCTGCCGATGAACCCGCGCATGCTGACGGTGCACGCCGCCGGCGGCCCGGCGATGGTCGAGGCGGCGCGCCGCGCGGCGGAGGAGGCCGGGCGCGACCGGCCGATCATCCTGGCCGTCACGGTGCTGACCAGCCTCGATCAGGCGGCGCTGGCCGCGACCGGCGTGGTCGGCAGCCCGGCCGACCAGGTGCTGCGGCTGGGGCGCCTCGCGCGTGCGGCCGGGGCGGACGGACTCGTCTGCAGCCCGCACGAGGTCGCGCTGCTGCGCGAGGCGCTCGGCCCCGACACCACGCTCGTGGTGCCCGGCATCCGCCCCTCCGGCAGCGCGGCGGGCGACCAAGCCCGCATCATGACCCCGGCGGACGCGGTTGCCGCCGGTGCCGACTGGATCGTGGTCGGCCGCCCGATCACCGGGGCCGCCGATCCCGGCGCAGCCGCCGCCGAGATTGCCGCGGTCGCGCGATGAACGACGTCAAGGTCAAGATTTGCGGGGTGAAGGACCCGATCGCGTTCGACACCGCGGTGGAGGCCGGGGCGGACTGGATCGGGCTCAACTTCTTCCCGCGCTCGCCCCGCTATGTCACGCCCGAGGCGGCGGGGGCGTTGTCCGCGCGGCATCCTGGCGGGCCGTTGCGCGTCGGCCTGTTCGTCGACCCGACCGAGACCGAGATCGCCACCACGCTCGAATCGGTGCCGCTGGACGTGCTGCAGGTCTACGGCGACGCGGACGTCCCGACCCTGCGGGCGCGCTTCGGCCTGATGGTCTGGCGCCCCGTCGGCGTCAGCGCCGCCGCCGACCTGCCGCGCGAGATGGGCGGCGCGGACGCGCTGCTGGTCGAGCCCAAGCCGCCGCCCGGGGCGACGCGGCCGGGCGGCAACGCGGTGCAGTTGGAGTGGGCGTTGCTGCAAGCGTGGCAGGCGCCCGGTCCTTGGCTGCTCGCCGGCGGTCTCACGCCCGCGAACGTGGCGGAGGCGATCCGCGTCACCGGTGCCCGCGCGGTCGACGTCTCGTCCGGGATCGAGCGTCAGCGCGGCGAGAAGGACCCGGCGCTGATCCGTGCCTTCATCGCGGCCGCTCGCGACGCTTGACCACACGCGCGGCGTCGCCGCCGGAAACGCTCCGCCCGCACGCCGCTGCCAGCCCGCCGATGCTCTGATCGAGTTTGGCCGAGGCCCGCACGAACGCGGGTGCCTGCGCCAGACCTTACGCCGCCGTGGACTTGGCCAGCGCGTCGAACGCCTGCAGCCGCCGCACCAGCCCCTCCATTTCCCGCAGCGGAATCATGTTCGGACCATCGCTCGGTGCGCGGTCCGGATCCTCGTGCGTCTCGATGAACACCGCGGCGACACCGACCGCCAGCGCCGCCCGCGCCAGCACCGGCGCGAACTCGCGCTGGCCGCCGGAGGACGTGCCCTGGCCGCCCGGCTGCTGCACCGAATGGGTCGCGTCGAACACCACCGGATAGCCGGTCCGCGCCATGATCGGCAGCGCGCGCATGTCGCTCACCAGCGTGTTGTAGCCGAAGCTCACGCCGCGCTCGCACAGCAGGATCGACTCGTTGCCGGTGCTGGCGATCTTGGCGGCCACGTTCGCCATGTCCCAGGGCGCCAGGAACTGGCCCTTCTTCACGTTGATCGTGCGACCGGTCGCCCCGGCCGCCAGCAGCAGGTCGGTCTGCCGGCACAGGAAGGCGGGGATCTGCAGCACGTCCACCGCCTCCGCCGCGGGCGCGCATTGCTCCGCCGTGTGCACGTCGGTCAGCACGGGCATGCCGGTGCGCTCGCGCACCTCGGCGAGGATCGCGAGCCCCTGCGTCATGCCGATCCCGCGGGCGGCGGTGGCGCTGGTGCGGTTCGCCTTGTCGTAGCTCGACTTGTAGATGATGCGCACGCCGGTCGCTTCCGACAGGGTGCGCAGCGCGTCCGCGGTCTCCAGCGCATGGGCGCGGGACTCGATCTGGCATGGCCCCGCGATCAGCACGAAGGGCAAGTGGTTGGCGATCTCGAGCGCGCCCACACGGACGGTGCGTTGGTTCATGCTGTCTTCCTCACGGCGGCGGCATGCGGGGCGGCGGGGCGGTCCGCGTGCCTCGCTGCCCGCGAGGCCGTACCGCGCGGGAGGTCACGGCAACTCTCCGGGGGCGGCGGGGGGCAGGGCGGGCCAACTGCGGGTACGGGCGGCCTCGGCCAGCCAGGCGCGGACGCCGGCGGGCGTGCCGAAGGCGGGCGCCACCTGGTATCCGGCGCCCCCCAACTGCCGCGCCACCACCATCCCGTCCTCGTCGGTCACGTCGTCGCCGATGAACACCGGGATGCGGCCAGTGAACGGTGGGCGCTGCATCAACGTGGCGACGGCGCGCCCCTTGTCCGCCCCGCGTGGTCGGATTTCCCACAGCATGTGGGCGGGCAGCAGTTGGAATTGGGTCTGTCCCGCCAGCAGCCCGAGCAGGGCGTCACGGAAGATCGGGGCTGCCTCCGGCACGGCGCGGTAGTGCAGGGCGAAGCCACGCGCCTTGCGTTCCAGCAGCGCCCCGGGATAGGCGGCGACCAGCCGTTCGGCGAGCGCGAGCCATTCGGCGGGCGGCGCGGGCAGGGGAGGGCGTTCGGCCGGCGCGGTCGGGGCGAACCGCACCACGCCGCCATGTTCCCCGGCCACCGCGCGGGGCGCGTCGCCCAGCAGCGCGTCCACCGTCTCGATCGGCCGGCCGGTGACGATGGCGAGCGCGTCCTGCAACTGGGCGCGGAGTTCGCGCAGCGAGTCGACCAGGCCCGGCGCCACCACCACCGCATCCGGCCGCGGCGCCAGGTCGACCAGCGTGCCGTCGAAGTCGAGCAGCAAGGCGGTCTGCGCGAACGGGGGGAGCGGATCCAGGTTCATGGCGCGCAGCCGATCACCCGCACGTCGTAGAGCGGGTGTTCGAGCATCGACACGGCGGGATCGGATTTCAGCATCCAGCCCTTGAAGCCGGGCGCGTCGGCATGCGCGTCGGTGATGGTGAGGAAGGCCGTCGCGTCCGCCGGCTGGTCGGGCGGGCGGATCTGGCAGCTCTGCACGGCGATGGTGAGCGAGCCGAACTTGGCCGACTGGCCGACCTTCACGGTCAGCGTCGCGCTTTGCGCATTCACCTTGTCGAGCGCCTGCAGCACGGCGGTGCCTTGCGGAACCCAGACGTTCGGACGTGGCGGCGCTGGCGTGAACGCGCCGGGTCCGGCACTGGGGGGCGCACCCCCGAGCGGCGAGGCGCCGGGGGGTGGGGCGCCGGGGGCGGAAGGACCGCCGGGCAGCGGCGGGCGGGGCGCCGGTGTGCCGGCTGGCGGCGGCTGGGATGGCGGCTGCGACGACGCGCCGCTCTGGTCGGGCGCGGCGGATCCGGGCACCTGGGTGGGGTAGCTGGGCGGGGCGTATTGCGGGGCCGGGGTCAGCGGCGTCGCGGTCACCGGCGGCTGCGGCGGCAGCCCGCCGGTCTGCGCCCGCGCGACGCCCGGCACGCCGATCGCGACCGGCAGCGCGCCGGCGAGCAGCGACCCGGCAACCAGCGATGCCCTCAGCGTGGATCTCATCACCGTCGACCCCATCAACCCGACATTCAAGCGGCGGCGCGCGGCGCCAAGGCGCATCACGAGGCGCGCTTGGGCGACTCCAGCCCGGCCACGATGCCGGCGAGTACGTCACGCATGGCCTGCTCGTCCACGCCCATCAGGATCGCGTCCTCGAACGCATCCTGCAGGACCTGCGCCACCTCGGCGTGGTTCTCGGCCAGCATCTTCAGCTTCTCGCGGCAGCCGACCGCGTTGCCGTCGAGGCCCGGCCAGTGGGTGGGCGGCGGCGGGATCATTTGGGCTGGCCCTGCGGGGAGGCGTTCAGCGGCGGCAGTCCGCCCGAACCCGCACCGCTGCCGGAGGCGGGGGCGCTGCTGGACGCCGGGGCGTTGCCTCCGCTCGCGCCGGAGTCGCCGCTGTTCGGCTTGAGGCTGGTGACGCTGAAGATGAACTTGCCCAGGAGCTGCTCCAGGCTGACCGACCCTTGGGTGATGGTGATCATCTGGCCGGGTTTCAACATGGTCTCGTCCCCGCCGGGGACGAGCGCCAGGAACTTTCCACCGAGCAGGCTTTCGCTGGTGATCTCGGCGCTGGAGTCCTTCGGCAGCTTCACGTCGTCCCGCACCGAGAGGTCGACGACCGCCAGGTAGGTGGTCGGGTCGAGGCGCGTGGCGGTGACGCTACCGACCTTGACGCCGGCGATGCGCACGTCGGCGCCCGGCCCCAACCCGTCGATGTGGTCGAACTGTGCGTGCAGCGTGTAGCCCGATGCCGTGGTGCGGCCCGAATGGGCGACGGCATAGACGAGGAATCCGGCGGCGACCAAGAGCACGACGGCTCCGGTCAGCACCTCCGCGATGCTGCGGCGGGGCATCGATGAACTCCTCAGGAGCCTGGTGTCCAGGCTTCGTAGTCGCCGGTGGCGCGGGCACGTTGGCCGCCGCGATAGTCGTGTCCGGGCGGGCGATAGCCGGCCGGCGTGCCGGTGGCGTTCGGCAGATGCGGCTTCTGCCACGGGCGGCGGCCTTGGTCGGGCAGTGGCGCATCGGTCGTGTAGTGCAGCCAGGCATGCCACTCGGGCGGTACGACGCTCGCCTCGGGGGCCGCCGCATAGGCGACCCAGCGGCGGGTCCGCCCGCCGGGGCGCAGGCGCCGGTCCTCGAAATACACGTTGCCCATCGCGTCGGTGCCCACCTGCCGCCCATGCAACTTGGTGAACAGCCAGGTTCCGAGATTCATGCCGCCCATCCTCATGCCCGAAGCATATACGCACGGTCGTGCCACAGGTCTACCGCCCGCGTCCGCCGGCCCCGCACAGGCGCGTGCCGCGGCGTGTTCCCCGGTTGCGGCCGGCGCGACGTGGCGGGGAAGGGGGCGCGCATGGACCGCGCGAGAGCCGCCGCTGCTGCGCGACTCCCGATTCTGTCCACAGGATTTTGTGGTCGTTGGGCGCTTTGAACCCCAAATGTGGCTTCCGAGACCGAACGGAGTCGCCCTAAGCTCACCGCCATGAAGAGCCCTCATGAAGCGCCCGCCGGCCGTAGCGACGCCCCTTCGGCGGTGACCCCTGCCGCCGTGGCCCCCCTGGCAGACCCGCGTCAGGCGGGCGCTCGCGGTGCCGGCGCCCGGCGCGCCGCCGGTCGCCCCGGGCCGCATCGCACCTGGCACGGTGTGCGCATGCGGCGGACCGAGGCGGCAGTGGATCCGGACGAGGCGCCCCGGCCGATCACCCTGCCGGCCGCGTGGGAGGATGCCGCCGCTTCCGCCCTGGCGGCATTGGCTCCCGGCCATGGTCCCGTCACCCTCGCCGGCGCCGCCCAGGACTGGATCGCGCCGATCGCCGCGCGGGCGCAGGAGATCGGCCTCGACATCCCGATCGCCGATCGGCTGCACCAGCTCCTCCTGCTCCGGCGCGGTGCGCCCACCGATGCGGTGTGGCACGGCCGCGCCGCCGATGCGCCCGGCTTCGTGCTCGTGCTGCCGGCGTTCCTCGACTGCGCGGGCGCCTTCGACTCAGCCGGGTTCGCCGAAGCCGTGGAGACCGCGGTGCTCGCCCTCGGCCTCGCCGCGCCGCGGGTCCGTCATCTCGACGTGGGTCTCGCCGATCTCGCCGGCCTGCTGGCCGCCTGCGGCCTCGACTACGACACCGAGGATGCGCGCGACGTCGCCCGCACCCTCGCGGCGCTGCTGCGCGCCAGGGCCGACGCCGCCTCCGCCCTGCTGCGTCGGCGCTGCGATGGAGCGGTCCAGCGTGCGCCGGACCAGCACCCCCCGGCATGGCCGGCCGCGCCCGCACGCTGCGTCCTGCCCGGCCTGACCGAGGCCGCGGCCGCGGCGCGCGCGGCGCTCGACGCGGCCGGGCCCGGCCTGCACACCACCACCACCGCCATCGGCCGCCCCGGCGCCGCCGAGGCGCTGCTGGGGGTGGAGACCGGCGGCATCGCGCCCTGCTTCTCCCCGCTCGCGGCCGATGGCGGGCTCACCCGCACCGCCCGCGCCTGGCTCGCCGCGCGTGGACTCGGGGCCGAACGCGCCCTCGCCATGGCGCTGGCGGGGGACAGCCCGTTCCCGATCGCCCCGATCGCGGCCCACCAGGCCATGCACGACGCCGTCGCCCCGTACCTGCACGCGATGCCGCCCCGTCCGGTCGCGCTGCAAGCGGCGGCCCAGCCGACCCGCCGCCGGGACCTGCCCGCGCGCCGCGCCGGCTACACGCAGAAGGCCGCGGTGGGCGGCCACAAGCTGTTCCTGCGCACCGGCGAGTACGACAGCGGCGAACTCGGTGAGATCGCCATCAGCCTGCAGAAGGAAGGCGCGGCGTTCCGCGGCCTGATGGACAGTTTCGCCGCCGCGGTCAGCCTGGGCCTGCAGCACGGCGTGCCGCTCGACAGCTTCGTCGAGGCGTTCACCTTCACCCGCTTCGGTCCCTCCGGCGCGGTCGAGGGCGACCCCGCCGTGCACCAGGCGACCTCGCTGCTCGACTACGTGTTCCGCCACCTGGCGGCCAACTATCTCGGCCGGCGCGACATCGCGGAGGCGGAAATCGAGGAGCCGGACACGGTGGGGAACGGCTCGCGCGATCATGCGCCGTTGCTGCCGCTCGACCTGCCGGCGGAAGCCTCGCCGCGTGCCCGCCGCCGCGCCCTGCGCGTGGTGCGCTGATCTCCGGCGTCCCTGCGGGGGCGTCCCTGCCGGGCCGGCGGCGTGCGGCCCGACACGTCCTGCGTCTTGCGCCGCCCGCGAGCCGAAGGCAGGCGGCGCGCGCGGTCACTCCTTCGCGGCCTTGGCCTCGGCCAGCTCCTGACGCAGCCGTTCCACTTCCTGCCGCAGCGCCTGCAGCTCCGCCGAGGCGGCCGCGCCGCCAGCCTCGCCGCCGGCGTTCGGCCCGGCCGCGCCATAGAACGGGGCGAACAGGCTGAACGCCCGCTCCATCATCGCCATGTTCTGCCGTCCGACCTCCTCGATGTTCCCGAACGGAAACAGCGAGCCCATGGTCTTCTGCATCGTCGCGCGAATCTGCTCCTGCTGTTCGGCGAAGCTCGACATCGCGTGTTCGAGGTATTTCGGCACCAGCCCCTGCATCGACCCGCCATAGAACCCGATCAACTGGCGCAGGAACGTGGTCGGCAGCAGGTTCTGCCCCTTGCCCTCTTCCTCGACGATGATCTGCGTCAACACGCTCCGGGTGATGTCGTCGCCGGTCTTGGCATCGTAAACCACGAAGTCACGTCCCTGCCGCACCATGTCGGCCAGGTTGTCGAGGGTGATGTAACTCGAACTCTCGGTGTTGTAGAGGCGCCGGTTCGCGTACTTCTTCACCACGACCGGTGCAGTGGCCGTTGAGGCCTTCTGCTCGGGCGCGATCTGGACGGGGTCGGCCATGATTTCCTCGCTTGCACGCGGCGTGGCGTAGAATGCTGAGGATTCCGCACCTGCGAAAGTCCTATTCGCGACGCCCGCTCGGTTTGCCATTTGTGCGCCACGCCGCGGCTCGTATGGTCCGGCCGCGAGGAGGGTGGATGAGGCATGACGGACGGGACCGCTCCCGAGGGCGGGCGCGTCGATTCCGGGGAGACGCTGGACCTGCAGCGCCTGGCGCGGGATTGGATCGACCTGTGGCAGAGCGAGCTCGCCGCGATCGCCGTGGATCGCGATGCGCAGGAGACCGCCCTCGCCCTGCTCGGACTATGGGCGGGCGCGGCGACCGCCATGCTGAACGCCATGCCCCGGACGCGGCCGCCCGATGACGGAGCGCCGCGACGCACCCGGCCCCAACCAGCGGAGGGGACCCCGCCCGCTGCTGCTGCACCTGACGCTCGCGATGCTGAGATCGAGCGTCTCGCGCGCCACGTCGCCGAACTGGAAGCGCGCCTGGCAGGACTCGAGCGCCGCGGTGCTCGACAGCCTGCGCGCGAGCCTCGCAAGCGGCGACGCTGAAGCGGCCTTTCCCGCCGCGGTGGTCGAGGAGACGCTGCGCCAGGACGCTGCGCTGATCGCCGGTATCGCCGCCTACCGCCGGCATCCCTGGCACCGCACGCTCACCGATCCCCCCGCGCTGTGGCAGGAGGGCGGCAGCCGCCTGCTCGACTACGGCGCGGCCGACTCTGCGGGCGGCGCCCACGGCGCGGTCGGCTCCGCTGGTGGCGACCGGGGCAGGGGCGGCTCTGCCGGCGGCAGCCACGACGCGGTCGGCTCCGCTGGCGGCGCCCACGGCGCCGACGGCCCGACCGTGCTGTTCGTTCCCAGCCTGATCAACCGCGCCTATGTGCTCGACCTCGCCCCCGACCACTCCATGCTGCGCTGGCTCGCGGCACGCGGCGTGCGGCCGCTGCTGCTCGACTGGGGATGGCCGGGCACGGCGGAGCGGCGCTTCACCCTGACCGACTACGTCGCGGGCCGGCTCGAGCGCGCGCTGGCCGAGGCCGTGCGGCAGGCTGGTGGGCCCGTGGTGCTGGCCGGCTACTGCATGGGGGGCACGCTCGCGGTCGCGGCGGCGGAGCGGCGGCCCGAACTCGCACGGGCGCTCGTCCTGCTGGCGACGCCATGGGACTTCCACGCCGACGACCCGGCGCGGGCACGCCAGGCCGCCGCCTGCCTGCCGCTGCTCGAGCCCGCGCTGGCGGTCGCGGGGACGCTGCCGATCGACCTGCTGCAGATGCTGTTCGCGCTGCTCGACCCGTGGGGGGTGGCGCGCAAGTATCGCGGGTTCAGCAGGCTCGATCCCGACGGCGCCGCCGCCACGCTGTTCGTGGCGCTGGAGGATTGGCTGAACGACGGCGTGCCGCTCGCCGCGCCGGTCGCGCGGGCGTGCCTCGCGGAGTGGTACGGGGAGAACGCGCCAGCCCGTGGTCGCTGGCACGTCGCGGGCCTGCCGGTCGATCCCGCGCGCCTGGGGATGCCGAGCTTCGTGGCGGCGCCGGAACGGGACCGGATCGTGCCGCCGGGTTCCGCCAGGGTGCTGGCGGAGCGCATTCCCGCCGCGACACTGCACATCCCGAAGGCGGGCCATGTGGGCATGGTGGCCGGCTCCCGCGCCGAGACGGAGCTGTGGCGGCCGCTGCTTGCGTGGCTGATGCGCCTGGGCGCCACCTGACGTACCGACGGCCTTAAACGGGGCCGCCCCGCGTCGACGGCGCCGGAAGCGCCCGGTGCGGGCGCGCTCCGCCGTGGTCAGTTCGGCATGTGCTTGGCGGCCGCCTGCCCGGTCTGCGTGTTGTCGCGCCAGGGCGGCGCACCGAGGTTGACGTCGTTGGGCTTGGTGGCGGCGCCGGTGGCCGCGCCGGCCGCGCCGCCGATCAGCCCGCCGGCCACCACGCCGACCGGGCCGCCGACGACGCCGATGCCCGCGCCGGTGGCGGCACCCGTGGCGGCACCGCCCTCGGCGCGCTCAGGCTGCTTCTGACCGCAGCCGGCCAGCAGTCCAACCGCGGCGATGGCGGCGAAAAGGGGGAGGGTGCGCATGACGTTCTATCCTTCTTGTAGCGCGCGGCCTCAGCGGGCGATGGCCCAGAACGGGACCGTTGCCCCTGCAAGCGGCGGCATGGACGGACGTCAAACGGTGCGGCCCGGGTTCGGTGCCCGGATGAACCAGTTTTGAAGACGAGCCCGGGCCATCGCCGGACCGCGCGCCAGGACGACGCGCGGCCGGACCGATGGGAGACGCTTACGAGCGGTAGCCGGGCGGCGGCGGCGCGTAGCTGGGGGGCGGATAGCTGGGCGGCTGCCCGAACCCGGGCACCTGGTTGCCGCGCGAGTACATGCACTGCGAGTAGGCCAGGTCGTAGCGCTGCTGCAGCGTCTGCTGCGCGCGATCCGCCGGAACCGCGCCGACAGCGGTGCCGCCCAGTGCGCCGGCACCGGCGCCGATCGCCGCACCCTGGCCGCCGCCGATCGCCGCCCCCAGGCCGGCACCCAGCACGGTGCCGATCACGCCGGTCAGCACCTGCTTGTTGTTGGCTTCCTGGGCGCCGCCGGCAACCTGGCCCTCCGCATACTGCTTGCACAGCGCCTGGTCGGCCTGGAACACGTCGAATGGCTTGCCGGGAGCCGGCATCACCGCGACGGTCGGGCCCTGCGGCGTGGAGGCGCAGGCGGAAAGAACCAGCAGCGACCCCAGCAGGGCAGCCGAGGCTTTGATGGAACGCATGCGTGTTTCCTTATCGCGTTTGCGTGGCGGCAAGCTCTTGCCACGGTCCGTTGCATGTTGGGACGGCCGGATAATAACCACGTGGATCGGCGCACCAATACCAGAACTGAACCGGCGGCGGTCCCGGCCCGCTGACTGAACCGCCGAACACCTCCCCCGGCCCCGGCAGGCCCGCTCCCATCCACGCCGCTCCGCTTGGGGGTGCAAGCATCGGCAACGGGATCGCGGGGGCGAAGAACAGGGACGGCGGGGAGGGTTCCTGCACCATCCAGCCGCCGCCCGGCCCCCACCACCCACCGGCCCGCGGCGGCCCCCGCTCGTGGCGCCACGCCCGACGCCCCCCATCGGGGTCGCGCGGATAGCGCGGACCGCCGCGCGGAGCGAGGTCCGTGGCCGACGATCCGGCTTGCGCCCAGGTCGGTTCGGCCAGCGCGATCAGCAGCGCGGCGAGAGCGACGGAAGCGACGGGATGACGCATCGAACTGCCTCGGCAGAGCCGGGGCGACTGTGGAACCGCGCCGGTTAACCGGGACTGAACGCGCGCCGATCAATCGCTCCCGCGCGCACGCACCGGCGCACCCCCAAGCTCGGCACGAAACGCGGCGACGAACTCGGTCATGGTGGCGAGGCGGCTCGCGGCCGCCTGGCGTCCGGCGTCGGTGCGGAACCCGTCGCCCAGCTTGAACAGCTTCGCCGCGAAGTGGTCGAAGGCGAAGCGCCGGTCGTCGAGCGGCCGGTCGGCGGCGTCCGGGTCGGCCGGATCATACAGCGCCGAACGCAGCCGCCCGCCCACATAGAAGCAGCGCGCGATGCCGATCGCGCCGATCGCATCCAGCCGGTCGGCATCCTGCAGGATGCACGCCTCCAGGCTGCGCGGCGCGATCCCGGCGGAGAAGCTGTGCGCCTCGATCGCGTGCGCCAGCGCATCCTGGCGTCCGACCGCCCAGCCCAGGGCCGCCACGATCTCCCGCGCCCGCGCCGCCGCCAGGCGGGAGGCCTGGGCCCGCAGCGGCGAGTCCTTCTCGACCGCCACGCAATCGTGCAGCAGCACCGCGGCCACCAGCAGTTCCACGTCGCAGCCGGGTTCGCTCGCGGCGATCGCAGCCGCGTTGCGCCACACCCGCAGCAGATGCGAGAGGTCGTGCGATCCGTCGCTGCCGCCGGGCCCGAGCGCGTTGAGCAGACGGCGGGCGAGGGCCTGATGCGGGGCAAAGGCCGTGGTGAGGTCGCCGGCGCGCGGGGCGGCGGCCGGCGGACGCACGGGCGTCGTCATCGTCCCGTCGCGCTCACAGCATCCGCTGCAGGATCAGCTTCTGCACGTCGGAGGTGCCCTCGTAGATCTGGCACACCCGCACGTCGCGGTAGATGCGCTCGACCGGATAGTCGGCCAGGTAGCCGTAGCCGCCCAGGGTCTGGATCGCGGCGCTGCAGATCGCCTCCGCCGCTTCCGAGGCGAACAGCTTCGCCATGCAGGCCGCCTCCAGCGCCGGCGTGCCCGCCACCTTCAGCCGCGCGGCATGCAGCGTGAGCTGCCGCGCCGCCTCCAGCCGCGTCTTGGCGTCGGCGAGGCGGAAGCCCACCGCCTGCAGGTCGGCGATGCGCGCGCCGAACGCGCTGCGCTCCTTGGCGTAGGCGATCGCATAGTCCAGCGCCGCCCGCGCCATGCCGACGCTCTGCGCCGCGATGCCGATGCGCCCGCTCTCCAGGCTGGAGAGCGCGATGCGGTAGCCCTCGCCCTCGGCGCCGATGCGCTGGTCCTCGGCGACTTCCATGCCCTCGAAGGAGAGGGCGCAGGTCTCGGACGCGGCCTGGCCCAGCTTCTCCTCCTTGCGGGCGACCACGTAGCCGGGCGTCGACTTGTCCACCACGAAGCAGGACAGGCCCTTCTTGCCGGCCGCGGGATCGGTCACCGCGAACAGCACCGTGGCGCCCGGCAGCGACCCGGAGGTGATGAACTGCTTGGCCCCGTCGATCACGTAGCGGTCGCCCTTGCGCACCGCGCGGGTGCGCAGCGCAGCGGCGTCGGAGCCGGCCTGCGGCTCCGTCAGCGCGAAGGAGCCGACGCCTTCCCCGGCCGCGAGCGGGCGCAGCCAGCGCTCCTTCTGTGCGTCGGTCGCGAACTGCGCGAGCACGGTGCAGGTGGGCGAGTTGTGCACCGAGACCAGCGTGGAGACGGAGCCGTCGCCGGCGGCGATCTCCTCCACCACCTGGGCGTAGGTGACGGCATCGATCTCGGAGCCGCCCCAGGCCACCGGCGTGGTCGCGCCGAGAATGCCGAGTTCGCCGAGTTCGCGCACGATCTCGGGCTCGATGGCGGCGGCGCGGGCGCGGTCGGCGGCGTGCGGGGCCAGCCGCTCCTGCGCGAAGCGGCGGACCATGTCGACGATCAGGGAGTCGCCGTTGGCGAAGGCGCTGTCGGGCATGGGGAAACCTCCCGCTGGGTCTGAACGATCTGGGGGGTTCTTAGCGGCGCCGCCAGGGGCGGTCCATCGGCGCCGCCCTGCCATCGGGAAATCACTAGAAGCCGGGTCTGGCCCGGCATATGCATGCTCGCTCCCGCGTGCCCGCCCCCGATCCCCCTCCGTCGCGAGCGTCCATGAGCATCAGCCAGCACGACTACATCGTCATCGGCAGCGGTCCGGCCGGCCGGCGGGCCGCGATCCAGGCGGCCAAGATCGGCCGTTCGGTGCTGGTGATCGAGAAGGGGCGACGGGTGGGCGGCGTGTCGGTCCATACCGGCACCATCCCGTCCAAGACCCTGCGCGAGACGGTGCTGAACCTCACCGGCTGGCGGGAGCGCGGGTTCTACGGCCGGGCGTATCGGGTGAAGAAGGACATCACCGCCAAGGACCTGATGACCCGGCTGCACATGACGCTCGACCATGAGGTCGACGTGCTGGAGCACCAGTTCGCCCGCAACGCGGTGACCACGGTGCGCGGCACCGGCCGCTTCGTCGACCCCCAGCATGTCGAGGTCACGCTGGAGAACGGCGACGTCCGCGTCGTGCGCGGCGAGAAGATCCTGATCGCCGTCGGCACCCGCCCGCACCGGCCGAAGGAGGTGCCGTTCAACGGCGTCAGCGTGCTCGACAGCGACGAGATCATCGAGCCCTCGCACCTGCCGCGCAGCCTGACCGTGGTCGGCGGCGGCGTGATCGGGGTGGAGTATGCGACCATCTTCAGCGCGCTCGACGTCGCGGTGACGCTGGTCGAGTCGCGGCCGCGCTTCCTCGAGTTCCTCGACGAGGAGCTGGTGGAGGATTTCGTGCACCAGCTCCGCGACCGCGGCATCGCGATCCGCTTCGGCACCAAGGTCGACCACATCGAGTTCGAGCATGACTGGCCGGTGACGATCCTCGACAACGGCCGGCGCATCCGCTCCGAGATGCTGCTGTATGCGGCGGGGCGGGTGGGCGCCACCGACACGTTGAACCTGGAGGCGTGCGGCATCACGCCCGATGCGCGCGGGCGGCTCAAGGTCGATCCGAAGACGTTCCAGACCGAGGTGCCGCACGTCTATGCGGCCGGCGATGCGATCGGGTTTCCGAGCCTGGCGTCGACCTCGATGGAGCAGGGGCGGATCGCGGCGTGCCATGCGTTCGACATCGCCATGCCGCCGGCGCCGGAGTTCTTCCCGTACGGCATCTACGCGGTGCCGGAGATCTCCACGGTGGGCATGAGCGAGGAGGAGGTGCGCAAGCGCGGCATTCCGTACGAATGCGGTCTCGCGCGGTTCCGGGAGACGTCGCGCGGCCACATCATGGGCCTGACGACGGGCATGATGAAGCTGATCTTCTCGCTGAAGACGCGCCGGCTGCTGGGCGTGCACATCGTGGGCGAGGGCGCGACGGAGCTCGTGCATATCGGCCAGGCGGTGCTGAACCTGCACGGCACGCTCGACTACTTCATCGAGAACACGTTCAACTACCCGACCCTCGCCGAGGCGTACAAGATCGCGGCGCTGGATGCGTGGAACCGCATGGCGGCGGCGTGATGCCGGGCGAGCTCAGTCCTGGTGCGACTGGACGGTGACGACGCGGCCGAACGGATCCCGCACGTAAGGCCGCTGCGCCGCGATGCGTCTGACGGCCATGGCGGTCTCCCCGGCGGCGTCGGGTGCTCCTCGGGTCAGCTCGCCAGGTAGCTGGCGAGCGCGCGACGGATGCGGTCGAGCACCGGCCCGTCATCCGGCGGCAGCACGAAGCGCTGGCCGGTGATCGTCTCGAACGCCTCGATGTAGACGGCGGCGGTGGCGAGCACGAGGTCGGCGGGGATCGCCGGGATCGCGTCGTGATACGGGTCGCAGCGGGCCGCCACCCAGTTGCGCACGAAATCCTTGTCGAAGCTCTCGGGCTTCTCGCCGGCCGCGAACCGCGCCGCGTAGCTGGCCGCGCGCCAGTAGCGGCTGCTGTCGGGCGTGTGGATCTCGTCGGCCAGCACGATGCGGCCGTCGGCATCCGTGCCGAACTCGTATTTCGTGTCGGCCAGGATCAGCCCGCGCTCCGCCGCCATCGCCTGGCCGCGCGCGAACAGGGCGAGGGCGCGGGTGCTGATCTCCTCCCATTGCGCGTCCGTCAGCAGCCCGTTTTCCAGGATCTGCCGCGGCGTCAGCGGCGCGTCGTGGCCGCCGTCGAATTCCTTGCTGGTGGGCGTGATCACCGGCGCGGGCAGCGCTTCGTTGTCGCGCATCCCGTCGGGCAGCGCGAGCCCGTACATCCGGCGTTCGCCGCGCTTGTACAGCGTCAGCAGGGAGGTGCCGGTGGTGCCGGCGAGATAGCCGCGCACCACGATCTCGACCGGCAGGATGGACAGCCGTTGCACCACGGCGACGTTCGGATCCGGGTAGGCGATCACGTGGTTCGGGCACAGGTCGCCGGTCGCCTCGAACCAGAACTTCGCGGTCTGGGTCAGCACCTGTCCCTTGAACGGCACCGCGCAGAGGATGCGGTCGAAGGCGCTCAGCCGGTCGGTCGCGATGATGACGCGCCGGCCGTCCGGCAGATCGTAGTTGTCGCGCACCTTGCCGCGGTAGTGGTTCGGCAGGTCGGGCAGCGTGGCGTCGTCGAGGATCTGGTGCGCGTGCGCGCGGAGCGTGGCGAGGTCCATGCGGGAATCCTAGTGCAGAACGCCGCCGCGCGGAACGATGGTTACGTCGTACCAGGCGACGCGCGCGGGAAGAAACCGCTCGGCGCGATACACCCGCCTGCCCCGCGTGTCGCGGCGGACGCAGATGCCGGAAGATCCGCATGCGATCGTATCGCGGCTGTCGCCGTTCCGCCTGCGTATGGTAAGCGGGACACTGCTGGATCAGGAACAGGGGAGGGTCGCGGGTGAGCGTATTGCGCGGGATGCAGCCGGAGCTTTGCTTCAGGAACCTGATATGGACGGCGGGGTTCGGCGCGATCGTCTCCTTGGTGCTGGCCGGCTGCCAGTCACCGCCGGCCCCGC
>JAFKLG010000041.1 GCA_017304945.1 Rhodospirillales bacterium
GTCATGGCCGGGCTCGACCCGGCCATCCTCAACCGCACTCCCGGACGGGGCGCGGGGTGCCGGCCGGGGTGGCGGGGTCGAGGCCGGGCGCGACGGTGCCGGTGGGGGTGGCCGGGTCGAGCCCGGCCATGACGACGGCGGTGGGGATGGCCGGGGCGAGGCCGGGCGCGACGGTGCCGGTGGGGATGGCCGGGTCGAGCCCGGCCATGACGGGAAGGCGTTGAGCCAGGATGGGGGCGATCGTCACATCAGTCCCCGCACGACCGGGATTTCCAGGTCGCGGATCTTCTTGCGCAGCGTGTTGCGGTTCAGCCCCAGCATCGCCGCCGCCTTGATCTGGTTCCCGCGCGTCGCGGCGAGGGTCAGGCGGATCAGCGGCCGCTCCACCTCGGCGATGATGCGGTCGTAGATATCGGTCGCGCCGAGCCCATCGTTGTGCGCGGCGAGGAACTCCTTGATGTGGCGCTCGACCGCGCGGGACAGGGTCTCGGGCCCCGCCGCCTGCGCGGGCACCGCCGCTTCGGGCGGGGCAAGGTCGCGCAGTTCCGCTTCCACCACCTCGGCGCCGATCGTCTCGTCCGGGCAGAGCGCGGCGAGGCGGCGCATCAGGTTCTCGAGCTCGCGCACGTTGCCCGGCCAGTTGTGCTGCTTCAGCCGGTCGACCGCCGGCTGGTCGAGCGATTTGGCCGGCAGCCCGTCGTCGCGGGCGCGGTCGAGGAAGTGGCGGGCGAGCAGCGGAATGTCCTCCACCCGCTCGCGCAGCGGCGGCAGGCGGATCGGCACGACGTTGAGCCGGTAGAACAGGTCTTCGCGGAACAGGCCCTGGCGGATCGCGTTGCGCAGATCGCGATGCGTCGCGGCGACGATGCGCACATTCGCCTTGATCGGCTGGCGGCCGCCGACCGAGGTGAACTCGCCCTCCTGCAGCACGCGCAGCAGCCGGGTCTGCGCCTCGGGCGGCATGTCGCCGATCTCGTCGAGGAACAGCGTGCCGCCATTGGCCTGCTCGAACCGGCCCTGGGAGCGGTTGGTGGCGCCGGTGAAGGCGCCGCGCTCATGGCCGAACAGCTCGCTCTCGATCAGCTCGCGTGGGATCGCCGCCATGTTGATCGGCACGAACGGGCCGCCGCGCCGCTTGCCGTAATCGTGCAGCGCGCGAGCGACCAGTTCCTTCCCGGTGCCCGATTCGCCGTTGATCATCACCGTCAGGTCGGCGGTGGTGAGCCGCGCGATGGTCCGGTAGATCTCCTGCATCGCCGGGCTGCGGCCGATCAGCGGCAGCCGCTCCTCCGCGTCGCGCGGTTCCGGGGCGCTGACGCTGGGCTCCGACGGGGCGGCGAGCGCGCGGCCGACGACGCTCAGCAACTCCTGCAGGTCGAACGGCTTCGGCAGGTATTCGAACGCGCCGCGCTGCGCCGCCTTCACCGCGGTCATCAGGGTGGATTGCGCGCTCATGACGACGACGCGCAGGTCGGGGCGGATGCGGCGGATGCGCGGGATCAGGTCGAGCCCGTTCTCGTCGGGCATCACCACGTCGGTGATGACGAGGTCGCCCTCCCCTTCCTCCACCCAGCGCCACAGCGTCGCCGCGTTGCCGGTACTGCGCACCTGATAGCCCGACCGGCCCAGCGCCTGGGTCAGCACGGTGCGGATCGACCGGTCGTCGTCCGCCACCAGCACGGTCGGCAGCGTCACAGGTCGCTCTCCTTTTCGGTGATCACCGGCAGATGCAGGCGGAATTCGGTGCGGCCGGGCCGGCTGTCCACCTCGATCAGCCCGCCATGGTCGCCCACGATCTTGGCCACCAGCGCCAGGCCGAGGCCGCTGCCGGAGGATTTGGACGTCACGAACGGCTCGAACAGATGCGGCCGGATGTCGTCGGGAATGCCGGGACCGTTATCACGCACGCAGACATAGAGCGGCAGGTCGAGCCGGGTCGAGGACCCGGGAACGGCGACGCGAACGCCGTGGTGGAAGCCGGTCGACAAGGTGATCTCCGGATGCGAGGCGCCGGGATGGGTCACCGCCTCGGCCGCGTTCTTCACCAAATTGAGGATGACCTGCACGAGCTGGTCGCGGTTGCCCCAGACGGGCGGCAGCGAGGGATCGTAGGTCTCGACGAAGCGCACATGCGCCGCGAACCCCGATTGCGCCAGCTTGCGCACGTGCTCCAGCACACGATGGATGTTCACCGACCCGCGCGCGATCGGCTTCTCGCTGAATGCCTCCATCCGGTCGACCAGGCCGCGGATGCGGTCGGCCTCGTCGCGGATCAGCACGGTCAGCTCCCGGTCCTCCGGCGCCACGCTCGATTCGAGCAGTTGCGCGGCGCCACGGATGCCCGACAGCGGGTTCTTCACCTCGTGCGCCAGGATCGCCGCCATCCCGGTGACGCTGCGCGCCGCGCCCCGGAAGGCGAGCTGGCGGTCGAGCGCGCGGGCGGCCGAGGCATCCTGCATCACCAGCAGCACCGCGCCCGGTTCCTCCGGCAAGGGCGAGCCCTGAACGGTGATGCCGCGCTTGTTGAGCCGGGGGCTCTCCAGCGTCAGGTCGTGGTCGGCGATGATCGCCTCGTTGCGGCGCACCTGCTCGATCAGCATGAACAGCGGGTTGTCGGTCGGCACCAGGTCCTCGAGCCGGAGCTGGGCGAGGCTGGCAGCGGAGATGCCGAGGAACTGCTCCGCCGCGTGGTTGGCGTGACGGAACCGGTTCTCCGCATCCAGCAGCACCACCGGGACCGGCACGGCGCCCAGCACCGCCGCCGCGTCGACCGCGCGGGGGCGGCCGATCAGGCGGGAGGCGCGCGCCATCACAGAGCTCATGCAGCCTCCAGGGCAAGCGCGTCGCGGCTGGCTTGCGTGCGCGTGACGCCGCGGGCGATCAGCGGATCGTAGAACGAGTCGAGCAGGCGCAGCACGTCGGCCGCCTCCGGGATGCGATTCATGGCGGCGCGGAACTCGGCGGAGCCGGGCAGTCCGCGCGAGTACCAGGACAGGTGCTTGCGCGCGAGCCGGACGCCGGCGTTGCCGCCGAAACGCTCCAGCATCGCCTCGTAATGCCCCAGGATGATGGATTTCTGCCGCGCGAGCGACGGCTCGGGCATCGGCTGGCCGGTGCGCAGCCGGTGCGCCACCTGGGCGGGAAACCAGGGCCGGCCGTAGCAGCCACGGCCGATCATCACGCCGTCGGCGCCGGAGCGGGCCAGCGCCTCCTGCGCGTCCTCCTCGGTGACGATGTCGCCGTTGACGATCACCGGCAGCCGGACCGCGTCCTTCACCTGGCGCACGAAATCCCAGTCCGCGGTGCCGGTATAGAATTGCTGCCGGGTGCGGCCATGGATCGTGACCATGCGGATGCCGGCATCTTCCGCGATGCGGGCCAGCCGCGGCGCGTTCAGGCTCTGGTGGTCCCAGCCCATGCGCATCTTCAGCGTGACCGGCACCGGGACGGCGCGCACGGTCGCCTGCAGGATCGCCGCGGCGGCGGTCTCGTCGCGCATCAGGGCGGAGCCGGCCGCCTGGCCCACCGCCACTTTCTTCACCGGGCAGCCGAAATTGATGTCGACCAGGTGGGCGCCCTTGTCGACCGCGAGACGTGCCGCCTCCGCCATGGCCTGCGGGTCGCAGCCGGCGAGCTGGACGGCGGAAATCCCGCCGCATCCGTCGACTTCGGCCATGTCCAGGGTCTTGCGGTTTTCCCGGATCATCGCCCAGGAGGCGATCATCTCGGACACCACCATGCCGGCGCCGAGCTGCTTGGCGGTGCGCCGGAACGGGAGGTCGGTGACGCCGGACATGGGGGCGACGATCACCGGCGTGTCGATGACCACGCCGGTGCCGAGATCGATCGGGTGGAGGGTGACCGGCGCGGCCGTGTGCGCACGCGCCGCGGGAGGGACGGCGACCGACTCGCGTGCAGCGGGTGTGCTTTGTGAACGACAATTGCCCATGATTTGGGCAACCTACAGACCCAGGATCGGATGCGCAATCCCGTTTGGGGGAGGGCTTGCGTTCGGAACGGTCAGGTTTTGTGGGAGGGCGGGAGGTGAGGATTGGGCCTTCGAGAGGCTGTGCCTTGGTGAGGTCGGTCCCGTGTGTGCTGGCGGGGGCGCCGGGCGGCTTCGTCCGGGCTGGCGGGGGCGTCTGGGCGGCTCTGTGATGCTGGCGGGGTGCGTCCGGGCGGCTCCGTTCGTGCCGGCCGCTCGAGCTCTGATTCAACACAGAGTTGAGGCGAGTTGAGACGAGCCACAGAGACGAAGTCGAAACGGGTGATTGCCGGGCCGGTGTGCCAAGACCTACGGTCGTGCCGAACCCGGCAGCGATATGAGTCGGCCCGTGCGGCGTTCGTCGCTGTTGCCGGGCAGGCTGATGAGCCGGACGGGCTGCCGGTCAATCAGATTCGAAGCTGGTCGAACGCGAGAGCGCATCCCACGTCTCGCGTTCGATCTTCATTGTCTCGAGCTTCTGCTCCACGAGCGCCAGCGCGTCCTCGCCCAGGAACAGCCGGACGGGCGGGGTCTCAGCTTCCACCAGCGCGAGCAGTGCTCGTGCGGCCTTTGCCGGGTCGCCGGGCTGCTTGCCGCTCTTGGCCTGCCTGGCGGCGCGGATCGGATCCATGACCGCGTCGTAGTCGGCAATGCTGCGCGGCGTGCGATCCATGGATCGGCCGGCCCAGTCGGTGCGGAACTGGCCCGGCGCGAGCGCCGTCACCCGTATCCCGAAACCCGCCAGCTCCTTGCCAAGCGCTTCCGAAATCCCTTCCAAAGCGAACTTGCTGCCGCAGTAGAAGGCGATTCCCGGCATGGTGATGAAGCCGCCCATGGAGGTGACGTTGACGATGTGGCCGCGGCGCCGTTCGCGCATCCCGGGCAGCACCGCCTTGATCATCGCGACCGGCCCGAAGACGTTGGCCGCGAATTGACGCTGGAGTGCCTCCATGGAGGACTCCTCGAGTACTCCCTCGTGGCCATACCCGGCATTGTTCACCAGCACGTCGATGGCGCCGACTTGCCGTTCGGCATCGGCCACAGCCGCCGGGATGGCATTGAAATCGGTCACGTCGAGCAGCAGCGGGTGCGCGCGGCCAGGAGCACGGGCGGCAAAGGCTTCGGCGGCGTCGCTCCGCCGCACCGTGCCAATCACCCGATGGCCGGCGTCCAGCGCGCCTTCGGCAAACGCGCGGCCCAGGCCCGAACTGACACCTGTGATGAGGAAGGTCTTCGAAGCGACGACCGCCATGGATAACTCCGCGTCCAGCGTTAACTATATCATGATATAGATATCCATATGGCAGATGGCAAGATCAAGCCCGCTCCCAACGGCGCCAGGGGCGAGCCGCTTCGTCAGCGCGTCATCGACGCTGCCGAACGGCTGCTTCGCGATGGCAAAGCCGACTTCTCGATGCGCGACCTCGCTGCCGAGGCCGGCGTCAGCTTTGCGACGCCGTTCAACCAGTTCGGAAGCAAGGCGGCGATCATGCAGACGCTCTCCACGCGTCGGATCGACACGATGGAAAGCCGCTTCATCGCCGCGCCGCCGCTGACGGACACCGTCGACCGCGTCATGCTGGCGATCGATACGGCAGCCGCCGTGATGCTGGAGGAGCCGGAGGTCAACCGTGCGGTCATGGGCTGGCTTGGCACCCCCAGCTCCTCGCCCGGACAGGTTTGGGCGCGCTCCACGGCACTCTGGACACTTGCGCTGGGAACGGGGGACGGGCTGATCGCGGTGCGGCGGGATCAGGCGCTCCGTTGCCTGCCGGGACAACTCGCCTTCGGCTTTCGTGGGGTGCTGTCGTTCTGGACGGCGGGCGAACTGCCCGACGCGGCACTTGCAGCGAGTGCCCGCGAACTCGCCCGCACCTTGTTGCTCGGCTTCACGGAAGGCACGTCATCGGGTGATCCGAGGTCGGAGTGAGCCGGACCACGAGCAACCCCCTCGGCTTCGAGCGAGCTGTTGCTGCGGCGGTCGGCCACTCCGGATCCACCCGGCGATGAGCTGCGACTGCGGATCTGGGGTTGGCTCAACCAGGTCCGGTCGTCGCCTCGGCCATCCACTGCACCGCATCCTCGCCGGCGGGGATGCTGAGCGGCGCGTGCGGGTCGGTGGCGGCCAGCCAGACCGCCGCGGCCACATCGGCGGCATGGGTGACCGGACCGGTGTCGTCGCGGAAGCGCGCGATCATGCCTTCGATCAGCGGCTTGTAGTCGGGGTTATCGAGCCCGCGCAGATGCGGCGTGGCGTTGTTGCCGAAGTTCGTTTCCGGCGAGCGGCCGGGGAGCACGATATGCACACGCACGCCGAACGGCTCCATCTCGGCCGCGAGGCTCTCGGTGAGCGCGTTCACCGCCGCCTTGCTCGCACGATAGACGCTGACCAGCGGCAGCGGCTTGAGCGTCACCGTCGAGGTGACGTTGATGACCACGCCGCCGCGGCGCTTGCGAAAGCCGGGCAAGACCGCCTGCAGCATCGCCAGCGTGCCGAGCGTATTGGTCTCGAAGAGCTGCCGCGCCGTGTCCGGCTCGATCAACTCGATCGGCACCGCGGCGCCGAACCCTGCATTGTTGACCAGCACGTCGATCTTCCCGGCCTCCCCGAGCGCGCGCGCGATGCTGCGCGGATCGGTGACGTCCAGCGGCAGGACGAGGAGATTGGCGGAGGCCGGCAGGATGTCGGCCTTGGGCTGGCGCATCGTGGCGACGACCTTCCAGCCCTTCTCGAGAAACAGTTTCGCGGTTTCGAGGCCGAAGCCCGAGGAACAACCGGTGATGAGGACGGTGGGCATGGGAGCACTCCGGACTGGTTGGCACTCACCGGCATATGGCGAAGAGCGGGAAGACCACCTATGGTCGAAAGTCCGTCATACATTTGCGATAGTCCTGCCATGACCGTCGACCCGCTCGCCGAGATCGTCACCTTGCTGCAGCCCTCGGCCAGCTATTCCAAGCGCGTCGAATATGCTGGCCAGTGGCGGCTCCGCCGCGGCATCGAGGGCAAGCCGGTGTTCTTCGCGGTGCTGGAGGGCGCGTGTCGGGTCGTGTCGTCCGACGGGCCGCCGATCATCGTACGCCAGGGCGACTTCGTGCTGTCGCCCGTGACCAAGGATCATGTGGTCGAGAGCATCGAGGCGCCGCCGCACGGCGTCACGATGATGCCGACGGAGATCGGCGAGGGGCAATTCCGCGTCGGGCCGCCCGGCGAGCCGGTCAATCTCAGGATGCAGGTGGGCATCTGCAGTTTCGCCTCGCCCGACGCCGCCCTGCTCGTCTCACTGTTGCCGGCGATGATCATCGCCCGCGACGAGCCGCGGCTTGCCCTGCTGCTTCAGCTCGTGGGCGACGAGACGCGCCACGCCCGTCCGGCGCGGGAGCTGGTGCTGGAGCGCCTGCTCGAGGTGCTGCTCATCGAGGCGCTGCGGTGCGGGACCGACATCCTGTCGGTGCCGAGCCTCGCGCGGGGCCTGTCGGACGAGCGGCTGGTGTTCGCCTTGCGGGCCATGCATGCGCGCCCGGCGCATGGCTGGACCGTGGCCGATCTCGCCGCCGAGGCGGCAATGTCGCGGTCCGCCTTCTTCGCACGCTTCAGTCGGATCGTCGGATTGCCGCCGATCGAGTATCTGCTGACCTGGCGCATGGCGCTCGCCAAGCGGCTGCTACGCACGCGGGAGCTGGCGATCGAGCATGTCGCCGCGCAAGTCGGCTACGCCTCCGCGAGCACGTTCAGCACCGCCTTCACACGGCACGTCGGCATGCCGCCGATGCGATATGCCCGAGCGATGCTGGAGCCTTTCCGTGTTGGCTTGGATCCAGAGATTCCGGCGCAGATTGCAATCTGAACCAGGCCATTGCCTGGGCAGGAGGCCAACAGCGGTGCCTCCGCCGACGGTCCGGCTCGCCCTCGGGTCAGTCTTCTTTCTCTTCCTCTGTGGCTCGCCTCGACTCGCCTCAACTCTGTGTTGAATCAAAGCTCGAACCGCCCGCACAGACGGAGCCGCCCGAAGGCGCCTGCCGGACGGACCCGCCCCAACGCACCTGCCGGACGGACCCGCCCAAAAACTCCAGCCGGACAGAGCCGCCCTCGAAAGCCTCAAGCCCTCTCCAACCCCAAATAGATCCGCTGCACATCCGCATCATCCGCCAGATCGGATGCCCTCCCATCCAGGACGGTCCGCCCGGTCTGCAGCACGTAAGCGTGGTCCGCCACCTCCAGCGCCAGTTCGACCGCCTGCTCCGCGAGCAGCAGCGTCAGCCCCTCCCGCCGCAGCCGGCCCAGCGTCTCGTACATCGCCTCCACCACCGCCGGCGCGAGCCCCAACGAGGGCTCGTCGAGCATCAGCAGCTTCGGATCGCTCATCAGCGCGCGGCCGGTCGCCAGCATCTGCCGCTCGCCACCCGAGAGCGTGCCAGCCCGCTGCCGCCGCCGCTCCGCGAGCCGGGGAAACAGCGCGAACACCCGCTCGAGCAGCGCCGGCACACGCGACGCGTCGCGCAGCACCGTCGCCCCGAGGCGCAGGTTCTGTTCGACCGTCTGCTGCACGAAGAGCCGCCAGCCCTCGGGGGCGAGCGCGAGCCCTCGGCCGACCACGGCATAGGCGGGCTGGCCGGTGATGTCGGCGCCGTCCCAGGTCACCTGCCCGCCCGCGGCCGGCACCAGCCCGGCGATCGCGTTCAGCGTCGTGGTCTTGCCCGCCCCGTTGGAGCCCAGCAGCGCCACGACGGAGCCGGCCGGCACCTCGAGCGACACGTCCGCAAGCCCCACCAGGTCGCCATAGCGCACCGCGAGGTTGCGGACCGAGAGCAGTGCCATCAGCCCTCCACGACCGCGGGCGGCACGTGGACGGTGACCGGTGGCAGCGGTCCCGCGAACCGCTCCACCTCGACGAGGCAGCTCTGCGCCACCGGGCCCTGCCCCAGCTTGGAGGTACCGATATCCTGGGTCAGCACGTTCGGATTGCCGTGGACGCACAGCGTGTCCTGCGGATCGTACCAGGCGCCGGTGGGCAGCACCGCGACGCCGGGCAACTGGTCCCGGGTCAGCCGCACGCCTGCCAGGCAGGCGCCGCGGTCGTTGAACACCCGCACGATGTCGCCCTCGACCAGGCCCCGCGCCGCCGCGTCGTCCGCATGCAGCCAGATCGGCTCCCGCCCCTCGATCTTGCTCTCCAGGCTCGGCCCGACCGCGTCCATCTGGCTGTGCAGCCGCGTCGCCGGCTGGGCGGTCAACACGTGAAGCGGGTAGCGCGTCGCCAGTGGGGATCCCAGGTATTCGCGCGGCGCGAACCAGGTCGGATGACCGGGGCAGTCCGCGTAGCCGAACCCGGCGATCGTCTCGGAGAACAGCTCGATCTTGCCGCTGCCGGTGTTGAGCCGGTGCTGCTCCGGATCGCGGACGAACGCGGCCATCGGCACCACGTCGTCGGTGCGGTCCGGCAGCTCGACCCGTCCCTCGGCCCAGAACGCGTCGAAATCGGGCACGGGGTGGCCCAGCCGGTCCATCTGGCCCTGCCAGCGGCCATAGAGGAAGCGCAGCCAGGCGTGCACATCGCGCTGTTCGGTGAACCGATCGCGCAGCCCCATCGCGTCCAGGATGTCGGCGCAGATCGCGAAATCGTCGCGCGCCTGGCCTTGCGGCGGCACCACCTGCTTCATCGCCAGCACGAACCTGTCGCGGGCGGAGGAGGCGATGTCGTCGCGCTCGAGCGTGGTGGTGGCGGGCAGCACGATGTCGGCGTGGCGTGCGGCCGAGGTCCACCAGGGTTCGTGCACCACGATCGTCTCGGCGCGTGCCCAGGCGCGGCGGAACCGGTTGAGGTCCTGGTGGTGGTGGAACGGATTGCCGCCGGCCCAGTAGATCAGCCGCGTGTCGGGGTAGCGCAGGCGGCGGCCGTTATAGTCGTACTCGGCGCCGGGGTTCTCCAGCATGTCGGTGATGCGGGCGACCGGGATGATGCTGTTGGCGCGGTTCGGGAAGGCCGACATGCCGAGGGTCGGGAAGTCGCCCCGCACCGTGCCCATGCCGGCGATCGAGCCATGGCCGAACCCCACGCCGAGGCCCGGCTTGCCGATGCTGCCCAGCAGCGCGGCGAGCGCCGCCAGCATCCAGAACGGCTGCTCCCCATACTCGGCGCGCTGCAGCGACCAGGCGGCGGTCAGCATGGTGGGGGCACCGGCGATCTCGCGCGCCAGCGCCACGATGCGGTCGGCCGGGATGCCGGTCTCGGCGGCGGCCCAGGCGGGCGTCTTGGGCGTGCCGTCGGACTCGCCCAGCACATAGGCGCGCAGCCGGTCATAGCCGCTGGTGCAGCGCTCGACGAAGCCGTGATCGACCCGATCCTCGGTGATCAGCACATGCGCGAGCGCCAGCATCAGCGCGGTGTCGGTGGTCGGGCGGATCGGGATCCACTCGGCCGGCACGTCCGCCGGCATGTCGGCCTTGACCGGCGAGATGTTGATCAGCCGCACGCCGGCCTTGGCGGCATGGCGCAGCCACGGCCCCATGTCGTGCTCACCGCCGCCGCCATTGATGATCTGGCCGTTGCGCAGCGGGATGCCGCCGAAGCACAGCATCACCCGCGCGTGCCGGGCGATCGCGCGCCAGTCGGTCACCGGCCCGACCACGCTGCTCATGTCGCCCAGGATGTGCGGCATGATCGCCTGGCCGGCGGCGTAGGAGTAGCTCATCAGGCTGGTGGTGAAGCCGCCCGCGACCGCCAGCATCCGCTGGAGCTGCGTCTTGGCGTGATGGAAGCGGCCGGCCGACGACCAGCCATACGAGCCGCCGAAGATGCTGGCCGGCCCGAAATCGTCGCGCACCCGGGAGAGCTCCCCCGCCACCAGGCGGGTCGCGGTGTCCCAGTCCACCGGCACGAACGGGTCCTGCGCGCGCAGGGTGCCGCCGGCACGGTCGCCGTCCAGCCAGCCCTTGCGGACATGTGGCCGGTCGATCCGGGTCCGCCCATGCACCGCTTCCGCCGTACCGTAGATGATCGGCGATGGGTCGGGGTCGCCCGCAAAGGGGTGGATCTCGGTGATGCGGCCCCCCTGGACCGCGGCGGTGAATGCTCCCCAATGGGAGGCATTCTGGCGAAGATCGGTCGGGACGAGGTCGTTCATCGGGTCAGAGTGTTGCACTGCAGCGCCACCCGCAAGCGCAGATGTGCGCGGCGGCAACTCCGGCGCAGACAGGGCGTTGCCGGTGACGACGGCCGGGAGGAAGCTCCCGCCCGGCAGCAGAGCCGACAGCAGAGCAGAGTGGCATCGACATGGCGTGGGTCAGGTATCTGGCCGTCCTTCCCTTCGTGGGATTGTTGGGCGGCGTGTTCTTCTTCAATCGGGTCACGCCGCTGGTGTTCGGAATGCCCCTGCTGCTCGCCTGGATCGTGTTGTGGATCCTGCTGACGGCGGTGATCATGACGGTGATCTATCGCTGCGACCCGGAGAATGCGGATCCGGCGCCTGACCTCGGCGCGCGGCGGACCCGGCCATGAACGCCGCCCTCCTCATCATCGCCCTCACCGCCCTCGCCGCCCTTCTGCTCGGACTGCGCGCCCGTCGGGGCAAGGACATGGATCTCGAGCAGTGGAGCGTCGGCGGCCGCGGCTTCGGCACGATCCTGGTGTTCGTGCTGATGGCCGGCGAGATCTACACGACCTTCACCTTCCTGGGCGGCTCCGGCTATGCCTACGGCCATGGCGGGCCGGCCTTCTACATCCTGGCCTATGGGTGCCTCGCCTATACGATCTCCTACTGGCTGCTGCCGCCGATCTGGCGCTACGCCAAGCAGCACCGGCTGATTTCGCAGCCCGACTTCTTCGCCCGCAAATACGACAGCCCGGCCCTCGGCGTCGTGGTCGCGCTGGTCGGCATCGTCGCGCTGATCCCCTACCTCGTGCTGCAGCTCAAGGGCCTCGGCATCATCGTCGCGACCGCCTCCTACGGTTCGATCGGCTCCACGCCCGCGATCTGGATCGGGGCGGCGGTGGTGACCGCCTACGTCATGGTCTCCGGCGTGCACGGATCGGCCTGGACCGCGGTGGTGAAGGACACGCTGATCCTGGCGGTGGTGCTGTTCCTCGGCATCTACCTGCCGCTCCAGGAGTACGGCAGCTACGGCGCGATGTTCACCGCAATCGAGGCCGCCAAGCCCGGCTTCCTCGCGCTGCGGCCCACGGGGGAGAGCATCGCCTGGTTCGACTCGACCGTGCTGCTGACCGCGCTCGGCTTCTATTGCTGGCCGCACACCTTCGGCTCGCTCTACACCGCCAAGGATGCGCGGGCATTCCGGCGCAATGCCGCGCTGCTGCCGCTGTACCAGCTCATCCTGCTGTTCGTGTTCTTCGTCGGCTTCGCGGCGATCCTGAAAGTGCCGGGACTGAGCGGCCCCGATATCGATCTCGCGCTGCTCCGCCTCTCGCTGCAGCATTTCGACCCGTGGTTCATCGGCGTGATCGGCGCGGCCGGCGTGCTGACCGCGCTGGTGCCGGGCTCGATGATCCTGATGGCCTCGGCGACGCTGCTCGCGAACAACATCTATCGCGCGTTCAGCCCCGATGCGCCGGACCGCGCGGTGACCACCGTGGCCCGTGGCCTGGTGCCGGTGGTGGCGCTGGTCGCGGTGTGGTTCACGCTCGAGGGCGGCACCACGATCGTCGCGCTGCTGCTGATGGGCTACGCCTTCGTGACGCAGTTGCTGCCCACGCTGGTCGCGAGCCTGCTGCCGCACAACCCGGTGACGCGGGAGGGCGCCTTCGCCGGCATCGGCGTCGGCGTCGCGACCGTGGCGGCGACCACGCTGACCCATACGAGCTTTGCGACGCTGTTCCCGACCTGGCCCGAGGGCGTGCGCGACCTCAACATCGGCATCATCGCGCTGGTGCTGAACCTGGTGGCGCTCGCCGTGGTCAGCGCGCTCACCCGGCGGCCGGCGACGGTGCCGGCGGAGTGACGGGCGGCTCGAGCAGCGTCAGCAGCCCCTGCAAGAGCTGGGTCGGCGTGGGCGGGCAGCCGCGGATCACGAGGTCCACCGGGACCACCGCGGCAACGCCACCCGTGACCGCGTAGCTGCCCGCGAACACCCCGCCATCGGCGGCGCAGTCACCGACCGCGACGACGAATTTCGGATCGGGGGTGGCGCGCCAGGTCCGCTCCAGCGCCTCGCGCATGTTCCGGGTCACCGGGCCGGTGACGAGCAGCACGTCCGCGTGGCGCGGCGAGGCGACGACGTGCAGCCCGAACCGCTCGAGGTCGTAGAGCGCGTTGCTGAGCGCATGGATCTCGAGCTCGCAGCCGTTGCAGGAGCCGGCATCCACCTGGCGGATGGCGAGGGAGCGCCCGAGC
>JAFKLG010000060.1 GCA_017304945.1 Rhodospirillales bacterium
CGGCGCTGGCCACGACTGCCGGCGCCTAAGGAGACAGACCACATGTCGGCGACGACACACGATCACGCGCATGACGATCACGACCACAAGCCCGGTTTCGTGGCGCGTTGGCTGTTCAGCACGAACCACAAGGACATCGGCACGCTCTACCTGATCTTCGCGGTGTGCGCCGGGGTGATCGGCGGCATCCTGTCGATGATCATGCGGGCGCAGTTGAGCGTGCCGCACAACACGATCGTCACCTCCGGCCAGGAGTGGAACACGATCGTGACGGCGCACGGGCTGATCATGATCTTCTTCACGGTCATGCCGGCGCTGATCGGCGGGTTCGGCAACTGGTTCATCCCGCTGATGATCGGCGCGCCGGACATGGCGTTCCCGCGGCTCAACAACATCAGCTTCTGGCTGCTGCCGCCGGCCTTCATCCTGATCATGACCGGGCTGTTCCTGGGCGAGTCGGGATCGGGGTGGACGCTGTATCCGCCGCTGTCGCTGTCGCAATACGAGCCCGGCCTCGGGATGGACTGCACGCTGTTCGCGCTGCATCTGGCCGGCATCTCCTCCCTGCTGGGCGCGATGAACTTCATCACCACCGTGTTCAACATGCGCGCGCCCGGCATGACGATGCACAAGCTGCCGCTGTTCGTGTGGGCGGAGCTGGTGACGGCGTTCCTGCTGCTGCTGTCGGTGCCGGTGCTGGCGGGCGCGATCACCATGCTGATCTGCGACCGCAATTTCGGCACCGCGTTCTTCGACCCGCAGGGCGGCGGCGATCCGGTGCTGTTCCAGCACCTGTTCTGGTTCTTCGGCCACCCCGAAGTCTACATCATGATCCTGCCGGCCTTCGGCATCGTGAGCCACGTGGTGTCGACGTTCAGCCGCAAGCCGGTGTTCGGCTATCTCGGCATGGTCTACGCCATGGTCGGGATTGGCGCGGTCGGGTTCGTGGTGTGGGCGCACCACATGTTCATCTCGGGCATCGACGTGGACACGCGCGCCTACTTCATGGCGGCGACGATGGTCATCGCGGTGCCGACCGGGATCAAGATCTTCTCCTGGATCGCGACGATGTGGGGCGGGTCGATCGAGCTGAAGACGCCGATGCTGTGGGCGATCGGGTTCATCTTCGTGTTCACCATCGGCGGCGTCACCGGGGTCGTGCTGTCGAACGCGGGCATCGACCAGATCGTGCACAACACCTACTACGTGATCGCGCACTTCCACTACGTGCTGTCGCTGGGAGCGGTGTTCGGGATCTTCTGCGGGTTCTACTACTGGATCGGCAAGATGTCGGGTCACCAGTATCCGGAGTTCTGGGGCAAGGTGCATTTCTGGATGACGTTCATCGGCGTCAACCTGACCTTCTTCCCGCAGCACTTCCTGGGACTGTCGGGGATGCCGCGGCGCTACCCGGACTACCCGAACGCCTTCGCGGGCTGGAACATGGTGTCCTCGATCGGCGCCTACATCGCCGGGGCCTCGGTGCTGGTGTTCCTCTATGTCTGCTTCCGCACCTTCACCTCGAAGGAGCACGTCGCCGACAACTACTGGGGCGAAGGCGCCACCACCCTCGAGTGGACACAGACCTCCCCGCCCGCCTTCCACACCTATGCGGAACTGCCGCGGATTCAGTGAGGCTCCTGCCTTCGCGCAGGAGGCCGAGGTGCGGGATTGGATCGCCCTGCTCAAGCCGCGGGTGATGACGCTGGTCGTCTTCACCGGGCTGATCGGGCTGATCGTCGCCCCCGGGCATCTGCATCCGGTGCTGGGCTTCACCGCGATCCTGTGCATCGCGGTGGCGGCCGGGGCGTGCGGTGCCATCAACATGTGGTACGACCGGGATATCGACGCTGTGATGCGGCGGACCCGCAATCGGCCGATCCCCGCCGGCCGCATCGCGCCGAACGCGGCGCTGGGATACGGCATCACGCTCGCCGCCGGATCGGTGGTGATGATGGGGCTGGCGGTGAACCTGGCCGCCGCGTCCGTGCTCGCGCTGTCGATCGGCTTCTACGTCTTCGTCTACACGATGTGGCTGAAGCGGCGTACGCCGCAGAACATCGTCATCGGCGGTGCCGCCGGCGCGTTCCCGCCGGTGATCGGCTGGGCGGCGGTGACCGGGTCGGTGGACCTGATCCCGCTCGTGCTGTTCGGCATCGTGTTCATCTGGACCCCGCCGCATTTCTGGTCGCTCGCGCTGTGGGCGAACGAGGACTACCGGCGGGCCGGCGTGCCCATGCTGCCGGTGGTCGCCGGCGCCAAGGAGACGCGCAAGCAGATCGTGCTCTACACGCTGCTGCTGGTGCCGCTGTCGCTGGCGCCCTGGATGCTGGGCTTCTCCGGCATGATCTACGCCGCCTCCGCGGCGGTGCTGGGCGCGGGCTTCCTGGCCGCGGTGTGGCGGGTGGCGACCGACCGGCAGGATGCGGCTGGCGTGAGCCTGACCAACGACGCACCCGCACGGGCCGCCTTCAAGTTCTCGATCCTGTACCTGTTCGCCCTGTTCGCTGCCCTGGCGGTCGATCGGCTGGCGGGCTAGACGAGCGCGCATGGCAATCACTCCACCGCGTCCGTCAACACGCGAAGCCGAAGAGATCCGTCGCCGCCGGCGCGGCCGAAACTTGGCAATGATGCTGGCGTTGTTTGCGCTGGTGGCGTTGTTCTATGCGATTACCATCGTCAAGATGACGAAGTCCTGAGAATGTCCGCCGCACCTCCTCCCAACAACGCACGTCGCAACGGGCTGTTCGCCGTTGTCTGCGTGACCGTCGTGTTCGGTATGGTGGGGATGTCGTTTGCCGCCATCCCGCTGTACCGGCTGTTCTGCTCGGTGACCGGCTTCGGCGGCACGCCGAAGATCGGGCTCGAAGCGTCGCCGGGCGTGGTCGACAAGACCATCCGCGTGCGGTTCAACGCCGATACCAACCCCGCGCTGCCGTGGAAGTTCGCGCCCGACGTGAACGAGGTCACCGTCAAGCTGGGCGACGAGCAGATCGCCTTCTACAACGCCACGAACCTGGCGAAGGCGCCGGTCACGGGGATGGCGCTCTACAACGTCACGCCGGAAAAGGCGGGCAAGTATTTCCACAAGACCGCCTGCTTCTGCTTCAACCAGCAGACCCTGGCCGCCGGCCAGAAGATGGAATTCCCGGTCAGCTTCTGGGTCGATCCCGAGATCGCCCGCGACCCGAGCACCGCCGACGTGCAGGTGATCACGCTGTCCTACACGTTCTTCCGTTCGCTGGACGATGCCGCCAAGACCGGCGCGCTCGCCAAGGCCGGCCCGCATGTCGGCCCGATCTCGGCAGCGGAGGAAAAGGCACTCGAGGCGAAGAATGCCCGCACGAACTGAGCGTGCGGCGAACGACACGGTTCGGGGCGCGGTCCTCGACCGGGCCGCGGGCGCGCCTCTCGCGCGGATGCGGGGAGCGAGACTTGAAGTGACATCCGATTTCGCGATGATGCGGCAGCCGTGTCGGGGCGGATTCCCCGGCCAAGCAGTCATGGGTACGTCATGAGCAGCGACGCACACGGCGCCACGGTGCCGGCCACCAGTTCCGGGATCAAACAGCCCTATCACCTGGTGAATCCCAGCCCGTGGCCGCTGACCGGGTCCATCGGTGGCTTCCTCACCGTCCTGGGCATCGTCTTCGCCGCCCATTTCGGCAGCTACATCATGCTGGTGGTCGGCCTCGCGGTCGTGCTGGCGACGATGTTCTTCTGGTGGCGCGACGTGCTGCGCGAGTCGCGGGAGCCCGGGGCACACGGCCCGATCGTGCAGCTCGGCCTCCGCTACGGCATGACGCTGTTCATCGCCTCGGAGGTGATGTTCTTCGTCGGCTTCTTCTGGGCCTATTTCAACTTCCTGATCCTGCCGGAGACCCAGGGCAACGGTCAGACCGTGTGGCCGCCCAGCAATATCCATACCTTCGACCCGTTCCACCTGCCCTTCCTCAACACGATGATCCTGCTGCTCTCGGGCACGACGATCACCTGGGCGCACCACTCGCTGCTAGCGGGTGACCGCAAGGGCATGCTCCGCGGCCTCGGGCTTACCGTGCTGCTGGGCCTCACCTTCACCGTCTGCCAGGTGATCGAGTACTCGAACGCGCCGTTCAAGTTCGTCGGCGGCGGCATCTATCCGTCGGTGTTCTTCCTGGCGACCGGGTTCCATGGGTTCCACGTGATCGTCGGCACCTGCTTCCTGCTCGTCTGCTGGTTCCGTGCCCGCGATAATCAGTTCACGCCGCAGCGCCATTTCGGCTTCGAGGCCGCGGCCTGGTACTGGCACTTCGTCGATGTGGTGTGGCTGTTCCTGTTCACCTGCATCTACTGGTACGGCGCCGGTCAGATCGCCGTCGAGTGAGCGAAACGCCGACCTCCTGGCCGCGGCTCCCGATCGTCCAGGTGGCTCTCGCCGGTCGATGCCCCCGCTGCGGCAAGGGTCGGCTGTTCAAGGGTGTGCTCCAGGTCCGCGACCAATGTGAGGTCTGCGGCCTGGATCTTCGCCAGAGCGATGTGGGGGATGGCGCAGCCGTCCCCGCCCTGTTCGTGCTGGGCACCATCATCGTCGGGCTCGCCTTCTGGGTGGAGTTCCGCTTCTCTCCACCGCTCTGGGTCCATGCCGTGGTGTGGCCGATCGTCTCGGTGCCGCTGGCCATCGGCCTGATCCGTCCGACCAAGGCCGCCCTGGTGGCCATGCAATACCGCTACCGCCGCAGCGAGATGGGCTTGTGACAGCACACGCGCGCCGGCTGATCCTGCCGGGGCTGACGACCTTGGCGATGCTCCTGGTCCTGATCGCCCTCGGCACCTGGCAGGTCGAGCGGCTGCAGTGGAAGCGGGGCGTGCTGGCGCAGATCGCCGCCGCCGAAGCCGGGGCGCCCGGGCCGCTGACCGATGCGCCGGAGCCCTACACCAAGGTCGAGGTCACCGGACACCTGCGCACCGATCTCGCCGCGCTGTACGGCGCGGAGGTGCGCGAGACGCTGTCCGGCCCGCAGATGGGCAGCGAGCTGATCGTGCCGCTGGAGCGCGACGGCAAGCCCCCGGTGCTGGTGGATCGTGGCTGGGTGCCCGCCACACGCAAGGCGCCGCTGTCGCAGCCCGAAGGCACCACCACGGTGGTCGGCTATGTCCGGCCGCCCTCGGAGCCGGGCTGGTTCAGCGCCAAGGACGATCCGCCCGCGCGGCTCTTCTACACGCTCGACCCGGTCGCGATCGGCCGCGCCCTCGGATTGCCCACCGTGAGCCCCTATACGGTCGTGGCGATGGGGCCCGAACCGCCGGAGCACTGGCCCGATCCGGCGAAGCACCTGCCGCGACCGCCGAACAACCACCTGTCCTACGCGATCACCTGGTACGGCCTGGCGATCGCGCTGGTCGTCATCTTCGCCCTCTGGGCCCGAAAGACGGTGCACCAATGACCGCGAACAGCGCCTACCACCGACTGAGTTCCCGCTTCGCCCGCATCGCGACGATTGGCGAAGCCGCATCCATGCTGAGCTGGGATGCCGCCACGATGATGCCCACCGGCGGCGGCGCGGCCCGCGGCGACCAGCTCGCCGTGCTGGCCGGCCTCGCGCATCGCGAACTCGTGGCGCCCGAGGTGAACGACGAGCTCGAGGCGGCAACCCAGGAAGTCGGCCCCGCCGATCCGTGGCGCGATGCCAACCTGAAGCTGATGCGCCACGCCTATGTGCGGGCAACCGCGTTGCCGGCCGATCTGGTGGAGGCCCAGGCGCGTGCCAATTCCGCCTGCGAGAAGGTGTGGCGAGAGGCGCGCCGCACGGCTTCCTTCGCGCTCGTGCGCCCGCAGCTCGAGGAAGTCGTGCGCCTCGTGCGCGAGGCCGCCGCGGCGCTCGGCCCGGCGCTCGGCCTCTCGCCCTACGACGCGCTGATGGACGGGTATCAGCGCGGCATCGGCGCCGCGGACGTTGGTCCGGTGTTCGCGGACTATGAGCGCTTCCTGCGGCGCGCTTTGCCCGAGGCCGAGGCGCGGCAGGCCGCCCGTCCCGCGCCGGAGCGGCCGACCGGTCCATTCCCGATCGCACAGCAAGAGGCGTTCTGCCGGTCGCTGTCCGCGCGCCTCGGCCTCGACTTCAACCATGCGCGGCTCGACCGGTCCGCGCACCCGTTCTCCGGCGGCACGGCCACCGACGTGCGCATCACCACGCGCTACACCGAGGCGGACTTCACCCAGGCCGTGCTGGCCGTGGTGCATGAGACCGGGCACGCGCTGTACGAGCGCGGGCTGCCCGTCGCCTGGGCGCGCCAGCCGGTGGGCGAGGCTGCCGGGATGGCGGCGCATGAGAGCCAGTCCTTGATCATCGAGATGCAGGCCTGCCGCTCCGACGCGTTCCTGTCCTGGATCGGCCGCGAGCTGCACGCGACGTTCGGCGGCGATGCCGCGCCATATGCCCCCGACAACCTGGCGCGGCTGTGGCGACGAGTGGATCGTGGTTTCATCCGCGTCGAGGCGGACGAGATGACGTATCCCGCCCACGTCATTCTGCGCTTCCGGTTGGAGCAGGCGCTGGTGTCGGGAGACCTGGCGGTCGCCGATCTGCCGGGCGCGTGGAACGATGGGTTCCGCGACCTGCTGGGCCTGGTGCCGCCGGACGACGCGCGCGGCTGCCTGCAGGACATCCACTGGTACGACGGTGCGATCGGCTATTTCCCCAGCTATACGCTGGGTGCGATGGCCGCCGCGCAGTTGATGGCGGCGGCGCGGCGCAGCATCCCCGACCTGGACGCAGCACTGGCACAAGGCGACCTGTCCCCGCTGCTCACCTGGCTGCGCACCCATGTCCATGGCGTCGGCAGCCGGCTCGGGTTCAACGAGCTGCTGGAAGCGGCGACGGGCAAGCGGCTGGACCCGTCGGATTTCGAGGCGCACCTGACGGCGCGCTACCTGACGTAAGCGATGCTGCTTCCGCGTCTCATGGCGGCGGCCGGAACGGCCATCTGCGACGTTCGGCATGGGCGGAGCGTGGCCACCCGAACGTCGCGCATGACACAGGAGGGCGTCGGCACGGCCCCAAGGCGAGGGGCCGCGTCGATCAGTAGCCGAGCGGCTTGTCGGCTGCCTTCACCCAATGGCCGTCCTTGATCTGGCACAGGAAGGACTCGTTGGAGCCCTGATGCTTCTGCGGCCCGAAGCTGATCGCCGGTGAGCCGAATGCATCGTGGTAGTCCTTGATCGACTCCATGCCGGCGATGAAGCTGTCCGCGGTCAGGTTCTTGCCCGCGTTCTCCAGCGCCTTCACCACGATCTGGCCACCCGTGTAGCCGATCTGCGCGGCGAAGTTCGGGTCCTTGCCGAACTGCTTGCGGTACTTGTCGACGAAGACCTTGGCTTCGCCGGTGGCTTCCTTCGGATCGATCACCAGCATCGGCGCCATCGAGTAGAAGCCTTCGCTGGCACCGCCCGGCATCTCGGCGACCGCCTCGTCGTAGCTTGCGGCCTGACCGAGCATGTCGACCTTCCAGCCGGTCTTGGTGATGGCGGAGATGATCTGCACGGTGTCGCGCACGATGCCGCCGATGACCACGAGATCGCAGTTCGCGTCACGCATCCGCGCCACCGAGGCACTGAAATCCGTGTCGGTCGGCTTGTGCAGGGTTTCGCCGGCGAGCTTCAGGTTCTCCGCCTTGAGCTGATCGTTCACGCCCTGGCTGACGTCGCGGCCGAAGTCGGTGTCCTGCGACATGGCGCAGACGCGCTTCTTGCCACGCTGTTCGACGAAATATTTCACGCCTGAGCGGATCTGGTCGTAGTAGCTCGACCCGAGCGCGAACTTGAACTTGTTGAACGGCTCGTACATGGAGCGTGCCGAGGTCAGCGGAAACACGTTCGCGACGCCCTTGGCGATCTGGTCCGGCATGACGGCGTTGTTCATCGGGGTGCCGCCGTTCGCCACCAGGATGAACACGCCGTCGCGGTTGATCAGCTTGTTCGCGGCCTGCACCGAGCGCGGGACCTGGTATTGGTTGTCCTCGACGATGTACTTGATCTTGCGGCCGTCGATGCCGCCTTTTGCGTTGGCTTCCTCGAACACCATGCGATAGGCGTTGGAGTTGTTGAGACCCCACATCGCCGTCACGCCCGACAGGTCGGTGTAGGTGCCGATGACGATCTCGTTGTCAGTGACGCCGCGTTGCGTCTCTGCCCAGGCGGGGGCCGAGACCGCGGTAGCCAAGGCGGCGGCGAGTAGGGTCTTGCGCATGGTCCTCTCTTCTTCTCAGTAGCCGACGGGCCGTGCGTCGACCGGTACCCAGCGTCCGGCCTTGACGACGGTGAGGAAGGATTCGTTCGAGCCCTGATGCTTGTCGGGACCGAAGGTCATGGGCGGCGAACCGAAGATGTCCTGGTGGTTCTTGATCTGCTCCATCGCGGTGATGAAGCTCTCGACCGTGAGGTTGCGCCCCGCGTTGCGCAGGCCTTCGATCACGAGTTCCGCGCCCATGATGCCGACCTGTGCCGCGAAGTTCGGGTCGTGGCCGAATCGCGCCTTGTACTTCTTCACGAAGTCCTGCACCGCGGGACGGGGATCGCCGGGGTCCGCATAGAGGATGGAGGTCATGGCGTACAGGCCTTCGGTGGCGCCGCCCGGCGCCTCGGCCACCGCCTGGTCATAGACCGCGACCTGGCCCAGCAGGTCGACGTTCCAGCCGCTCTTGCGGATGGCCGACACGATCTGGATGGTGTCGCGCACGATGCTGCCGAGCAGCACGAGATCGCAGTTGGCGTCGCGAAGTTTGGCGACGGAGGCGCTGAAGTCGGTGTCGGTCGATTTGTGCAGCGTCTCGGCGGTGAGGGCGACGTTCATCGCCTTGAGCTGGTCGCGGGCACCATCCATGACGTCGCGACCGAAGTCGCTGTCCTGCGACATGGCGCAGATCCGCTGTTTGCCGCGCTGCTCGATGAACAGCTTCACGCCGGCGCGCATCATGTCGTAGTACGACGCGGCGAGGCCGAACTTCAGGTGATGGAACGGGTAGTACATCGACCGCGCCGAGGTCAGCGGGAACATGTTCGGCACGTTCTTGGCGAGCTGATCGGGCATGACGGCGTTGTTCATCGGCGTGCCGTCGTTGGCGACCATGATGAAGACGTTGTCGCGGTTGATCAGCTTGTTCGCCGCCTGGACGGAGCGCGGCACCTGATACTGGTTGTCCTCGGTGATGAACTTGATCTTGCGGCCGTTGATGCCGCCTGCCTCGTTCACCGCGTCGAACATCATGCGCCAGGCGTTGTTGTTGTTGACGCCCCAGACGGCGGTGACGCCGGACAGGTCGGTGTAGGATCCGATGACGATCTCGGAGTCGGTGACTCCGCGTATTTCGGCGGCCTTGGCTGAGACGGCGAGAACGGTGCAGACGGCCACCGCGAGAAGGCTACGCAACATGTGGTCCCTCCCTTGTTCGGTCACCGGAGCGTGGACGTCCTGGCCGGTGTTTCAGGTTCCGCTGAAGGCTTCCTCCATCAAGGCACGTGAACGGGCGTCGACCGTCGCGCCACGCGGGGCGGGGCCGTCGATCCGGTGAATGTCGATGCCCAGCGCCTTCGCCCAGGTGGCGACTTCGGAGGGAACCGGGGTGCCACAGACATAGGCCAGGCGGAGCTTGCTGAGCCCCAGCTCCCGGCGCACCGCGTTCAGGACGAGCAGATGTGCGATGCCGGCCATGGCGCCGCCTTGCGCGCCGGCCCGCAGGGCCCAGCCGTACAGGGTCCTTTGCAGCGGTGTCGCCGCGGCGGCGGCGCGCGTCGTGCGTTCATTCAGGCGGGTCCAGGCCTCGGCATCGGCGCCGAAGACCGTGGGCTGCACTTCCTGCAGGTTCTCGATCGCCGTTTCAGGGTTCTCGAGATAGTTGCTGATGGTCCGGGTCTGCAGCGCCAGGTGCAGGCCGAACACGTGCTCCATCAGCGTGCTCATGGGCAGTACGGCGAGGCGCTCGTCGCCGGCGCGCAGGCCGAGGGAGGATCCTGCGCTGTTGAGCAGGTGGATCAAGTCGCCATGGCTCAACACGCGCGGCTTCCCGCCCCGCTCCCCGAACGGGAACAGCATCACGGCGGGCTGGTCGGGCATCAGGGTGGCCGGCGCCGCCGCGCCACCATCGCTCCCGCGGAAATTCGCCAGGCTGACGCATTGCGGGTCGGCGAAGTCGCGCAGGCCCTTCATGTCGAAGATGACGATGCGCTGGAGATCGGGGCACGAGGCGCGGATGGTCAGTGCCTTGTCGAGCTGCTCCTCGCCTTCGACGAACAGCAGGCGGCAACGCGACTCGCGAAGGATGTGGCCGACTCGTTCGCCGTCCTCGTCGGGGTGGATCGCCAGGCTGGCGCCGCCGGCTGCGAGCACGGCGAGATCGACATAGGCGGCTTCCGGGCGGGTTTGCGACAGGATCCCGGCGACCTGGCCAGGCCCGAAGTCGGAATGCGACAGGCCGGCGCCGATCGCGCGCACGTGCTGGTCGAGTTCGGTCCAGGTGACGGCTTTCCAGATCCCGCGATCCTTCTTGCGCAGGATGATCTCGCCGCCATGCGCCGCGACGTGCTGCGCGACGATCGCGGGGATGGTCGTGCGTTCGACGTTCACTGCCACAGCCGCTTCCTCTTCCAGCGCCGCTGCCCGCGGACACCTGCTTCCTTCTGGCCCAGATAGAATTCCTGGATGTCGGCGCGCTGCATCAGGGTCTCGCACGGATCCGCCGTGACGATGCGTCCGACCTCGAGCACGTAGCCGAAATGCGCGGTCTTCAGGGCGATGTGGGCGTTCTGCTCGACCAGCAGAATGGCGACGCCCTGTTCCTGGTTGATCCGCTTGATGATGCCGAAGATCTGCTGCACGAGCAGTGGCGACAAGCCGAGGGAGGGTTCGTCGAGCAGCAGGAGCTTGGGGCGGCCCATCAATGCGCGGCTGATCGCCATCATCTGCTGCTCCCCGCCGGAGAGCAGGCCTGCACGCTGGTGCTGACGTTCCTTCAGGCGCGGAAAATACTCGTAGCAGAGCTCGAGATCCTGGTTGATGCCTGCGGTGTCGCGCCGGGTATAGGCGCCCATCATCAGGTTTTCCTTCACCGTCAGGAACGGGAAGGTCTCGCGGCCCTCGGGGACGTGGCAGATCCCGAGCTTCATGACCTGGTCGGGGGGCATGCTGGCGATGTTGCGTCCCTCGAACAGGATCTGCCCGTGTTCGGGATCGAGCACGCCGGAGATGGTGCGCAAGACGGTCGTCTTTCCCGCGCCGTTGGCACCGAGTACCGTGACGATCTGGCCGGGGGCGACATCGAGCGAGACGCCGCGCACGGCCTGGATCGGCCCGTAGAAGGTCTGAATGCCGTCGACCCGCAGCAGCGACTCGCTCATGCTTCCACCTCGCCGCCGAGATAGGCGCGGATCACCTCGGGATCGCTCTGCACGTCACGTGGCGAGCCCATCGACAGGACCTTGCCGTAGTTCAGAGCCATGACCCGATCGGACACCTGGTTCACCAGCGACATGTCGTGTTCGACCATGATCACGGTGATGCCGAGATCCTTCTTGATGTCCTCGATCCAGAACCCCATGCCTTCCGTCTCCTCGACATTGAGGCCGGAGGAAGGCTCATCGAGCAGCAGCAGCTTGGGTTCGGTGCACAGGGCGCGTCCGAGTTCCACCACCTTGCGCACGCCGTAGGGGAGATTGGCGATCAGCGTGTCGCGGTAACGCTCCAGCCCGAGGAACGCGATGACGTCTTCGGCCTTTTCGCGGTGCCTCAGTTCGTCACGGCGTGCGGAGGGAAGGAAGCCCATCTGCGCGAGGACGCCGGTGGCGGCGTGGCAGTGGCGCCCGATCAGCAGGTTCTGCAGCAGCGACGCATTGGCGAAGAGCTCGATGTTCTGGAAGGTGCGCGCAATCCCGAGCCCGGCGATGCGATGCGGCGGGGTGCGCGTGATATCCTGTCCGTCGAAGAACAGCTTGCCTTCGGTCGAGTTGTAGATGCGGCTGATCAGGTTGAAGATCGTCGTCTTTCCGGCGCCGTTCGGGCCGATGATCGAGAAGACCTCACCCGGCTGGACGTCGAAGCTCACGGAATCGACGGCGCGGATGCCGCCGAACCGGACCGAGATTCCCTCGGCTTTGAACAGGCTCACCGGAGTCTCTCCGATCGGGCGTAGGATTTCTGGCGACGGCCACCGGACGCGCGCTTGAGCGGGTAGGCCTGGAACCAATGCTTGGCCTTGAGCCAGAGCCCGTCGATGCCGCCGGGCTGGAACAGGATGACCAGCACGAGGATGAGGCCGAACAACGAGGGCTCGAGGCCCGGCATGCGGCCGATGCCGAAGGGCAGGTCATCGCGGATGATGGCGATGAACTGCGGCAGCAGCCGCACGAACAGGGCGCCGAGGATCGCGCCGCGGATGGAGCCCAGGCCGCCGACGAAGACGATCGTGACGAACTGGACGGAGAGCAGCACGTCGAACGCATCCGGCGCGAGATAGCGCACGTAGTGGGCGAACAGCGCGCCGGCGAGACCGGTCATGCCGGCGCTGATCGCGAAGGCGAGCGTCTTGTACCGCGCCAGATGGATGCCCATGCTCTGCGCCGAGATCTCGCTGTCGCGGATCGCGACCATGGCGCGGCCGACGGGTGTGCGCAGCATGTTCGCGGACAGCCACACCACGAAGATCAGCACCACGAGCGAGGTGTAGTAGATGCCGGTCGCGTTATCGAGCGGGATGCCGAACACATAGGGCGTGGGCACGGCGAACCCGTCGAAGCCGCCCGTCACCGAGGTCCATTTCTGGAAGATCGTGCCGACGATGCTGCCGAAGGCGAGGGTCGCGATGGCGAGGTACAGGCCGCTCATGCGCAGTGTGGGGCGGCCGATTGCGGCCCCACAGAGGGCGGTGAACAGGCCGGCGATGGGCAGCGTGATGAGGAACGGCACGCCTTTCGAGAGCAGGACGGAGTTCGTGTAGGCCCCGATCCCGAGGAACGCGGCGTGGCCGAGGCTGATCAGGCCGGTGTAGCCGACCAGCAGCATCAGCCCGACGCCGGCGATGGCGAAGATGAAGACGCCGCCGAGTTCGCCGACGTAGAACTCGCCCATCAGCATGGGGATCGCGAGCGTCAGCAGGAGCAGCAGGCCGTACCAGAAGACGTCACCACGGTGACGCCACACCGCGAGATCCTGCCGATAATTGGTCCGGAAGACGTAGCGCATGGTCAGACTCGCTTTCCCATGCGTTCGGCGAACAGACCTTGCGGGCGCAGGATCAGCATCGCGAGCAGCACGACGTTGGAGGTGACTTCCTGGAACCCGGCGGGCAGGTAATAGCCGGCGAGCTGCTCGACGATGCCGACGATCACGCCACCGATCAGGGAGCCGGGGATGCTGCCGAAGCCGCCGATCACCGCGGCGGCGAAGGCCTTGATGCCGAGAAAGCCCATGTTGACGTCGATCATCGACACGGGGGAGAGCAGGATGCCGGCCACCGCGGCAACGCCGGCGCTGATTGCCCAGATCAGCGAGAAGATGTTGCGGACCGGGATGCCCATGTAATATGCGGCAAGCTGGTTCTGCGACGCGGCCTGCATGGCGACGCCGACGCGGGTCTTGCTGAAGAAGGTGAAGAGCACGCCGCACAGGATGACCGTGCCGACGATGATCGACACATTGTCCTGACCGAGGACGAGGCCGCCGAGGTTGACCGTCTTGTTGGTGAACGGTGTTGCGAAGCCGACCGAGTCGTAGCCCCAGGTGATGCCGGCGCCCGCACGGAAGATGAAGCCCAGGCCCAGGGTCAACATGACCACTGCGAATTGTGGTTGGCCTATGACTCGTCTCAACACCACGGCGTCCAGCGCGTAGCCGAACGCTGCCGTGATGACGATCGCGAGGAGTGCCCCGACCCAATAGTTCAGGCCCCAATGGGCGATCAGGCTGAAGGCGAGAAACCCGCCCAGCATCATGATGTCGCCCTGGGCAAAGTTGACCATCTCGGTCGCTTTGTAGATCAGGACGAATCCGAGCGCGATGAGGCCATAGATGCAGCCAGCCGCTGCACCATTGACCACGAGCTGCAACAGACGCGCAGCGTCTTCCACCTTGGGCGGCCTCCCTCGTGGGGGCCGTCCGGGCCCCTCCTTCATTGATTGCGGAGACTAGAAGCAGCGTCTCGTTTTCGTCAACCCGCCGCGCGGGATGGTAGCGTTCGAAACGTGCTGAATAGAGCCTGTGCGGACTGCCCGCTCGCCATGGTGCAATGCAGCGAGCGGGCGTCGTGTCAGGGAAGTTCGAGGACGTTCTTCGCCAGGATATTGCGCTGGATCTCGTTCGACCCGGCGTAGATCGTCGACGGACGGGACTGCAGGAACAGGCCGGTCGGGTTCAGTTCGCGATTGCCCTCCATCGGTCCGAGCTGGCCGCCATACTCGCCGGAGAGCTCGAGCATGGCCTCGGTGATGCGCTGGTAGAGTTCGGTCTGATGGATCTTCAGCATCGACACGTCCGGCCCGAGGGTCTCGCCGCGACGCACCTTCTCGACGAAGGTCTCATACAGGTCCTTGTGGTCTTCCAGGTCGAGCCGCAGCTTCGTGTAGCGTTCCTGGAACTGTTCGTCATCCCACGCTCCCATCCGCTCGGCCAGCAGCTTGAGGCGCTTCAGCGCATAGGCGGACTGCCGCGGGGATCCGGAGCCGATGCGCTCGAAGCTCAAGAGCGCCTTGGCCATCGACCAGCCCTTGTTGATCTGGCCGACGATGTTCCCCTTCGGCACGCGGACGTCGTCGAAGAAGGTCTCACAGAACTCGTCCGCCATGTCGATGTTGGTGATCGGGCGGACGGTGATGCCGGGCGTGTCCATCGGGACCAGCAGGAAGCTGATGCCGTCCTGCTTCTTGGCCTGCTTGTCGGTGCGTACGAGCAGAAAGATCCAGTTGGCATCCATGGCGAGCGAGGTCCAGATCTTCTGGCCGTTCACCACCCAGTGCTCGCCATCCGGCACCGCCTCGGTGCGCAGGGAGGCGAGATCCGATCCTGCGTTGGGCTCGCTGTAGCCCTGGCACCAGATGTGCTCCCCGCTCAGGATCTTCGGCAGGAAATACTGCTGCTGTTCGGGGGTGCCGAACTTGATAAGCAGCGGGCCGATCATGGTCATGCCCATGTCGTTCAGACGGGCACAGCCCCAGCGCTCCTTCTCCTCGATGAAGATGAGCTGCTTGGAAGCGGAGATGCCCATCCCACCGAATTCCTTCGGCCAGTTGGGACACAGCCAGCCCTTCTGCGCCAGCAGCATGTACCAGGGCTTGTTGTCCTTGAAATGCAGGCGCTGCGGCGGATTCCGGAGTTCGGCCGGATAGTTCTCCTCGATCCACTTGCGGACATGCATGCGGAACTGCTCGTCGCTGAGGGCATCCAGGTCTTCGGGTTCGGCGGCTGTGACGGCGGTCATGGACGTCCTCCTGTCGAAAGGATCGTGTTCTGGGCGCAGCCAAGCATGGTTTGCCCGCGCAAGACCAGATCACGGCCATTCCATCGGGCGCGCCGATCCCGGCCGCCGGAGGCGGTCGGCGGGCCGTCCCCGCCGCTGGGCCGCCGGACGGCCCGCAAATTGCATCGAGTTATGTTGGGCAGCCCAGCAGGGGGCGGCTTTGATGCGGCACCGCAGAACACGGGCAACTCGGGCTGCGGTACGACGATCTGGGAGACCATGATGAAGCGCCGTACTTTCCTGGCCGCCTCGGCGGCCGTACTTGCCGCACCCTCGATCGGCCGAGCCGCCGATGCGCAGGTTCTGAAATTCATACCTCAGTCGGACGTGACGGTCCTCGATCCGATCTGGACGACGGCCTACGTCACTCGCAATCACGGCTTCATGATCTTCGACACGCTCTACGGCATCGACGGCGCCTACGTCACACGGCCGCAGATGGTCGAAGGGCACAGGGTCGAGCGCGACGGGCTGCAATGGGACCTGACGCTGCGCGACGGGCTGTCGTGGCACGATGGAGAGAAGGTGCTGTCGCGCGACTGCGCCGCGTCGATCAAGCGATGGGGCGCGCGTGATCCGTTCGGTCAGACGCTGATGGCCTACACCGACGAAATCTCGACTCCCGACGACAAGACCATCCGCTTCCGCCTGAAGAAGCCATTCGCGCTGCTGCCCGACGCGCTTGGCAAGCCCGGCAGCAATTTCTGCGCGATGATGCCCGAAAGACTGGCGAAGACCGACCCGTTCACGGGCGTGACGGAGATGATCGGCTCCGGGCCGTTCAAGTGGAACGCGTCGGAGCGCGTGGTGGGCTCCAGGGCCGTGTATGACCGCAACCCGAACTACAAGCCGCGGGACGGCAAGACCACCGGGTGGACCGCCGGTCCGAAGATCGTGCATTTCGATCGTGTCGAGTGGCACGTCATCCCCGATGAGAGCACCAAGGCGAACGCGCTGACCACCGGGGAGGTCGACTGGTGGGAGAACCCGACCAGCGACATGTTGCCGCTGATCAGGCGAAGTTCGGCGATCAGCACAAAGGTGACCGACCCGACGGGCACCATGTCCTGCCTGCGGATGAACCAGCTCTTTCCGCCATTCGACAAACCCGAGGTGCGGCGCGCGTTGATGCACGCGATCACGCAGAGGGAGTTCATGATCGCCGCCAACGGCACCGACCAGAAGCTGTGGCACGCGCCGGCCGGAATCTTCTGCCCCGAACTTCCGATGGGCACGACGGTGGAGCTTTCCATGTTCGAGACGGCGCCCGACTACAAGGCGCTCGCCGCTGAGATCAGGAAAGCCGGCTACAAGGGCGAGAAGGTGGTGCTGATGGTGCCCACCGACCAGGCGATCCTGCAGGCCGAATGCGACGTGTTGGCCGACATCATGAAGAAGGTGGAGATCGCCGTCGACTACCAGGCGATGGACTGGGGCACCCTGGTGCAGCGGCGCGCGCTGCAGAAACCGCCGCAGGAGGGGGGCTGGAACGTGTTCATCACCGGCTGGAACGGGTTGGACCAGTCGAACCCGGTGGGGCACGTGTTCCTGCGCGGGAGCGGCAAGCAGGCGATGTTCGGGTGGCCGACCGCTCCGAAGATCGAGGCACTGCGACAAGAGTGGATCGACAGCCAGACCCTCGACGCCCAGAAGAAGATCGCGGTCGAGATCCAGAAGCAGGCATTCGTCGACGTGCCGTACATTCCGTTGGGGCAATACTTCTCCCCGACCGGCTACGCCAAGAACCTGACGGGCATCCTGGACGGTTTCCCGATCTTCTGGAACGTCCAGCGGAGCTGACGACCGAACGGCCGCCGTCCGGGTCGACGAGAGATCGACCCGGTTCGGTCCGTCCGTACGTGACGTGCGTCCGAGGCGAACTCCGGCGCCAGGGAGCTGGCGCCGGCGGCATCAGGATCCGGGGCGCGCTTCGCGCAACGGCGTGTTGGTCTCGGCGAGATCGCGCAGCAGCTTCGAGGGAGCCCAGCGCTCCCCATACTGCTGATGCCACGCAGCGATCTGGTTATAGACGTTGCGCACGCCGATGCCGTCCGCCCAGAACATCAGGCCGCCGCGATAGCGCGGGAAGCCGAAGCCGTGCAGCCACATCACGTCGACGTCGCTCGCGCGGTACGCCTTGCCTTCCTCCAGGATGCGGCAGGCCTCGTTCACCGAGGAGAACAGCAGGCGCCGCAGGATCTCCTCATCCGTGAACTGCCGCTGTGGCACGCCCATCTCGGCGGCGACCTGCTTGATGATGGCGGCAACTTCCGGATCGGGGTGCGGCGTGCGGTCACCCTTCTCGTACCGATACCAGCCGGCGCCGGTCTTCTGTCCGTAGCGACCCATCTCGACCAGCTTGTCCGCGATCGGCAGCTTCCGGTAATTGGGGTTCGCGGCCGCGCGACGCTTGCGTCCCTCGGCACCGATGTCGAGCCCCGCCAGGTCCCCGACGGCGAACGGCCCCATCGGGTAGCCGAAATCCACCATCACCTTGTCGACCTGTTCGGGCAGGCAGCCTTCCTCGAGCAGGATCACCATCTCGGAATTGAAGGGTGCGCGGGAACGGTTGGCGACGAAACCATCCGTGTTGCCGGCCATTGCCGAGATCTTGCCGATCTTGCGGCCCAACGCCATTGCGGTCGCCAGCGTCTCGGGGGAGGCTTTCGCGGGGCGCACCACCTCCAGCAGCTTCATCACGTTGGCGGGCGAGAAGAAATGCGTGCCCGCGACCTTCTCCGGCCGCTTCGTCACGTCGGCGAGCTCGTCCATGTCGAGCGCGGAGGTGTTGGAGAACAGGAATGCGTCCGGCCCCATCACCTCGTCCAGCTTCGCGAAGACGGGCTTCTTGACGTCCATCCGTTCGAACACGGCCTCGACCACGACGTCGCAGTCCTTGATGTCGTCATAGCCGGCAACGGGATGGATGCGCGCCAGGCGGCGCTCCATTTCGTCCTGCGCCAGGCTGCCGCGCTTCACGGAGGTCGCGTAGTTCGTGCGGATGCGGTCCATGCCGCGGTTCAGCGACTCGGCCGATGCATCCATGATCTTCACGTCGTACCCGAAATCGGCGAACGACATGGCGATGCCGCCACCCATCGTGCCCGCACCGATCACCGCCGGGCGCTGGAAGTCGTACGGCCTCACATCGGCTGGGAGATCCGGCAGCTTGGCCACCTCGCGTTCGGCGAAGAAGGCGTAGCGGAGCGCCTTCGCCTCGTCGGCGTTCTCCAATTCCGCGAACAGCGCCTGCTCGCGCTGTATGCCTTCGTCGAAGGGCAGGGTGCAGGCGGCTTCGACCGCGGCGATGCAGTTATACGGCGCTTTCTGGTTGCGGGCACGCCGCGCGATGGATTTCCGCTTGGCGTCGAAGATCGCCGGATCGGCCTTCGCCTCCTTGTCGCGCACGCGGGGCAGGGGGCGGATGTCCGCGATCTTTCGCGCATAGGCGATCGCGGCGGTGCGCAGGTCCGTGCCGTCGGGCAGCACCTCATCCAGGATGCCGAGCTGCTTGGCCTCGGGCGCGGGCACGTGGCGGCCGGAGACGATCAGGTCCAGCGCGACCTCGGGGCCTGCAAGCCGGGGCAGGCGCTGGGTGCCGCCACCGCCGGGTAGGATGCCGATCAGGACCTCGGGTAATCCCACCTTCGCCGACGGCACCGCAATACGGTAATGGCAAGCCATCGCGTTCTCGAGCCCGCCGCCCAGCGCGTACCCATGGATCGCGGCGACCACCGGCTTCGTGCTGGCGTCGAGCACGTCATAGGTGCGGCTTCCGATCGGCAGGCGCTTGCGTCCGGTGCCGAAGCCGCGAATGTCGGCGCCTGCTATGAAGCTTCGGCCATCGCCCATCAGCACCATCGCCTTGATCGAGGGATCGGCGTTGGCCTGGTTCAGGCAGTCGATGATCCCTTCCGAGACACCGGGGCCGAGGGCATTCACAGGCGGATAGTTCACGATGATGACGCCGACATCGCCCTCTTTCTCCAGGCGGACGACGGGTGCTTCGCTCATGGACGGTTTCCTCTTTCTCAGGTGAGCGGCTACAGCACCGCTTCTGCGATCACGCGCATTGCATCGACATTCGCGCCCTTCAGCACCATGGTGCCGACATGTCCGGCCTTGCCGACGTCGCGCCAGGCCTGCAGCCTGTCGCGGATCCGTTCCGCCGGCCCGCACAAGGAGATCTCGTCGATCAGGGCGTCGGGAACCGCCGCCGCGGCCTCGTTCTTCTTGCCGCCGAGATACAGGTCCTGGATGGTCTTCGCGGCGGCTTCGTAGCCCAGCTTGATGGCGAACTCGTTGTAGAAGTTCTTCGTCCGCGCACCCATCCCGCCGATGTACAGCGCCAGTTCGGGGCGGATCGCATCGCGACAGGCCTGGACGTCGTTCCCCATGCTCACCCGCACATACGGCGCGACGTCGAACCCAGCCAAGGTATCGCCGCGACCGGCCTTCCGTCGTCCTTCCAAAATCGGATCCGACACGAGCCCCGGCTGCTCGGGTGAGAAGAAGATCGGGAGCGTGCCGTCGCTCACCTCGCCCGCGGTGCGCAGGCCGGCCGGGGTGATGGAGGCCGTGTAGAACGGAACGTCCGGGTTGCCGTGCGCGATGCTGCGCAATGCGCGCCCGAGCCCGCTGGCACCGGGGCCGGTGTAGGGGATGTCGTAGTGCTCGCCATGGAACTCCAGCGGCTTCTCGCGCGCGAGTACCTGCTTGATGATCGCGATGTATTCCTTGGTTCGCAGCATCGGCTTGCCGAACGGCACGCCGTGCCAGCCCTCGATCACCTGCGGGCCGGAGACACCGACGCCGCACAGGAAGCGATTGCCGGACAAGGCCTGCAGCGACAGCACCGTCATCGCGGCGCAGGCGGGCGTGCGGGCGGGGATCTGCATGATCCCCGTCCCGGCCTTGATCTTTGTCGTGCGGGCCAGGATCCACGCCACCGGCGATACGGCGTCGGTGCTGTAGGCCTCGCCGGTCCAGGTCTGGGAGAAGCCGAGGCGTTCGGCCTCCAGGATCTTGTCCATATCCAGCCGAGGATGCGGACCGTGCATGTCCGCGATGAGTCCAAGCTGCATCGGTCGCTCCTATCGCGCCTTGGCGACGACGTCGTCGCGGAAGCGGCGGATGTTGTCGATCGTCGCCTCGAGGGTCTGGCCGAACAGCCCGAAATCGAATGCGGTGACGCCGACTTCGCTCAGGGCCTTGATGTCCCCGATCCAATCCGCGGCACTGCCGGTGAACAGCTTGCGCTGGCCGTCCACCGTGCCTTTCGGCTGCGCTTCCGGATTGGAGGAAACGCGGTAGGCGAGCCCGACCGCGGCAGGATCGCGCCCCGCCTTTTCGGTCAGTTCACGCAGCTTCGCGACGCCGGCCTTGTAGCGCTCCAGCGTATCCATCGGGAATTGCGGGTTGGTGCCGATCGGGTACCACGCGTCACCGTATCGCGCGGTGCGGCGCAGGGCCGGCCCGCTCTCGCCACCGACCCAGATCGGGATCGGTTGCTGGACGGGCTTGGGCGGAAAGAGCACATCCTGGAACTGCACGTATTTGCCATGGAACTTCGGCTCGTCGGCGGTCCACAGCTCCTTGCAGACGGCCATGTACTCGTCCGTCACGGCGCCACGCTCTGCGAATGGCGGTGCGCCGATTGCCGCGAACTCCTCCTCGCACCAGCCGGCGCCGATGCCGAGCGTGATGCGGCCCTTGGAGAGATAGTCGAGCGTGGCGAGGATTTTCGCCGTCAGCACCGCCGGCCGATGCGGCACCACCATCACCGAGGTGACGATCCGCAGGCGCGAGGTGGACGCCGCGATGAAGGTCGCCGCGGTCAACTGCTCGAGGCGCGCCGCAGCCGCACCTGAGGGGAACTCGCCGGAGTCGGAATAGGGATAGCGGGACGCGATGCTGGTCGGGATCATCACGTGATCGCTGACCGTCACGTAGTCGTAGCCGAGCATTTCCGCCTCGGTGGCGATGCGCACCAGGCTATCGGGCGCGATCAGTGGGCCGCTCGTTGGGGCGCTGCATCCGATCTGCATTTGTTCCTCCCGCGCGAATTGCGCCATGGCCGGCGATAGCACACGATGCGCGTGCCAGTGGCAACGGGGGGAGCCGGACATGGAATTCGGCCTGCATATCGGCACGCGCGGGTGCATGACCGACCGTGGCAACGTCATGCGCATGGCGCAGGCCGCGGAGGCCCAGGGCTACGGCATCATCGGCGTTGCCGACCACCTGATCGTGCCGGTCCGGACGGACGTCCGCTACCCGTACACCGCCGACGGTATCTGGCCAGGCGCCCCCACCGGGGAGTGCCTGGACGCGATCGCGACGCTTTGCTTCCTCGCCGGCTGTACCGATCGGATCCGGTTGCTGACTTCGGTCGTCGTGGTGCCCCATCGGCCCCCGGTACTGACCGCCAAGCTGTTCCTCACGGCAGACGTGCTGTCCGGCGGCCGGGTCATCGCCGGTGTCGGTGCCGGCTGGATGAAGGAGGAATTTCCGCCGCTCGGAGCGCCGCCCTTCGAGTCCCGTGGTGCGGTCACGGACGAGTATATCCAGGCGTGGAAGACGCTGTGGACCGAGGAGCGTCCCGCGATGCAGGGCAGCTTCGCGCAATTCGAGAACGTCGTGTTCGAACCGAAGCCCGTCTCCAAGCCGCACCCGCCGATCTGGGTGGGCGGGGAGAGCGCCCCCGCGTTGCGCCGCGCAGCGCAACTCGGGGATGCGTGGTATCCGGTGTCGAACAACGCGCAGATCCTGCTCGACACGCCGGCGAAGTTGAAGACCGGGATCGAGCGCCTGCACCGCGCGGCGGAAAAGGCCGGCCGCGACCCGGCTTCGATCGATATCGGATTCGTCTGGTTCAAGCCGCCGAACTGGACGGAGCGGAAGACCCCGGATGGCGACCGGCAGCTGTTCACCGGCAGCGCCGATGCGATGAAGGAAGACGCCGCCTCTTTCCAGGCGGTGGGCGTGAACCATCTGATCGTCTATCTTCAGCGGCCGACGATCGAGCAGACGCTCGAGACGCAGCAGCGCTTCGCCGAGGACGTGGTACGGAACTCATGATGCCCGAAACGGACTGGTTGCTGACCGCCCCGCTCACCGAGCTGATGCAGGAAGCCGCGGCGAAGCGGGACGCGACCTATGGCAGGCTCGTGTCCTACTCGCGGAAGGTGTTCATCCCGCTGACGAAGCTGTGCCGCGACGTGTGCCACTATTGCACCTTCAAGGAGGTGCCGCGCGCCGGGCATGCCGCCTACCTGTCGCCCGACGAGGTTCTGGCCATTGCTCGGGCCGGGGAAGCGGCCGGCTGCACGGAGGCGCTGTTCACCCTCGGCGACAAGCCCGAATTGCGGTTCGCCGCCGCGCGGGAGGCGCTCGCCGCGCTGGGTTACGCCAGCACCATCGACTACCTGCGGGCGATGTGCGCGCTGGTGCTGAAGGAGACCTCGCTGCTGCCGCACGCCAACCCCGGCGTGATGACGCGGGAGGAGATCGCCGGCCTGCGTGAGGTTTCCGCCAGCCAGGGCGTGATGCTCGAATCGACCTCGCTGCGGTTGTGCGAGCCGGGCGGCGTGCACTACGGGTCTCCGGACAAGCTGCCGGCGGTCCGGCTGGAGACCCTGCGGCTGGCCGGCGAGCTTGCGGTCCCGTTCACCACCGGCATCCTGATCGGCATCGGCGAGACCCGCGCGGAGCGGCTGGACGCGCTGCATGAGATCCGTGCGCTGCATGAGCGCTACGGCCACGTGCAGGAAGTGATCGTGCAGAACTTCCGCGCCAAGCCCGACACCAAGCTGGCCGACGCGGAGGAGCCGGGTCTCGACGACCTGCTGTGGACGATCGCCGCGGCGCGGCTGATCCTGCCGGCCGAGATCCATGTGCAGGCGCCGCCCAACCTGTCGCCCGGCGTCTACCAGAAGCTGATCGGGGCGGGCATCGACGACTGGGGCGGCGTGTCGCCCGTGACTCCCGATCACGTCAATCCGGAGGCGCCGTGGCCGCATCTGGATGCGCTCGCGGCGCGCACGGCGGAGATGGGGAAGGTGCTGGTCGCGCGGCTGCCGGTCTATCCGGCGCATGCCGGCGATCCGGAGCGGTGGTTGCACCCGAAACTGGCCGCCCGCGTCCGGCAGATGAGCGATGCCGAAGGGTGGGCGCGTGACGATGCGTGGGCGCCCGGCCTGCCAGCGCAGCCGACGCCACGGCCGGTGCTCGTCGAAACCGTCGATCCGGCGATCGAGGCGGCGATCGGCAAGGCCATGCAGGGCAAGCGCCTCGATGAGACGGAGATCGTCCGGCTGTTCGCGGCGCGCGACATCGACTATCGCCGGGTCACCGAAGCGGCGGACGAGCTGCGCCGAGCGGTGAGCGGCGACGTCGTGCGGTACGTCGTGAACCGCAACATCAACTACACGAACATCTGCTACTACCGCTGCAAGTTCTGCGCCTTCTCCAAGGGCAAGACGCACGACGCGCTTCGGGGCACGCCCTATGACCTCGACATGGAGGAGATCGTCCGCCGGTCCGTCGAGGCCTGGGACCGCGGCGCCACCGAAGTCTGCCTGCAAGGCGGCATCCATCCCGACTACACCGGCCAGACCTATGTGGAGATCTGCAAGGCCATCAAGGCCGCGGTCCCGGGGATGCACATCCACGCCTTCTCACCTCTCGAGGTCACCCAGGGCGCTGCGACACTCGGCCTCTCCATCCCGGACTTTCTCGCCCGCCTGAAGGAGGCGGGGCTGGACACGCTGCCGGGCACCGCGGCCGAGATCCTGGACGACGAGATCCGCGCGATCATCTGCCCCGACAAGATCAACACCGCGCAATGGGTCGAAGCCGTGAGCGCCGCGCACAGGCTGGGCCTCAAAACGACGTCGACGATCATGTATGGCCATGTCGAGGGCCCGCTGAACTGGGCCCGCCATCTGCTCGTGCTGCGCGACCTGCAGGCGGAGACCGGCGGCATCACGGAATTCGTGCCGCTGCCGTTCGTGCACATGGAAGCGCCGATGTATCTGCGCGGGCTGGCGCGCAAGGGACCGACGCTGCGCGAAGCGGTGCTGATGCACGCCGTCGCGCGGCTGGTGCTGCATCCTTTGATCCCGAACATCCAGACCTCCTGGGTGAAGATGGGTCCCGAGGGCGCGGCGATGTGCCTGAATGCCGGGGCCAACGACATGGGCGGCACGCTGATGAACGAGAGCATCAGCCGCGCCGCCGGCACCCAGCACGGACAGGAGTTCCCGCCCGAGGCGATGGAGCACCTGATCCAGGGGATCGGACGCCTGCCGCGCCAGCGCTCCACCGGGTACGGGTCGGTGTCGAACGAGCGCCAGATCGTGTCGTTCAACGCCGCGGAACTGGCGCCGGTGGTGCAGACCCCGCCGAAGAAGGTGCTCGCGGCGGAGTAGCAGATCGCGGTGCGGGGAGGACGGGTCTTCCCCGCATCAGGTCCGGTGTCGGCCGCGCGCCCTCAGATCCCCCACGTCTCCAACAGCGCCAGCGTGCGGGTTGGCATGCGCGGGGTCGCGCGCAGGAAGGCGCGCAGGTCCACCGGGTGATCGATGTCGAGCCCGATGCCCGGCTGCCGCACGATGGTCGGCTCGATCCCCGCGGCGCGCGCCGCCGCCAGATGCGGGAAGTAGCTGTCGTCGCCGAACCGCAGTCGCACGGAGTCCGGCGGTGAGCAGAGCACCGCGTTCGAGCCCAGTTCGTCATGTGCGGGCACGATGGTGAAGGAGGGCGCGGGCCGGCACGACGACACGACCGCGTCGATCTCGGCCGAGGTCACCCGCGGGATGTCGCCCGGCAAGGTCAGCAACGCGCCGTGTCCCTGCGCCAGCAGCACGCGGCCCATGCCATTGACCGCGCCGGTATGGCCGTCCAGCGCGCCCTCGGTCACCACGCGGGCGCCGTAGCGCGCGGCCAGCGCCGCCGCGGTGGGATCGACCGTATTGACCATGATGCCGGCCAGCCGGGTCGCGCCGGCCAGGGCCGACAGCACGTCCTCGAGCATGGTTGCGGCGAGCGTCTCTCGCTGGGCGGGACTCAGCATCGCGGAGAGGCGCGACTTCGCGCCGGTGAACACCTTCACCGGCACGCAGGCCCAGACCTCGGTCATCGCCGCCGGGTTCATTTGCGTCGACGCAGCACCGCCGCCGCGTCCAGCACGGTGCGCGCCAGCGTCTCGCGGTCTTCCATCGTCGTCATCAGCGTCTGGGCCAGCGTGACCCGCGCATCGATCGAGACCACTTCCGCCATGTCCGCGTTGTCGATGACGTAGCCGTCGAGCAGGTCCGCGTACCGGTGTGCCACCGTTCCCGCGCTGGGATCGAGCCCCAGCTCCGTCATCATCTTCGCGGTCGGCCCCTTCACCGCACGTCCGGCAATGATCGGGGAGACGGCGATCACCGGCGCCTTGCAGGCGACCAGCGCGTCCCGCACGCCGGGGATCGCCAGGATCGGCTCCACGCTGATGAACGGGTTGGACGGGCAGATCACCACGCCCTGCAACGCGGGATCGGCGAGCGCCGCCATGAAGGTCGGGTGCGGCTGCGCCGTCTCGGCGCCATGGAAGCGCAGCTCCTTCACCACCGGCTCGCAGCGGCGACGGACGAAGTAGTCCTGGAAGTCGATCCAGCCCTCCTCCGTCAGCAGCCGGGTGCGGACCGGATCGTCGCTCATCGGCACGATCCGCTGCAGGATTCCCATGCGGCGGCACAGATCTTCGGTCACCGCCGACAGGCTCTCGCCCCGGCGCAGCCGGCGTGTGCGTTCCACGTGCAGCGCGAGGTCGCGGTCGCCCAGCCGGAACCAGGTCTCGCCACCCAACCCTTCGATCGTTTCCATGAACGACCAGGTCTCGTCGTGCCGCCCCCAGCCGACCTCCCGGTTCGCGAGTCCCGCCAGCGTGTAGGCGACGGTGTCGATGTCGGGGGAGATGGACAGGCCCAGGTGCTCGAAATCGTCGCCCGTGTTGACGACGACCAGCAGTTCCTCTGGCGGCAGGACGCGGCTGAGGCCCAGGGCAAGCTTGGCGCCCCCCACGCCGCCGGACAAGGCGATGATCACCGGAACAAATCCTCTCCCATCGGGCGGACCACTTCCGCCACGGGCATCTCGGGCGCCGACCAGGTGAGACCGCGCAGCAGCACGGCCGGCTGGCCCTCCGCCGCCTGACCCTGCAGCAGGGATGCGGCGGCGGCGATCTCGTCGGCGAAGCCGATGATGCTGACCTCCAGCGTGCGGCCGAACAGGTCGGGCTGGCCTCGCAGGTCGATCAGCGACGGGAGGCCGGCGCAGCCGATCGCGACGCCCACCGTGCCGCGGCGCCAGGGGCGCCCGAAACTGTCGCTGATCACCACGCCCAGCCGCACCCCGAACTTCGCGGAGAGGGCATCAAGCAGCCGTTCGGCGGTGCCGTCCGGATCGAGCGGCAACAGCAGCGCGCGCGCCACCCCGTCGGCCGGCGCGACATTGGACTGGTCGACCCCGGCATTGGCCATGACGAAGCCCAGCCGGTGCTGCATGATCATCAGGTTGGGACGGCTGCGCACGACACGGGTCGATTCCGACAGCACGACCTGGACCAGGCGCGGATCCTTGCCGATCTCGGCGGCCAGTCGTTCGGCCTCCGGAGATGGCGTGACATCGGCCAGCACCACGCTGCGGCCTTCCGCCTTGGAGACGATTTTCTGCGCCAGCACCAGCACATCGCCGTCACGCGGCGTGAGACCGGCCCGCGCCATCCCGTCCGCGAGCAGCAAGGCCAGATCGTCGCCGGCCTGCACCATCGGCAGGCCCGGAATCGCGATCAGCTCCAACCGGGTGGTCATCGGGGCCGCATGGATCGGGCGCGCGGAAATCGGTGCCGCATGTCAGGCGCTCGGGCGCACGCCGCCCGCCGGACCGGCCGCGAGGCGCGGGGCAGGGTGGCAGCCAGGCATCGGCACGACGGACCTCCGTGGACGGTGCGCCGCACGCTACTGCCGAGCGGATGCGCCAGCAACCGGGAGAGGCGTCAGGGGGGCATTGCGACGTCCTCAACCGTCACGGCCGGCCCTCGAGCCGGCCATCCCCGAGGCACGGTGCCGGTGGGGATGGCCGGACGAGCCAGGCCATGACGGAACGAGCAGCGCGTAACGACCGTCGTGGGACCCCGGTTCAGAGGATCGGCTTGCCGCCTGTCACCGCCACGGTCGCCCCGGACACGTAGCTGCCTTCGTCCGAGGCCAGCAGCACATAGACCGGCGCGAGCTCCGCCGGCTGCCCCGGCCGCTTCATCGGCACCTGGCTGCCGAAGCTCTTCACCTTCTCGGGCGGCATGGTGGCCGGGATCAGCGGCGTCCAGATCGGGCCCGGCGCCACGCAGTTCGCGCGGATCCCCTTCTCGGCGAGCAACTGCGCCAGGCTGGCCGTGAAGTTCTGGATCGCGCCCTTGGTCGCCGCATAATGCACCAGCGACGGGCTGGGCGTGTCCGCGTTCACCGAGGTCGTGTTGACGATCGCGGCGCCCGCCTTCATGTGCGGCAGCGCCGCCTTTGTGATGCGGAACATCGCGCCGATGTTGATGTCGAAGGTGCGGTCCCACTCCTCGTCGCTGATCTCCTCGAGCGAGTCGTGGCTCATCTGGAACGCGGCATTGTTGACCAGCACGTCCAGCCGGCCGAACGCGTCCACCGCCTTCTGCACGATGGCGCGGCACTGCGCGGGATCGGCGATGTCGCCCGGGACCAGCTCCACCTTGCGGCCCGCCTCCTTCACCCAGCGGGCCGTTTCCTCGGCATCGTCATGCTCGTCGAGATAGGAAATCAACAGGTCGGCGCCCTCACGGGCGAAGGCGATGGCGACGGCGCGACCGATGCCGCTGTCGCCGCCGGTGATGATCGCGACCTTGCCGGCCAGTTTCCCGGCGCCCTTGTAGCTCGTCTCGCCATGATCCGGCTTCGGATCCATCTGGCTGGTGCGGCCGGGAACCTGCGACTGCGACTGTTCGCGGAAGGGAGGCGTGGGTGTGTCGTTCATGTCGGATCCTGTGACCGGCGCTGTTGTGCGGGCAGTGCGACGGGCGCACTGATGCAGGAACGCGCGGCCCCTGATCCGCCGCCTGCGCGACGGATCACGACCCGGTGTGGAAAGCTGCGCCGGCCACTGGCGGGCCGGCACCAGCCCCGTGTCAGTCGAACCGCTGCCGCAGCTTCGGCAGCACCTGCTCCCCGTACAGTTTCAGGAAGCGTGCCTGATCGGGACCCGGTGCGTGGAACACCAGGTGACGGAAGCCCATTTCGATGTAGGGGCGGATCTTCTCGATATGCTCGTCGGGGTCGGTGGAAACGATCCAGCGACTGGCGGCACGCTCCACCGGAAGGGCGGCGGACAGGCGCTCCATCTCGCGCGGATCCTCGACGCTCATCTTCTCCTCCGGCGTGAGCGCCAGCGCCGCCCAGTGCCGGGTATCCTCCATGGCCCGCGTGCGATCGGTGTCGAACGAGACCTTCATCTCGATCATCCGGTCGTAGTCGGGCTTCGGCTTGGACGCGAGCTTCAGGCCTTCCTCCACATTCGGCAGCAGGGTCTCCGTGTAGAGCTCCCATTTCTTGCCGCTGGTGCAGATGAAGCCGTCCGCCATCCGTCCTGCGTATTTGGCCACCTGCGGGCCGGCGCCGGCGACGTAGATCGGCAGCGGGGCGCCCGGCTTGTCATAGATCGTGGCGTTCTCGGTCTTGTAGTACTCGCCTTCGAACGTCAGGTGGTCCTCCGACCAGAGGCGACGGATCAGCGTCAGCGCCTCGCGGAGCCGCGCGAACCGCTCCTTCATCTCCGGCCACTTCATGCCGGTGGAGGGCACTTCGTTCAGCCCCTCGCCGGTGCCGACGCCCAGGATCACCCGCCCCGGGAACATGGACCCGAGCGTGCCGAAGACCTGCGCGACGACGGAGGGGTGATAGCGGAAGGTCGGTGTCAGCACGGAGGTGCCCATCACGATCCGGCTGGTGCTGGCGCCGAGCGCGCCAAGCCAGGCGAGGGCGGAAGGCGCGTGGCCGTCGGTGTGCTTCCAGGGCTGGAAGTGATCGCTGATGAACACCGAGTCGAAGCCGACCTGTTCCGCCAGGACCGAGAAGTCCAGCAGTGGCTTGGGGGCGAATTGTTCGGCGGATGCCTTGTAGCCGAGCTTCAGCATGATGGACCTCCTCGACGGTTGGGCCGCAGGCTAACGCGTGTGCGGCGACGGCGAAACTCCGTGCGCCGCGACGGCGCCGCCGCCTCATGCGCCTAGATGGGGGCGGCGACCACATGCGCATCCGCACGCCTCGCCGTCATCACCCTCGCGATCCGATCACAGCTCGGTCATGCCCGTTCCGCTTCAGCGAGGCGAGCCAACGTCCATTGCTGATACGCGCAGCCTGTGCCCGAACGGGCGCGTGGTGCTGGTCGATTGGCGCGGCCGTTCGGACGATCCGCTCAACGGCGAGGCTGCGGCACGCCGCTTCGTCGCCCCGTCACGCCGGAGCTTGCGGCCGTTGCGGCGGGCGCGCCGCGCGGGCTATCGGCTCGACCTGCTGGCGCCGGCGGGGCGCAACCGCTGCAGGAACAGCTCCGTGACGTGGGCGACGCTCTCCTCGTAGAACGCCGGGTCGCGGAGATCGCGGTCGCGCAGCGCGCGGATCTGGGTGGCGAAGTCGGCGAAATGCTGCGTGGTCGCCCAGAGCGAGAAGATCAACTGGTGCGGATCGATCGGCGCGATCAGCCCGGCCTCGATCCAGTGCCGGATCACGGCGGCCTTGGCCTCGACGGTCGGCCGGAGCACCGATCGCAGCCGGCCGGTCAGCACCGGCGCGCCCTGCATGACCTCCAGGCAGAACAGCCGGCTCGCCGCCGGATTGTCGCGGGAGAACGCCATCTTCGTCGCGATATAGGCGCGGATCGCGGTGGCGGGGTCGGCCTCGGGGCGCAGTTCGTCGAGTGGCACCAGCCAGCCCTCGAGCACGTCGGCCAGCACCGCGGCATAGAGCGCTTCCTTGCCGGGAAAATAGTAGATCAGGTTGGACTTCGACACGTCCGCCTGCTGGGCGACGGCCTCGAGCGTGGTGCCCTCGACGCCGTAGCGGGAGAACAGGTCGAGGGCGGCGGCCAGGATCACGGCGCGCTTGCGCTGCGCCATGCGCTCGCGCCGGGTGGGCGCCTCCGCTGCCTCAGTCATGCGTGGCGAGGAAGGGCATCAGCACAGCGTCGAATGCCGCGGGCGCGGTGACGTTCACCGCGTGGCCGCCCCAGGGCAGCTCATGCAGCGTCGCGTTCGGCAGGGCGGCGGCGAGCGCGCGGGATTGCTGCGGCGCCACCAGCATGTCGTCGTGGCTCGCGACCAGCAGCGTGGGCGTTCGGATGGTCGGCAGCGATGCCGTCGCATCGAATCCGCGCAACGCGTCGATCCGTCGCTGCAGCGTCTCGGCCCCCTGGAAATGCGCAAGCCCGGCGGCGTCCTCCGCCGCGAGCCGCGCGGCGTTGTCGGCCATCCAGGACGCGGGATAGAGGAACAGCGGCTGTGCCCGCACATAGGCGGCGGCACCGGTGTCGCGCAGCAGCGCGAGCCGCGTCTCGAAGCAGCGGCGCGTGTGCGCATCCACCGCGGCCCAGCCGTTCACCACGACGAGGGTTTGCAGACGGTCGGGCGCAGCCTGCGCGAGCGCCAATCCGACGAGCCCGCCCAGCGCGTGCCCGACGAAGTGGCAGCGTGGGATGCCGGCATGATCGAGCATGGCCACGATATCCGCGGCCATGTCGGCGATCGTGTAGCCGGCCGGCAGGTCCTGTCGGTTGCGGCCGGTCCCGCGCTGGTCGTAGGCGAGGACCCGATAGCGATGCTGCAACGCCGGAAGCTGCGGCCTCCAATATGCCGCAAGTCCGCCCAGCCCGGCCGAGAGCACCACGACCGGAGCGTCGGGATACGGCCCGGGCAACAGCTCGTAATGCAGCAGACTCACCTTCTGCTTCCCGTGGATCGAACGCGGCGTGCCCGCGTGGTCTGGTCGTCGCGTGCCGACCCGCGCTGCGTCATTTCGCCGTCCCGACATGCGCGACGGAGGAGATCTCCACCAGCGCCTGCGGTTTCACCAGGCCGCACTGGATGCAGAATCGCGCCGGCTTGTCGCCTGGGAAGTAGCGCGCATAGACCTGGTTGATCGGCGCGTAGTTCGCCCAATCGGTCAGGAAGATCATGTTGTAGGTGACGTCGGCCATGGTGCCGCCGGCGGCTTCCACCACGGCCTTGATCGACTCGAGCACGTGCTCCGCCTGCGCCGCCGCGTCGCCCGGATGCACGACCTCGAGATCGGCTCCGAGCGGCAGCATGCCGGAGACATAGACGACGCCATCTGCCATCGCGCCCGGCGAATACGGCGCGAGCGGCTTGCCCGCGCTGGGCGGGATGATCGGGATCATCGGCATGGAAGCTCCATCAGACTGAGAGGCAGGCGCGGAAATCCTCGACCGAGGCGACCCAGCCGAAGAAGGTTTCCACGTTGAACAGCGTCGCGTCCTGGATGTAGGCCGGCCCTGCGTGATGCGTCGCTTCGTGCAGCAGGATGCCGAAATATTCCAGGAAGAACCCGTCGCGCAGCGTCGACTCGACGCAGACGTTGGTGGCGATGCCGGTGAACACCAGCGTGCGGATGCCGCGGGCGCGCAGCATGCTGTCGAGCGCGGTGTTGAAGAAGGCGCTGTAGCGCGGCTTGGGCACCACCAGGTCGCCCGGCTGCGGCTGCAGCGCATCGACCAGCGCGTAGTCCCAGCCGCCTTTCGCGAGCAGCGTGCCCTGCAGCTCCGGCCGCTTGCGCATCGTCTTCAGCGCATTCGACTTGTGCCAGTTGGGGGAGCCGGGGCCGCCGGCCTCCACGTAGTCGCGATCCCAGCCGTTCTGGAAGAACACGACCTGCAGCCCCGCCTTGCGGGCGATCGCGATCGTCTCGCCGATGCGGGCGATCGCCGCTTCCGCGCCGGACACGTCGAACCCGGCCAGATCGAGATAGCCGCCCTTCGTGGCGTAGGCGTTCTGCATGTCGACCACGATCAGCGCCGTCTCGGACGCGCGCAGCGTGATCGGCTCCGGCCGCGCCGGCAGGGTCACGACGCCCGGCGCGTCGGGCGGCAGATATCCGGCGGGTTCACTCATGCGGCGGTCTCCTGCAAGGGGCGGACGGCATTGCGGCAGCGCATCAGCGGCTGCACACGCTCCCCGAACGTGTTCACGCCCGCGACGAAATCGTCGAAGGTGAGCAGCACGCCGTCCAGGCCGGGGATCGCCGCGACCTGATCGAGCATCTGCGCGATCGTGGCGGGCGACCCGACCAGCGTGCCCATGTTGATGTTCACCGCCGAGGACGGGTCGATCATCTGCTTCACGTTGGTGTCGCCCGCGGAGTGACGGTCGGCGTTCGCCTGCTGCGTCAGCCAGGACAGCGCCTCGGTGTCGGCGCCGGCCTTGTAGTGCTCCCATTTGGCGAACGCGTCCGCGTCGGTGTCGCCCGCGATCACCATGAACAGGGCATAGGAGCCGACGCGCCGGCCGGCCTGTGCCGCGATCTCCTGCATCCGCGCGACCGTCGGCGCGCAGGCTCCCGGCGTGTTCAGCCCCTTGCCGAAGCAGAAATTGTAGTCCGCATGGCGCGCGGTGAATTCCATGCCGGCCTCGCTCTGGCCGGCGCAGATCAGCTTCATCGGCACCTGGGGCTGCGGCAGCAGGCGGCAATCGTCCATCTGGAAGAAGCGGCCCTTGAAGTCCGACCGCCCGGTTTCCCACAACTCCCGCATCACCGTGACGTATTCGGCGGCGAAGGCGTAGCGGTGGCCGAAATATTCGTCTCCCGGCCAGATGCCCATCTGCGAATACTCCGGCTTCTGCCAGCCGGTGATGACGTTCAGGCCGAACCGCCCGTGCGAGATGCTGTCGAGCGTCACCGCCATGCGCGCGGCGATCGCCGGCGGGATCGCGAGCGTCGGCACCGTCGCGAAGATGCGGATGCGGGAGGTAACCGCCGCCAGCCCCGCCATCAGCGTGAACGAGTCGAGGTTGTAGTCCCAGAACCCGGTCGCGCCGCCGAAGCCGCGCAGCTTGATCATCGACAGCACGAAGTCGAGCCCATGCCGCTCCGCCGCCTGCACGACGTCCTTGTTGAGATCGAAACTCGGTTTGTACTGCGGCGAGGTGCTGGAGATCAGCCACCCGTTGTTCCCGATCGGGATGAAGACGCCGATTTCCACGATGCGCGGCTCCTTGCGACAGGCATCACCATGGCTGCAAGCGATGTGCCAGCGGCGCCGCAGGGAAAATCTGGACCAAATGGTCCAATTCGGTCCAGATGGTCCAAAATAGCGGCAGGCCGCGCCCGCGGCGTACGCAAACTGGCCGCGTGCGATGGCTGCGTCCCCCGATCGCGGGCTGGCACGCCGCCTGCAAAGCCGGCTGCGATTGAACACCGAGGGGTCCGGGCTCATGAATCACGACGCGGCCGATAGCGGGATCGCGCGCCTGCCGATCATCGACATGACGGGGCTGGGCGAGCCGACCGCCGATGCGCGCATCGCCGCGGAACTCGACGACGCCTTCTCCCGCATCGGCTTCGCCTATTTCCGCAACATCGGCGTCGCGCCGGAGCTGGTGGAGACGGTGTTCGCCCAGTCCCGCCGCTTCCACGGCCAGTCCGACGAAGCCAAGCGCCGCCTCACGATCAACGGGTTCCACCGTGGCTACATGGCGCCGAACACGTCGCAGATCGTGACCTCCAGCGTCGCCACCGTGAAGCGGCCGAACTACAGCGAATCGCTGATGCTGATGAACGAGGTGCCGCCCGGCGACCCGCGCTACGGCGCGCCGCTGATGGGTCCGAACCAGTGGCCGGACGAGCTGCCCGGGTTCCGCGAGGGTGTCGCCGCCTACGACGCCGCCATGGCTGCGTTCTGCCAGAAGCTGCTGCGTCCGATGGCGCTTGCGCTCGGCATGGCACCCGAGGCGATCGCGCCCTTTTTCGCTAAGCCCACGACGTTCCTGCGCCTGCTGCATTACCCGCCGCAGCCGCCCGATGCCGATGACGAGACGTTCGGCTCCGCCCCGCATACCGATTACGGGTTCCTCACCGTGCTGGTGCAGGACAGCGCGGGCGGGCTGGAGGTGCGGCGGCGCGATGGCACCTGGCTGCCCGCGCCGCCCGTCCCCGGCACCTGGGTGGTGAACGTCGCCGACATGCTGTCGCGCTGGACCAACGGCCGCTGGATGTCGACGCCGCACCGGGTGAAGAACCTGTCGGGGGGCGACCGCTATTCCTGCCCGTATTTCTTCGACATGGACATGGACGCGGTCGTGGAGTGCCTGCCCACCTGCACCGGCCCGGACAATCCGCCGCGACACCCTCCGGTCCGCTACGGCGACTACCTGATGGAGCGCCTGGACAAGAACTACGCCTATCGCAAGCCCGCCGCCTGAGCGGGTCGCTTCCGACGAAAGGACGCTCCATGCCGATCTCCCGCCGGCGGCTGCTCGCCGCCTCCGCGCTCGCGCTCTGGGCCGCGCGCGCGGCGATGGCCGACGATGCCCCGCTCGTCATCAACACCTATGGCGGCCGCTGGGGCACGTTCTGGCGCGACCAGTTGGTGCCGAAGCTGCGCCCGATCGTCGGCCGGCCGGTGCAGCTCGAGATCGGGCTGGGCGCTGCCTGGGCCGCCGCCTTCCGCGCCGCCGGTAAGAACGCGCCGCCGTTTCCGTGCCTGATGACGAACGAGCGCTACGCCGTCTCGCTGCGCGCCGAAGGCTACTTCGCGCCGCTGAGTACCGCCCAGGTGCCGAACCTCGCCCAGGTCGCCGCGGTCGCGCGCTACAAGGACGACATGTCGGTCACCGGCATGATCTCGCCCTTCGGCATCGTCTATCGCACCGACATGGTGAAGACGCCGCCCAAGTCGTGGCGCGAGCTGTGGAACCCCGCCTACAAGGGTCAGATCGGCTTCTATTCCGTCGACAACTCGGCGGCGATCATGCTGGTCATGCTGGCAGGGAAGCTGTTCGGCAAGGGCGAGCAGGATATCGAGACTGGCATCGCCAAGATCGCCGAACTGAAGCCGTTCCCGCAGGCGGCGTTCAGCGGCCAGCTCTCGCCGATGCTGGCGCAGGGTCAGGTCTCCATCGCGCCGCTCGACTACGGGGAGGCCTATGCGCTCAAGAAGAAGGGCGTGCCGATCGGCATGGTCGTGCCGGAAGACGGCGTGCTGATGTACGACCAGTCGTTCAACCTCGCCGCCGCCTCGCCGCAGAAGGACCTCGCCGCCCGCTACCTCGACTTCATCCTGAGCCCCGAGATCCAGCTCATGCTGGCGAAAGAGTTCTACGTCGCGCCGGTCAACACGACGGTGAAGCTGCCGGACGAGCTGAAGGAGGCGATCCCGGTCTCGGGCGACGCCCTGTCCTCGATCCTGCGCTTCGACTGGGGCTTCGCCGCGGCCAACCAGCCGCAGATCTCCAAGCTCTGGTCCGCCGCGATCTGATCCGCATCCGATGACCGAGGTCCGCATCGCCGGCCTGCGCAAGAGCTTCGGCGGCCAGCCGGCGCTGGTCGACGTCGCGCTCGAGGCCGCTCCCGGCGAGATGATCACGCTGCTCGGTCCGAGCGGCTGCGGGAAGACGACGACGCTGCGCTGCGTGGCGGGGTTCCTGGCGCCGGATGGCGGGGACATCCTGGTCGACGGGCGCAGCATCCTCGACGTGCCGCTGCGCCGGCGCGACTTCGGCGTGGTGTTCCAGAACTACGCGCTGTTCCCGCACATGACGGTGACGCAGAACGTCGCCTACGGGCTGCGCGTGCGACGGATCGGCGCGGCGGAGATCGCGAGCCGCGTTGCCGCCTCGCTCGCGGAGGTGGGGCTCACCGGCCTGGGCGATCGCCTGCCGCGCACCTTGAGCGGCGGGCAGCAACAGCGTGTCGCGCTGGCCCGCGCGCTGGTGATCCATCCGCGCCTGCTGCTGCTCGACGAGCCGCTCGCCAATCTGGACGCACAGTTGCGGCAGGAGATGCGCGCACTGATCCGCGCGGTGCAGCGGCGCCAGGGCATCACCGCCTTCTACGTGACCCACGACCAGGCCGAGGCAATGGCGAGCTCCGACCGCGTCGCGGTGATGGAGCGCGGGCGCGTCGCGCAATTCGCCACCCCGCGGGAGATCTACCAGCGTCCGGTGTCCCGTTACGTCGCCGCCTTCACCGGGGAAGCGAGCGCGCTCGCGGTCACGCTCCGCGCGGCCCATGCGCCGGATCGCTACACGGTCGGGCTGGGGGACGCGCAGATGGAGGTTCCGGGGGCGGCCGGCCTGTCGCCTGGCAGCCGGCATTTCCTGATGGTCCGTCCGCAGGCCGTGACGTTCGGCCCATCCGGCATTCCGGCGACGGTGCGGGAGGTGGCGTTCTTCGGCGCCACCCAGCAGGGCGAGGTCGAGCTGGCCGGCCAGGCGCTGCGCTTCGTGACCGATCCGAACGAACGGGTGGTTGCCGGTGAAACGGTCCACGTGACGCTGGATCCGGCACATGCCTGGCTGATGCCGGAGGCGGCGGCATGAGCGCGGCCGACGCGTCGGCGGCGCGGCCTGCGCAGGAGGGTGCGCGCGTTCCTTCCGGACGCCCCCTCACCCCATCCCTCTCCCGCAAGGGGAGAGGGCGGTTGCGGGCGGGGCCCTGGCTGCTCGCGACACCGGCGATCGTGCTGCTGGTGCTGTTCCTCGGCGCGCCCTATGTCGACATGGTGGTGATGAGCCTGCGGACCGCCGGGCACGGCACGCCATACGGCACCGGCTTCACGCTGCACCATTACGCCGAAGCCCTCGGCAACCCGGTCTATCTCGGCGCGCTTGGACGCAGCCTGATGCTGGGCGCGATCGTCACCGCCGGGTGCCTGCTGCTGTCGTACCCGATCGCGCTGCATCTCGCGAAGGCCGGCCGCTCCCACCTGTTCTTCTATGCGATCGTCATTTCGCCGCTGCTGGTGGGCGTGCTGGTGCGCAATTTCGGCTGGCTGATCATCCTCTCGGTCAGCGGACCGCTGAACCAGGTGCTGCGTGGTCTCGGCCTGATCGACATGCCGCTCCGCCTGCTGTTCACCCAGGGGGCCGTCGCGCTCGGCCTGATCCACGTCTTCGTGCCCTTCATGGTGCTGCCGATCGCGGGCGCGCTGCGGAAGATCCCGCCCGATCTCGCCGAAGCCTCCGACGCGCTGGGCGCCGGTCGCTGGTTCGGCTTCTGGCACGTCACCCTGCCGTTGAGTTTCCCAGGCATCCAGGCCGGCACCATCCTGGTGTTCGTGCTCTCGGTCAGCGCCTACGTCACCCCCGCGCTGCTGGGCGGACAGGGCCGCACCTTCCTCTCCATCCTCACCGTCCAGGAACTCCTCGGCTCCTTCGCCTGGCCGCTCGGGGCCACCCTCGCTTTGGTGATGGCCGCCGCGATGGGGCTCGTCGTGCTGGGCTTCCTGGCCGCCACCCGCCGCCTGGCCGAGAGGACGGCGCGATGACCGTCCCGCTGCGCCTCGGCGCGGGCTTCGTCCTCGCGCTGATCTACGGCTTCATCCTGCTGCCGCTGGTGGTGGTGATCGCGAGCTCGCTGACCGCCGGCGAACTCATGCAGTTCCCGCCCCAGGGCCTGTCGCTGCGCTGGTTCGCGCGCTTCTTCGCCGACGAGGCGCTGATGCAGGCGCTCGTGCTGTCGCTGCGGGTCGCCGCGGTCACCACCGTCGCGGTCACCGTGATCGGCACCATGGCGGCGCTCGCCCACCGCGCCCTGAGCGGGTGGGCCAGGCAATGGCTGCGCACCGGCCTGCTGCTGCCGCTGCTGCTGCCGGAACTGCTGACCTCGATCGGGCTGCTGTTCTTCCTCTACCGCATCGGGCTGGGCAAGACGCTGATCGGGCTGCAGATCGCGCATGCCGTGGTGACGCTGCCCTTCGCCTTCGTGTCGATCGCGGCGGCGCTCGACCAGCTCGATCCGGCGCTGGAGGACGCGTCGAACAGTCTCGGCGCCAGCGGCTGGGACACGTTCCGCCACATCGTGCTGCCGCTGGTGCGCGGCGGGATCGTCACCGGCGCGCTGTTCGCCTTCGTGACTTCGTTCGACATGTTCACCGTGTCGTTCCTGCTGAAACCGATCGGCGGCAACACGCTGCCGCTCGCGCTGTTCGATTACCTTTCCTACGACTACGACCCGACCGCCGCGGCCGCCGCCGCGGTCAGCGTCGTGCTGGCGATCGCCGGTGTGGTCGTGATCGAGAAGCTGGTCGGCCTGCGCAACCTCTGACTCCGGCGGGCCCCCTCGCTCGCCGGCTCCAGGCGCCGCTCACGCCGGCACGGCATGCAGGCGCTCGACCACCCCCGCCATCAGGCCCACCTGCCGGGCGAGGCGCATGATCGCGTCCGTCCCCGGCAGGTCCGGCCGCGCCGGCAGGTCAGGGTCGCCGGAGGCCACGTGCTGCAGCCCCGCGACGATCCACGCGCCCCAGCCGGCGAGCGCCGCATCCGGCACCGTCTCGCGCGCACCCGCCGCCTCGAACTGCAGGACCGACAGCCGGCCGGCGCAACGCCGCAGCGCCGCGTCGATCACCAGCGCCGCCTCGAGCTGCCCGCTCTCATCCGACCGCAGCTCCAGCAGGGCACGGTTGATCGTCGCCTCGAACGTGTTGGTGGCGATGCCCGCCTCCCGCCGCGCGCGCTCCAGCGCCGACCCGTCGCCGGGGTGCAGCAGATGCGCGAACACGGCCTCCGCGTAGCGCGCATGCGCGGCCACCGCCTCCCGCCCGCCGGCGATGAGCTGTGCGGGCTCGCGCGTCGGCCACAGCATGAAGCTCGCCGTCACCGCGATCATCCCGCCCAGCGTGGTGAGCGCGGCGCGCGCGCCGGCGATCACCCATTCGCTGGTGCCGGGTTCGGCGCTCTCGACCAGCAGCACCACGAGCGGGGTGAGCCCGAACATGAACAGGCCGAGGCTGACCGACCGCACGGTGAACGCCAGGACCGAAAGCGGGAACATCGCCGCGGCAATCGACAACGGCGTCGTGCACACCGCGCCGATCACCGCCGCGATGGCGCCCCCCGCCGCCGTGCCCAGCACCCGCTCCACCGCGCGCGCATAGGTCAGCGCGAAGAAGGGCTGCATGGTCGCGACGATGGTGATCGTCAGCCAATGGTCGTACGGCGTGAACCACCACATGGTGAAGGCGAGCGCCGGGGCCGCCGCCGTGACCGCGCGGGTGGCATGCCGCAGGATGGGGGATCGCCAGGTGAGATTCGTGCGCACCGGCAGCCAGAGCCGCTGCAGGAGCGGCGGTGGACGCCCGGCGGCATCGGCGCCGGCGATCAGGTTGGCGGGCACCGCCAGGGTCTGGACGATGCGCAGCCGCTCGACCAATCGCAGCATCAGGGCACGCAACGGAGCGCCCGAGTCCAGCGCGTCGGCCTCCCGCGCCAGCGCATCGATCGCACGACGGATGCGCACCGAGGCGGCGGGATCGTCGGTCAGGATGATCTCGCCCAGCAGCACCAACAACGGACGTAATCGCCGCATCACGCGCCGGGCAACACTCCGCTCGGTCGGGTCGGCATGCTCCAGCAGCTCGCCGAACGCGATCAGCACGCCGAAGATCTGGTCCGCCGTTTCCAGCCGGATCAGGCTCTGTGCCGCCCGTGCGCCGGCCGGGCCCCGCGCGCGCAGCGTATCGACCACCTGGGCGCGCGCGGTTTCCAGCGCCTGTCGCACCGCCCCGCGATGGGCGCGGGCATGCCGCTCCCAGGCGGCCGCGTCCGCTGTCTGCGCACCCAGCAACGCGTGCAGGTCGCCCGCCAGCCGCGCGAGCCGGCGATAGGCCTCCGCCACCGCGCGGCGGGCCGGCAGGAACGGATGCAGCGGCCACAAGGCCAAGGTCAGGACCGTCGCCCAGAGCCCGCCCGCGACGAAGGCGCCGCCCAGCAGCGCGGCCTCGGCCGGATCGGCGATCCCGCGATCCAGCGACAGCACGATCACCGTCGAGAGCAGCGCGCCCACCAGTTGCGGCGCCTGGCCGTAGACGCGGCTGAAGCAGGCGCAGAACAGCGCGAACAGCCCGACCGGCAGGGCGATGGGCATGCCGAGATGGCGCACCAGGCCGAGGCTGGCGGTCAGCACCGCACCGATCACGGTGAAGCCCAGCAGCACCGGGACGCGCCGGCGGATCGGGCCACCCGGGTCGCAGATGCAGGTCAGCATGGCCGCGAGCGCCGCTTCGCCCAGCGGGCGCCAGCCGACCCACTCCTCGAGCGCGATGATCACGGCGACCGCGAGCGCGGCCCGCACGCCCTCCAGCACGCTGATCCCCTGACGGTTCAGGCTGATCGGCAGGCGCCGAAGGTCCTTCGGGATGTGGTCCGGCATGGGCTCCTGGCGGCGGGGCGGGCAGGACCATCCTCCAACCGTCCGCTCACGGGCAAGTGCTCCGGCCGCACGATTGCCGAGGTTATCGGATTGGCGTCGTCACTTACCCGCGCGGAGCACCGGGCGAGCCGGACCGCTGACCAGCCAGCAGCCGATCGAGGCGGTGACGAGGCCGAGGACCGACAGGCCGGTCAACCGCTCACCCAGCACCGCCCAGGCGAGGACGGCGACGGTGCCGGGCACCAGGTAGAAGGTGGCGCTGGTGCGGGCGGCCGACCCGCGCGCGAGCATCGCGGCATAGAGCGCCATGCCGCCCAGCGACACCATCACCGTGTTCCAGGCGACGGACGCGATCACCACGTCGGACAGATCCCAGCGCGGCACCTCGAGCAGCCAGGTGGCGGCGACGGAGACGACGGCCGCCCCGAGAAACTGCGCGGTGACGCTGGGGAGCAACGGCACGCCGCGGCAGAACCGACCGAAATACAAGGTGCCCGCGACGAGGCCGAGGACGCCGACGAAGGCGAGCACGAGACCCTGGAATCGCAGCGCGCTCTCGAAGGCCGCGTGCCCCACCACGAGCCCCACGCCGGCCAGTCCGAGCAGGAGGCCGGCCCATTGGCGGGGGCGGAGCGGCTCGTGGAGGAGGATGACCCCCAGCGCGGCGGTCAGCAGCGGCGTGAGCGACTGCACCAGCGCGATCTGTGCCGAGGGCGCGCGGGTCAGTCCGACATGCGGCGCCATCAGGCCGACCGCGTTCAGCAGCACGCCGGCCATGGCGCAATGCACCCACCGACCATTGGCGAGCGCGTGCCATGGCCGGCGAAGGAGCAGCATCGCGAGCACCAGCACCACCGCGCAGCCGGTCAGCCGCACCGCCACGAACAGCAGTGGCGACAGATGCTGCAGACCGGCCCGCGCGGCGACGAAGGACGAACTCCACAACAGGACGAACCCGAACGGCGCCAGCCGCTCGAGCCCACGCGTGGTTCCCACCTCGCCTACGCCGCGGCGCTCGGCCGTGCCTTCATGCGCTCATACCAGGCCATGATCGCCTGGTTCTCCGGATTGAGCGGCTGTCCGACCCGGGCGCCGAACTCCAGGAAGCAGAACAGCGTGATGTCGGCGAGTGTCAGCCGCTCTCCGGCGATGAACGTCCGGCCGCGGATCAGCCCGTCCAACCAGCGCAGGCGTTCCTGTGCGATCTGCTTCAGGTCGTCGGCGGCCTGCGGGATGCAGTGGACGCGTGAACGGAACATCGCGAGCCCCTCGGAGAAGCGGAAGCCGGCGCCGAGCGGCTCGAGGATGTTGAGGTCGATGCGACGGGTCCACATTCGCGTCTCCGCCCGCTCCTCGGGCGTGCGGCCGATCAGGGTGGTGCCGGCCGGCCCGATCTCGTCGAGATACTCGCAGATGGCGGTGATTTCGGTCAGCACGAGCCCGCTGTCGAGCTGGAGGGCCGGTGTCTGTCCCGCCGGGTTCTTCGCCATGTAGTCCGGCTGCCGGTTCTCGCCGCCGCGGATGTCCACCGTCTGCACCGGGAGCCCCGAGATGCCGCGTTCGGCCATGAACATGCGGACCGCTTTCGGATTCGGGCCGACCGAGTCGTAGAACAGCATGCCGTCTCTCCCCATTCTTGCCGCCGACCATAGCATTGCCGGTGCAGCGGGCGAGGCATGGCCAGCGGGCGAGGGGGCGTTATGATCCGCGGGCACGAGGACGAGGCACGATGATCACACGACGCAGCATGGTCGGGGCGAGCGCTGCCATGGCGCTGGCGGGCACTGCGCGACAGGGACTTGCCCAGTCGGGGACCGCGCCGCCGGCGGGGAGCCAGCCTGCAAGGACTCCGGCGATGCCCGCACCGGGCAAGCGGGCCTGGGCGGCGCAGCTACCGGTGGTGCGGATGGGCCTGCTGGGCGGCGAGAACGACGCCGACCGGCTGGCCCGTGTCGACACCTACAAGAAGCTGCTGGAGACCACGTTCCAGGTGCCGATCAAGCTGATGGTCGCCGCGGATTATGCCGGGGTCATCCAGGCCTTCGCCGCCCGCCAGCTCGAGGTGGCCTACATGAGCCCGGCCGCCTATGCCGCGGCCTGGATCGAGAGCCAGGGCGACGTGCGGCCGCTGGTGGTGACGCAGGAGCAGGACGGCAGCACGTCCTATGTCTCGGTCATGTATACCCGCACCGACAGCGGGATCATGTCGCTCGCCGACATGAAGGGGCACTCGCTCGCCTGGGCCGACCCGAACAGCGCCTCGGGCTACCTGCTGCCGAGGGCGGAGTTCCGCGCGATGGGGATCGACCCGGAGTCAGGCAAGTATTTCAGCCGCACCGGGTTTGCGGGCGGGCACGAGCAGGGCGTGGTCGCGGTGCTGAACAAGCAGTACGACGCGGGCATGACCTGGACTTCGGGCGTGGGCGACGTGGCGGACGGGTACAGCCGCGGCGCCCTGCGCATGATGGTCGACAAGAAGATGCTGGCGATGAACCAGCTCCGGATCATCTGGACGTCGCGCCCGATCCTGAATGGGCCGCTGACCGTGCGGAAGGACACGCCCGAGGCGTTCCAGCAGGACATGCTGGATTTCCACCTCGCTCTGCCGACCGCCCATCCGGACATCTACCACTCGGTCGACATGGGCAACGGCAAGGGCTGGGTGCCGGTGCAGCATGCCGACTTCCAGCCCTTCATCGACATGCTGCAGCAGGAGGCGGCGCAGCGGCGTCGGCGCTGATCCGCATGGCGGCGGTCGAGACCGGCGCGGTCGGGGCCGCCCCGGTCACCCCCGAGGCGATCGAGGCCGCCTGGCGTTCCCGGCGCCGCCTGCGCCTGGCGGCCGGGTTCGGCTGGGGCGTGCTGCTCTGTGCCGCGCTCCTCGTGTCCGCTCGGGTGTCGGAGGTCTCGCCCGCCGCGCTGTGGGACGGGCTGCCGCGCGCCTGGTCGTATTTCGACCGGCTGATCCCCGATCTGCGCGCGCCGGTGCTGCTGCGCGGGACCGAGACCGAGGGATCGCTCGCCTACTGGATGTACCGCGCGGATATCTGGCTTCGGCTGCTGTTCGAGACGAGCCAGATGGCGGCACTTGCGACGCTGTCCGGGGCGGCCCTCGCGCTGCTGCTGTGCTTCCCGGCCGCCGCCAACCTGGCGCCCAATCGCGCGACCTATGTGATCTGCCGCCGGCTGCTGGAGCTGTTCCGCTGCGTGCCGGACATCGTCTATGCGCTGATCCTGGTGTGGACCTTCGGCGTCGGACCGCTGGCCGGGATCCTGGCGATCGCGCTGCACACGGTGGGCGCGCTGGGCAAGCTGTTCGCGGAAGCCGCGGAGAACGCGGACATGCGCGCCTGGGAGGCGATGACCGCGGTCGGCGCCACCTGGGTGCAGTCGGTGCGTTTCGCCATCCTGCCGCAGATCCTGCCGAACGTGCTGTCCTATGTGCTGCTGCGCTTCGAGATCAACGTGCGCGGCGCCACCGTGATCGGGTTCGTGGGCGCCGGCGGCATCGGGCAGGAACTCTACTCGGTCATCAGCTTCAACTACTACCAGGAGATCGGCGCCATCGTGGTGCTGATCGTGCTGGCGGTGTTCGCGATCGACCTGGTGTCCGAACGGCTGCGCCACCGCGTGATCGGGGCGGCGCCGCGATGAGCGACGCGGCCGAGTTCGCCGCGCTGAAGGCACGCTATCCGCGTGCATTCCGTGTACGCCCCGGCCAGCGTGCGCTGCGGATCGCCGGCGGGCTCGCGGCGGTCGCCTGGCTGATCGCGCTGCTCTGGTGGTTCGACATCAACCCGGCCCGCCTGAGCCGCGGCCTGTCGGGCTTGTTCGTGATCCTGCGCCAGATGGTGCCGCCCAGCCCGGGCGCGCAATGGCAGGACATCCTGCAAGGACTGGCCGAGAGCGTGGCCATGGCGTTCCTGGGCACGTTCGTCGCCGCCTGTCTCGCGCTGCCGCTGGGCTTCCTGGGCGCGCGCAACGTGGTGGTGAACCTGCTGGCGCATTTCTCGATCCGCCGCGTGTTCGACGGAGTCCGCGGCATCGACCAGCTCATCTGGGCGCTGGCCTTCGTGCGCGCGGTCGGGCTGGGGCCGCTCGCCGGCGTGCTGGCGATCACCGCCGCCGAAGTCTTCGTGCTGGCGAAGAGCTTCGCCGAGGCGATCGAGAACGCCGATCCGCGGCAGCGCGAAGCGATCACCGCCGCCGGCGGCAGCCGGCTCGCCGAGATCCGCTACGGCCTGTTGCCGCAAGTGCTGCCGGTGCTGCTGGCGCAGGTCCTGTATGCCTTCGAGAGCAACACCAGGAGCGCGGCGATCCTCGGCGTGGTGGGCGCGGGCGGGATCGGGTTGCAGATCGCCGAACGCATCCGGGTGCGCTACTGGAACGAGGTCTCGTTCATCATCCTGCTGATCCTGGTCACCGTCGCGGTGATCGACTTCCTCTCCGCCCGCGTGCGCCGGCGACTGGTGCGCTGAGCGGGCCGGCGCTGCGCTCCCGTTACGCTCCGGGGACGGGTTCGCGGCGGATGAGCACCTCTCCGGCGGGGCTCAGCCGCACGACGTTGACCGTCTTCGCCAGTTCCGGGGATCCCGAGTAGTACGCCGGCACCGACCCGTCGCCGACCGAGACCGCGCGATCCCAGTGACCCAGCGCGACGTAATGCGCCTCGGTCGCCGCGAGATCCTGATCGCTGATCAGCCACGACCGATGCGCGTGCTCCTTCCATTCCGCCGGCGCCGCGTAGTGGCCGTGCGCCATGGCGACCTGCCAGCGGGTCGTGCGGGGCCGGGGCGTCCGCAGCGGCGACATGTCGTTGAAGTCGCGATGCGCGTGGCCCCAGATCTCGAGGTCGAACGGGTCGAACCGGACCGCCTCCTCATCCGTCACGCCCAGCACGTGGACATGCGGCAGGTCGGTGATGCCGGCCTTGCGGAACAGGCAGTTGGGCAGCGCCGGGTCATGGTTGCCCGGCAGGATCACCACGGGCATGCCGGAAGCTTCCAGCATCGCGGCGGCGCGGCGCAGGATCGGGGCGGGCACGCGGTGATTGTCGAACGTGTCGCCGGCCAGCAGCAGCACGTCCGCGCCCACCGCCTGCGCCGTCGCGATCACCCGGCGCAGTCCCTCCGTCCCATCATGGGCGTTCGCCTTGTGGCCGTCGTCGACATGCAGGTCGGAGGTGTGAACCAGGACGATGCCCCGGTCGGGGAAGCGATGTGCCATGCGGGCGTGAACTCGGTCTGGATCGGCGCCCGTCAGGGAGGGAGCTTTCCGGGATGGTCCCGGAATTTGCCCCGGCGATCAAGCCGCGGCCGGGTGGCCGGCCGGCACGGGGCGGGGTAGAAAATGTGCAAACGGGAGGACAGCACGATGCGGCACGGCCGGATTTTGTTGGAGCTGCGCGACGGCGTCGCGATCATGACGCTGAACGATCCGCCGGTGCTGAACGCGCTGGGAATGAAGCTGCGCGAGGACATGAGCGAGGCGCTGGACGCGATCGAGGCCGGCCCCGCGCGCTGCCTGCTGATCACCGGCGCCGGCCGGGCCTTCTGTTCCGGCGCCAATCTCACCGATCCCGATCGGCCGCCGCGGGATCGCGCCGCCGAGGCCCGTGGCGAGGCGAAGAGCGACCTCGAATCCTGGTACAACCCCACGCTGATGCGGCTGCGCGCGCTGCCCATCCCGGTGGTGACCGCGATCAATGGCATCGCCGCGGGCGCTGGCATGAGCCTGGCGCTCTCGGCCGACCTGAAGCTGGCGGCGCGGTCGGCCTCCTTCCTGCAGGCCTTCGCGCGGATCGGGCTGGTGCCGGATGCCGGATCGTCGTGGATCCTGCCGCGGCTGATCGGGATCGCGCGGGCGATGGAGCTGTCGCTGCTGGCCGAACGGCTGCCGGCGGAAACCGCGCTCGCCTGGGGGATGATCAACCGGGTGGTGGACGACGCCGCGCTGATGGACGAGGCACTGTCCGTGGCGCGCCGCCCCGCCGAAGGCCCCCGTTCGCTCGGGCTGATCCGGCAGCTCTACTGGGCGGCGCTGGAGAACGGCTATGCCGAACAACTTGCCTTCGAGGCGAAGCTGCAGAGCGTGGCCGGGATGACGGCGGACTATGCGGAGGGCGTCGCGGCGTTCCGGGAAAAGCGCCCGGCGCGGTTCACGGGGCGCTGATCGGGCCGAGAGCGTGCCGGTGGGGATGGCCGGCTCGAGGCCGGCCACGACGGTGTGGCTGGGGCTGGACGGCCGGCCACGACGGTGTGGCTGGGGCTGGACGGCCGCCACGACGGTGTGAGGCCCCGGGGCGCGATGGCCGGCCATGGAGGCGAAGGCGGAGGCGTGAAGCCTGCCGCCGCCGCCCTCAGTCGTCGAGGAAGCTCCGCAGCTTCCGGCTGCGGCTCGGGTGCTTCAGCTTGCGCAGCGCCTTCGCCTCGATCTGGCGGATACGCTCGCGGGTGACGTTGAACTGCTGGCCGACCTCTTCCAGCGTGTGGTCGGTGTTCATGCCGATGCCGAAGCGCATGCGCAGCACCCGCTCCTCGCGCGGCGTCAGCGAGGACAGCACGCGCGTGGTCGCCTCGCGCAGGTTCGCCTGGATGGCGGCGTCCAGCGGGATCACCGCGTTCTTGTCCTCGATGAAGTCGCCCAGGTGGCTGTCTTCCTCGTCGCCGATCGGCGTCTCGAGGCTGATCGGCTCCTTGGCGATCTTCAGCACCTTGCGCACCTTCTCGAGCGGCATGCCGAGCTTCTCGGCGAGTTCCTCGGGCTGCGGCTCGCGGCCGATCTCGTGCAGCATCTGGCGCGACGTGCGCACCAGCTTGTTGATCGTCTCGATCATGTGCACCGGGATGCGGATGGTCCGCGCCTGGTCGGCGATCGAGCGGGTGATCGCCTGCCGGATCCACCACGTCGCATAGGTGCTGAACTTGTAGCCGCGGCGATATTCGAACTTATCGACCGCCTTCATCAGGCCGATATTGCCCTCCTGGATCAGGTCCAGGAACTGCAGGCCGCGATTGGTGTATTTCTTGGCGATCGAGATCACCAGGCGCAGGTTCGCCTCGATCATCTCCTTCTTCGCGCGGGCGCTGTCGCGCTCGCCGCGGGAGACGGTCTGGAACACGCGGCGGAACTCGCTGATCGGCAGCGAGGCATCGGTCGCGACGGCGGAGATCTGCGCGCGCACGTTGCCGATGTCGTCCGGGTGCTTGGCGACGAAGGTCTTCCAACCCTTGCCCGGCAGCTTGCCGATGCGCTCGACCCAGTTCGGGTCCAGTTCATGGTCGCGATACTGCTTCAGGAACTCGTCGCGGCTGACCTTGCAGCTCTCGGCCATGCGCAGAAGCTGGCCTTCCAGCGTGGTCAGGCGCTGGTTGAGCTGCTTGAGCTGGGTGACCAGCTCCTCGATCCGGTTGTTGTGCAGGCGGACCTGGCCGACCTTCTGGACCAGCTCCTCGCGCGCCTTCTCGTAGGTCTTTTCCGACCGGGAGGAGACGTCCTCGCCGCTGGTGATGCTCTCGAGCCGGCGGTGCTGCATCTTGTGCAGCTTCTTGTACAGGCCCTCGATCTCCTCGAAGGTCGCCAGCACCTCGGGCTTCAGCTTCTCCTCGAGGGCGGACAGCGACATCCCCGGGCCTTCGCCCTCCTCGTCGCCGTCGGAATCGTCGTTGGCGGCAAACCCATCGGCCGCGCCCTCGGCCGGCTCGTCGGCGACGTTGCCGGCGCCTTCGGTCGCTTCCAGGTCGATGATGTCGCGCAGCAGCATCCGGCCAGCCTTGAGCTGGTCGTGCCAGGAGATGATCGCCTTGAAGGTCAACGGGCTCTCGCAGAGCCCGTTGATCATCATGTCGCGGCCGGCTTCGATGCGCTTGGCGATCGCGATCTCGCCCTCGCGGGACAGCAGCTCGACGCTGCCCATCTCGCGCAGGTACATGCGCACCGGGTCATCGGTGCGGCCGAGGCTCGCCTCGTCGACGTTGCCGGTCTGCTCTTCCTCCTCGGCTTCCTCGGCCTTCTCGGCCTTGGCGACCGGGGCCTCGCCGTCCTCGTTGTCCTCGCTCTCGACGACCTGGATGCCCATCTCGGACAGATTGGCCATCACGTCTTCGATCTGCTCGCTGCTGTTCTGGTCGGGCGGCAGCACGGCGTTCAGCTCGTCGAAGGTGATGTAGCCGCGCTCCTTGCCGCGCGCGACCAGGCGCTTCACGGCAGCGGACTGCACATCCAGCAGCGTGGTCTCGACGTCTTGTTCGACGGTGACCGTATCGCCGGCTACACTGGGCTTCGTCGCCATCGCTCGCAGCACTCCTTCGCTCATCCTGGGGGGAGCCTCGTCAGGCGCGCGCCCAGGTTTCATTCTCACCTCAAGCAGCAACCGTATCCGCGCCGTCGGGTTCGCCGCTTTCCACTTTTCTCAGGGCGTCTCGCAAGGCCAATTGCCGCGCAACCGTTGCGGGAATCATATTTCGCGCGACTTCGGCCTCTGCCTGCGCAACTTCCTGGCGCAGACGCTCAACGTTCAGCAACCCGTAATAGTGCCACCATCCAGCCTCCGCCTCCGCGGGCATGGCGGCGGTCTTGGCGCAGGCGGGAAGAGGGTCCGGGGCCGTCGCCAAGGCGTAGTCGATCTGCTCCTGGAATCCAGACCGCGTGAGGTGGTCGATCAAGGCCGCAGAGTCAAGGACATCGGTATCCACGGCCCATGCGCAGATCGCATCGCGTAGCGGCGCCAACACACCTGGCAGGGCCAGATCGGAATAGGCGTGCTCCACGTCGTGCAGCAGGGTGGGCTGGCGCAGCAGGATCGCGGTGAGGATCCGCAGCCGTTCGGTCGTCACGCGATCCGGGGCCGGAACGGGTCGGGGAAGCCGCGGCACCGGACGCTCCGGACCGCGCCGGCCGTCGCCCCGCTTGCCGTCGAAGCCACCCTGGGGCCGTCGGGACGGCGGCCGATCGGCGAAGAAGCGATCCAGCAGGACGCGGCGGTATTCGCTGGCCAGCGCGCGATCAGGGATCCGTTTCGCCGCCTCCTCCAGCCGGGTGCGGAACGCGGCCCGCTGTTCCGGCGTGGCGGCCCCTCCCGGCCGCATCAGGTCATACAGGGCATCCGACAGCGGCCGCGCCGCTTCCAGCAGGGCAGCGAAGCCGGCCGTCCCTTGGGAGCGGGTCAAGCTGTCCGGGTCTTCCCCTTGCGGCAGCGTCACGAAGCGCAGCGTCCGTTCGGCGGACAGCAGCGGCAGGGCGATTTCCGCCGCCCGCGCTGCCGCGCGCACGCCGGCCGCGTCGCCGTCGAAACACAGCACCGGAGCGGGAGAGAGGCGCCACAGCTCGCCCAACTGATCCTCGGTGAGCGCGGTTCCGAGCGGAGCGACGGCGGCGGGGAAGCTGGCCTGGGCGAGGGCGATCACGTCCATGTAGCCTTCGACGACCACCACCGCCGCGCCGCCACGCACGCCGTCCCGCGCCAGATCCAGGCCGTAGAGGTTGCGGCGCTTGGAGAACAGCGCCGTCTCCGGCCCGTTGACGTATTTCGGCTGCCCGTCGCCCAGCACCCGGCCGCCGAAGCTGATCGTCCGCCCGCGCCGGTCCCGGATCGGGAACATCACGCGATTGAAGAACAGCTCGAACTGGCGGCCCGTTTCATCGTCGATACGCATCAATCCCGCATCGACAAGATGCTGTGAGGTAATGCCCTCGCGTCCCAGATCGGCGATCAGCGCGCCGCGCCCCTCACCCGACCAGCCGAGGCCGAACTGCTCGATCGTCGCGTCGGACAGGCCGCGCCGATGCAGGTAGTCGAGTGCCGCGCGCCCCTCCGACAGCCGAAGGCGCCGGCGGTAGGTCTGTTCCGCCGCTTCCAGCACCGAATGCAGCGTATGGCGGCGGCGTTCGGCTTCGGCGGCTTCGGGCGTGGGTTTCGGCACCTGCAGCCCGGCTTCGGCCGCAAGCTGTTCCACCGCCTCGGTGAAGCCGGCGCCCTGGCTCTGCATGACGAAGGCGATCGCATCGCCATGCGCCCCGCAGCCGAAGCAATGATAATGGTCCTCATAGACATAGAAGCTCGGCGTCTTCTCGCCGTGGAACGGGCAGCAGCCTTTCCACTGCCGCCCCGAACGCGTGAGGCGCACGCGGCGGCCGATCACGGCCGATAGCGGCGTCCGAGCCCGCAACTCGTCCAGGAACGCGGCGGGCAGCGCCATTCAGCCGATCCGCGCTTTGACGATGGGGCCGGCCAGGGACATGTCGAGCGCGGCGCCGTGCTTCGCCTTCAGCGCGGCCATGACCTTGCCCATGTCCTTGAGAGTGGTGGCGCCGGTCGCCGCGATCGCCTCGGCAACCGCGGCCTCGATGGCGGCCTGGTCCATCTGCTGCGGCAGGAACCCCTCGATCACCGCGATCTCGGCCTCCTCCTTGGCGGCGAGTTCGGGGCGGTTGCCCTGCCGATAGAGCTCCACGGACTCGCGGCGTGACTTTACCATGCCGCGGAGCATGGACAGGATCTCCTCGTCCGGCACCTTGTCGACCCCTTTCGGGCGGCTCGCGATATCCACGTCCTTCAGCCGCGCCAGGATCATGCGAAGCGTGGAGGTGCGGGCGGCGTCACCGCCCTTCATGGCGGTCTTGAGCTGGTCCGTGAACTGGTCTCTCAAGCCCATCCCTCTACTCCCGTCGTGCAATCCGATCCTCTACCACACCCTGCGGCCCCGCGGCCGTCCATCCTGCGCCGGGAGCATGGCGCAGACGGCATGCCTCGCCCTTGCCAGCCGCTGACCCGTCCTGTTTGGATGCTGTCTCGGCCGGATTGCGCTCTGCCGGCCCGGGAGGAATGCCGCCGATGCAGTCGCTTGCCGCCGTGGCCGAGGTGATCGGCCCCGCGAACGTCCTGTCTGCGCCCGAGGATGTGGCGCCCTATGCCGTCGACTGGCGCAACGCCTATCGCGGCACGCCGGTGGCGGTGCTGCGCCCGGGAACCACCCAGGAGGTCGCCGCGACGATGCGGTGGTGCGCCGAGGCGGGGCTGACCGTGGTTCCCGCCGGCGGCCGCACCGGCCTGGCCGGCGCTGCGGTGCCCGCGGCCAACGGCCCTCCCGCCGTCGTGCTGTCGCTCGAGCGGCTGAACCGGATCCGCGCGATCGATGCCCGCGACTTCTCGATCGTGGCCGAGGCGGGCTGCGTGGTGCAGACCGTGCAGCAGGCCGCCGCCGAGGCGGGGCGGCTGTTTCCGATCCAGTGGGGTGCCCAGGGCACGGCCCAGATCGGCGGCATGCTGTCCACCAACGCCGGTGGCATCCGCACCCTGCGCTGGGGCAACGCGCGCGAACTCGTCCTGGGCCTCGAAGTCGTGCTGCCCGATGGGCGCGTGCTCGACGATTTGCGCCGGGTGCGCAAGGACAACTCGGGCTACGCGCTGCGGCACCTGTTCATCGGCGGCGAGGGGACGCTGGGCGTGATCACGGCCGCCGCGATGCGGCTGCAGCCGGCGGTCAAGCGGGTGGAGACGGCCTTCGTCGCGGTCCCCTCGCCGGATGCCGCGCTGTCCCTGTTCTCGCGCGTGATGGAGAGCGGGGCGGAGGTGATCGCGTTCGAACTCTGCGCCCGCTACTGCATGGCGATCGCTGCCAAGAACGGGGTCGGGCTGCGCATCCCGCTGCCGCTCGAGAGTCCCTGGTATGTCATGCTGGAACTCGCCGCGGCGCATGAGAGCGTGCCGCTGCGCGCGATCATGGAGGACACGCTGGCCGCCGCGATCGAGGCGGGCGAGGTGGACGATGCCGCGATCGCCGAGAGCGAGGCGCAGCGGCAGATGATCTGGAAGATCCGGGAGGACTACCCGGAGTGTTCCCGGATGGAAGGCCCGTCGATCAACACCGACACCGCGGTGCCGGTCTCGGCGGTGCCGGAGTTCCTGCGCCAGGTGGAGCGGGAGGTGGGGGCCCGCTGGCCGGAGGGGCTGATCTCGGCGATCGGTCATGCGGGGGACGGCAACATCCATGTCTCGCTGCACGCGCCGGCCGGGATGGACCGGCCGAGCTGGGTCGCGCGGGCGGGCGGGATGGAGCCCTTGGTGAACGCGATCGCCGTGTCGCTGGGTGGCAGCTTCTCGGCGGAGCACGGGATCGGCCAGTCCAAGCGGCACGCGATGGCGACGCACAAGAACCCGGTCGCGATGGACCTGATGCGGGCGGTGAAGGCGGCGCTCGACCCGGAGAACCGGATGAACCCCGGAAAGGTGCTGCCTTAGGGCAGCAGCCGTCCTCCGGCTCGCGACCGCCGGCCGCGTGGCGGTTCCGCCCCGAGGCAAAATGCGGCGGCGAAGCGGCTTTACGGCATCGGGCGCCTGGGGCGACAGTGGCGGAATGACGTCCGCACTCTCCCCCCGCCTCGACCCGATCATCGATTCCCTGCCGCGCCGCTATCCGGGCCCTGGCGGCGCCGTCGCCGTGCTGCGCCACGGCGAGGTGCTGGTGCGCCACGCCTGGGGCTTCGCCAATGCCGAACGGCGCATCCCGTTCACGCCACGCACGCTGTTCCGCATGTGCTCGATCACCAAGCAGTTCACCTGCGCGGCGCTGCTGGATGCCTTCCCCGATCCGTCGGTGCTCGACGGCGACGTGCGGGCGCGCCTGCCGCTGCTCGCCGCTGAAGCGCCCGGCGCGCGCCACCTGGCGCACAACCAGTCGGGGCTGCGCGACTACTGGGCCGTCGCCATGCTGCATGGCGCCCCCGTGGAGAGCCCGTTCGGCGACCTCGAGGCGGCGTCGGTGATCGGTGGCACGCGCACGCTGCAGTTCGCCCCCGGCACGCGCTACGCCTACTGCAACCAGAATTTCCGGCTGCTGTCGGACATCCTGGAGGATCGTACCGGCGAGAGTTTCGCGAGCCTGCTGCGCCGCCGCGTGTTCGAGCGCGCCGGCATGCCGCATGCGCTGCTCGCCGCCGACACCCGCGCCATGCCCGACGGGACCGAGGGCTATGAGGGCACCCAGGCCGGCGGTTTCCGCGCCGCCGTGAACCAGGTGCTGTGGACCGGCGATGCCGGGCTGGGCGCCTCGCTCGAGGACATGATCGCCTGGGAGCGCCACATCGACGCCACCCGCGACGATCCGGAGTCGCTTTACGGCCGGCTCACCGCCCCCGTCGCGTTCGCCGACGGCACCCCGGCCGAGTATGGGTTCGGGCTGCGGCGCGCACGCGAGTTCGGGCGGATGTCCACCGGCCATGGCGGCGCGCTGCGCGGTTGGCGAAGCCATCGGCTGTATCTGCCCGAGGAGCGGATCTCGGTGGTCGTGCTGTTCAACCACCTGTCCAATGCACAGGAGGCGGCGCTCGACGTCCTCGCAGCGATGCTGGGGGAGACCCGGCCTTCGCCCGACCCGACACTGCCGGACCCGTCCTGGCTGGGCGCGTATCGGGAGCCGGAGACTGGCCTGTCGGCCCGCATCGAGGCGGCCGGTCCGGGGCGGATCCGGCTGCGTTTCGGCCACAGCCCCGAACTCCTGGACCTGCAGCCGGACGGATCGGCCAGCAATGCCGGTGGCACCCGGCTCGCCCGCACCGTGGGGGCGGTCACGATGGAGCGCCAGGCGGAGAACCTCCGCACCCGGCTGGAACCGGCCTCGCACCTGCGTGCCGGGGAGGCCCCTTCAGCCCAGCGGGACGGCCTCGCCGGCACCTACCGATGCGAGGAGCTGGGTGCGGTCCTCACCATGGCCGATGCCGGCGGCACGCTGTATGGCGGGTTCTCGGGAGTCCTCGGCCAGGGGCGGATGGAGCTGCTGGACCCGATCGCGACCGATCTCTGGGCGCTTCCCTGTCCGCGTGCCCTGGACCACACGCCACCCGGGGACTGGACGATCGCGGTCCGTCGCGCCGCGGATGGCGAGGTCACGGGCGTCACGCTGGGCTGCTGGCTGGCGCGCGGGCTGGAGTATCAGCGGGTGGGCTGACGGAGCCGCCGCCCTCCCGGCCCGCTACCGGGCGGGTGGCACTTTCGCATCGCCCCCCAGAATGGCGCGCAGCATCACGGCCCCATCCGGGTCCGGCAGCGCGAGCGTCTCACGGAACACGATCTGCGCGACCCGACAGGTGTCCGCGCGGGGGAGTTGCGGCGTGCCGAACTGGGTGAGTTGCCGCAGCACCGCCGGCGGATATCTTTGCCGCAGGACCGCGAGCAGGCGCTCGCGCGCCGCCTGGATGGCCGCGTCCGGAGGGTGCCGCGGCGGAGCGCCGATCGCCGATCGGATGATCGCTTCGACGGCGGCGTTGGTCCGCTGCTCCTGCATCGGCGAGATGAAGCGGTCGACATCGGCCGGATGCGTCGGATCGGCCGACAGGAAGTCGTGGCACGCGTCGGGATCGCGTGGCCCGATCGCCGCGATGTCCTCCAGCAATGCCTCGGCCATCAGGCGCAATGCCGCGTCGGAGGCGCGCGGCATGCTGTCCCGCAGGACGAGCCCGGTGACGCCGCGCAATCGCGCTTCGGCCACTGCCGTTTGCGTCCCGGCCGCCAGGTCGGCGGCAAACCCGTCCACCATGGTCGCGAACCGCGCCGGGTCGGCGGCGGCGATGGCGTCGAACAGCGGCGCGGCGCGGAGCGCGGCGACCACATCCTCCCGCGACGGATGGGCGCCGAGGCCGGAGAGGGCGAACTGGCCGGCGTCCAGATCGGTCGCGAAGTGGCTCTCGAGCAGTTCGGTGGCGGTCGGGAACCACATCGCCGCGGTCGCCGTCCCGTAGGCCCGCCGCGCGAAGGCGGGCGACACGCCGGCTTGCAGCGCGTCCTGCTCCATCGCCGCATTCTGGGCCGCCTGTTCGATGCCGGTGACGCCGGGGAAGTGGCCGGCATGGAAGCCCAGCCCACCCGCCGACGTGATGAAGCGGCGTGCGCCGCCCAGGAAGGCGAGCGTGCAGGCCGACAGGCATCGTCGGGGCACGAAGGTCCATAGACCCCGCGAGCGCAGCAGGTCGCGCATGTGCCGCGCCTCGACGATCCGGCCACCCTGGCTGGTCAGGTGCACCACGCGCACGTCCGGCGCCGCCGCGAGCGCCTTCTGCAGTGCGCGGGTCGCCCCGAACGGGATGCCGCCGGTGAAGGCGAGTTCGCGTCCGTGGTTCAGGACCTGGATTTCGAATCCGCCCACGCTCGGGTCGCCGGCCGCGATCAGCGCCGCTTCGCGGAGTTCGGGGACGGCGCGGCTCGCCACGAGCCATCCGGTCTGCACGACGCCGAGGACCAGCAGCACCTTCACCAGCACTGCCCAGAATCGCCGACCACCACGGGATGCATGGCGGCTGGCCGAGCGCCAGACACCCACCACCTGCCATACCGCCACCAGCAGGCGCACGCCCCAGTTCGCCGAGACCAGCAGAAGCACGCCCCAGGGCATGATCAGGCCGCGCAGGACCAGCCAACCGGCAAGGCCGGCTGCGGCCGCGATCAGGCCGCCGGAAAGGATGCTGCCCCAGAACGCGGCGGCGAGGGACAGGTCGCCTCGCCAGTGGCGTCCGGGATAGGCCGCCACCCGCCGCGCCAGGGAGGGGCGGCCGCCTGCCGGCGGAGGCGCCGTCTCCGGTCCGGCGGGCGAAGCGGCCGTCAGCCCGCCGCGGCGAGCAGCGAGCGGCGGGAGCTCAGGAACTCCTCCACGGCCGCCGCGAGCTTGTCGCACTCGGCGTCGCCGATCGGCAGGCAGAGCGTGAGCATGCCGCGCCGCGCGAGCCAGATCCCGTGCGCCAGCATGTCGAAGAAGAACAGCTCCTTCAGCTTGGCGTCGCCGCGCGCCGCGTCGGCAGGCGAGCGGATCGGGCCGCGCACCGTATGGATCGCCAGCATGGAGCCGATCCCGGTGAACTGGATCGGCGCGTCCGCCGCCTCGCACAGCGCGTTGAGCCGGGTGCGCAGCGCGTCGCCGCGGGCATTCAGCGCCTGCGCCGCCGCCGGCGTGTAGACCTCGGTGAGGCCGGCCAGCCCCGCCGCCATGGTCAGCACGTTGTTGTTGAACGTGCCCGCATGCGGCAGCGCGTCGGGGCGGCGCGGGTCGAACAGGTCCATGATGTCCGCCCGCCCGCCGAACGCGCCGAACGACATGCCGCCGCCGATATACTTCCCGAACGTGGTCAGGTCCGGCTTGATCCCGCGCACCGATTGCAGCCCGCCAGGGGCCAGGCGGGACGTCATCACCTCGTCGAAGATCAGCAGCGCGCCGATCCGTTGCGTCTCTTCCCGCAGCATCTGCAGGAAGGCGGGCTCCGCGGCGATGCAGCCGCCGCCGCCCATCATCGGCTCCAGGATCACCACCGCGAGGTCGTCCGCGTGTTCGGCGATCTTCGCGCGGGTCGCGGCGATGTCGTTGTACGGCGCGAGCACGTAGTCGAACGGCGCGTTGATCGGGGAGCCGCCGCCGGCGAAGCCGAACACCGCGCCGTGGTAGCCGCCGTCGAACACCAGCACCTGCTTGCGCTTGGCGAAGATGCGGGCCAGCGAGATCGCCAGCAGGTTGGCTTCGGTGCCGGAATTGGTGAAACGGACGCGGTCCAGCCCGAACCGGTCGCAGACCGCGCGGGCGAAGCGTGCCTCGGTCATGTTGGAGGCGCCGAAATTCAGCCCGCGATCGAGCGCGCCATCCACCGCCGCGCGAATCTTCGGATGCGAGTGGCCGTAGATCCCGGCGGTGTATTCACCCAGGAAATCCACATACTCGGCGCCGTCGGCGTCCCACAGCCGGCAGCCCTCGCCCTTGGTCATGGCGAGCGGGAATGGGGCATAATGCAGCACGGTCCGGGTGTTGCCGCCGGGCATGACGGCGGTCGCCTCCACGTAGCGGGCGAGGCTCTTGGGGTTGCGCGCGACGTAGGCTTCCTTCGCGTCGTTCAGCGCCGCATCGATATCGGCGTTGCGCAAACCCGTGTCGGTGACCCCCATCGCCCCATCCTCCATGCTGCGGCGCAGTGTGGGCACCGGAGCGGGAGGGCGCAACCGCCGTTGCGGCAAAAAACGCCGCGCTCTACACCCGGTCCACGAGCGGACTGGCCCGCATTGAAGGAACCGGCCCCATGGACCTGAAAGACCATATCCGCGGCATTCCGGATTTTCCGAAGCCGGGCATCCTGTTCTACGACATCTCCACCCTGCTGCGGGACGCGGATGCCTGGCAGGTGGCGATGGGGCGCATGGCGCGCGCCGTTCGGGCCTACCAGCCGGACCTGATCGCCGGCGTCGAGTCCCGCGGCTTCCTGATCGCGGCGCCGCTCGCGCTCAAGCTGGGCTGCGGCTTCATCATGATCCGCAAGCGCGGCAAGCTGCCGGGCGAGACGGTCGGGCTGAACTACGCGCTCGAATACGGCGAGGACCGGGTCGAGGTGCAGGCCGATGCCGTGCAGCCCGGCCAGCGTGTGGTGGTGGTCGACGACCTGCTGGCGACCGGCGGCACGATGGCGGCCGGCATCGCGCTGCTGCGCCAGGTGGGCGCGGAGGTCCCGGCCGCGGCGGCGCTGATCGAACTGAAGTTCCTGAACGGCCGCTCACGCCTCGACGTGCCCTGCGACGCGCTGGTCTCCTACGACCAGTAACAAGACCCCACCGCCCGCCAACCCTGCCCCGGATCCCGATGCGAGAGGGCGTGCCGGGATCGGGCCTCGCTCCAGCGCCGAATCCGGCTGCGGGTGCCACGGCTTCCCACTGGGCCGGACGCGGCCCCTCACGCGCGAGCCGCCGCCCTCCGGCGCAGGCCTCGCCTGATCGCCGCGCGAGGTCGGCCGAACGGCCGCTGCGGGCGAACCGACGATCCGAGGGGCGGCCAGGGGCGTTACGGCGGCTGAGAGCTCACAAGGAGACTCAAATGCGCGGCCTGTTCGTGGCGATGTGCCTGATCTGGGGCACGACCTGGCTCGCCATGAAGGTCGGGGTGGCCAGCGTGCCGCCGGTCTTCTTCGCCGGAACCCGCTTCGTCGTGGCGGGGCTGGTCCTGCTGCTGCTCGCCTGGGCGCGGGGCGAAACGCGGCGGCTGGCAAGGCGTGAGTGGGGGCGGCTCGCGTTGGTGCAGCTGCTGATGGTGGTGCTGACCTACGCCACGCTGTTCTGGGGCATCGTGCACGTTCCCTCCGGCCTCACCGCCGTCCTGGACCTCGCCCTCACCCCCGTCTGCCTGCTCGGGTTCGGCATCGCCCTGGGTGAGGAACACTGGAGCCTGAGCCGCGCGGCGGCACTCGGCTTCGGCTTCGTCGGGCTCGCCGTGCTGTTCGGCCCGCAGATCGCGGCCCCCACCGATCTGTTCGGCCTGCTCGGCGCGGCGGCGATCGTGTTCAGCGCCGTGGCCTACAGCCTCGGCTCCGTCATGGCGCGGCCCCTGACGCGCAGCACCAGCGCCACCTTCCTGTCCGGCATCACCCTGCTGCCCGGGGGGCTGATCCTGACCATGGGCGCGCTGGCGCTCGAGCCCGGGGCACCGGAGGCAGCCCAGTTCCACTGGGGGTGGGCCGCCTGGGGCGGCTGGTCGTTCCTGGTGGTGTTCGGCTCCTTGATCGCGTTCACCGCCTATCTGCGGCTGATCGCGGCATGGGGGGCGGCACGAGCCGGCAGCTATGCCTACGTCTCGCCGGTGATCGCCGTCATCATCGGCGTGCTGGTGCTGGGCGAGCCCATTGGCTGGCGCGCCGGGCTGGGCATGGCGTTGTTGCTCGCCGCGGCCTTCTGTTCTCTCCAGGCGGCAGGGCCGAATGTGCGGCGCCGAGCGCAGGGTGCGGTCCGCGCCCGAGCGGCGGGCCCGGGATGATCGCCCACGGCAAACTCCGGTCCCGACGCAAGGATCAGGGCGCGGTGCGCCGGCTCTGAAGCGTGCCTCCGCACCGACGCGCACCCCGGACAGCGGCGGCCGGCCACCCGGCGGGACCGGGGTTTGCGTCCCGCCGCGCTTGCGCTAGGACGGACCGCGGGGCCGGTCAGCCGGGCGGCCCTCCGCGCGGGAGGAGGCCTGATGACCGACGCCCTGCCGTTCCCGAGTCGGCGACGGCTGCTGGGAGTCTGCGCAAGCCTGCCTCTGCTGGGGCGGGTCGCCCCGGTTTGCGCCATGCGCACCGCAGCCGCCGCGCCGGCCTTTCCCGATGCCGCCACCATCCTGGTCGCCGGACCCGAAGGCGGCACTCTCGACCGTTGGAGTCGCGCGCTCGCGCCCGGCCTCGCCCAGGCCATGCCGCCGGAGATCGTCATCCGCCGCTCCCTGGTGGGCGCTGTCGACGGCGTGACCGGCGCCAACCAGTTCGGCGCCCGCACCGCGCCGGACGGGCAGACCGTGCTGCTCGCCCCCGGCGACGCCGTGCTGGCCTGGCTCGCCGGCGATCCACGCGCGCAATACGACGTCGGGCTGTGGATGGCGGCGATGGCAGGGCTCACCACCGGGGTGCTGGTGGCGCGGACCGGCGCCGTGGCACCCGGCAGGATGGTGCGCCTGCCCGCCGCGGGACCCGCCGGCCCGGAGCTGCCGGCAATCCTCGGGCTGGACGGGATCGGTGCCCGCGTCGCCCTGACCGCCCCGCTGAGCGACGACCTGTTGCCGGCCGCCTTCGCCCAGGGCGCGATCGAGGCCGCCTTGCTGCGCTGCCCCCGCGCAGCGGCGCAGGTGCGCGCGCTGGCGGCGGCGGACGTGCAGCCGGTGTTCACGCTGGGCATGCTGGACCCGGCCGGCAAGCTGCGGCGTTGCGAGTCCTTCCCGGAGGTGCCGGTCTTCCCCGAACTGCAGGCGATGATGCGGCAGAGCTGGGCCCCGGCATTGCGCACCGCCTGGAGCGCGGCGGCGATCGCCGCCCAGCTCGAGTTCGCGCTGGTGCTGCCCCAGCTCACCCCGGCCGCCATGGTCGCCCTGTGGCGAACCGCGGCGACCGAGACCATGGCGGCGCTCGACGTGCAGGCGATCGCCCGCGCCGCCGCGGTGCGGCTGGTTGCCGGTACTCAGGCGACCTCTGCCATCAATGTTGCCGGCGCCGACCAGCCGGCGCTGCTCGCCCTGCGCGGCTGGCTCGCCACTCGTTACCACTGGAAGCCGGCGTGAGCCTGCGGCTGCGGACCGCGATCGCGCCCTATCCCCATGTCGCGGCGCTGCGCAGCGGCGCGGTCCGCTCGCCCCGGGTGACGTTCGACTTCGAGGACGTGGCGCCGATCACCCGCGCGTTCCGGCGCATGGTGCGCACCGGGGATTTCGATTGCTGTGAAATCGCGCTGACCACCCATGCGCAGGCACATGCCTTCGGCAAGCCGATCACCGCGCTGCCGGTCGTGCTGATGCGCGGCTTCCACCATGCCGCGCTGGTCTGTCCGGTGGATGCCCCACTGCGCGGGCCGCAGGAGCTGGTCGGCAAACGGGTCGCCGTGCGGGCCTGGTCGCAGACCACCGGCGTCTGGGTCCGCGGCATCCTGCGCGAGCAGTACGGTGTCGATCACCGTGACATCACCTGGGTCACGGAGGAGGACGCGCACGTCCAGGACTATGTCGACCCGCCGAACGTGCAGCGGATCGCCCCTGGCCAGGATCTGCGCCACCTGCTGCTGACCGGGGACGTGGCCGCCGGGATCGCGCTGGCCGGTCTCGATCCGGCCGCCGTCCGGCCGGTGATCCCCGATGCCGCGGCGGCGGCGGCGGCTTGGTACCGCACCACCGGCATCTATCCAGTCAACCACGTGCTCTGCCTCCGGTCGGAGCTGCTGGCGGCGCATCCGTGGCTGGCGCAGGAGCTGGTGGACCTGTTCACCGCCGCGCGGGATGCCGCGACGCAGCCCAGCAGCGAGGAGCGCTGGCGAGAACTGGTCGGCGCCCCGCTGCCGTACGGGCTGGCGGCCAACCACGCCGCCATCGCGCGCTGCCTGCACTACGCGGCGGAGCAGGGGCTGGTGCCACGGGCCGAGGCGCCCGAGGCGCTGTTCGCTCCGGCTTCGTGATCGGCGCGGCGTCGGCATGCCGTCTTGCGTCCGCAACGCCTCCCCTACATCAGGAGCAATGCCCACGAGCATCTCCCCCGGCGCCGAGGCGAGCCACTTCGAAGCGCTGATCGTGCCGCATCGCAGCTTGTCGGCGCGCGGCATGCGGTTGCTGGCGCTGAGCCTGGTCGGGCTGTCCGGGCTGGTCGCGCTGCGCTTCTGGCTGCTGGGGGCCTGGCCGGTCGCCCTGATTTCCGGCCCGGAAATCGGGCTCGCCTTGTTCCTGCTGCACCTGAACGTGCGCCGCGGGCGCGCGAGCGAGATCGTCGTGCTGCAACCGGACGGGGTGCGGATCACCCGCACCAGCCCCTCCGGCCAGCGGCAGGAGAGGGTTCTGCCGACCGCCTGGCTCGCGGTCGAGCTGGACGAGGCGGGCGGCGGCGTGCCGCGCCTGCTGCTGCGCACCCGCGGCCGCACCGAGGAAATCGCCGCGGCGCTGGGTGAGACCGAGAAGCGCGACCTGGCGACCGCCCTGGGAGAGGCGCTCCACCGCTTGCGGAACCCGGTTTTCGACAATCCGCAGCTCCGGGACGGTCCGTAGAACGGGCGCCCGGGTCTTGGTTCCTTCGCTGGCGCTTCCGCCACAGTGCGGCATAGTGCCGGCGGACGACGACCCGCCTCACTCCGACCCAGGATGGATGCATGCCGAAGATCATTCCAGTGCCGGTATTCGACTGCGTGGTATTCGGCGCCACGGGCGATCTGACGCTGCGCAAGCTGCTGCCCGCGCTCTACTACCGGTTCCGCGACGGCCAGGTGACCGAGGACTCGCGCATCATCGGCGCCGCGCGGTCCGACCTGGGCGACGACGTGTTCCGGCAGCGGGCGGCGCAGGCGCTGCAGCACCACGTGGCCGCGAAGGACCTCGATGCGGACCTGCTGCAGCGGTTCCTGGCGATGCTGCATTATGTCCGGCTGGATGCCACCGATCCCGACGGCGACTGGCCGGCGCTTGCCGCGCTGCTCGAGGCCGAACGGGTGCGGGTGTTCTATCTCGCGACCTCGCCCGACCTGTACGGGCCGGTCTGCCGCAACCTCGGCAAGGTCGGGCTGGTCACGGAGCAGTCGCGCGTCGTGCTGGAGAAGCCGATCGGGCATGACCTGGCATCGGCGCGGAAGATCATCCACGACGTGGGCCAGGTGTTCACCGAGGCGCAGACCTTCCGCATCGACCACTACCTCGGGAAGGAGACGGTGCAGAACCTGATGGTGCTGCGCTTCGCCAACACGATCTTCGAGCGGCTGTGGAACAGCGACGTGATCGACCACGTGCAGATCACGGTGGCGGAGACGGTCGGGCTGGAGGGGCGGGCGGGCTACTACGACCGCGCCGGACAGCTCCGCGACATGGTGCAGAACCACATGCTGCAGCTCCTGTGCCTGATCGCGATGGAGCCGCCGGTGTCGCTGGACGCCGACCGGGTGCGCGACGAGAAGCTGAAGGTGCTGCGGGCGCTGAAGCCGATCGCGCCGCACGAGGTGGCGAACGTGACGGTGCGCGGCCAGTACGCGCAGGGTGCGATCGACGGCAAGCCGGTGCCGGGCTACCACGCCGATCTCGGCGACGGAGACGCCTCGACCACCGAGACCTTCGTCGCGCTGAAGGCGGAGGTGAATACCTGGCGGTGGGCCAACGTGCCGTTCTACCTGCGCACGGGCAAGCGGCTGCCGCAGAAGGTGTCGGAGATCGTGGTGCAATTCCGTCCGGCGCCATTCTCCATCTTCCCGGCCGATTCGGCGGACTGGCAGCCGAACCGGCTGATCATCCGGCTGCAGCCCGAGGAGGGTATGCGGCTCGAGATGATGACCAAGGATCCCGGTCCGGGCGGGCTGCGCCTGTCCCCCACGGGACTCGATATCCGGTTCGAGAAGACGTTCGGGACCCGCTTCCCCGACGCTTATGAGCGGCTGCTGATGGACACCGTGCGGGGCAACGCGACGTTGTTCATGCGGCATGACGAGGTGGAGGCGGCCTGGTGCTGGGTCGAGCCGATCCTCGACGCCTGGGCGGCGCGTCCGGACCATCCCCGACCCTATCCGGCCGGAAGCTGGGGCCCGACCGCCGCGATCGCGCTGATCGAGCGCGATGGCCGCACCTGGCACGAGGATCTGGGGCTGGGCTGACCGTTCTTCCGCGGGGCTCGACCCGGCCCTCCGTGCGCCACCCTGCCCACCAACTGGCTGTCCCGCGAATCTCTGTCCCGAGGCGACGACGCGCCCCTCGTCATGGCCGGGCTCGACCAGGCTCGACCCGGCCATCCCCATCGATATCGGTCGCATCGGGGGCCGGGACGCGCGGCAGGCACGACCCTACGGAGCGGAGCAGCCCTGACGAGAAATCCCGTCCGGGGCACCCCGAGGCCAGCCATGCAGGAAAGTGGGGGGCTTCTGTTGCCCGGTGCCCCCCGAACCGCGCCTATCGCTTATGCAGCGACGGCGAGCGCCTCATGATTGTCATTGGCACTTGTGATACGGCCCGATGACGGCGGAACCATGCCGAGCGAAAAGTCCGTCTTTACCACGCGTGTCGAGCCTGTTTCGCCCCCCTATGGTGGAGGCGCCGGGCACTGCCCCCGGGTCCACAACGCTTATTCCACGAACCGTTTATCGCCATAGTCGGACGAACCGGCTCGCCAGATATAGGCAGTCGGCCCGCCCGAGGGAAGGGGGTGCAGCGATTCGCCGGCCGCCGCTTCCGGCGTTGCAGGCCCTGCTTTCAGTCGGCATCGCACCGGTTTATGTCTGCGGGCATCATGCCAGTGACCCCGTCCCAGCAGGCCGAGATCGACGCCCTGCGCGCGCAGTCCGCCCCGACCGCCCGCCCGACCGTCCCGGCGCTCGAGGCGTTGCTCTACACGCCGTTGCCGGTGCTGGATCACGGCTTCGTCCGCGTGATCGACTATATGGGCGACGATGCCGCCATCGTGCAGGCCGCCCGCGTCTCCTATGGCCGCGGCACCAGGCGCGTGTCCGAGGATGCGGGGCTGATCCGCTACCTGATGCGCCACCGGCACTCGACCCCGTTCGAGATGTGCGAGATCAAGTTCCACGTGAAGCTGCCGATCTTCGTCGCGCGGCAGTGGATCCGGCATCGCACCGCCAACGTGAACGAGTACTCCGCCCGCTACTCGATCCTCGACCGCGAGTTCTACATCCCGGCGCCGGAGCATCTCGCGGCGCAATCGGCGTCCAACCGCCAGGGCCGGGGAACCGTGCTCGACGGCGACGAAGCCGCCCGCGTGCTGGACCTGCTGCGGGAGGATGCGACCCGCACCTACGACCATTACGTCGAGATGCTGAACGAGGACGAGGCCGGCGCCCCGCGCGACCCCGGCCGCCAGGGACTCGCCCGCGAGCTCGCGCGCATGAATCTGACGCTGAACACATACACGCAGTGGTACTGGAAGGCGGACCTGCACAACCTGTTCCACTTCCTCTCGCTGCGCGCGGATGCCCATGCGCAATACGAGATCCGGGTCTATGCCGAGGCCATGATGCAGACCGTCGAGGCCTGGGTCCCGCTGGCCGCCGCCGCGTTCCGCGATTACCGGCTGGGCGCGGTCACGCTGTCGGCCGGCATGCTGGAAGTGGTCCGGCGCATGCTCGATGGCGAGCCGGTCGACCAGAAGGCGAGCGGACTGAACAAGCGGGAGTGGACCGAGCTGATGGCGGCGCTGGGCCGGCCATGATCGTCGTCTTCGGCTCCATCAACCTCGACCTGATCTTCCGCCTGCCGCGCATTCCGGCGCCGGGAGAGACGATCCTGGGACCGGCGATCGATCAGGAGCCAGGCGGCAAGGGGGCGAACCAGGCGCTCGCCGCCGCCCGCGACGGCGCAGAGGTGGTGATGGTCGGAGCGGTGGGTGAGGACGCGCTGGCCGATGCCGCGCTCGCCCTGCTGCGGGAGGAAGGGGTCGACACGACCCGCATCGCGCGCGTGTCGGCCAGCACCGGCTGCGCCGCGATCGGCGTCGATCCGGCGGGACGCAACGCGATCATGGTCGGCTCGGGCGCCAATCTCCATGCCCGCGCCGCCCAGGTCGAGGCGGCGCTGATCGGTCCCGGCACCACGCTGCTGCTGCAGATGGAAGTGCCGGCGGAGGAGACCACGGCGCTGATCGCCCACGCCCGTGCCCGCGATGCGCGCGTCATCCTGAACCTCGCCCCCGCGGCGCCGTTGCCGGCGGCGGCGCTGCGGGCGCTCGACCTGCTGCTGGTTAACGAGTCGGAGGCGGAGTGGCTCGCCGCCGATCTCGGCACCGGGTCCGACGCGGCGGCCTTGCGCGCCAGTCTCGGCGTGGACGTGGTGCGCACCCTGGGTGGCGATGGGCTGGAAGCCGCCACCGCCGCCGGCGTGCTCCGGTTGCCCGCGCACCCGATCACCCCGGTCGACACCACGGCGGCGGGCGACTGCTTCGCAGGCGTGCTCGCCGCCGCGCTGGACCGGGGCCTCGCGCTGCCGGATGCGCTGCGCCGTGCCAATCTCGCCGCCGGGCTCGCCTGCACCCGCGCCGGCAGCCAGCGCAGCCTGCCCCGCGCGGCGGAGGTCGACGCGGCGCTCTGACCCGGCGCGGAACTCTGACCCGGCGCCCTGGCGGCCCGCGGCGAGCGATGGCACGCTGCCGCGAACACCGGGGAGCATCACGCATGGACCAGGCTTCGATCCAGAAGGCAGCCGACGCGCTGGTCGCCGCGCGCCGCAGCATGACCCCACTGCAGGGCCTGCCCGCCGGCACCAGCCCCGCGACGCCCACCGAGGCGCATGCGATCCAGGACGCCACGACACGCCTGCTCGGCAAGACGGTCGGCGCCTATAAGACGATGACCCGCAATGGCCAGCCGACCGAACGCGGCATCATCTATGCCGGCACCGTGTTCACCACCCCGGCCGCGGTTCCCGCGGCGACCATGCCGCAATGCGGAGTCGAGGGCGAGGTGGCCTTCGTCTTCCGCCAGCCGCTGCCGCCGCGCGCCGCGCCCTACACACGGGAGGAGGTCGCCGGCTCCGTCGAGCCGTTCGCCGCCATCGAGCTGGTGCACAGCCGCTTCGCCGCCGATGCGCCGATCGGCCCGCTCGACAAGCTCGCGGACTCCGTCAGCAACGCCGGCTTCGTCGCCGCGCCTGTCCGCAGCGACTGGCATGAACTCGAACTCGGCGCGTTGCCCGTCACGCTGACGGTCAACGGCGAGACCATCCTCTCCCAGGTCGGCGGGCACTTCACCGGCGATCCGCTGGGCGTCGCCGTCGCCTTCGTCAACCTGATGCGCGAGTCGGTGGGGCTGGCCGCCGGCGCCATCGTCACCTCCGGCACCTGCACCGGCCTGCACTTCCTCAAGCCCGGCGACACCTGCACGGTGCGCTTCGAGGGCCTCGGCGAAGCCACCGTCACCTTCACGGTCTGATCCGATGACCCAACCGGCGTCCGCGTTCCGCGGCAACACCCATCGCCACAGCGTCGCGCTCGATCGCTGGATCGCCCGCGCGCGACGCGAGACCGCGCTCGAGCCCGACCTGCCGATCATCGACCCGCACCATCACCTGTGGGACGACGATCGCGGCCCGTACCTGCTGCCGGAGTTGCTGGCGGACATCCGCGGCGGGCACGACATCCGCGCCACGGTGTTCATCGAATGCCGCGCCCAGTACCGCGCCGACGGCCCCGCCGCGGAGCGGCCCCTCGGCGAGGTGGAGTTCGTCAATGGCATCGCCGCGATGAGCGCCTCGGGAGGTTACGGCCCGACCCGCGCGGCCGCGGCGATCGTGGGTCATGCCGACCTCGCGATCGGCCCCGCGGTGCAGGACGTACTCGAGCGGCAGATCGCGCTGACCGGCGGGCGCATGCGCGGCATCCGCTGGTCACTGCCCTACGATGCGAGCGAGGTGGGCCAGCACGTCTCCCGCTTCGTGCCGGAAGGCATCTCGAAGGATCCCACCTGGCGCGCCGGCTTCGCGCGGTTGGCGCCACTCGGCCTCACCTTCGAGGGCTGGTGCTATCATCCGCAGCTTCCCGAAATCACCGATCTCGCGCGCAGCTTTCCCGAGACGACGATCATCCTGAACCATGTCGGCGGCTTCCTCGGCGTCGGTCCCTACGCGGCGCGGCGCGCGGAGGAATTCGCGGCCTGGCAGCGCTCCATCCGCGACCTCGCACGCTGCCCCAACGTGGTGGTCAAGCTGGGCGGCCTCGGCATGCTGATCTTCGGCTTCGACTTCCATCTGCGCGACGCCCCGCCCGGCTCGGCGGAGCTCGCCGCCGCATGGCGGCCGTTCATCGAGACCTGCATCGACGCGTTCGGCGCCGATCGCTGCATGTTCGAGAGCAACTTCCCGGTGGACAAGCAATCCTGCGACTACACGTCGTGCTGGAACGCCTTCAAGCGCCTGGCGAGCGGTGCGTCGGCGGCGGAGAAGACGGCCCTGTTCAGCGGCACCGCGGCGCGGGTGTATCGGCTGCCGGCCCCCTGAGGGCGGACCCGGGGGGATCCGCGCCCACGGGGCCTGAGGGGGCTTGGCCGCGCCGTTCGATCAACCGCCGCGCGCGCCCTGCGTCTCCACGTAGAGCGCGTAGACCGACTGGCTCGCGGCCATGAACAGCCGGTTGCGCTTGCGCCCGCCGAAGCACAGGTTGGCGCAGCGTTCGGGCAGCAGGATGCGGCCGATCAGCGTGCCGTCCGGTGCGAACACGCCCACCCCGTCCTGACCCTCGCCACCGGACAGCGCCGCCCACAGATTGCCCTCGGCGTCGCAGCGGATGCCGTCGGCCCAGCCGGCGCCGCCGAAGAAGGTGCGACCGTTCGCGAGTTTCGTTCCATCCGCAACCACGTCGTAGACGCGGGTCGTGCGCGGCGTGGCATGGCCGGTATCCGCGACATAGAGCCGGGATTCGTCGGGCGAGAAGGCGAGCCCGTTGGGGCGCTCCATGTCGTCCACCACGACGGTCATGCGGCCGTCCCGCGGGTCGAGGCGGTAGACGCGGAACGGCAGCTCCTGCGGCGCCGTGTGGCCCAGGTAGTTGCCCCGCGTGCCGGCGCCGTTGTCGCTGAACCAGATGCTGTCGTCGGACTTCACCACCACGTCGTTCGGCGCGGTGAGCGGCTTGCCCTCGAACCGGTCCGCCAGCACGGTGATCGTGCCGTCATGCTCCGTTCGGGTCAGGCGTTGCGTGTCGTGCTCGCAGGTCAGCAGCCGGCCCTGGCGGTCGCGCGTGTTGCCGTTGGCGTAGTGCGACGGGGCGCGGAACACGCTGGTGCCGCCATCGGTCTCGTCCCAGCGCAGGATGCGGTCGTTGGGAATGTCGCTGAACAGCAGATAGCGCCCGTCGCCGAACCAGACCGGCCCCTCGGTGAAGCGGAAGCCGGTGGCGATGCGCTCGATGGCCGCGTGACCGAGCGCGATGCGCTGGAAGCGGGAGTCGAGGATGCGGATGTCGGGGTCGGGGTAGCGGATCGGCTGGAGCGGATCCCAGGACCGCGGGGTGAGCGGGGAGGGGTCGGTCATGCGCAGTTTCCTCCTGGTTTTGGGCGCCGGACGAGCGTGCTCGCCGGTGCCATGATCGGCTGCCGATCCTAGCGCGCGCCGGTCGGAGCGCGCGAACGCGCGGGAGGAAGGCTGCGGGAGGGGGCGGGGTGGCGGGGCACGAACCGGCAGCGGCTGGCCGCGCCGCATCGCCGCCTGTAACCTGCCGCGCGAAAGGACACGCCCATGCCCGACACGGCTCCTCCGACCCACGGTCAACCCCGAGCGGGCCAGGCCGCCAGCGACCGCCTGCTGGACGCGCTGCGCGGCATCGTGGGACCGAACGGCCTGTTGACCGACCCGGCCGACACCGCCCCGTTCACCGAGGACTGGCGCCGGCTGTATCGCGGCCGCACCCCGGCCGTGGTGCGTCCCGGCACCACGGAGGAATGTGCCGCGGTCGTGAGACTGTGTGCGGAGACCGGCACCCGGCTGGTGCCGCAGGGCGGCAACACGTCCATGGTCGGCGGTGCCATTCCCGCCGAGGACGGGTCGGAACTCGTGCTCTCCACCGCGCGGCTGAACCGCATCCGGGCGCTCGATCCGGTCGACATGACGCTGACGATCGAGGCCGGGGTGACCCTCAAGGCGGCGCAGCTCGCCGCGATGGAGGCGGGCTGCCTGCTGCCGCTGTCGATCTCCTCGGAAGGATCGGCGCAGATCGGCGGCGTGCTGGCGGTGAATGCCGGTGGCAACAACACGGTGCGCTACGGCAACGCGCGCGACCTCGTGCTGGGGCTCGAGGTCGTGCTGCCGGACGGGCAGGTCTGGAACGGGCTGCGACGGCTGCGCAAGGACAACACCGGCTACTGCCTGCGCCAGCTCTTCGTCGGTGCCGAGGGCACACTCGGCATCATCACCGCCGCCGTGCTGAAGCTGGTCCCGCAGCCGCGGGAGGTCGCGGTGGCGCTGTGCGCCGTGCCCTCGCCGGAGGAGGCGCTGGCCCTGTTCACCCGCTTCCAGGCGCACGACCCGGCGGCGATCAGCGCCTTCGAATACATGTCCGGCCCCGGCATGGGCTTCGTGCTGAAGCACATTCCCGGCGCGAGCCTGCCGCTCTCGGCCGCGGCCCCCGGCTACGTGCTGGTCGAACTCGCGACGCCGCGCCCCGATGCCGGGCTGCGTGCGACGCTCGAGACGGTGCTGGAGGGCGCGCTGGAAGCGGGGATCGTGCTGGATGCCGCGATCGCGGAATCGGAGGCGCAGCGCGCGGCGATCTGGAAGCTGCGCGAGGAGCACTCGGAGGCGCAGAAGCGCGAAGGGGCCAGCGTGAAGAACGACGTCTCGGTGCCCGTCTCCAAGGTGCCCGCCTTCATCGCCGAGGCGACCGCCGCCTGCGAGGCGCTGATCCCCGGGGTGCGCGTGGTGCCGTTCGGCCACATGGGCGACGGCAACATCCACTTCAACCTGGAGCAGCCCGAGGGATCGGACGCCGCCGGCTTCCTCGCCCAGGACCATGCGATCATGGACGCCGTGAACGAGGTGGTACGCAAGTACGACGGCAGCTTCTCGGCCGAACACGGAATCGGCAAGCTGAAGCCCTACATGATGCCGGACTGGCGCGGCGGCGCGGAACTCGCGCTGATGCAGCGGATCAAGGCGGCACTGGATCCGATGGGGATCATGAATCCCGGCAAGGTCCTGCCCTGACCGAGGCGGCCGTCGGCAGCTGACCGCAGTGACGCCCTCCGCCCGTCCTCGTGGCCGGCCGTCGGGCCGGGCAGAACGCCACCTCCGTCGTCATGGCCGGCCATCGACGAGCCGGCCGTCCCCACCCGCACGCTGCCTCTCGGATGATGCCCGCGTGCAAGAATGAACCCGGGTCCGGGTCCACCCATATTGGTGAGGCCACCCGAAAGATCGCCCGTGACCCAGGCTTGGCTCAACCGGATCGGCACCGCCGTTCCCGCCCATGACATCCACCGCGACTTCGTCACCTATGCGCGGAACGCCCTCGGGGATCCGCACCGCGCGGCGCTGTTCGACCGCATGGCCGTCCAGGCGGAGATCGCCCATCGCTGGGCCGTGCTCGCGCCGGGGCCGGAACCGCGCGACCGCGTGCTCGATGCCGACGGGTTCTATGTGCGCGGCGCATTCCCATCCACCGCCGCGCGCATGGAGCGGTTCCAGCCCGCCGCCCTCGGCCTCGCGTTGCAGGCGGCCGAAACTCTCGGGCTGGGCGACGAACGTGCTGCCGTCACCCACCTGATCGTCGCAAGCTGCACCGGCTTCGCCGCACCGGGCCTCGACTTCGCCCTGATGCGCGCACTCGGCCTGCCCGAGACCGTGGAGCGGACGCTGGTCGGGTTCATGGGCTGCTTCGCCGCGGTCAACGCGCTCAAGCTGGCACGTCACGTCGTGCGCTCCGAACCGACGGCGCGCGTGCTGGTGGTCACGGTCGAACTCTCCAGCCTGCACCTGCAGGAACGCTTCGACGACCTGCCCGCGATGCTGGGCTTCCTGCTGTTCGGCGACGGCGCGGCCGCGGCGCTCGTTTCCGCGACCCCGGAGGGTCTTGCGCTGGAGACGTTCCATGCCGCGGTGATCCCCAATTCCGCCGATCTGATCACCTGGCACATCCGCGACAGCGGCTTCGTGATGCATCTCTCGGGGCAGGTGCCGAACCGGATCCGCCGCTGGCTGCCGATGCATGGACGCGCCCTGTTGCCCGAGAGCGCCCCGGCGATCTGGGCCGTGCATGCCGGCGGCCGCTCGATCCTGGATGCGGTCCAGCAGGGCCTGGCGCTCGCCCCCGACGCGCTCGACGTCTCCCGCGCCGTGCTGCGCGAGAACGGCAACATGTCGTCCGCCACGCTGATGTTCGTGCTGGACCGCGTCCTGCGCACGCCGGATACGCGCGGTTCGGGGATCGCCATGGCGTTCGGCCCCGGCCTGACCGTCGAGAGTTTCCGGTTCCACCGCCCATGAGCCTCGCCCGCCGCAGTTCGGCCGAGGAGCACATGGACACGGACTGCGTCGACGAGGCCGACTACGCGCGCTGTCTCGGCGACCTGGCGCGGGTCAATCGCCTCACCCTGACACACCGGCCGATGCTCGCCTGGCTCGCGGCCGAGACCGCCGATCGCCGCCCGTTCTCCCTGGTCGACGTGGGCTGCGGGCATGGCGATGCGCTGCGGGCCGTGGCGCACTGGGCCGCCCGCCGGCACATCCCGGTCCACCTGACCGGCATCGACCGCCACCCCTGGGCGATCCGCGCCGCGCGCGCGGCCACGGCGGACACGGCGATCGGCTTCGTCGAGGCGGACGTGTTCGCCTGGAGGCCCGACCCGCGCCCCGACTTCATCGTCAGCGCGCAGTTCACCCATCACCTCGATGACGCGACGCTGGTCCGCTTCATCGCCTGGATGGAGGCGACCGCGCGCCGCGGCTGGTTCATCGGCGACCTGCACCGCCATCCGGTCGCGCATCGCGGCTTTCCGCTGCTCGCGCGCATGGCGGGCTGGCACCGGTTCGTGCGCCAGGACGGCCAGGTGTCGATCGCGCGCGGCTTCCGCCCCGCCGAGTGGGGGCCGCTGCTCGCCGAGGCCGGGGTGCCACCGAACGCCGCGACGGTGCGGCGGCATGTTCCTTTCCGGCTGTCCGTGGCGCGCCGATGCACGCCCCGCTGATCGTGGGCGGCGGCCCGGCCGGCAGCGCGGCGGCGATCCGCCTCGCCATGGCGGGTCTGCAGCCGACGCTGCTCGAACGCAGCCGCGAACCCGAGGACAAGGTGTGCGGCGACTTCCTCTCCGGCGGCAGTCTCGCGGCGCTGCGAAGCCTCGGCCTCGACCCTGCGATGCTGGGCGGACACCCTATTCGCCGGGTGCGGCTGCTGCAGGGCGAGCGGACGGCCGAGGCGGCGCTGCCCTTCGCGGCCCTGGGCGTGTCGCGCCGCCACCTGGATGCGGTCCTGCTCGAAGCGGCGGCGCAGCGTGGGACGCTGGTCCGCCGGGGTGAGCGCTTGCGTGGGCTCTCGGCCGACGGCCGGGTTGCGCGGCTCACCTCGGGTGAGAGCCTGGCGCCCCGCACCCTGTTCCTCGCGACGGGCAAGCACGATGTGGCCGGCGCGCTGCGGCCCGATCGCGCGGGCGGTGCGGTCGGACTCAAGGCCTATGTCCGCCTGGCGCCGGTGCAGCGCGCGGCCCTGGCCGGATCGGTGGAGGTGGTGCTGCTGCGCGGCGCTTATGCCGGGCTGCAGCTCGTCGAGAACGATCGCGCGGTGGTCTGCGTGATGCAGGACCGATCGGCCGCGCCGCACCGGCGGTCCCCGGCAGACGAGGCAGGTCCGCTCGCCAGCCGGGATGTCGCCGCCCTGCTCGCCGACCTCGCTGCCCGCGCCCCCGCGCTTGCGCGGCGCCTGGAGGGCGCGGTGCCCGAACGGCTCCGCCCCTTCGCGATCGCCGGCATCCCCTATGGCCACCTGCACCGGACCGATCCGGCCGATCCCACGGGATTGTTCCGGCTGGGCGACCAGGCCTGCGTGATCCCGTCGCTGGCGGGGGAGGGCATCGCCCTCGCGCTGGGCAGCGGGCGACTCGCCGCCGAGACATGGATCGGCGGTGGCGATGCCGCCCGATACCATCATTGCTTCAGCCGCGCGGTCGCGCCCCCGCTGCGCCGCGCCGTCGGGCTGCACCGGCTCTGTCTCGGGCCCGCTCAGGCCTGGGTCGTGAGCCTGGCGGGATGGATTCCAGGATTGCTGCCGCTGGCGGCCGCCTGGACCCGCGCCACGCGGCTGGGGTGATCCGATCGCCAAGCGGGAGCGTGCGCGGCAGAGGCGTGTTCACCCGGACGGTGGAGCCGGCTTCGGCTCATACTGGCGCGCGACTAGTTTGCCTCCTCGTGCAAGACAGCGGCGCGCCGTTATGTCTTTGATTTTGGCCGCGGCCGCCCCACCAACCCCGCGCCTGATACCGACGAGCGAAGAGGCTCGTCGGTATCAGGCCCGCCGCGCTCGCAGTGCGGCCGCCAGGGTGCCGTCGTCCAGCACGTCGAGCGCGCCGCCGATCGGTACGCCCTGCGCGACCCGGGTCACCGCGACGCCCGATGGCCGGAGCCGGTCGGTCAGCCAATGGGCGGTGGTCGCGCCGTCGACCGTCGCGCCCAGCGCCAGGATCACCTCGGTGACGCCGCCCGCCTGCACCCGCGCGAGCAGGGAGGTCACGTTCAGGTCTTCGGGTCCGACGCCGGACAGCGCGGACAGCGTGCCGCCCAGCACGTGATAGACGCCGCGATGCACCGATGCGCGCTCCAGCGCCCAGAGATCGCCGACGCCCTCCACCACGCAGATCACCGACCGGTCGCGATGCGGATCGCTGCAGACGGTGCAGGGGTCCTGGCTGTCGAGATTGCCGCAGATGCCGCACGCCTTCACCGCCCGCGCCGCGTCCGCGAGTGCGGTGGCGAGCGGCAGCATGCGGCCCTCCGGCTGCTGCAGCAGCTTGAGCGCGGCGCGTCGGGCGCTGCGCGGACCCATGCCGGGCAGCTTCGCCAGCAGGCCGATCAGCCGTTCGACCTCGGGGCCGCCCATGCGCCGGTCCGCGCGCTCCGGCTCAGAACGGCAGCTTCATGCCGGGGGGAAGCTGCAGGCCGCCGGTGACCTTCTGCATCTCCTCGGCCGTCGCGGCCTCGATCTTGGCCTTGGCGGCGCGATGCGCGGCCAGAACCAGATCCTCGAGCATTTCCATTTCGGCCGGATCGGCGAGCTTGGGGTCGATCTTGATCCGCTTCATCTCGCCCTTGCCGCTCAGGGTCACGCGCACCAGGCCGGCGCCCGCCTCGCCCTCGAGCTCCATCGCCTCCAGGCGCTCCTGCATCTCCTGCATCTTGGACTGCATCTGCGCAGCCTGCTTCATCATGCCGGCGAGGTTCTTCATGCGTCGGGTTCCATCTCGTCTGCGAATTCGGCGTCGGGCGGAGCGAAATCCGGCATGTCCGGCTCGCCCAGCGGCGTTTCGATCAAGGGCATGTCGGAGCCGATGTGGGCGGGCAGACCGTAATCGTCCACCCGCGCGTCGTGCACGGTTTCGATCCTGGCGCCCGGAAAGGTGTCCAGGATCGCGCGCACCAGCGGATGGTCGGCGGCATCCTGCCGGCGCTGCGCATCGGCGGCACTCCCCTGCGCGGCGAGGGTGGGCTCGCCCGCCGCGGTGGACAGGGCGATGGTCCAGCGCTGGCCGGTCGCCTCGGTGAGCAGGGCGCCGAGTTTCGGGGCGAGGTCGCGGGGCGCGTCGGCTTCGGGCCTGAGTTCGATCACCGGCGGGGCGAACCGCACCACGTGGACCGAGTGGACCAGATGCGCGTGCAGCATCGCCTCCCGCCGTTCCTTCACCAGCATGGCGACGTCGCGGAAGGTGGCGAGCCGGGGCGCGGCCGGCGCCATCTCGGCCGCCGGGAGGGCGAGGGCGGCGCTGCCCGCCATGGCGGTGACCGCGCCGCCGGACCCGCCCATCGGACCGCCGCCCATTCCGGACCCCAGCGGGGCGCCGGCGGACAGGCTGCTGTTCCCGCCGCCATTGCCGCCGGCCGCGCCGGACATGCCGGCACCGCCGGTTGGGACACCGCCCCCGGGGCCGCCGCCACTGGTGAGCCGCTTCACGAGGTCGCCGGGCGTGGGCAGGTCGGCCACGTGGCACAGCCGGATCAACACCATCTCGGCTGCGGCGCGGCGGTCGGGCGCGGATTCGACCTCGGCCACCCCCTTCAGCAGCATCTGCCAGGCGCGGCCGAGCACGGGGATGCTCAGCCGATCGGCGAGGTCGGCGCCGCGGGTGCGCTCCGCTTCCGGCAGCTCGCTTCCCGTCCGCAGGTCGGGCACGGATTTGAGCCGGGTGATCGTGTGCAGCAGCTCGAGCAGGTCCTGCAGCAGCGTGCCGAGATCGGCGCCACGCTCATAGGCGCGGTCGGTCACGGCCAGGGCGGCGGCGGGTTTGCCCGCCATCACCGCGTCCAGCAGGTCGAACACCGCGTCCCGGTCGGCGAGGCCCAGCATGTCGGCGACCTGCGCGCCGGTGACCGCGCCCTCGGCCTGGGCGATCGCCTGGTCGAGCAGCGACAGCCCGTCGCGCACCGACCCGTCCGCCGCGCGGGCGATCAGGTCGAGTGCGGCCGGTTCGATCGCCACCCGTTCCTGATCCGCGATGCGGGCGAAGTGCTGGGCCAGTTCGGCGATCCGCACCCGGCGCAGGTCGAAGCGCTGGCAGCGCGACAGGACGGTGATCGGCACCTTGCGCAGTTCGGTCGTCGCGAAGACGAACTTCACGTGCGGCGGCGGTTCCTCGAGCGTCTTCAGCAGCGCGTTGAACGCGGCGCGGGACAGCATGTGGACCTCGTCCACCACGAAGACCTTGGTGCGCGCCTGCATCGGGCGGAAGCGGGTCGCCTCGATGATCTCGCGCACGTCGTCGACGCCGGTGCGGCTGGCCGCGTCCATCTCCAGCACGTCGGGATGGCGGTCGGCGAGGATGGCGACGCAGTTCTCGCACACGCCGCACGGATCGGCGGTCGGGCCGCCCTGGCCATCGGGGCCGACGCAGTTCAGCGCGCGGGCGATGATGCGGGCCGTGGTGGTCTTGCCGACGCCGCGCACGCCGGTGAGCATGAACGCGTGCGCGACGCGGCCCACCGCGAAGGCGTTGCGCAGGGTGCGCACCATCGCCTCCTGCCCGATCATGTCGTCGAACCGCGTCGGGCGGTATTTCCGCGCCAGCACGCGGTACGGCGTGGCCCCGGACGCAGCGGCCTCGGTGTCGGGGGCCGCGGCGGGCGCCGCCGCGGCGGTGGATGCGGCTGGGGCGTCGCCGAACAGGCCGGGACCGTCCGGCGGGGGCTGCGGCAATGCGTCGGTGGGTGGGTCGTCCTGGAACAGGCCGGACATGGCGCGATCGGCCTATCTGGCGCCGGGTCGGGCAGGGACCCTGGCGAAGGGAAGACGGTGGGAGGCCGGCAAACGACCCGCGTGGAAACTCACTGCGGCTGCTTCCTTCCGGACCTGACCGGGTTGGCGAGGCACACGTCCGCCGCCGACCTCCCAGCGGTGCATATCATGCTTTCGGGGGGCCGGGGCAAGCCCGGGTGGAAGTCGGCGACGGTGGCGCCGCGTGGCCGGGCGGAGTTGCCGCTGCCCCCGCCGCGTGGCACCGTCCGCCTACGCAGCGGATGGGACCGCGTGCCGCGCAGCGGAAGGGAAGCGTCGTGAGCCTGATCCTGGCCAGCCGGCCCAACGTCTACTCCTCCTCGCCGCTCGACCGCATCGCTTCGCGGCGGGAGGACGTGGCCTGGATCGAGCAGCAACTGGGCAGCCCCGACACGCTCTGGGTGCCGGTCTGGCGTAACCGCAACCTGGTGCGCGGGACCGAGGCCGGCACGCCCGAGGCGGTCTACATCGCCGGGGAAATGGCCGAGACGCTGCGCATGCAGGGCGGTCCCTGGGCGTTCCTCGGCCTGCTGGAAAGCCGCGCGGTGTTCGCGGTCGATATCAGCACCGCCGAGGATCCGCTGCCGCTGCTGCCGCCCGAATACGGCCAGTTCGTCGATCTCCGGTCGGTCGGCTGGGGCGTGCCCAACCCGGAAGCCGCGGTGCTCGCGCATGCACGCGGCCTGATGCACTGGCGGGCGCGGCACCGGTTCTGCGGCGTGTGCGGCGCGGTGTGCGAGGCGAAGTCCTCCGGCCACATGGTCCAGTGCACCGCCTGCGAGTCGCAGCATTTCCCGCGCACCGACCCCGCCGTGATCATGCTGGTGCATCGCGGCGATCGCGCCCTGCTGGGCCATTCCACCCGCTTCCCGCGCGCCACCATGTATTCGACTTTGGCCGGGTTCGTGGAGCCGGGCGAGACGCTGGAGGAGGCGGTGCGCCGCGAGGTCCTGGAGGAGTCCGGCATCACCATCGGCGAGGTGGACTACCACTCCAGCCAGCCCTGGCCGTTCCCCGGCAACATCATGCTGGGCTTCTACGCCGAGGCGCTGACCGAGGAGATCACCATCGATCCGGTGGAACTGAAGGACGCGCGCTGGTTCACCCGGCACGAGATGCGCAACTGCGAGCAGTTCGGCTTCCAGCTGCCCCGCGCCGACAGCATCGCCCGCCGCCTGATCGAGGACTGGATCGACGCCGTATGAGACTCTGGCTGATGCTGCCGCTGCTGCTGGCGGGTTGTGGCATTTTCGGACCGAAGAACGACAGTGCGCGGGCCGAATGCGAATGGCAGGCGAACAACGATCCGAAGGTGGTCGAATTGCGCATGAGGAAGTTCAGCCAGACGACCCAGGACCCGGACCTCGATCCCGATATCGCGGTCGCCAAGCACGACGCGACCTTGCGCTGCCTGCAGGCCAAGGGGCTCGCGCTGCCCGGCGGCGTGCAGGCGGTGCGGCCGCGGATCTGAGCCGGTGGCGGCACCGATCCTGACGATCGGCTACGAGGGCGCTACGATCGACGGCGTGGTCGGGGCGTTGCGCGCGGCCGGAACGGAGCTGCTGATCGACGTGCGCGCCGTGCCGCAATCGCGCAAGCCCGGTTTTTCCAAGCGCCAGCTCGCCGCCGGACTGGACGAGGCCGGGATCCGCTACCTGCATCTCGTCGGCCTCGGCACGCCGAAGCCGGGCCGCGACGCCGCCCGCGCCGGCCGGCCCGATCGCATGGAGGCGATCTTCCGCGAGCACATGACATCCGATCGCGCCCAGGCGGACCTCGCCCAGGCGCGCGGCCTGGCGCGGGACGCGCGCGTCTGCCTGCTGTGTTTCGAGCAGGATCCGGCGCAGTGCCACCGGCGGCTGGTCGCCGAGATGGTGCAGGCCGAGACGGGGCAGGAGATCGTGCACCTGCATCCGTGACCCGGCGCGCCGCCAGCCGCGCCGATTCCGGCGGGCGACGACGCTCGCCGCTGTCACGCTCGCGGGCGGATCAGGAACAGGACGACCGTCGCGATCGGGACGGCCAGCGCGATCCATGCCAACCAGAGCCAGACCCCGTCCTGCCCCAGCAGCGCCGAGAGCAGGCCGAAGACCGTCAGCGCGCCCATCGCGAGTGGTCCTCGCCACAGCGCGCCGAACGGTGTCGTCGGCGCCACGCTCAGTTCCCCACGGCCGGTGCCGGCGCGTCGATCTCATCGGCGGGCGAGCCGGCGCGCATGCGCGCGGGTCTCAGCCAGAGATAGAGGCCGCTCCCCAGAACCACGATGGTCGCGAGGTCGAGCAGGCCCCAGAGGATCTTCAGCGGCATTCCGCCATAGTCACCGAAATGGAGTGGCCGCGAGAGTTCCAGGGCGCGCAGGTACCAGGGCATGTCGAGGACCGCATCGAGCTGTCCCGTCCTGGCATCGACCAGGGCGGGGCTGAACAGCCGGCTGGTCAGTGGCGTGTTGCCCTTGGCCCAGAGCACGTAGTGGAAGGGCGTTCCGAACGGGGACCCCGGATAGATGAGACTGGTCACCAGCATCCCGGGACGCGCGGCCTTCGCCGTCCGATACGCCGCGTCCACCGATCCCAACTCCGGGGCACGCGGCGGCGCCGTTCCCTCCCAGCGCTGCAGCATCGCCTTCACGTCGGTCGCCTGCCACACGGCGAACAGCGGCTGGCTCAGCTCGTTGATCACGCCGGTGAAGCCCACCACCATCATCCAGGCCAGCGCCACCACGCCGAGCAGGTTGTGGATGTCGAGCCATCTCAGACGCGGCGAGCGCGACCGCCGCACCGTGCCGAAGCGCAGCCGCCGCATGAACGGGGCGTACAGCACGACGCCGGAGACCAGCGCCGCCAGGAACAGGCCGCCCATCGCCGCCATGAACAAGGCGCCCGGCAGGCCCGCCAGCAGGTCGGCATGCAGGTGAAACAGCAGGAGAATAAAGGCGGCGGCGGGTGGCTGCGCGGCGGAGTCTCGTATCAGCGCCCCTGTCCGCGCATCGAACTTCAGCCAGTGCCGGCTGTCGGGGGCTCGGGTGAAGGTGGTCCAGGACGGCGCCATGAAGACGATGACCTTCGGCTCGTCATCGTCGACGAACAGGCTGGTGACGATCTGGTCGGGATAGTGGGCGCGCGCCTGCGCCACCATCGCGTCCAGCGGCGCCATCGGTGTGTCCGCCGGCAAGACGGCATAGGGCGGATCGTCCTGCAGCCAGTCCGCGATCTCCTCATGGAAGATCAGCGGCAGGCCGGTCAGGCAGGTCACCAGCAGGAATGCCGTGCACAGCAGGCTCGTCCATTTGTGCACCGCGGACCAGACGCGGATGGTTCGGGGCGACATGCGGGCCTGCCGCGATCGGGGGGAGGGAAGGGACTGCCGGCCGCCCGCCATGTTCGGGGTCACCATTGGTAGGTCAGGTTCGCCAGCACGGTGCGGCGAAGTCCGTAATAGGCGCCGCTGTTCTGCGCCGAGACGACGTAGCGCGTGTCGCCGATGTTGGTGGCGTTGAGCTGCACGGCCATTCCCTGCAGCGACGGGACCTTCGCGCCCAGATCGTACCGCGCCATCGCGTCGAACAGGGCGTAGCCGGGCGCAGTGACCGTGTTCGCCGTGTTGGCCCACTGCCCGCCGACCACACGCACGCCGGCGCCGATCTGCAGGCCGTGGAACGTCTCGTCCTGGAACGCATAATCGGTCCACAACGACCCGAGATGCTGGGGCAGGGCGGGCGGATGCTTGCCGGCCGCGATGCCGTTGGCCTTGGTCGTGGTGTTGTCGAGATAGGAGTAGGCGAGGATAAGGTTCAGCCCCTGGGCGAGGCTGGCCTTGGCCGAGAACTCGACCCCACGAGAGCGGACTTCGCCCGCCTGGGTGTTGAAGTTGACATGCAGCGGATCCGGGGTGAGCACGTTCTGCTGCGTCAGGTCGAACAGGGCGACGGTGAGAAGGGCGTTCCACGCCGGCGGCTGGTACTTCACGCCGACCTCGTATTGCTGGCCCTTGGTCGGTTGGAATGGCGCGCCGGCGTAGTTGGTGCCGCTGGTCGGCTGGAACGAGGTCGTGTAGCTGAAGTAGGGCGCCAGCCCATTGGCGAAGTTGTACATCAATGCGCCCCGCCAGCTGGTGGCGGTGTTGGCGCTGTCGACCTTGGTGCCGGTCAGGTTGTTGACCGTTTGCGTATCCAGCCAGTCCTCGCGCACGCCGAGTGTGAGCGACCAGCCGTCGAGGCGGATCTGATCCTGCGCGTAGAGCCCGACCTGGTTCTGGACCTGCGCGGTCGCCTGCTGGTACGGGGCGTTCGCCGCGAGACCCACCAGCTGGTAGACCGGGTTGAGGTAATTCAGCGGCGGCGCCGGGCCCTCCCGATAGGTCCCGTTGTATCCCTGGTTCTGGTAGCCGACGCCCAGCAGCACGGTGTGGCGCAGCGGCCCGGTGGTGAAATCCGCCTGTGCCGTGTTGTCCAGCGCGACGGCGTTCATGATCTCGCGGTTGCTGAACGCGTCCCGGTTCATGATCAGGAGATTGGGCTGAAAGCCGGTCTGGTAGACGGCGCTGTAGTCGAGATCCTGATAGAGGTACCGAACGTTCTGGCGCAGCGTCCAGACGTCGTCTAGGCGATGCTCGAGCGCATATCCCAGCGTCAGCTGCGTGCGCCTGAAGTGATCGAAGTTCTCGTCGCCCCCGTAGAAGCTGGTTGGAATGGCGCCGTGCGGGTTCGGCAAGATCGTCCCCTGCCAGGGGAGCTGATTGTAGAAGCCGCCTTGCGGGTCACGGAGCACGCTGGCGAGGAAGGTGATTTTGGTGTCGGCGTTCGGCTTCCAGGTGATCGCCGGGGCAAACGCCAGGCGCTGAACCGTCGTGTGGTCGACCTGGGTGCCGGAGTCACGCGCGATCCCGGTCAGGCGGTAGAGCCAGGTTCCGTCCTCGCTCGCCTTGCCGCCCAGGTCGAACGCGCCCTGGATCAGGCCGTAGCTGCCGGTCGTCACCTGCACGACGTGCAGCGGATCCTCGGTCGGCAGTTTGCTGATCAGGTCGATGAAGCCGCCCGGGGACGCCTGGCCGTACAGGACCGAGGCGGGTCCATGCACGACGTCGATCCGCTCGAGCAGCCAGGGTTCGACCGCGGGACCGGTGAAACTACCCCGCGGCAACTTCAGCCCATCCAGGTACTGATCCGCCTGGAAGCCGCGGATGTAGGTCTGTCCATCGAACCGGACATCGGCTCCGAGCGCGTCGGTCTTGACGCCGACCGTGTAGCGGAGCGCCTGGCTGAGCGTCTGGGCATTCTGCGTGTCCATCTGGTCGCGCGTCACGACGGAGATGGATTGCGGGGTTTCGATGAGCGGCGTGTCCGTCTTCGTGCCGGCATCGCTGCGATGCGCGACATAGCCCTGGACGGGGCCGCGCGCCTGCTCTGCCGTTCCCTCGACCGCAACCGGCTGGAGCGTCAGCGGCGTGTCCGGCGCGGCCTGGGCGAGGGCCGGCGTTCCCGTGAACGCGGCCGATGCCAAGACGATGCAGGCAGGCCCCCAGGTGCCGGCGAGCCTCTGAAACTCCATTCCCCGCATCCTTGCGTTCTGCGAATCGTTCGCAGGACGCATACTGATAATGCGACTCGATTGCAACTATGGCCATGACGGGAGGGGGAGAGCTTGGCTCTCCCCCGTCTGGGCCAGGCGCCGTTCGGACGCTTTACCGCGAGGACGCCGGGTCGGGCCGACACGATGCGGCGCCGACCTGCGCGGCGCCGACCTGTGCGGCGCCAACGCCGAGCCGTGCCGACGCTACGCCGCGCCGTGGTGACGCTACGCCGCGCCGCGCTTCAACTCGCCCGCGCGGGACTCGGCCAGATGGTCGAAGCGGTGGAGGTAGGTGCCGAGACCCAGCGTCTGGGAGCGGAGCTCGATGATCAGATCGTGCAGCTCCGCCTCGGGGACCAGCGCCTCCACCTCGTCCCAGCCCGGCCAGTTCGGCTTCTCGGCATACCCGAGGATCTGTCCCCGCCGTCCGGTCAGCAGCCGTTGCGCGCGGGCCGTGAACTCGTTCGGCACGCTGACCGTGACGCGATCCATGGGTTCCAGCAGCACCGGATCGGCCTTGGCCAGCGCCTCCTTCATCGCGAGGCTCGTGGCGGTGCGGAACGCCATGTCGGAGCTGTCCACCGCGTGGAATCCGCCATCGACCAGCGTCACCGCGATATCCACCACCGGATAGCCGAACGGGCCCTTCTTCGCTGCCTCCTCCGCCGCCTCGCCCACCGCGGGGATGAAGTTGCGCGGCACGGCGCCGCCGACGACCTTGTCGACGAAGGCGAACCCGGCGCCCCGCGCGCGTGGCGCCACGTCGATCTTCACGTCGGCGAACTGCCCGTGGCCGCCGGTCTGGCGTTTCAGGCGGCCATGCTCGTGCACCGCGCGACGGATGGTTTCCTTATACGCCACCTGCGGCTTTCGCGTGGCGACCTTCAGCCCGAACGCCTTCGCCAGATGCTCCATCGCGGCCAGCAGGTGCATCTCGCCTTGTCCGTGCAGCACGGTCTCACCGGTGTCGGGATCCTGCGCGACCAGCAGCGACGGATCCTCCTCCACCAATCGCTGCAGGCTGCCCGACAGCTTCACGTCGTCCTTGCGGTCGGTGGTCGCGATCGCGAGCGCGTAGACCGGTGGCGGCGCGGGCGGGAACGGCAGCGCCTCGACGCTCGCCGCGGTGGAGACGGTGGCGCCGGTCGGCACGCCCTCGAGCCGGCCCAGGGCGACGATGTCGCCGGCGCGTGCCTCGGCCACTTTGGCGGGCTCGCCATTGGGGAACTGGTAGATGCCGCCCAGCCGCGTGCCGGCGAGTGTCGCGCCGTCCTTGACGCTGCCGCGCCAGAGCCGCGCGTAGGAGAGCTTGCCGGTGTGGCCGGCGTAGACCGTCTTGAACACCTGCACCACGGGCGGGCCGTCCGCCTCCAGCGCGCGGCGTTCGGCGCTCTCCGTGGCCTCGGGCGTGTCGTGGCGCAGCGCCTTCCACAGTCGCTGCACCCCGCCGGCGTGTTCGGCCGCGCCCAGCAGCACTTCCAGCACGGACCCGGCGAGCAGGTCCTTGTGCATGTCGCGATACAGCTCCTCGGGCGTGGGGCGCACGTCCTCCAGCACCTTCTCGAGCAGCGCGTCGTCGCGATCGGCCAGCGCCTCCACGAGGCGGCCGCGCGCGTCCTGCCCCTCGGCCGCGATCGTCGCCGGGAGCTGGATCAGCTCAGAGGCCTGGCCCTTGCGGTAGCGATAGGCGCGCTCGCTCATCAGGTCGACGTAGCCGGTGACGTTGTTGCCATCGACGATCGGCATCTGCCGCAGCACCAGCGGGCACCGCGCATACGCCTGCAGCGCGGCCAGCGTGTCGGCCACGCTGCCGTCCAGCGTGTCGATCTTGTTGATGAACAGCAGGTGGGGAAGGCCTTCCTCCGCCAGCAGCTTCAGCAGCGGCGCGACCGCCATCGCGCGCGCGGGCGTGGGTTCGCACACCACCACGGCGAGATCGGCCACGGCCAGTGCGGCGCGGGCCTGGTGGGCGAACTCGATGGAGCCTGGACAGTCCAGGATCGTCCACGGATCGCCGAGGAATGAACAATGCCCGATGCGGGTCTCGGTGGTCGATGGGCGGTTGCGAGGATCGGACGGGCGCTTCACCGGCGCGCCGCCCGCCTCCATCATGGCCTCGAACAGCGTCGACTTGCCGCTGCCGAAGGGCCCCACCAGAGCCACCGAACGAGGACTTCTGCCGTCTGTTGTTCCTGACATGTGGCCGCGCCTCCTTCCTGTGCCGAAGGAACCCGCAACACTGGAACAGCGTGGGCCGAAGCCCAGCGGGCCTCCCTCGCGACGAGCTTAGCTGAGAACGCGACCCTGGCGAGTCTTCTCGTCAATGGGTCAGCAGACGAGTCCTAATCCGCCGCCTCCGCCTCGACCTCCTCATCAATGTCGAGCGTGCGGCAATGCGCGTCGAGCTTGGCGAGCGCGCGCGACAACGCGGCCCATTCGGTGCGGCTCAGCCCCTCCGCGAGCTGTTCCTCCAGCGCGCGCGCGGTCGGCACCACGCGTCCGAACAGCGTCGTGCCCTTGCGCGTCAGCCGCAGCAGGCGTCCGCGCCCGTCCTCCGGGTCCTGGCTCTGCTTGACCAGGCCGCGCGCGACCAGGCTCGCGGCCGCGCGGCTCACCTTCACCTTGTCCATCGCGGTCAGTTCGCCGACCACACTGGGGGAGAGCGTTTCGTGCCGTCCCACCACGGCGAGCACGCGCCATTCGGGGATCGTCAGACCGTATTGTTCCGCGTAACTCCGCATGAAAATGCGCGACACGCGGGCAGATGTCACCGCGAGGCGATACGGCAGGAAATCCTCGAGGCGGAACGTGCCGGCCGGGTCGCGAGGAAGCGCGGCATCTTTGGCCCTTGCTTTCATTCAGAACTATCCCCCCACTATGCTCACACGTATATCGTCCAACGATCCCGATGGAAATATTCCCGTTTTCGCGCGACCTTGCGCGGCAGGGCCGACCGCGGTGCGCGTTGGCCATTCCCGCACGCGGCGCTACGATCCGGCGGCCTGCAGGGACCCCACCGCATGTGTGACACGATCGTCGCCCTCCCATCCGCGACCCGCCACGGCGGCGTGCTGTTCGGCAAGAACAGCGACCGCGAACGCAATGAGGCGCAAGGCCTCGAATGGCACGCTGCCGCCACGCACGCGCGCGGCACCATGCTGCGCTGCACCGACGTCGAGATTCCGCAGGTGCCGCATACGCATGGCGTGCTGCTGTCGCGGCCGTTCTGGATGTGGGGCGCGGAGATGGGCGTCAACCAGCACGGCGTCGTCATCGGTAACGAGGCGCTGCACGCACCGCGCCCGGCTTCGCTCGCGCCCGGCCTGCGCGGCATGGACCTGCTGCGCCTCGCGCTCGAGCGGGGCGCCAGCGCGGCGGAGGCGGTGGACGTGATCGTCACCCTGCTGGAACGCCATGGCCAGGGTGGCAATTGCGGATATCTGACGCAGCGCGCCTATCACAACGGCTTCATCGTCGCCGATGCGCGCGAAGCCTTCGTGCTCGAGACGGTCGCGCGGGACTGGGTCGTGCAGCGCGCGAGCGGCGTGCGCACGATCTCCAACGCCTACAGCATCGGCGCCGCGTTCGATCGCGCGAGCGCCGGCCTCGCGGCTTGCGCGCCGGACGGCACCGCGCGGAGTCTCACCGACCTGCAGCAGGACGCGATCGGCCAGGGGCGTAGCCGTTGCGCACGCTCCACCGCGCTGCTGCGGGCCGTCGCCGGCCGGGTGGAGGTCGCCGACATGATGGCGGTGCTGCGCGACCATGGCGACGACCCGGCCTGGGATCCGCAGCACGCGACGGGACGCACGATCTGCATGCATGCGGGGGACGCCGGCCGCACCGGCCAGACGGTCGCGGCGCTGGTCTCCGACCTGCAGGCCGGCGTGCATTGGGTCACCGGCACCGCCGCGCCCTGCCTGTCCGTCTTCAAGCCGGTGCTGCTCGATGCGCCCCTGCCGCCGTTCGGCCCCGCCCCGTCCGACCGCTGCGACGACGGCACGCTGTGGTGGCGGCATGAGCGACGCCATCGCGCGATGCTCGCCGCCTTCCCCGCCTGCCTGGATGCGATCCGCAGCGAGCGTGATGCGCTGGAAGCGTCGTTCCGTGACCGTGTCTGTGCCGTGCTGCGCGGCGGCGCCACCGCGGCGCGCGGGGCCGTCGTCGCGGCCTGCTGGGCGGAGGCCGAGGCTGCCGAACGGCGTTGGGCCGCGCAGACCGCCCGTTTCGGTGCACCCGTGCAGCCGGGCTATCGCGACGCCTGGGGCGAGATGAACCGCCTGGCAGGGATGGGCTGAGCCGTCATGCCGTGACAGGATGCATCGTCAGAACGGGGGAGGGCGCCATGCCGGCAAAGAGCAACCTGAATACGGACGACATCCAGCGCGTGCTGACCGATGCCGTCACCGCCGGCATTCCCGGCATCACCGCGGCCGCCGCAACCGCCGACGGACCGATCTTCGAAGGCGCGGCCGGACGCCGCGGCCTCGACACGGACGTCGCCATGACGCCCGACACCGTGTTCCGCATCGCTTCCATGACCAAGGCCGTCACCGCCGTCGCCGCCATGCAGCTCGTCGAGCAGGGCAAGATCGGCCTCGACCAGCCGGCCGCCGAGATCCTGCCTTTCCTGGCCGCGCCGCAGGTGCTGGAAGGCTTCGACGATGCGGGCAAGCCCAAGCTGCGGCCTGCCCGCGGCACCATCACGCTGCGCAACCTGCTGACCCACAGTTCAGGCTTCGTCTACGACAACTGGAACGGGTCGATGCACCGCTACATGCGCGACACCGGCACCCCCGCCGCGCGCACCGGACGCCTGGCCGGGCTCGAGGTGCCGCTGGGGTTCGACCCCGGCGAACGCTGGGAATACGGCATCGGCATCGACGTCGCCGGCCGCATGGTCGAGGTGGTCACCGGCCAGGATCTCGACACCTGCATGCGCACCAACATCTTCGCCCCGCTCGGCATGCCCGACACCGGCTACCATCTGCGGCCCGACACCGAGAGCCGGCTCGCGCACCTGCATGGCCGCCAGGCGGATGGTTCGCTCACGGTGCTGGATGCGCCCGCACCCCGTTATGCCGAGTTCATTCCCGGCGGCGGCGGGCTGTTTTCCACGGCGCGCGACTACCTGACCTTCCTGCAGGCGCTGATGCATGGCGGCACCTGGAACGGCGCGCGCATCCTGCGCCCCGAAACCGTCGCCCTGATGGGGCAGAACCACATGGGCGACCTGGACGTGCTGCCGATGGTCACGTTCAACGCGCGCCTGTCCAACGACGTCGAGCTGTTCCCCGGCATGCGCAAGAAATGGGGGTTGAGCTTCCTGATCAACACCGAACAGGGGGCGGCCGGGCGCAGCGCGGGCAGCCTCGCCTGGGCGGGGCTGAACAACACGTATTACTGGCTCGATCCGGCCGCACGCGTCGCCGGCGTGCTGATGACGCAGATCCTGCCGTTCGGCGACCGCGCGGTGCTCGACACGCTCGACCGGTTCGAGGCGGCGGTCTATCGCGCCATACGGGGCTGACGCCGGCGGACGAGCGCCACGACCGGTCAGATGCCCTCGTCCAGCCGCTTCTGCCGCATCCGCCGCACTTCCACGAACTGCCAGAGCAGCAGGATCGGCACGCCGACCACGACGTCCCGCGCGCGCCGCACCAGGGACACGCCGAGAGAGAGTTCCGGTGGGACGCCGAAGATGGTGCCGAGACCGGCATAGCCCGCCTCCTGCACCCCGGCATTCACCGGCACCAGGAAGGCGATCGCGGCGGCGGCGGCGAGCAGCGCCTCGATCGCGAGCGCGTCGTCGAAGTCGATGTCCACGCCCAGCGCGCGATAGGTGATCCAGCCGGCGGCCCCGGTGCAGATCCAGCCGATCAGGTGCACCAGGAAGCCGACGGCAAGACGGCCGGTGTGGCCGTAGATCATGCCGAGTTCCGCCTGCACCGTGGCGACACGCTCCTGCGCGTTCTCGAACCAGCCGGCGGCGATCCGGCGCCCCAGCTTGGCGAACAGGGGCGCTGCGCCGCGCTGCGCCCAGATGAAGCCAAAGCAGGAAAGCACGGCCAGGCCGATGCCGATCTCCACCGGGACCGCGAGGCCCGACGCCGGCGCACGGGTGAGCAGCATGCCGAGGCCGATCGCGGCGAAGGCGATCTGGGCGAGGAACTCGGCGGTGACATCGGCCACGGTCGAGGCCGTGGCGGTGTGCCACCGCAGCCCATGCAGCGTCACCGCGCGCGCGCCGAACACGAAGCCGCCGACCTGGGAGAACGGCAGGCAGTTGGCCGACGCGTCGCGGACCATGCGGCCCCAGATCATCACCCAGGGCCGCTTGCCGCTGCGCGGCGGCACGACGATGTCCCAGGCGATGCCGAGGATCACGAACAGCACGAACTGCCAGCCGATGATCAGGGCGAATTCCGGCCAGCCGATCTTGCTGAGCGCGGTGACGATGTTGCCGACGCCGAAATACGCCACGAGGCCGATGACGATCAGCACCCCGGCGAGCGCCAGGGCATAGGACAGGCGCTTCATGTCGCGCTGGATGACGCGGCCGGAGACCGCCCGATCCGCGCGGCCTGGATCGGACACGCGTCTCCGACCTGCCCCGCCGCCCCGACCTGCCGCGCCGCGACGACTGGCTGCGCCGCCGGCTCTCGCCGCGCCGCGCCCATCTGCTGGCCTGTCTGCACTTCCACGTGCTCCCGCCTGATTCCGCGGTGCTTCTGCCCGCCGGGGCGAAGTCGGGCAAGGGTTCGGCCGGCGCGACGGGACGTGCGCGGCGGTCAAGACAGCCGCCGAACGGCGCCCGCCGGCGCGAGACCGCGAGGGACACCCGTCGCCCCGCCCCGTTCCCTCGTACCCTGGGCTGGTCTATGCACCCGGCGGGCAACACGCGGAGGCGCATCAGCATGACCACCCTGGTCACCGGCGCGACCGGCTTCGTCGGCTCCGCGGTCGCGCGGGTGCTGGCGGCGCGCGGCCATGCGCTGCGGCTGATGACCCGCCCGACCAGCGACCGGAGCAACCTCGCCGGCCTCGACGCCGAAATCGTGATCGGCGACCTCACCGACCCCGCCTCGCTCGCGCGGGCCGTTTCCGGGTGCCGCTACGTGGTCCACGTCGCCGCCGACTACCGGATCTGGGTCCCCGATCCGCAGGAGATGCTGCGCGCCAACGTGGACGGTTCGGTCGCCATCCTGCGCGCCGCCCAGCAGGCGGGGGTGGAGCGGGCCGTCTACTGCAGTTCGGTCGCCGCCTTGGGCCAGATCGGCGACGGCACGCCCGCCGACGAGACCACGCCGGCCCGCGAGGCGGACTTCGTCGGCGTCTACAAGCGCTCGAAATTCCTCGCCGAGAACGCCGTCCGCGCCCTGGCGCGGGACGAGGGCGTGCCGGTGGTGATCGTCAATCCCGCGGCGCCGGTCGGGCCGCGCGACATCAAGCCGACGCCGACCGGGAAGATGATCCTCGACGCCGCTTCCGGCCGCATGCCGGCCTATATCGAGACCGGACTCAACCTCGTGCACGTCGACGACGTGGCCGAGGGCCATGCCCTGGCGCTCGAGCGCGGGCGGGTGGGGGAGCGCTACATCCTGGGCGGCGAGAACCTGTCGCTGCGCGACATCCTGTTCCTGATCAGCGAGGTGGCCGGCAGCCGCAAGCCGCTGCTGCGCCTGCCCGAGGCGGTGGTCTGGCCGGTCGCCGCGGTGATGGAGGCGCTGGCCCGCACCACCGGCATTCCGCCGCTGATGACCCGCGATCACCTCAAGATGGCGCGCAAGAAGATGTTCTACACCTCCGCCAAGGCCGAGGCGGAGCTGGGCTACCACGCAAGACCGGTCCGCCAGGCGGTGGAAGACGCGGTCGCCTGGTTCCGCGCCACCGGCCGGTTGAAGACGCCCGGCGCGGGGGCCGGACCGCATGCCGCGCAGCCGGCCTCGGCCGGCGGGGCGAAGGCGCAGGAATGACCTGGCTCGCCGCGCTGTCCCTGCTGATCTGGCTCTATCTGCTGCTTGCACACGGGCGGTTCTGGCAGGCCGGCCCGATCCTGCGTCCGGCCCGCCCGCTGGAGGCGCCGCCCGTCGCGGTGGTGATCCCCGCGCGTGACGAGGCAGAGTCGATCGAGGCCACGCTGCGGTCCCTGCTCGCCCAGGACTATCCCGGCCCGTTCCGGGTCATCCTGGTCGACGACGGCAGCACCGACGGCACCGGCACCCTGGCTCGCGCCATCGCCGATCCGCGCCTGACGGTGGTGGACGGCGCCCCCCGTCCGGCGGGCTGGAGCGGCAAGCTCTGGGCCGTGCGCCAGGGGGTGGAGGAGGCCGGGGACGCGCCCCTCGTCCTGCTCACCGACGCCGACATCGTGCATGATCCCCGCCACCTCTCGACCCTGGTCGCCCAGGCCGAACGGCGGGACTACGACCTCGTCTCTGAGATGGTGGAACTCGCCTGCGACAGCTCGGCCGAACGGGCGCTGGTGCCGGCCTTCGTGTTCTTCTTCCAGCTCCTCTACCCGTTTGCCCGGGTCAACGATCCGTTGAGCGCCACCGCCGCGGCCGCGGGCGGCACGATCCTGATCCGCGCCCGCGCGCTTGCCCGCATCGGCGGGATCGACGCGGTGCGCGGCCGGCTGATCGACGACGTGGCGCTGGCGACGGCGGTGAAGCGGGGCGGCCGCATCTGGCTGGGCCATTCCGCGCTCGCCCGCTCCGTGCGCCCCTACCCGACCGCCGGCGACATCTGGCGCATGGTGGCGCGCACCGCCTACGTGCAGCTCCGCTACTCGCCGCTGCTGCTGGCCGGCACCACCATCGGCATGGCGCTGACCTGGCTGCTGCCGCCGGCGCTCGCCCTGTTCGGCCACGGTCCCGCGCGCCTGCTGGGCGCGCTCACCTGGGTGCTGCTGGCGGGGAGCTACCTGCCGACGCTGCGGCGCTTCCGCCGTTCGCCGCTCTGGGCGCCGTTGCTGCCCCTGGTCGCGGCGTTCTACATGGCGGCGACGATCGGGTCGGCGGTCAACCACTACACCGGCCGCGGCGTCGCCTGGAAAGGCCGCGCCTATCAAGGAACCGGCGGGTGAGCACGGACGCAATCGAGATCACGGACGTCGAGACATGGTCCGGCAAGGATCGTGGCGACGAGAACTTCCCGGTCGGTTCGGCGCTGATCCGCCGGGCGCTGCGTCCGCACGTGCATGCCTACTACGCCTTCGCCCGCAACGCCGACGACATCGCCGACAGCCCGACGCTCGCGCCCGAGGACAAGATCGACCGCCTCGACCTGATGGAGGCGGTGCTGCTGGGTCGCCGTGACGGCGGGTCGCCGAGTGCCCTCCGGCTGCGGGAAAGCCTGGCGGCGACCGGCGTGACGCCGGTGCACGCGACGGAGCTGCTGATCGCCTTCCGCCAGGACGCGACCCAGCGGCGCTACGCCACGATCGACGACCTGTATGGCTATTGCCGCTACTCGGCCGCGCCGGTCGGCCGCTACGTGCTCGACCTGCACGGCGAGTCGCACGCGACCTGGCCGTCCTCGGACGCGCTGTGCATCTCCCTGCAGGTGCTCAATCACCTGCAGGACTGCGCCGCGGATCTGGCGAATCTCGACCGCTGCTACCTGCCGCAGACCTTGCTGGACGAGGCCGGCGCGTCGATCGAGGATCTGCGCGGTTCGGCGGAAACCCCCGGCCTCCGCCGCGTCTTCGCGGCGCTGCTCGATCGCGTGGGGCAGCTCAACCAGGCGGCGGCAGAGCTGCCGCGGGCGACGCAGGACCGGCGGCTCAAGGTGGAAACCGCTGCGATCCTGGGCCTCGCGCGACGGCTCGCGCGGCGGCTGGCCGCAGGCGATCCGATCGCAACCCGTGTCAAGCTGACCAAGGCGGACTTCATGCGCAGCACCCTCCTCGCCCTGCGGTATCTCGCATGAGCGCCGGATTGCCGGTGGCCGAGGCCGATCTCGCGGCGGTGGAGGCGCTGGTACGCCAGGCCGGCACCTCCTTCTATCGCGGCATGCGCGTGCTGCCGCCCGATCGCCGCCAGGCGATGTATGCGATCTACGCGTTCTGCCGGATCGTCGACGACATCGTCGACGAACCCGGCGCGCTCGACGACAAGCGCGCGGCACTCGGGGCCTGGCGGGCCCGTATCGCCGGCCTCTATGCCCGCCCGCAGGACGACGCTGGCGCGAGCGACCCGGTGACGCGCGTCCTGCACGCGGCGGTCGAGCGCTTCCGGCTGCGCGCCGAGGATTTTCTGGGCGTGATCGATGGCATGCAGATGGATGCCGAGACGACCATCGTCGCGCCCGACCTGGCCACGCTCGACCTCTACTGCGATCGCGTCGCCGCCGCGGTGGGCCGGCTGTCGGTGCGTGCCTTCGGCGACTCCTCCGACGCCGCTGACCGTGTCGCGTTCCATCTCGGCCGCGCGCTGCAGCTCACCAACATCCTGCGTGACATCGAGGAGGACGCGGAGCGCGGCCGCATCTATCTGCCGCGCGAGTGGCTGGAGGAGGCCGGGGTGCCGCTCGACCCGGCCACGATTGCCACCGCCCCCGGCCTGCCGGCCGTCTGCACCCGGGTTGCCGCGCTGGCGCACCAGCATTTCGCGGCCGCACGGAATGCGATGGCAGCGTGCAATCGGCGGGCGATGAAGCCGGCGCGGCTCATGGGGGCGACCTATGCGGCGATCCTGACCCGGCTGGAGCGCCGCGGCTGGATCCGAATCGGGGAGCGGGTCAGCCTCTCCAAGCCGCAGAAGCTATGGCTCGCGCTTCGCTTTGGGCTGTTCTGACCGTGCAATCGCCCCGAAACCGGGGCATGTGACCCGGAATTCCGCTGGGATGGTGCGAGGCCGATCTGAACCCTGCTGCCGGATCGGTACGGTATGCGATGCAATCCTGGCATTTCAGGAATTCACTTGCTCGCGACTCGGCGCCGGACGCACAGTGGAGTCAGTCGATTAGGGCGACATCTTCGTCCCGACTATAAGCCCCGCAACGCCCCAACATCGCACGGAGCATCCCCGTGACCACCTTGCGCAAACGAATCATCGCCGCGCTCGCCTTCGCCCTCCCGGCGGCTGCCCTGGTCGTGGCGCCGGCTTCGGCCGCCTCGCAGAAGTCCAGCACCAAGCAGCACACCTCGGTGCACAAGACCAGCGCGCACAAGAGCCACAAGAAGCCTGCCACGGCCGCGACCCCGTCGAGCTGAGGCAGCCAGCGGCGCCGGGGACCTCAGGGTTCCCCGGTTGCCATCCTGCCTGCATTGCGACCAGCCTATCGGGCATTCGCCTCGAGCAGCGCCCGCAACCCTGACAGCAGCCGCACCGGCGAGGGCGGACATCCGCTGATCGTCAGATCCACGGGGACGACGGCGCCCGCGCCCCCCAGGATCGCGTAGCTGCCCTTGAACACCCCTCCGTCCACCGCGCAGTCGCCCACCGCCACCACCCATTTCGGGTCGGGCGTCGCGTCCCAGGCCTGCTCCAGCGCCACCCGAAGCGTCCGCGTCAGGGCGCCGGTGACCAGCAGCACGTCGGCCTGGGCCGGGGCGGTGACGAAGCGCAGCCCGAACCGCTCGAGGTCGTAGAGCACCCCGCGCAGCGCCCGCAGCTCCATCTCGCAGCCGCCGCAGCTTCCGCCGTTCACGTGCAGCAGCGCGAGGCTGCGGCCGAGCCGCATCTGCGCCGCCGAGTCGAGACGTTCGAGGAGTGAGCGGGTGGTGTCCTCGTCCGGCGGCGGCAGTGGGTCCGCCGCGCGCGGCTTCCAGAAGCGTCCGATCACAGGTCCACCCCCGCCGCCACCAGGCCGAAGGACCGCAGGATGGCGAGCGTCTCTTCCGCCGCGGCGCCGTGCAAGGCTGCCTCCATCGCCGGCCACAGGGCCCAGCCGGGATCACGCGGAAAGGCGGCCGCGATCTGGCCGTGATCCAGCCGCAGCCAGTGCCACACGTCGCCACGCGCCGCTTCGACGCAGGCCACGCCCTCGCCGCTGACCATGGGCAGCGCCACCGACATCTCGCCCTCCGGCACGAAGTCCAGCAGTTGCGCCAGCAGATCCAGGCTGCCGACGATCTCCATGACGCGCAGGCGCGTGCGTGCGGCGGCGTCGCCGGCGCGTTCGAGCGCGGGGACGAAGCCGTCGAGACCGCGGAGCAGCCGCGCATCCCAACGCCGGCCACTCGCCCGTCCGGCCACGCCGCCCAGCGCAAGGGTCTCGGCCAGTGCGGGGGGCACCGTACCCAGGCCGGTCAGGCGCGGCAGGCAGGCGCTCGCCTCCAGCCGTCGCCGCAGTCCGGGCAGCGCGGCCGCGACGGCCCCGATGCCGCGGCGGAGCGCCTGCAGTTCGGCTGGCCCGACCGTGGCGGCGAGGCCGCCCGGCACCACGCAATCCATCATCAGCCGGTGGCCGAATGCCTGCTCCAGCCCGCGCAGCAGGTGCTCCCGCGGCTCAGCGCAGGCGGCGGCCACGCCGCTGGCGCCCACGGCCGCACCGATCATGGCGAGGTCGTCGAGATGCACCGCGATCCGCTCGCATTCCAGCATCATCCGGCGCAGGGCGACCGCGCGCGGCGGCACGGTGACGGCCAATGCGGCTTCCGCGGCCTGGGCGAAGGCGAGCGCATGCGCGACGGTCGCGTCGGCCGCCAGCCGCGCGACGAAGCGGGCCGCGGTGCGCGGCGCCTTGCCGCGCAGCAGGGCGGGGATGCCGCGATGCAGGTAGCCCAGCCGCGCCTCGGCCTGCGCGATCGCCTCGCCATGCAGGCCGAGACGCAGGTGGAACGCGTCGTCCAGCGTGCCGGTGACCGGACCGATCGGCAGGCTGGCCACCCCCTCATCCACCGCGGGCAGGAAGCTCGGGGATTCCGCCGGGTGTTCCAAGGGCGGCGGCCGCGCGGAGAGCGGCGCGGCATGTGGCCAGGTGCCGTGGTCGAGCCAGGGGCGGGAGTCGATCCCACCCTCCGCCCGATGCCCGTACAGGTCATGGATCGTCCGCTCGAACCAGGCGGCGCCGGGCCGCGCGGGCGACAGGGCCGGATAGCCGCCCGCCTCCACCGACACCGAGGCCAGCACGATCCGTTCGGCCCCCACGACATGCAGCAGGGCGTGCACCTGCACGGTGTCGGCCCAGAGCGCGACCAGGCACAGCGCGGGATCTTCGGGCAGCGCCTGCGCCATCGCCGCCCAGTCCGGGGTGCGCAGGATGTGGCGCGGCCAGGGATGGCAGGTCTCCGCGCCCGCCGCGCGGATGATGCTCAGGGCGCGCATCGCGGGTCTCTCATGGCACTTGCAGCCAGGACAAGGCGGGCGCCGGCAGGGCGAAGCCGATCACCGCGGCGAGCACGAGCGGGACCCAGGCAAGACTGCCGGCCGGCCAACGCGCCGGGTGCGGCGCCGTCCGGAGGGTGACCATGACCAGCACGGCGAAGCCGAGGCCGAACGGCAGCAGCAGCCAGGGCGCGGTACCGGCGAGCGCGCCCAGCAGCACGGCCAGGGTGGGGAACACGCCCAGCGGCGGCACGCCGATCAGGGCGGCCAGCGCGGCCGCTCGGTCGAGCCCGGCGGGCGAGGCCAGCGCGGCGGCGGCAGTGGACAGGCCCAGCAGCAGCAGGTGCAGCAGCGCCGCTTCGCGCAGGGCGGCCCCGCCGAGGCCGAAGGCGCACAGGATCAGCCCGGCCTGCCCCGCGACCAGCAGCAGGGTGAGGCGCAGGTGACTCTCCCAGGCGAGCGCCGCGGCGGCCAGGACGGCGGCGACGCCCACTCCGATCAGCACCGAACCCAGCAGCGGCGCCTGCGGCGCGCCGGCGAGACCGGCCTGGAGGCGCAGCGCGAGCAGCAGCACCAAGGGCAGCAAGGCAGGATCGAGACAGGCGAGCGCGGCCCAGCCCAGCAGCAGGGCGAGGCTGCCCAGCAGGACCGACCCGGTCTGCACCGCGACGATGCCGAACAGCGCCAGGCCGAGGGCGGCCTGCACCGCGATCAGCCGGGTGCGGACGGCGGTGAGGCGCGGCAGGTGGGTGGCTGCCCCGGCCATGGCGGCACCGGCAAGCGCGAGCCAGGTGCCCAGCATGTCCGGGATCGCGAGCGCGAGCAGCATGGCGGCGAGGCGGAGCTGAGCGGCCAGGGCCGCGTTGCGTCCCCTGGCGGGGGCATGCAGCGCATCCGCCAGGGCCGCGAGCGCCAGCACCGCGGCCGGAAGCGGAACGGCGACGGCGTCTGGCTCGAACAGCGGCATGGCGAGGCCGGCCAGCATGACCGCGACGGCGCTCACCAGCGCGAGCCACAGGCGCAGGCGACCGCCGCGCCGCGTGGGGATGGGGGCCGCCGCGAGCAGCGGCAGCAGCGCGAGCGCGGCAAGCCAGCTCATAGGCGGCGCAGTCCCGGCTGGCGCAGCGCCCAGGCGGCGGCGAGCGCGAGCCCGGGCAGCAGCGGAAGCGCAACGGCCGGGGCGAGCAGCGGGGAGGCGGCGGTGCCGGTACAGGCGGCCAGCACCGCCGCCTGCTGCAGGCCGCACAGGCCGAACACCGGATGGGCCGGCCGCGCCGCGATCTGCAGCAGCGCCAGCAGCAGGATCGCGAGCGGCAAGGCGAGCGCGCCGCCCGTCGCGGCGAGCAGGCTGGTGACCGCGGCGGCCGCCAGGGTGAGGGGCATGGCCCAGTCGCGGTGCCGGCGCGATCCGGTCGGAACGCCGAAGCGCTGCATCAGGAGCGGCACGAGGAGGCCGCCGCCCAGGGCATCGACCGCCGCAACGACGGGCAGCTGGACGGCGAGCGCCGCCGCGGCCACGGCGAGCGCCTGCCCCGCGACCAGCCAGACCCCGAGTTGCGGCCGGGTCACGCAGAGCGGCGCGTAGCCGAGAATCAGCGCCAAGCCGGACATGCCCTGCGCGAGCGCCAGCGCGTTCATGCCGTGGCCGCGCTCGACAGGGCGAAGACGGTGGCGACGAGCGCGAGCAGGCCGGCCGCGGCCAGCAGTTCGGCGGCCGCGCGTGGGCGATGGCCACCGAGGATGCGCCGCGCCACCCCGAGGGCGACCACCAGGGCGACGAGCTTCACTGCCCAGGCGGCCAGGCCGATGGCCCAGGCGACCGGACCGTCGGCCGCATCGCCCATGCCGATCGGCAGAAAGGTCGCGGCGAGCAGGTCGAGCCAGACCAGCAGGCGCAGCGCCTCGGCGAGGCGGATGGCCGCGAGGGAGGGGCCGCCGAGATCCGGATCCTCGGGCGTCGGCTCCTGCGCGAGCACCACGCCGAGCAATGCGGCGGCGGCGAGCGCGGAGGCGGAGGCCGGCTGCAGCAGGCCCTCCCGCTGCAGCGTGACGATCAGGCCGAGATTGCTGGTGCCGGCGAGCAAAGCGAGGGTGAAGGCCGCGAACATCGCGGGGACGCTGGCGAACAGCATCAGCCGGGTGCGACGCGCGGCCAGCAGCCCGCCTTGCGCCACCCCGGCATCGAGTGCGGCGACGGCGCGGACCATGCGCCCGCATCCGAGCAGGCCGAGGATCGCGAACAGGTCGGCGATCGGATCGAACGCCATGCCGGTGCAGAAGGACGGCACCAGCGCCGCCGCGGCCATGACCAGGGTGAGGTCGGCGGGCCCGACCGCTCGCCCCACCGGCGAGACGCTGTCCGCCCAGCGCGGCTGTTTGCGCAACAGGCGGCGCAGCTCACGCCAGGGCTGCAGCAAGGGCGGGCCGGAGCGTCCGTCCAACCGCGCCTCGAGGGTGTGCAGCAGTCCGGCCAGCAGCGGCGCCGCGGCCAGCATCAGCCCGAGATGCAGGAGCTGCGCGAGCAGGGCCAGGAGGATGTTCACGCCGCCCCCAGGCAGGCGAGCACGGCGAGCGCGGCGCTGAACGCGGTGAGCAGGAGCAGGGGCGCGGCATGCGAGCCGAACCGGGAGAGGCGCAGGCGCAGCCGCCTCGGGTGCAGTACCGGCATGGGGGGAAGCGGCGGCAGGAAGCCCTCGCCCTTGGACTGCGTGGCGGAGTCCCCGAACGGCAGCCAGGGTGGGGCGGGGGCGAAGCCCTGTTGCCAGGCGGGCCCGACACTGCCCTCGACCACGCCGTGGCGCCGATGGAGCCAGACCAGTCCGCCGCCGAGAACGGCGAGCAGGGCGGCGAGCGGCAGCGGGGCGTAGCCGGGAACGAGGGTGGCGGGGGCGAGGGCGAGCACGCCGGCGCGGGCGCCGAGTTCGGTGCCGGCGAGTTGCAGCACCGCTGGATCGAAGAGCTGCAGCACGGGGCCGGGCAGCAGGCCGAGCAGCACGACCAGGCCGGACAGCGCCAGCCAGGCGAGGCGCAGGCCGGCGCCGACCTCCTTGGCGCCGGCGGTGCGCGGGGCCCGCGGCCGGCCGAGGCAGGCGATGCCGATCGTGCGGGTCGTGGCGAGCGCGGAGAGCCCGGCGGCAAGGGCGATCGCGAGCACCACCAGGGCGAACATCAGGGCCGGGGCGAGACCGGCGCCCCGCGGTGCGGCGAGCACGGCCTGCAGCGCGAGATAGAGGCCGGCGAAGGCGCCGGCGGGCGGCAGCAGCGTGAGGCTTCCGAGTCCGGCAGTGAGGGCGATCGTCGTCACCGGCATGAAGTGGACGAGTCCGCCCAGCCGGTCCAGCCGGTCATGCCCGCCGCCCTCCTGCAGCGCTGCGCCGGCGAGCACGGCGAGGGCGGTGCCGACGGCCTGGACCGCGAGCAGCAACAGCAAGGCGCCGGTGGCGAGGGCGGCAAGTGCCGGCAGGTCGGCGGCGCGGGCCAGCAGCAGCAGGCCGAGTGCCATGACGGCCAGGCCGGTCTGGCGGTGGCTGGCGAGCGCGATGCTGGCGGGCAGCGTGGCCGCCTGGGCGCTGCGCCAGCCCGCGAGCACGGCCATCAGGCCGCCGATCAGCAGCAGCGGGAAGGCCCACCAGAGCGGCGGGACCCCGCCCGCAAAGGCGAGCGCGAGCCGGGCGAGCAGGCCGATGGCGAGGGGGGGCTGGATCGCGCGCAGGACGACCGTGGCGGCGGGGCTGGGGCTGGCGGCGCCGCGCAACGGAAGCAGGCCGGACAGCGCGGCGGCGCCGATGCAGGCGCACAGGAAGCGGAGCGGGCGGGCGGGTTCCTCGAGCAGCACGGCGACCAGCAGGGCCCCGGCGGCGAGCAGCGTGGCGGCGAGACGCGCGGTGGCGGGAGCGGGCCCGGTGGCAGGCGCCTCGGCACCGTCGTACCAGGTGGCGAGCCCGCCGATGGCGAGCCCGATCGCGAGCGTGGCGCCATCGCCGGCCAGGGCGGCGAGGCCGAAGCCCGCCAGTGCCAGGCCGAGGGCGGCGGCATGCGGCGGGATCGGCGCCGGGGCTCCGCGGCGCGTCTTCGGATGCGCGGGGGCGGCGGCGCCGGCGACCCAGGCGGCGATGGCGCCGGGGGCCAGC
>JAFKLG010000042.1 GCA_017304945.1 Rhodospirillales bacterium
TAGAGCGTGCCGATGTCCTTGTGGTTCGTGCTGAACAGCCAACGCGCCACGAAACCGGGCTTGTGGTCGTGATCGTCATGCGCGTGATCGTGTGTCGTCGCCGACATGTGGTCTGTCTCCTTAGGCGCCGGCAGTCGTGGCCAGCGCCGGATTCACTCGCGAACGCCCTGGGACTCCGACTGGGACACGGACTCGGCCGCGGCCGTCTGCAGACGAGGCGCTTCGGCCGGCGTGGCATCGGCAGCCTTCTTCGTCTGCTCGACCCAGGCGGCGAACTCCTGCGGGGTCACCGCCTTGACCGCGATCGGCATGCGGCTGTGGTCCTGGCCGCAAATCTGGTTGCACTCGCCGTAATACACGCCCGGCTTGTCGGCCCGCAGCCACGTCTCGATCGTCCGGCCCGGGATCGCGTAGCGCTGCACGCCCAGGGCGGGAATGAAGAAGCTGTGGATCACGTCGGTGCTGCCGGTCAGGATCCGGATGTTCTTGCCCACCGGGATGACCATCTGGTTGTCCACGTCGAGCAGGCGGAGCTGGCCGGGCTTCAGGTCCTCGTCATGGACGTAGCGGCTCTCGATGTCCAGGTTGCCGTTGTCCGGATACGAGTACTCCCAGTACCACTGATGCGCCGTCACCTTCACCGTCATGTCGGGGTTCGGCGTGCGGTCCTGATAATAGATCAGCCGGAACGACGGGATCGCGATGATCACCAGGATCAGCACCGGGATCACCGTCCAGGCGATCTCCAGCACCGTGTTGTGCGACACGCGGCTCGGCGTCGGGTTCCGCTTCGCGTTGTAGCGGAACATCACCCACACCAGCAGCACGCCGACGAACAGCGTGATCAGCGTGATGATCACCAGCACCAGGTCGTGCAGCTCGATGATGCGCTGCTTCACCGGGCTGAAAGCGGGCTGCATGCCCATTTCCCAGGGCCGCGGCGCCTGCGCCTGCGCCACCCCGCCGGTCGCCAGCGCGGCGAGCACGAACGCCACCAGCGCGCTCGTCCAGCGGGCCGCCGCCATCCCTCGCGAAGTCCGGGCCATTGCGGCGCGAAGCCGCCGTAGATGATGCATCGACCGGTCCACCCCGTTCCTTCCTCCCGGCCGACCAGGACGCTCCCGGTCGTCAGGCTCACAGGCTTGTCCGCCTACCGGACCCTTTGAGCGAGATCAAGGCCCGCTCCGGCCGGATGTGCATCGCAGCGAAGTTTCCTGCCGGCCGTGGCCGGCAGGACGGTCAGTTTGGCAGGCGGACCAGGGTGAAGATGCCGAACGGCGGCACCGGTTCGGCTTCCGCCCGCGCCATGTCCTCGGACGCGAAGATCGCTTCCATCGAGAAATCGGGGTGCCACCCGAGCGCGCGGGAGGCGGGCGCCATGGCGCGCTCCACCCACCAGCGGGGGCCGCGATCGGCGGCGAAGTGGTTCACGAACAGGATGTTGCCGCCCGGCCGGACGACGCGGCGCATCTCGGCCAGCAGGCGGCGCGGATTCGGCACCACCGAGGCGACGAACATCGCCACGGCGACGTCGAACGAGGCATCGGGGAACTCCGTCGCCTCGGCATCCACCTCGAGCAGCGCGTTCACGTTGCGCAGACCCGTCTCGGCCACGCGCTTGCGCGCCTGCTCGAGCATTTCGGCGGAGAGGTCGATCCCGGTGATCCGCGCGTCGCGGCGGTAGTGCGGCAGTGCGAGGCCGGTGCCGACACCCACTTCCAGCACGTCGCGGCCTGGAAGCCGGTTCACCAGCGCGACTGCGCGGCGCCGCCCGAACGAGGAAACACCCCCGAACAAGGTGTCGTAGACACCGGCCCATCGCCGGTACGCCGCGCGGACCGCGTCGGCATCGAGCGCCGCGACGGGAGAGGCGTCGCGCTGCCCCCGCCCCCCTTGGCGTTGCTCCAAGGCCTGGCTCATGCGTGGTGCCTGTCCATCCAATCTGCCGCTTGCGTAGACAACGCGCCCGAACCGCGCAAGCCCGGCCCGTTCACGACGCGCTCGCTGAGCGCCCAGGGGCGGCAACTCGCAGGCGGCGCTTCGGTTCCATACGCGGGTGTTCGGAGGCGGCAATCGGGGGGCGCGCTGATGCGCTCGGGCCCCGGTTCGACAGGACCCAAGTGACTGACGGCGCTGCGACTCGACGGGTCGGGCGGCGTGCCACCGATGCCGTGAGGGTCATGGCCCGGCGCCGCGGGCCAATCGGGCAGCGGCAACGGACGCGGCCGGCCAGCGCGGTGCGGCCGCGTCCGCCGTGCGGCTAATCCGCTTGTGACAGATTCACCGCCGCGGTGCGGCCGTTCTGCTGCTGCTCGACCTCGAAGCCGACCTTCTGGCCTTCATTGAGGCTGCGCAGGCCGGCCTTCTGGACGGCGCTGATGTGAACGAAAATGTCCTTGCCGCCCGTATCGGGGGCAATGAACCCGTATCCCTTGGTCGGGTTGAACCACTTCACCGTGCCCTTCGGCATCGAATCGTCGCCTTTCTGCCTGCGGACGACTCCGGCCGGAAAGTCCCGGCGCCGCCCTGGAAAACCTCGGGCGCGCAACGGATCGATGGGTGCGACGTGACGGCCGATGTCCGACAGTCTCGCAGCTCGACGGTGACGCGACGCCCTTCCCTTCGGCGGGGTCCTTGGGATCGACGATGCCGCCCTTCGAGAGGCGGCCCGCGGGGTGAGCCGACGTGGAAACCCGCCCACGCTCAGCCAAGGTTGCCAGCCAACCACGACGATAGCGACTCCGCACAGCCGTCGCAACGACGCAAGCGGAGGCGCCCTCATGTGTGAGGAAAAGGCCATCTGAAACAGCGCTTGCATCTATCGCCGGACCGCGCCACATCGTTGGCAGCGGGATCGCGGGCCAGTAAGTTCGGCGGCGGCCGAGGGTCCAGGGAACATACCGCAAGGGTCGTCCCCCAAACCGCACAACGCCGGGAAAGCAGCTTGGGCCAGGCGCAATTCAGCCGTCCCGCACGGAGGTCATATGGGTAGCTTCAGCATCTGGCACTGGATGGTGGTGCTGCTGGTCGTCCTGCTGCTGTTCGGCGGCGGCAAGGTCAGCAGCCTGATGGGCGACTTCGCGAAGGGCATCAAGGCCTTCAAGAAGAACATGGCGGAAGGCGACGACGCCTCCATGGAAGCCAGCGCCGAAAAGCCGACCGGCTCCATTTCCGGTCCGGCCGGCGAAGCCGCGCCCCGCACCACGCGCGAGACCACGACCGCGCACTGACCTGACGGTCCGGGCGTCGGCAGCGCCGGCCGCCCGCATTGACGAGGTCCATGCCTCGGTCGTCAGATTCACCCTCTGACGACCGAGGATACCCGACCCATGGCCACGCACGCCCTCAAAGCCTCCCCGGAAACCGTCCGCTGGGGCACGTTCGATGCCGCCTACCCGCCGCTGCTGACCGTCCAATCCGGCGACACCGTCGTGCTGCAATGCGTCTCCGGCGCGCCCGAGGTCATGCCGCCCGCGGGCTCCGGCCTCGCCATCCCCCCTGAACTCGCCGCCATCCATCGCGCCAACATCCCCCGCGCCGGTGGCCACATCCTCACCGGTCCGGTCGCCGTGGCAGGCGCCGCTCCCGGCGACATGCTCGAAGTCCGCATCGACAAGATCGACCTCGGGAACGACTGGGGCTACTGCGGCTTCCGCCCGCTCGCCGGCACGCTGCCGGAGGATTTCGGCGAGCGCTTCATGATGCACATCCCGGTCGACCGCGCCCGCAAGACCTGCAAGCTGCCCTGGGGCACCGAACTCGAGCTCCGCCCGTTCTTCGGCGTGATGGGCGTCGCCCCGCCGCCCGCCTACGGCACCATCTCCACCATCCAGCCCCGCGAACACGGCGGCAACCTGGACAACAAGGAGCTCACCGAGGGCACCACCCTGTTCCTGCCCGTCTGGGCCGAGGGCGCCCTGTTCTCCGCCGGTGACGGCCATGGCGTCCAGGGCGACGGCGAGGTCTGCATCAACGCGCTCGAAATCTGCCTCACCGGCACCTTCACCCTCGTGCTGCACAAGGGCGGCGGCCCGCAGGCCCCGCTGCTCACCTACCCGCGCGCCGAGACCGCCACCCACTTCATCACCATGGGAATGAACGAGGATCTCGACCAGGCGATGAAACAGGCGCTGCGGGAGATGATCCGCTTCATCACCGCGCGCACCAACCTCTCCCGCGAGCAGGCCTACGCATTCTGCTCCCTCGCGGTGGATTTCCACGTCACCCAGACGGTGAACGGCGAAAAAGGCGTCCACGGACTGCTCAAGAAGGGCCTTCTCTTCTAGCCCTTGTGGATAGACAGGAGGTTTTCCACAACTTTTTGTAGGTGGATGCGTTTCTGCCGTTGAGCCCCACCCAGTCGCGGGATACCGTATCTAGTAGCAGCGCCTGGGTGGGAGAACGAGATATGGACTGGAGCGACGAAACCATCGCACGCCTCAGGGATCTCTGGGCCGAGGGCCATTCCACCGCCGAGATCGGCCGACGGTTGGGTGTCTCCAAGAATGCAGTGGTGGGCAAGGCGCATCGCCTCGACCTGCCCGCGCGGCCCTCGCCCATTCGACGCGAGGCCGCCGACGGCGCCGAACCCCGTCGCGTCGTGTCCCGCCGGGTCGAAGGCCCAACACTGCCGCCCCTCAGCAGCACCGCGGTCGCCGCGCCGCCGGCCGCCGCAGCCCCGCTCTCGGTCGCGACCGCCGTCGCGTCGCGGCCAGTGTCCGTCGCGGCCCCGCCGCCCCGCGTGCATGTCGTGCCGCAGCGGCCCTATGCTCGCGTGGTCACCTGCTGCTGGCCCCTCGGCGAGCCCGGGACCCGCAGCTTCCGGTTCTGCGACGACCCGTCCGAACCCGGCAAACCCTACTGCGCCGAACACGCCAAGCTCGCCTATGTGAAGGTGCGCGATCGGCGCGAGGACGCCGCCTGACCTTCCCCTGACGCGCGCCGGGCCGCCGTTGCCGCCTCGATACGCGGTCCGATCGCATCGCGGGCACACGAAACCCCGTCACGGGCGCGCGCTTGTTTCAGGCAGCCGCGCGCAGTATGCGTCCGGCGTCCCGATGTGTGGGCCGAGGTGACAGGCATGGTTCCAGTTCCACAACGCATGCCGACCGGGCGCCCGGTGCCGAGACGCGACGTCCGATGACGGCCGCAACGGCGGGCGACGCCCGCCAGCGACCCGCACCGACTTACGGCATGCTTCTCGCCGTGCTGGGCGTCGTCTACGGCGACATCGGAACCAGCCCGCTCTACGCCCTGAAGACCAGCCTCGCCCACTTCGCCGGCGGCCAGACCGGCCATCTTGAGATCATGGGGGTGCTCTCCCTGATCTTTTGGGCCCTGGTGCTCACCGTCACGGTCAAATACGTGCTGCTGATCATGCGCGCCGACAATCGCGGGGAGGGCGGCATCCTGGCGCTGATGGCCCTCGCCCAGCGCGTCTCGGTCGGCGCCCATCTGCGTCATGCCCTGGGCCTGTGCGGCATCGCCGGCGCCTGCCTGTTCTTCGGCGACGGCATCATCACCCCCGCGATCTCGGTGCTCTCGGCGGTGGAGGGCCTGGAGATCTCGGCCCCGCAACTGGCCGAATACGTCCTGCCGATCGCGATCGCCGTGATCGTGCTGCTGTTCACCATGCAGTTTCACGGCACCGGCCGCGTCGGCCGCGTGTTCGGCCCGGTCATGGCCCTGTGGTTCCTCGCCCTCGGCCTGCTCGGACTGGTGCAGATCGCACTGCACCCGGGCGTGCTGCTGGCCCTGCTTCCCAGTTACGCCGTCACGCTCTGCATGCACCATGGGCTGCTCGCCTTCATCGTGCTGGGATCGGTGGTGCTGTGCGTCACCGGCGCCGAGGCGCTGTACGCCGACATGGGCCATTTCGGCGCCCCGGCCATCCGGAAGGCCTGGCTGTTCTTCGTGTTGCCGGCCCTGGTGCTCAACTATTTCGGCCAGGGCGCGCTGATCATGGCGGACGGGGCCGCGGCCGAGAACCCGTTCTACCTGCTGTGCCCGAAATGGCTGCAGCTCCCCATGGTGCTGCTCGCCACCGTCGCCACCGTCATCGCCAGCCAGGCGATGATCTCCGGCGCCTTCTCGATGGCGCGGCAATGCGTGCAACTCGGCTTCCTGCCGCGCCTCGTCGTCCGCCACACCAGCACGCATGAGGAGGGGCAGATCTACATGCCCCAGGTGAACTCGGCGATGCTGGTCGGCGTCATCATCCTGGTGCTCGCCTTCAAGAGCAGCGACAATCTCGCCGCCGCCTACGGCATCGCGGTCACCGGAACCTTCCTCTGCACCAGCCTGCTGGCGACCGTGGTGTTCCGCCGCCAATACCATTGGAGTCGGCTGACCGCGGTGACCGTGTTCGGCCTGTTCTTCGTCATCGACCTGCTGTTCTTCGCGTCCAACCTGCTGAAAGTGCCGGAAGGCGGCTGGGTCCCGCTGGTTCTCGGCATCGCGCTCACCGCGCTGATGACCTCCTGGAAGCGCGGCCGGGACCTGCTCCTCGCACGCTGGAAGCAGGACAGCATGCCGCTCGCGCCGTTCCTGGCCCGCCTGCCACAGTCGCGCATCACCCGGGTGCCGGGGCTCGCGGTGTTCCTGACCGGCAATCCCGGCTACGTGCCCACCTCCCTGCTGCACAATCTCAAGCACAACAAGGTCCTGCATGAGCGGGTCCTGTTCGTCACGGTGCAGACCGTGGACGAACCCGAGGTGCCGACCAACCAGCGGACCGAGGTCGCCCAGCTCGCCCCCGGCATCCATCGGGTGGTCCTGCGCTACGGCTTCATGGAAAGCCCGAACATCCCGCGCGCGCTCGAGGACCTGGACGGCGAGATCGGCTTCGACCCGATGCAGGCCAGCTACTTCCTCGGCCGCGAGGTGCTGGTGCCCGCCATGGCGCCGAAGATGCCCTGGTGGCGCCTCTGGCTGTTCCTCGTCTTGGCACGCAACGCCGTGCCCGCCACGGAGTTCTTCCGTATTCCGAGTGACCGCGTGGTCGAACTCGGGGTACGCGTGGCAATCTGAGGAGGTCCCCATGACGGCGCGCCTCACGCGCGTCGTGGCCGTTCCCACCCAAGCGCCGGCCTGCGCCGGCCGAACGCTGACGCTCCTCGTCCCGCTCACTCCCGACGGGCGCCTGGACGAAGGGGAGGTTCCGCGCCTGGCCGACTCCGTGACCGCGACGCTCGCGGGCGGCACCAGCGCCGGCTGGACGGCCCCGATTCGCGTCGGAGAGGATGGGTGGACTCTGCAGCCCACGTCCGTGGAGGATGCGCCACCCTGGCGCCTCGCCGCCGGGGTCCTTCGGCCAGGGGGTTATCTCAGCCTCCGAGCGCCCGGCGCGGACCCGATCAGCTACCGGATCGTCAATGTCGCGCCCCTCGATCGCGCGATTCGGGACGATGAGCACCGGCCGTGAGCGCGGCATTCAACTCAATTGCGCGAAAAAAGCGTGACGAACAAACGATAGCGGCCCGGAATATTCGGGTCGCAGAAGAGAATATGGTGATATCGGAACGATGTCGATATCGGTTCGATACGCCGCGACGGAGGGCTCTTGCCGCTTGTCAAATCGCGGAATGCCGCGGTTTCTCTGGCATCGGCCGCTCCCCCCCTCACCTTCCTCCCGTTTCACCTCCCGCTCCGGTTGCTACACCCAGATAAAGATCGGATGAACCAACAATAACGCCCCGTGAATTTCCGGTCAGCACACAACTACGCGGTACAACCAACCGTTACGCGACACGACTCCCCCTGCATGACAACTATGGCGCGTCGTTGCCGCGCGGCTAGACGGCGGCGACACTTCTTTGAGGAAGGGGTTTGAGGCATGATCAACAACGAAGTCAGCGATGGCCTGGCCGGCATCCTGCGCACGGCCATCGTCGAACTCGTTCGTCGCGACGGACCGGATCTGTCCGCGCGACAGCTCGGCGTATTTCTGACCTGCTATTTGGAGACCGAAGCACAAACCGTGCGCGGTCTCGCCGCCAAGCTCGGCGTGTCCAAGCCTGCGATCACCCGCGCGCTCGATCGTCTCTCCGAATTCGATCTGGTGCGTCGCAAGACCGATCCGCTCGACCGCCGCAGCGTACTGGTGCAGCGGACCGCCACCGGCATGGCGTTCCTGCGTGAACTGCGGACCATCCTGCGCGACGCCGCCGCCGCCATGCGGATCACCGCCGAACCCGCCCAGGCGCGCCACCGTACCGGCACCGAAGGCGTGCGCGCCACGCACTGAGCCGCCGGTCGCGCGGTCGGCGGACCTGGCGCCAAGGCGCCGGACGACGACGGCTTCCAAGGCCATCGGGCAGCGATTATCTGCGGCCCAGGCAGCAGGATGACCGTCATGCACGATGCGAAAGGCCCCAACCCCTGGACTGGTGAGCGTCCCCTGGACAAGGGGGCGCTGTATCGCGAACTGGCCACCGAGATCGACGCCCTGTTGCAGGGCGAGTCCGATCCGGTGGCCAATGCGGCAAACGCCGCGGCCGCGATCTATCACGGCCTGGACCGGCTCAACTGGGCCGGTTTCTACTTGTTGCGCGACGGCGAACTCGTCCTCGGCCCCTTCCAGGGCCGCCCCGCCTGCGTACGTATCCCCATGGGACGCGGCGTCTGCGGCACCGCCGCCGCAAGCCGGCGCTCCGTGCTCGTCCCCGACGTGCACGAATTTCCCGGCCACATCGCCTGCGACGCCGCCTCCCGCAGCGAACTCGTCGTCCCGCTGATCGCCGATGGCCGCCTGCTGGGCGTGCTCGACCTCGACAGCCCCGAACCGGCGCGATTCGACGCCACCGACCAGGCCGGCTGCGAGGCGATCGCCGCGGTGCTGGTTCGGCATCTCGGCCCCGCCATGCTTAGCTGCGATCCGTCGCACGCGGCGGAATGACCCGCCGCGGCCAGACGGGAGAGAAGACCCATGCTGATCGACCACCGGACCTACACGGTGCGCCCCGGCACGATGAACAAGCAGCTCGCCCTGTATGAGGAATTCGGGCTCAAGCCACAGAAGAAGCATCTGGGCGAGCCGCTCGCCTACCTGATCACCGAAACCGGCGCGATCAACACCTTCGTCCATATCTGGGTCTACAAGGACGCGGCCGACCGTGCCGCCCGCCGCGCCGCGATGCAGGCCGACCCGGACTGGCAGGCGTACCTGCAGAAGACCGCCGAGGCGGGGTATCTGATCAAGCAGGAAAACAACCTGATGACGCCCGCCTCCTTCGCGCCGATCGCGCGCTGAGGACTGCTCCGGCCCGCGACGCCAGCGCGGGCCGGATCCCCCCGCTCACGGGGGGCGCGGCCCGATGGAGGACGATGCCGCGCGTCATGCGGCGCTGCCGATCGCTCTTGGCGATGCCGCGCGAGCCGGCGCACACTCGCTTCGCCGCCTGGTCCGACGCCGACATGCCGACCGTGTCCGGCCGGCGGCTGCCCAGGATGACACGCGATGCTCAAGAACAGTGGCGTCGAGCAGGATTATCGCGCCCTCACCCCCGCCTCCGCCGCGTGGGAACAGCGCGGCCGCCAGGTGATGCCGATCGCCGGCTCGCGCGCGATCGCCTTCCACAGCCCCTACCCGCTGACCATCGTTCGCGGTGAAGGTCCGTTCCTGTTCGATGCCGACGGCAACCGCTACATCGACCTGATCGGCAATATGTATGCGCTGGTGCACGGCAACGCCTTCCCGCCGATCGTCGAGGCCACCGCCGCCCAGATCGCCGCCGGCACCGCCTGGCCGGCCAACAACGGCCCGCAGATCGAACTCGCGGAACTCCTCACGGCACGCCTGCCGGCCGTCGAGCAGGTGCTGTTCTGCAATTCCGGCACCGAGGCCTTCTCGCTGGCGCTCAACATCGCCCGCGGCGCCACCGGCCGTTCCCGCTTCCTGATGGCCCAGGGCGGTTATCACGGCACCATGTGGGAGCCGAATCTGGCGACCAAGGGCCTGCCGGGCCCGACCCATCTGTCCGCGCCCTACGGCGACACCGAGGCGTTCCTCGCCGTGATCGCGGAGCACGCGCAGGAGATCGCCGCCGTGTTCCTCGAGCCGGTCCAGGGCTCGTCCGGCCTCACGCTGCCGCCGGCCGGCTTCCTGCGCAGCGTGCGCGAGGCCTGCGCGCGCCACGGCATCCTGTTCGTGCTGGACGAGGTGATCAGCCTCCGCCTCGCCGAGGGTGGCCAGCAGTCACGGCTCGATTTCGTCCCCGACCTGGTGATGATGGGGAAGATCATCGGCGGCGGATTCCCGGTAGGAGCGGTCGGCGGTCGCGCCGAGGTGTTGGCGGTGGTCGATCCGATCGCCCCCCGCGCGCTCGCCTCCGGCACGTTCAGCGGCAACCCGGTCACCATGGCGGCCGGCCTCGCCAGCATGCGGCATCTCACCCAGGGCGCGATCGACCACATCGACGAGCTCGCCGCCATTCTCGAGCAGGGCGTGCACGCGCACGCCCGCGCCCTCGGCCTGCCGCTGCATACGCGCCGCGTGGGCTCGATGCTGGCCTGCTTCTTCTACGATCCCGGCCCCGGCGCCGTGACCGGCGTGCGGCCCGACGCCGCGTTGCTGACGCGGCTGCATTTCGCATCCTTGGTGAACGGCCTGTTCCCCACGCCCAAGGCGGCATTCGCCACCTCCACCGTCATGACGCCCGCGCTGGTGGAGGACATCGTCGAACGCTTCGGCCGCGCGCTGCGCAGCGCCGTGGAAGACACCTGATTCCGATGAGTCTCCTCGCTCACCGGCATCACGCGTGAGGTTGGGTGAGCCGGCCACGGGCCAAAGCAGGGACCCAGTGCCTCGCACCGTAAACAGCGCCTTGCCACCACCCCGGCCGGCGGCTATATGCCGCGCCTCGGCCGGAGTGTAGCTCAGCCTGGTAGAGCACTGTGTTCGGGACGCAGGGGCCGGAGGTTCGAATCCTCTCACTCCGACCATCTCCATCCGCGGCGCCATCGCCGCGCGGAATTCCCGCATGAAAAGGGCCGGACGGCATCCCCGTCCGGCCCTTTCGCATTCTGCGTCCCCCGCGATCAGTCGTTCAGCGTGCGGTCGACCTTGCGGCCCACGCTTTCCGCAGGGCCCTTCGGCGGGTCGAGCGTGTCGCGGACGCTCTGCCCTGCATTGTCGAGCTTCCGACCGGCCGACTCGGCGGGCCCCTCCTGGTGGCAGGCCGCAAGGGCGATCGGCAGCATCAGGACTGGCAGCATCAAAAGCGTTCGCATCGGCATCGTGTTCCTCAATGGTTCCGGCCGACTGCAACGGCCGGCCGCCGCTTCGGTTCCGTCACCGCACCGTTACCCGGGGCCGGCCGCGGCGCCGCCGATCGGGGGCGCCAATCGGAGGACAGTCGGAGGCGCCTTGGCGCACCCAGGCCGCGACCGCATATTGCAGGCGGGCGGCCGCCCTGTGCCGCCCTGTGCAGGAACCCGACATGACCCAGCTCGATCTGCTCGCCGACCTGATCGCCCGCGCCCGCGCCGCGGGAGCGGATGCCGCGGACGCGCTGCTGGTCTCGGGCACCTCGCTCTCGGCCCAGTGCCGCCTGGGCAAGCGGGAACACGTGGAACGCGCCGAGGGCCGCGACCTCGGGCTGCGGGTCTTCCTTGGCCAGCGCGCCGCCATCGTCTCCGCCACCAGCGTCGATCCGACCGGCTTCGATGCGCTGGTGGAGCGCGCCCTCGCCATGGCCAAGGTGGTGCCGGAGGACCGGTTCGCCGGGCTTGCCGAAACCGCCGCCCCGCCCGACGCGATCGACCTCGATCTCGTCGATCCCACCGAACCCGACACCGAGGCCCTGATCACCCGCGCCCTCGCCGCCGAGGAGGCCGCGCTCGCGGTCGCCGGCATCACCAACTCCGAAGGGGCCGAGGCAGGGTTCAGCCGCAGCGAGGTCACGCTGGTGACCTCCGCCGGGTTCGCCGGGCATCGCGTGCGCACCAGCCACTCGGTCTCATGCACCGCGCTCGCCGGCAGCGGCACCGACATGCAGCGCGATTACGACTACCACGCGACCGTCCACCTCTCGGACCTGGACGACCCCGCGCAGATCGGCCACTCCGCGGCGGAACGCGCGCTTGCGCGGATGAACCCGACCCGGCCGAAGACCGCCGCGATTCCGGTCGTCTACGACCCGCGCGTCGCCGGCAGCCTGGTGGGCCACCTGCTGGGCGCCATCAACGGCGCCTCCGTCGCCCGCGGCGCCTCCTTCCTCAAGGAGAAGCTCGGGCAGCGCATCTTCGCCCCCGGCATCTTCGTGCAGGACGATCCGCGCCGCCGTCGGGGCCTCCGATCCCGCGAGTTCGACGGCGAGGGGACACCCACCATTGCGCGCGCCCTGATCGAGGACGGCGTGCTCACCACCTGGCTGCTCGACAGCGCCGCCGCGCGGCAGCTCGGCATGCGCTCGACCGGGCATGCGTCGCGCGGCACCGGCGGCCCGCCGTCCCCCTCGGCGACCAACGTGTCGCTGTCCGGCGGCACCGCGACGCCCGCCGAACTGATGGCCGACATCAAGCTGGGCTTCTACGTGACGGAGCTGATCGGCATGGGGGTGAACGGGGTGACCGGCGACTACAGCCGCGGCGCCTCCGGCTTCATGATTCGCGACGGCGCCCTGGCGGAACCGGTGGCGGAGGTGACGATCGCGGGCGCTCTGCCGCAGATGTTCGCCACCCTCGTGCCGGCCAACGACCTCGTCCTGCGCCGGGGCACGGATGCGCCCACGATCCGGGTGGACGGCATGACGATGGCCGGCGCCTGAGCGGTGATCCGCGGCAACGGCGACTGACAGCCCCGCGCGGACTCCATCGAGGCCGGCGTCCTTTCGGAGACGTCATGTCGAAGCCTCTGGCTCTCCGGCCAACGAAGCCCCATATTCGACACATGACCACAAAAAAGCGAAACGTCATGCGCCGTTCTTCGTTTTCGATCGCTGCTGTCGCCGCCTTGGCCCTGGCGCTTGCGCCGGGTCTGGCGGAAGCGCGGGCCGGCAGCGGCGGCTCGATGGGCAGCCGCGGCAGCATGACCTTCTCCGCACCGCCCTCGACCCGCACCGCGCCGTCCGGTGCGCAGCCCATGCAGCGCAGCATGACGCAACCGAGCGCCCCGACTGGGTCACCCGGGTATGCGGGCGCGCCGGTCTCTCAGCCG
>JAFKLG010000061.1 GCA_017304945.1 Rhodospirillales bacterium
AAACTCGCCTCCGGGGTCGATCCGCGCGAGATCGATATGCCGGTGACGCCGATCCGTCCCGTTCCCCTGCACGGGCTATGGCGGATTGCGGTTGCCGCCAAGGTGGCCGAGGGGCGCCTGCGCGACCGCTTCGGCCTGTAGCGGCGGGCCGGTGGCTCAGCCGGTCGCGAGGCCCTGGACGAAGCGTGCCTTGGCCGCGCAGGCCGCCTGCAGGAACGCGAGGTCGGTCCCGGTCGAGACGTAGCGCGCGCCCATGCGGACGAACTTGGCCATCAGGTCCTCTCGCGCGGCCAGTCCGCCGACGCCGACGTGTTTCCCGACCTTGTTCGCGGCCGCAATGGCGCGGGCGAACGCCGCTTCCAGCCGAGGATCGTCGAACTGGCCGGGGATGCCCAACTCGGCGCACAGATCGTTGCTGCCGACGAGGAGCATGTCGACGCCGTCCACCGCGATGATCTCCTCGACCGCGTCCAGCGCGGCGACCGTCTCCAGCATCACGACCAGCATGCTGGTCGCGTTCATCGCGCGGGCGAGCTGGTCGCCGGGGAATGCGCGATAGCCGTAATGCGACAAGGCACCACCGGCGGAGCGCTGTCCGGCGGGGGGAAACTTCACCAGCTCGACGAGAGCCCGCGCCTCGGCGGCGCTGCGCACGTGGGGCGTGATCACCCCCATCGCACCGCCATCCAGCACGCGACCGATATAGTCCGGCGTGTTGGCGGGCACGCGCACGAGCGGCGTCACTCCGATCTGCTGCGCGGCGATGCAGATCTGGCAGGCAGTGTCGATCGAGAGGGTGTTGTGCTCGAGGTCGACATAGAGCGTGTCGAACCCGGCGGCCTTGGCGATCCCGGCGATCTCGATCGAGCGCGCCAGCCGCACCGTCATCGACGCCACGACGCGGCCCGCCGCGAGCTTCTCCTTCATGTGGTTGCGCAAGATCGCGTCCAACGTTTCGGCCATTCCGGTTCCTCCCTGTCCACGCGAGCTTTGCGCGCGCGGGACGGGTCGGCAACCGTCCCATACCGCCCCGCCGCAGGATTGACCCGCGCGAGGCGTCGGCGGTGTGGCGGTCGGTCGACGTTTTTCGGCGCGTGACCGCTCGGGCAACCTCATGCGGTGCCGATGAGCGGAAACGCCCATCGGACCCCAGCGTCAGTCGGCCGGCGCGAACGGCGTGAGCGTCATGCTCCCATCGGGATCGAGGCGGAGTGCGCTGCCGGGCGGGACTTCCCGCCATTGCGCGACCTCGTCATCGAAGGGTTCGGAGGCGACGACGCTCCCCTGGCCAAGCCGCCGCCAATAGAGCGAGGGGCAGCGGCCATCGCTCGCCCACCGCACGGCCTGCATGGCGGTCCCGTCGCTGTGCACCGCCGCCATGCGGAGCGGCTGTTCGACGCCGGCGCCGCGCATCTCGGCCAGCACCGCGCGCAACGTCTCGGCAATCGCCGTCAGCGGCCGTTCGGCAAGCCCGCGCCCCGCGGCGGCGAGGAAGAGCGCCTCGCTGTCGCTGGTCCCACGGCGAAGCGTGTACAGGGCGTCCGGGATCAGCGCGTCGACGCGGCGGCGGATGGTCGCGTATTGCCCGATCTGGCCGTTATGCATGAACAGATGCGGGCCAAGGCTGAACGGGTGGCAGTTGGCCGTCGCCACTTCTCCGAATGTCGCCGACCGCACATGCGCCATGAACAGCCGGGCGCGGATCTGCGTGCAGAGCGACACCAGATTTGCATCCGACCAGGCGGGCAGGGTGCCCCGATAGAGGCCTGGATCCGTCCGCTCTCCATACCAGCCGATGCCGCAGCCATCGCCGTTGACCACCGTCTTCGCCTGGCGCGCGTGATGCGATTGCGCGATCAGCGAAGACGGCGGATGCACGAGGAGGCTGTCCAGAAAGACCGGAGCCCCCGAATACGCAACCAGCCGGCACATCTCCGGACTCCCGCCCCCGGTTAGGCCGCTGCGCGGCTGCCTGCATGATCCGCGAGCGCGAAGCGGACCGCGGCCATCGCGTGTTCGGTGGTGGAGTCGATGCCGGGGCAGGGCAGGGCGTCGGGATCGAGCAGCAGGCAGATCTCCGTGCAGCCCAGGATCACCGAGTCCGCACCCGCCGCGATGCCGCGCTCGACGATCGCGTGCATCGCCGTCCGCGACTCGGGGCGGACAATGCCGCGGCAGAGTTCGTCGAAGATCACGCGGTGCACGAGTTCGCGGTCCGGCAGGTCCGGCACGGTCACCTCGATCCCGCAGGCCGCGCGCATGCGCGCATGATAGAAGCCCTGTTCCATCGTGTACTGGGTGGCGAGCAGCAGGGGGTGGCGCAGGCCGCGACGGGTGAGGGCGCGGCCGGTCTCGTCGACGATGTGCAGCAGCGGGACCGGCGACAGCGCCGCGACCGCGTCCGCCACGAGATGCATCGTGTTGGTGCAGATCAGCACGCAGTCCGCGCCAGCCTTGGCCAGGCCGCTCGCGGCCTGTCCGAGCAGCGCGCCCGCGCTGTCCCACCTTCCGGCTCGCTGCAGCTGGACCACCCGGTCGAAATCGACGGAATGCACCAGGATCTCGGCCGAGTGCAGGCCGCCCAGCCGGTCGCGCACCGCCTCGTTGAGCAGGCGATAATAGACTGCGGTGCTCTCCCAGCTCATTCCCCCGAGCAGACCGATCGTGCGCATGGCGAACCCCTCCTGTGCGATGCCGCGAAGCATGGCGGCCGGTGCGCGGGAATGGTGGGCGTTGTTTGTCTCGTTCGAGACAAGTCGTGCACGTGACGTGCGTGACGGGCGCATACCGCGCAACGCGCTTGCACCGGCATGGAACTGCGGCTCGGCGTATGCGAGGATGGTCGGCATGCTGGACTCGTTCGACCGCCGGATTCTCGGCTTGCTGCAGGAAGATGCCGACCTGCCATTGCAGGAGATTGCGGATCGGATCGGGCTGTCCGCCTCCGCCTGTTCGCGCCGGATCATGCGGCTGCGGCAGGAGGGAACGATCGCGCGTCGCGTCGCGGTGCTCGACCGCAAGCGGATGAATCTGCCGACCACGGTGTTCGTGGTGATCCGCACCACCCGCCATGCGGCCGATTGGCTCGAGGAGTTCCGACAGGCGCTTGCCGCGATCCCGGAGATCGTCGAGGTGCACCGGCTGACCGGCAATTTCGACTACATCCTCAAGCTGGTCCTGCCGAACGTCGAGCACTACGACACGATCTACAAGGCGCTGGTGCGCCGGATCGAGCTGTCGGACGTCTCCGCCTATATTTCCATGGAAACGCTGAAGGACGAGACGGCGCTGCCGACCGGCTACGCCGCCGCGCCCTGAGCGTCAGTAAGGCCGGTAGCCAGGGCCATAGGGCCGGTAGCCGGGTGCATAGGCATAGGGCCGCGGCGGCGCATAGGGGCGATGATACTGGCGCCAGGCCTGGGCCCGCTGCTGATGTTGGCGCCAGGCCTGCGCGCGCTCCTGCTGGATGCGCCACGCGCGTTCCTGCGCCTCATGGCGGCGCATGTCGCCCCAGTCGGCGTGCGCCGGTGCGGCGGCGCCGGCCAGGGCGAGGATGCCGAGGGCGGCCAGGGCCAGGGATCGGAGTGACATGGGAACCTCCCGTTTGCGGTGGCGGCGTCTCTGCCGCGACACTGAAGCTGGGGGTCAGTCGTGGCAAAATGCCGCCGAAATCAGGGCATTCTCGTTCACCGCTGCGAGCGCGTATGATAAAGTTGTCATCTGTCGAGGCGGAGGGCCGGATGTCGATCGGACGTGCGATCAAGCGGAAGCTGCGGGCGGTGGCGATGCCGGCCGTGTTCCTGGCCATCACCGGCTACTTCGGCTGGAACGCCACCCAGGGCAATCGCGGTCTCGTCGCCTATGCGCAGCGTGAAGCTTTGCTCACGCAGGTGCAGACCGAGAAGGCTGCGGCCCAGGCCGAGAAGGATTCCTGGGAGCGTCGTGTGAGCGGGCTTCGGACCATGCGGCTCGATGCCGACACGCTGGACGAGCGCGCTCGGGCGATGCTGAACCTGGCGGAGCCTTCTGACGTGATCGTGCCGTACTCCCAGAAGGAAAAGCTGTTCTGAGTCCGAGGCGGGCCGGCGCTTCGGCTGGCCAATCAGATCCGTCCCGTCGGATCTCCGTCGCTCGACGTGCGTCGAGCGACCATCAGGGACACCATCGCCGATGGTGATCATGGTGGCCGACCCACGGCCAAGGCGTGCGACCCGCACCGACATGCTAAAATCCGACCTGTCTGGATTTTACATAATGTAGCTTATGCGACTTTCGGTCGCGCGGTGTTCGCCTGATCGTTGCGTCCTCCCGGGACCCCTCTTGCCGGATCCTGGGACGCGCTCTATCCGCCGCGCATGTCCGATGCCAACACGCCCGAAGGCCAACTGCGGCGCCTGCTCTCCATCATGGCGACGTTGCGCGATCCGGTTGCCGGCTGCCCCTGGGACCAGCAGCAGAGCTTCGCGACCATCGCGCCGTACACGATCGAAGAAGCCTATGAGGTTGCCGACGCCATCGCGCGCGCGGACATGGCGGCCCTGCCCGACGAACTCGGCGATCTCCTGTTCCAGGTCGTCTTCCACGCGCGCATGGCCGAGGAAGCCGGCCACTTCGCCTTCGCCGACGTCGCGCGCGCCATCGCCGACAAGATGGTGCGCCGTCATCCCCATGTGTTCGGTGACGCCGCCGCACGCGATGCCGGCGCTCAGACCCAGGCTTGGGAGGCACAGAAGTCGGCCGAACGCGCGGCGCGCGCCGAGACGGGTACGCTCGCGGGCGTGCCGACAGGCCTCCCAGCCCTGACCCGCGCCCAGAAGCTCACGGCGCGGGCGGCGCGCGTGGGCTTCGACTGGCCGGATGCCGAGGCCGTGCTGGAGAAGCTCGACGAGGAAGTTGCGGAGCTGCGCGCCGAACTGCCGGGCGGAGATCGCGATCGGCTCGAGGACGAGATGGGCGACCTGTTGTTCGTGCTCGCGAACCTGGCCCGCAAGCTCGACCTGGACCCCGAGACCTGCCTGCGCCGCGCCAACCAGAAGTTCGCTCGGCGGTTCAACGAAATGGAACAGGCATTTGATCATGCAGGAAAGTCTCTGCGCGATTGCGATCTCCCCACGATGGAAGCCGGATGGCAGGCGGTGAAGCGGCGGGAGCGCGACGGTGGCGCGTGAGAAGCGCGGTTCACGCCTCAATTTTTCCGTCCAACTTATTGATAATTCCACATTTTCCTGACGGCATATAACTGGCTGCCGAACTCGCCGGGATGCCGGCGCGCGCCCTTCAGCAGAGACGGATCCGAAGGCTGCAGCTCCGCTGGTCGCCGGGCGGAATCAGCATGAGGCCTGGCTTCTCGACGAATGGTCCCGTCCAATCTGCCGGACTCGCCATGCCGTGCCACGGCTCGATGCACAGGAAATCGGCGCCCACCCGCTGCCACACCCCCAGCTCGCGGAACCCTTCCCAGGCGAGCTCGATCGCCTCGGCGCCGGGAGCGGTGTAGCGGACCGAGCTGCTGTCCAGCGTGTCGAAGATCACCGCATCCGCCTCGAACAGCGCTGGATCGAGCGCGAGGCGGCTCCCGGTCACCGGCGTCGGATGAGGGGCAGGGTCCAGCAGCCCGTTCACCACCCGGCGGATCGGCGCGGGTTCCGCGTCCGGAAATTCCAGCAGATGCGCCGTCTTCTCGATCCCCGCGGCGAGGGGCCAGGCGAAGGCCGGATGGGCACCGAGCGCGCAGGGCAACCGCTCCCGCCCCGGATTGCTCACCGTCATCGTCCAGCTCAGCGCATCGTCGTCGAGCGCGTAGGCGACCTCGAGCCGGAAGGCGAACGGGTAGACGGCGCGGGTATCGGGATCGTCGTGCAGCACGAGCTTGCACGCCGTCGCACTGCGGGAGAGCCAGGCGAACCGGCGGTCACGCGCGAAGCCGTGCTGGGTGAGACGATAGGTGCGGCCCTGGTGCTGCAGCGTGTCGTCCTTCAGCCGGCCGACGATCGGGAACAGGACCGGGGCGTGGCGCGGCCATTCGGGGCCAGCCTGCCAGAGCAGTTCGGTCCCTTCCGAATCGCGCAGGGAGCAGAGTTCGGCGCCGTCCGCGCGCACGGTCGCGGAGAGATAGCCGTTGCTGAGCGTGTACCGGTCCATCATCGCGGAAAGCTTGCACCGGCTCTGCGGCGCCGCGCCAGCCCCGTCGCGCGACCAGGCCGTCAGCTCTTCGCGCGTTGCGGCGCCAGCCCCTCGCCCTGCAGCGCGCCTAGCGCCTCATGCGGCAGCGCGCGCGGCCTGTACGGGAGCACTCGCGGTCCATTACGTGGCGGCCTGGCCATCGATCGTCGCCGGCACCTCCACGCGGCGGAGATAGAGCGTGATCGTCGTGCCCTGCCCCGCCGAACTCTCCAGGATCACGTGCCCGCGGGATTGCTTGATGAAGCCGTAGACCTGGCTCAATCCGAGACCGCTGCCCTGCCCGACCGGCTTCGTCGTGAAGAACGGCTCGAACGCGGCGCGGCGGACTTCCTCCGCCATGCCACTCCCGTTGTCGCTCACCGTCACAGCAACATAGCGCACCGGCTCGAGTTCGGGGTCTGCCGCCAGTTCTTCCTCTGGGAGACGTGTATCCTCCAGGGCGACGCGCAATGCGCCGCCTTCCGGCATCGCGTCTCGCGCATTGATCGCGAGGTTCAGCAGCGCGCTGTCGAATTGATTGGCATCCGCCTCCACCGGCCAGACTCCAGTTCTCTCGGGCAAGGCAAGCGTAATCTGCCCGCCGAGCGTGCTGCGCAGCAGGTCGGCCATTTCGTTGATCCGGCAGCCCGCATCGAACACGGTGGGCGTCAGCGGCTGTCGGCGCGCGAAGGCGAGCAACTGGCTGGTCATCCGGGCGCCCCGCTGCACGCCGGACATCGCGCGTCGCACATAGCGCAGAGCCGAATCGTCACTCGCAAGGCGGCACGAGAGCGCCTCCAGATTGGCCTGCACGACCTGAAGCAGATTGTTGAAATCGTGCGCAATGCCGCCGGTGAGTTGGCCCACCGCCTCCATCTTCTGCGACTGGCGCAGCATGGCCTCCGCGCCTTTGCGTTCGGCGGTCTCTCGCTTCAGGGCGACGACCGCGCGCTCGGTCTCGCGAACCTGGTCGGCGAGGCGCTCATTGGCGGCGAGCAGGGAGGCGAGGGAGGGCATCGCCACCAGGCGCGGCAGCAGCGGCCACAGCACGGCGGCCGTGAGGAAGGAGGTGATGGCGGTCACGCCCTTGACCAGTCCCTCGGCCAGGTAATCCGGACGCCATAGCGTCCAGATGCTCATCAGATGGCTCGTGCCGCAGGCCAGGATGAAGAGCGCGAACAGCCATCCCATCCACCCGAACGCCACGTCCCGCCGGCGCAGCAGCAGCACGCCGATCGTCGCCGGGATGGAATAGTAGGAGAGCGCGATGACCCCGTCCGAGACGACGTGCAGCGCGATCATCAGCGGGTCCCAGGCCAGGCAGAACCCGTGTGGCGTGAGCGCGCTATCCTCGAACAACGTCGCGAGCGAGAACATGACTACCTCGTTCGGTCGGCTTGAAGCCGGCCGTCCGGGTCAGTGCGGAGGCCCAAGCTCCGCGCGCACGGCCGATTCCAGATCTATCATCCGAAACGGCTTGCGAAGGAAGCGCCGCGTGACCTGCTGCGCGACGAAGTAGCCGGAGATCAGGATGACCTTGAGCGCGTCCCACTGCGCGGTCGCGCGGTCGGTGAGTTCGATCCCGGACATGTCGGGCATACGTATGTCGCTGATCAGCAGCCGGATGCTGGGCGTGCTCTCGAGGATCTTCAGCGCCGCGCGACCGCCGCCAGCCTGCACTACGCTGTACCCGAAGTCTTCCAGGAATTCCGCGACGATGATCCTGACTTCTTCGTCGTCATCCACCACCAGGATGGCAGGACTCGCCCCATCGTGCGCTCTCTCCGTTGCGAGAACGCATTCGTTTTCGATCGACACCCCGCCTCCGATGCGCCGTCGAGACGCGATGACGCATTGTGCTGAAACCGTTCTCATCCTCTTACCACTGCGTCGCGCCGCCAGACACGCACCTCTCGAGTTCTAATCCTACCTTTATAGTCACAACGACGCGATGCTGTCTCGCACCTCGCGAAATCGCGCGCAGCCCTCTGGCAGCCTCCCCAAACCGATGACGGCGGAGTAAGCATGGAGAGTCAGCCGCGCCAGGAGGAAACGATGACCGACGGTCCCCTCTCCCGCTTCAAGGTGATCGACCTGACGCGGGTGCGCGCCGGCCCGACCGCCGTGCGCCAACTCGCGGACTGGGGCGCGGACGTGATCAAGATCGAAGCGCCCGAGGGCGATGCGGGTCTGGGCGGGGAGCGGCACGGGCCCGACTTCCAGAACCTGCACCGCAACAAGCGCAGCCTGACGCTCAATCTCAAAGCGCCCGAGGGGCTGGCGATCCTGCACCGACTGGTCGCCCGCGCCGACGTGGTGGTGGAGAACTATCGGCCGGACGTGAAATTCCGCCTCGGCGTCGACTACGAGAGCCTGCGCAAGATCAACGATCGCCTCGTCTACGCCTCCATCTCGGGTTTCGGCCAGGACGGCCCGTATCGCGACCGCCCCGGCTTCGACCAGATCGCCCAGGGCATGGGCGGGCTGATGTCGATCACCGGGCTTCCCGGCCAGGGGCCGGTGCGCGTGGGCATCCCCGTGGCCGACCTCACCGCCGGGATCTTCGCCGCAATGGGCATCCTGATCGCCCTGCTCGAGCGGGAGACGTCCGGCAAGGGGCAGTGGGTGCAAAGCTCCCTGCTGGCCGCGCAGATCTCCATGCTGGACTTCCAGGCGGCGCGGTGGACGATCGGGCACGAGGTGCCCGGTCAGGCGGGCAACAACCATCCGACCAGCATCCCGACCGGCGTGTTCGCCACCGCCGACGGGCACATCAACATCGCCGCCGCCGGGGACGATATCTATCGTCGCTGCTGCAAGGCGCTGGGCGTGCCCGAACTGGCCGAGGATCCTCGCTTTGCGACCGGCCGCGCGCGCTCCGAGAACCGGGACGCGCTGAACGCCGCGCTCGAGGCGATCACCCGCACTCGTCCGTCCGCCCACTGGATCGAGGCGCTGAACGCCGCCGGCGTCCCGTCCGGGCCGATCTACCGCATGAACGAGGTGTTTGCCGATCCGCAAGTCCAGCATCTCGGCATCACGCGAACGGTGCAGCACCCGGTGCTGGGCGCGGTCGACGTGATCGGCCAGCCGATCGAACTCAGCCGCACGCCCTGGAGTATCCGCAGCGCCACGCCTGAGCCGGGCGAACATACCGAGGCGATCCTGCGCGAGGTCGGCTTCGCCGATGCCGAGATCGCGACACTGCGGGACAAGCGGGTGGTCTGAGCCGCCTGGCCCGCCCGCGTTGCCGGCCCGCTCCCGCGGCTGTGGCCGCGTTTGTCCCAGGCCGGCCGCAGTGGTGCCGGTAACGCGACTCCCGATGCGTTCTGGTAATCGAAACGGGGTGGTATCAGACCGTCACCCTCGGTAGTTTCGCGCCTCGCTTTCATGGAGCCAGTCCTTGGGCGCGGGTCCCTCCCCGTCTGCTCGGCAAGCATTCTTGTCCCTGGTCGTTGCCCGACGGAGCGACCAGTGGGCCGCTGCCGCCGTGCTGGTCCTTTCGGCCGTCCTGTTCGCCGTCACGGCGCCGTTCGGTGCCATTCCGCTCGGGCGCGTGAATGGGTTCATCCCGGCGACGGAGGCGATGCTCATCCTCAACGGCCTCATCACCGCGGCGCTGTTGTTCGGCCAGTTCGCCTCCCTCCCCTCGCCGGCGGTGCTGGTGCTCGCGACCGGCTACCTGTTCGACGCGCAACTGACGTTGGGCCATGCGCTGAGCTTCCCCGGGGTGTTCGACGAGGAAGGGCTATTCAAGGCGCCGCAACTGACGCCGTGGCTCTACGTCCTGTGGCACATGAGCGTCCCGGGAATCATACTCGCCTATGTCGCGGTGGATGTGATCTGCGGCGACCGTCTCCTCATCGCCCCGCGCGCGGCAACCGCCTGGGCGATGCTGGTCGGTCTTGGCGGCGGCGCGCTCGCGGTCGCCGCCATGGCCTGGGTCGTCGACGCCTTGCCGCCGCTGCTGGAGGGCAGCAGCCGCTATGCGCGGACCGGACCAGGCGGCGTGCGCATCGGCCTGCTGATCTGGACGGCGTTGCCCCTGATCGTGCTCTGGTTCCGCCGCAATCGGAGCACGCTCGATCTCTGGCTGCTGGTCGTCATGGCGACCTGGGCCTGCGACTTCCTGACCTCGACCGTGATCTCCAGGCAGCGCTGGGATCTCGGCTTCTACGTGGGCCGCACCTATGGCCTGCTCGCCGCCAGCTTCCTGCTGGTGGCGATGGTGATGCGCATGAAACGGCTGCAGCATGCGCTGGTCGCTGCCCTGGACGAGGCCGAGGCGCGCAACCGGGAGCTCGCTCGGTCGCGGGAGGAGTTCGCGCGTGTCCAGCGGTTCGAAGCCGTGGGCGAACTGGTCGGTGGCGTGGGACACGACTTCAAGAACATCCTGACCGTGGTGATCGGCAGCATCGACCTGATCCAGGGCGATCCTGGCAACGCCGCCAAGGTGATGCGGGTCAGCTACACCGCGCTGGACGCTGCCCGTCGCGGCGAACGGCTGATCCAGAAGCTGCTCAGCTTTGCCCATCGCCAGGTGCTGCATCCGACGGTGGTCGACCTGAACCGCACGATCGCGCGGCTCGACGTGTTCCTCCGGCGCGCCGCCGGCGAGCAGGCGCAGTTCGACCTGCTCTGCGAGCCGGCGCTGTGGCCCGTGCGCTGCGACGTCGACGAGTTCGAATCCGCACTGCTGAACCTGGTGCTGAATGCGCGGGAGGCCGTCGCCGGCCAGTCCAACGCGCGTATTTCCGTGCTCACGCGCAACGTGACGCTCGACGCGGCGGAGGCGGCCGGAATGCAAGGTCTCACCCAAGGGGACCACGTCGTGGTGGCCGTCCGCGACAACGGGCGCGGTATGCCCGCCCAGGTGCAGGCCCGCGCGTTCGAGCCGTTCTTCACCACCAAGTCGCAGGGCGGCGGCTTCGGACTCGGACTCAGCCAGGTCTATGGCTTCGCCACCGCCGCGCACGGGCATGTCAGTATCGCGAGCCGCGAAGGGGAAGGCTCGACCGTGACCCTGCATCTCCCGCGCGCGCGGGAAGCCCTGTCGCCCGACTCGGCGACGGCCAAAGCGGCTGTCTGCCTGCCTGGGGGACGCGAGACCATCCTGGTCGTGGAGGACGATCCGGCCGTGTGCGCGGTGGTGGTCGAGTCGCTCGAGACGCTGGGTTATGCGGTCCTGGTCGCGCACGACATGACGCAGGCGCGCGCGGTGCTGGCGCGCCGTGATCGTATCGACCTGCTGTTCTCCGAGATGGTGCTGCCGGAGGGGGGAAGCGGCCCGGCGCTGGCCGCGGCGGCGCGGGCGATGCGGCCCGAATTGCGGGTGCTGCTGACCTCGGGCCACGCGCCGGCCGATCTCGCGCGGGCGTTCGGCCCGGTCTGTGGAGAGCGCCTGCTCGCGAAGCCGTTTTCCCGAGAGACGTTGGCCGCGGAGATCCGGCGAACTCTCGAAGCCTGACCAGAGCTTCATCGATCCACGACCGCGCGAGGACGCTTGGTGCAGCGAAAGTCGTGCTGCTCCCGCGCCGCCGATCAGGCGGAGGGCAGGCTCAGCCGCGCCTCCATCACCTCGGGATCTTCCGGCATGCGTCGGACGGTGAACCCCAGATGGCGCACGAACGCCAGCATCGGCGCGTTGTCGGCGAGCACCTGTCCCACCACCTCGCTGAGCCCGTGCGCCGTGGCCCAGGCGATCAGCCGTCGCATGAGATGCCGCGCAAGGCCCCTGCCCTTCATGTCGGCTTGCACGATCACCGCGAACTCGCCGGTGCGCTGATCCAGCTCGCACACCAGGCGCGAGATGCCGACCGTGTCGCCCGTCGCCTCGTGAATGGCGACGAACGCCATCTCCCGGTCGTAGTCGACCTGCGTGAGGCGTGCCATCTGCTCGGCCGAGAGTTCCCGGATGGCGCTGAAGAACCGGTAGCGGATGTCCTCGGGCGAAAGCCGCTTGAAGAAGGCGCCGTGCTGCTCCGCGTCCTCGGGCCGGATCGGGCGGATCGTGAACCGCTCTCCCTTGGCCTCCCAGTGCTCGATCAGTTCGGCGGGATAGGGCGCGATCGCGAGCCGGACCCCCGGCGCGCCGGCCGGCCGCAGCGCGATCCAGGCATCGGCGGCCACCACGCCCTGCGCATCGGCGAACAGCGACCCGGCCTCGAGGCCCGCAATCTCCGGGAAGTCGACGACGAGCTGGCTGATCCGCACCAGCACCTCGGCAACCTGGCCACGCTGAGCGGCGGGGCGGTCGCGCAAGGCGGACTCGAGCTGCGCGCCGGCGCGGCTGCGCCCGATCATCGCCTGGGCGAGCGTCAGGTTGAGCGGCGGCAGGTCGATCGCGACCGCGCGGCCATCCTCCGGCGTCGTGCCACCCTGGCCGAACCGGATCGTCGGCCCGAAGGTCGGGTCGTCGGCAACACGGATCGCCAGTTCGCGGGCGCGTCCCACCTGAGGCTGCACCAGCAGGTCGGCCGTCACGCCGCGGCGGGCGGCACGGCCGGCGAGCACCCGCGCCGCGGCGGCGACCTCGGCCGCGTCGTTGAGGTCGAGCGACAGTCCGCTCGCCGGCCGCGCGGCCGGCTGCACCGCCTGGCGCAGCTTGAGTACCGCCGGGAAGCCCAGCAAGGTCGCGGCCGCTGCGGCATCTTCCGGGCTGCCGACGACGCGTCCTGCGGTGACCGGGATGCCATAGGCGGCCAGCACCTGCAGCGCCTCGTCCTGCATCAGCGCAAGACGCCCGCTCGCCCGCACCGCGGCGAACAGGCGACTCACTGCGGTGCGGTCGGGGGCCAGCGCGAGAACCGTGCGTGGCGGCAATTCCCGAGCTGCGGCGCGGTTGCGACGATCCTGCACCAGGTGGACGAAGCCGCGCACCGCCTGTTCCGGTCCGGAAAACACGGGCAGCCCGGCCTGGGCGAGCCGGATCCGGTGCAGCGCTCCGGTGGTCTCTCCCATCGCGCAGACCAGCAGCGGCGTGCGCTGGCCCTTCGCGATGCCGATCAGGCGCTCCATGGTTTCCTCGTCGCGCGGGCCGGCCGGGGCGTGCACGACCAGCACGCCACCGACCTCCGGCCGTGCCATCTCGGCCGCCGCGGTGGTCGCGAGCGCGTCCGGCTGCCCGGGCGGGATGGTGACCACGCCCTCCTGTAAATGCTCCGGCAGGCGTAGCCCGTGTCGAAGCACCGCATCCGCGGCGAGCCGTCCGGGGCCCAGCGCATTGCCGACGATCGCCAGCGTCTCGGTCCGGACCGGACGGGCGCGGGACAGGGTCTCGGCGGCGGCCAGCACGTCCTCGAGCCGGGTCACCGCGAGCACGCCGGCGCGGCGCAGGGCCGCCTCGAAGGTGAGGTCGGCGCCGCCAGACGGGTCGAGCAGCCGGCCGCCGGCGCGGATGGCGACCACCGTGCGCAGCCGCGCCGCGGCACGGGCGGCGGACAGGAACACGCGGTGATCCTTCAGCCGGCGGATGTCGAGGACGATCGTCCCCGTGCCGGGGTCGCGCGAGAGCCAGTCGAGCGTCAGGCCGAAACCGATATCCCCGTTGCCGCCGATGCCGACGATCTGACTGAACCCGATCCCGTTCGGCGCCGCCCAGTCGATCACGGCCCGCGTCAGCGCGGCGGATTGCGAGACGAGCGCGACCCGGCCGGGCGGCGCCGGCAGGTGCGCCAAGGTCGCATTCAGGCCGATCGCGCTGACGGCAGTGCCGAAGGAATGGGGCCCCAGGGCCCGCACCCCGGACTGGCGGCAGGCGGCGGCGAGCGCCTCCACTCCGCCCTCCACCGCGCCCGGCACGATCGCGGCGAAGCAGCCGCGGGCCGGCAGTTCGGACAGCGTGCCCAGCACTTGGTCCGGGGGCAATGCGAGAACCGCGAGATGGGTGCCGGTGGTCACGTCGGCGGCGCGCGGAGCGACCTCGATCCGCCCCTTGAACCCGCCCATCGACAGATTGGCAAGGATCTGCGCGCCGCGCTCCGTCTCCGCCCCGAACACCGCGACCGACTCCGGGCGGAACAGCGCTTCGGGATTGAAGCGGCCGGCGGGATTGGGGCGGGGGACCGTCATCACGCGGCGCAACCTAGCCGATGCGGCCGGGCGGCCCCAAGCGCGGCGTCGCGGCACGGGCCAGTGGCTGCATCCCGCCGGTGATCGGCGGCGCAGCGTCCCGCCGCAGCTCTCGCGCCATGCCCGCCGGTGATCATCCGCGCCGCGTTCTTCCCTGGCATCCGCCCGAGCGGGCGGGTTTGCCAAGTGGGTCCGATCCGGCTTGCATGCGGGGCGAAGAGTCGGGGGAGCAGGGCATGGCGGACCGTTCGCATTGGGATGCGGAGATGGCGGCGTTCACCGCGGAGGCCGAAGCGGCGGCCGCGCGGTTCCCGCCGATCCGGCTGGAGGTCCCGCTGGAACCGCATCGGCGGGTCAACGACGCGCTGAGCCTGCTCAGCGTGTCGGGTGGGCCGGAGATGGCGCGGACGACCGAGCACTGGGTAGCCGCGCGGGGGCGGCGGATCTTTGTGCGGGTGTACCGGCCGCGCACCGATCGGGTGCTGCCGACCCTGGTGTACTTCCATGGCGGCGGCTGGGTGTGGGGGTCGGTCGACACGCATGACCGGCTGGTGCGCGAGATCGCCGCCTCCGGCGACGTCGCGGTGGTGAGCGTCGACTATGCGCTGTCACCGGAGGCGCAGTTTCCGCAGGCGCTCGAGGAGTGTGCCGCGGTGACGCGGCACGTGGCGGCCGCGGCGGCGGACTGGGGCCTGGATGCGGGGACGCTGCTGGTGGGGGGTGACTCGGCAGGCGGCAACCTGGCGCTGGCGGTCGCCTTGCTGCTGCGCGATGAGGGCGGGCCGGCCCTGGCGGGCGTGCTCGCCGCTTACCCGGTCGCGGACAGCCGCCTGGATACGGCGAGCTACCAGGCCTATGGCGACGGCAGTTACGGGCTGAGCGTGGCGCGGATGGCGTTCTACTGGAACGTCTATGTGCCGCATGCGGCGGACCGGCTGCATCCGCTCGCCGCACCGTTGCGCGCGGATCTGCGGGGGCTGCCGCCGGTGCTGGTGCTGCTGGCGGAACTCGACGTGCTGCGGAGCGAGGGCGAGGCGCTGATCGCGCGCCTGCGAGACGCGGGCGTCGCGGTGGAGAGCGCCGCATATGCGGGCGTGGTGCATGGGTTCCTGCGAGCGACCGGGGCGGTGCAGAAGGCGCGGGACGCCGTCGCCCGCGCGGGCGACTGGTTGCGAGGGCTGAACCGGCCGGTGTGACGCTCCGGCCGGACCTGCCGGTGCGACGCGCCCGCCGTCGTCGCGCCGGCCGTCCACTCAGAAGGCCAGCGGGGCGTTGTCGACGACCTCCTTCATGACGAAGCACGTCCGCGTCTGGCGCACCCCCGGCAGGCCCAGCAGGTCGGTGCCGTGGATGCGGTTGAAGTCCGGCATGTCGGCGGCACGGATCTTCAGGAAGTAGTCGAACTCGCCCGCCACCAGGTGACAGTCGATCACGAAGTCCAGTGCCGTGATCGCCCGCTCGAAGTCGCCGAAGCTCTCCGGCGTCGAGCGATCCAGGACCACGCCGACGATCACCAGGACGCTGCGTCCGACGCTGGGCGGGTCGACGATCGCGCGCACGCCACGCACCGCGCCGCTCTCGAACAACGCCTGGGTGCGCCGATGGCAGGTGGCTGGAGAGAGATGCGCCGCCTCGGCCAGTGCGGCATTGCTGATGCGCCCGTCCTGCTGCAACAGCCGCAGGAGCCGAACGTCGGTCCGGTCGAGTGACTCCGGCATGAAAGAATCTTCCAGAAACAGACGCTCTGGATGAGAGACGAACCATTCTGCGTCAAGACCATCAGTCGAAGTGCTCACTGATACCCTGCACAACGGAAGCACCTTCCGCCACCGACCTGCTAAGTCCGTGGCCATCCATCGGCCCCGGAGACCCTGCATGAACCTCGCGAAATTCGAACGTTATCCGCTGACCTTCGGTCCGACCCCGGTCGAGCCGCTGCGCCGCCTCTCCTCCCATCTCGGGAAGGACGTCGCGATCTGGGCCAAGCGGGAGGACTGCAATTCCGGCCTGGCCTTCGGCGGCAACAAGCTGCGCAAGCTCGAATACATCGTGCCCGACGCGATCGCCTCCGGGGCCGATACGCTGGTCTCGATCGGCGGCGTGCAGTCGAACCACACCCGCATGGTCGCCGCCACGGCCGCGAAGCTCGGGATGAAGTGCCGCCTGGTGCAGGAAGCCTGGGTGCCGCACGAAGACGCCGTCTATGACCGCGTCGGCAACATCCTGCTGAGCCGCGTCATGGGCGCGGACGTGCAACTGGTCGAGGAGGGCTTCGACATCGGCATCCGCGCGAGCTGGGAAGCCGCGATCGCGGACGTCAAAGCGCAAGGCGGCAAGCCTTACGCCATCCCGGCCGGCGCCTCGGTCCACGAGTTCGGCGGGCTGGGCTACGTGGGCTTCGCTGAGGAGGTCCGCGCACAGGAGGCGCAACTCGGCTTCACCTTCGACTACATCATCGTCTGCACGGTGACCGGCTCGACCCATGCCGGCATGCTGGTGGGCTTCGCCGCCGACGGCCGCGCCCGCAAGGTGATCGGCATCGACGCGTCCGCGACGCCGGGACAGACCCGCGCCCAGGTGCTCGACATCGCGCAGCGCACCGCGGCCCTGGTGGAACTCGGCCAGGATCTGACCGCGGACGACGTCGTGCTGGTCGAGGACTACGCCTATCCCTGCTACGGCGTGCCGTCGGACGAGACCAAGGACGCGATCCGCCTCTGCGCTCGGCTGGAAGGGATGATCACGGACCCGGTCTATGAGGGAAAGTCGATGCAGGGCCTGATCGACCTGGTCCGCAAGGACTCCTTCCCGCCCGGATCCAAGGTGCTCTACGCACATCTCGGCGGCGTGCCGGCGATCAACGGCTACAGCTACGCGTTCCGTAACGGCTGAACCCACGTAGCCGCTGTCACGGGCGGGCGGACATCCCTGCCCGCCCGATTCCGGCCAGCGCGGCGGCGGGCCGACGTCAGGTCGCGGGCGGCACCCCCGCCTCGGCCAGCGCCGCGGCCTGGCGGTCGGCCAGGCGCTGCTCGTCGAAATCCGCGATCAGCTCGTTGAACAGCCGGCTCCAGTTCAGCTCGGCGCGCAGCCGGAGGAACACGCCGCCCAGGCCGATCGCCGAACGGTCCATCAGCACGAATTCCCGCGGCGGCTTCACGCCGCCGGTGCGCTTCAGCCCGGCATGCACCCGTTCCGCCACCTCACGCCCGAACATCGGGTCGTCGGTCTCCGAAATGCGCCGCACACGGTCGTCGATCAGCGGCTCGTAGAGGAAGCGCGCCCACATGTTGAGCACGTCCATCTTCTCGCGCGAGAGGTCGGTGAAGCCCCAGGTCTCATAGGCATGATGCGCGCGATCGTCGTCATGGTCGCGCACCGCCTCGAACAGGTCGATCACGCCGCGCACGAACTTGGCCGGGAAGACGCGGATCGCGCCGAAGTCCAGCAGGTTCACCGAAGCGTCCGCACGCACCTGGTAATTGCCCAGATGCGGATCGCCGTGAATCACCCCGAAATGGTAGAACGGCACGTACCAGGCGCGGAACAGCGCCTCGGCCATGCGGTTCCGCTCCTCCTGCGGCGGGTCCTCGGCCAGGCGCTGCATCAGCGGGCGCCCGTCGAGCCAGGTCATCGTCAGCAGCCGCTTGGTGCTGTAGGCCGGGATCGGGCGCGGCACGTGCACCGTCGGATGTGCCGCCAGCATGAGCCCATACAGGCGCATCTGTGCCGCCTCGCGCTCGTAATCGAGCTCCTCGCGCAGGCGTTCGGCCAGTTCCTTGTAGATCTCCTCATGCTGGATGGCATTGTCCATCCGGTGATAGATCGCCATCGCCAGCCGGAGCTGCCGCAGGTCGGCCTCCACCGTGCTGGGCATGTCGGGATATTGCAGCTTGCAGGCGACATCGGTGCCGTCCGGCAGGGTCGCGCGGTGCACCTGGCCGAGGCTCGCCGCCGCCGCCGCCTCATGCCCGAACGTGGTGAAGCGGGACTGCCAGTCGGGGCCGAGTTCGCTCGCCATGCGCCGGCGCACGAAGGCCCAGCCCATCGCCGGCGCGTTCGATTGCAGCTGCGCGAGTTCGGCCGCGTATTCCGCCGGCAAGGCGTCCGGGACGGTGGAGAGGAACTGCGCCACCTTCATCAGCGGCCCCTTGAGCCCGCCGAGGATGGTCCTGAGGTCCTGCGCGTGGGCCGATTTGTCGGTCTGGATGCCAAACACGCGCGCACCGGCGACGCGGGCCGCGATGCCGCCGACCGCGCCCGAAGTTCGCGCCATGCGCCGGATTTCGCCGAAGATATTGCTGCCGGACATGGCTATGCATCCCCCTCCCCTCGCGGGCGGGGGATGGGGGGCGGGGGCGCCGCGTCGGAGCCCCCGTCATGGCCGGTTGCTTCCAGGATCACGAGACGCACGACTCCTTCGAGGTTACGGAAGACCTCAGCATTGGGGATGCGCAGGACGCGCAAACCGCGCCTGCGCATCCACGCGTCGCGGGCAGCGTCACGCGCGGCGGCCTCCCAGTGGGAGACGCCGTCGAGCTCGATCACCAGCCGAACCGCAGGGCAGTAGAAGTCGGCGATGTATGGTCCGATCGGGACCTGCCGCCGGAATTTCAACCCGCGCACGGCGTGGTTGCGCAGCGCGGACCAGAGCCTGCGTTCCGCAGGGGTGGCGTCGCGGCGGAGCGCACGAGCTTTCTGGAGCGGGGTGGTGGGAGGGTTGGGTGCGTACTCGGGTGGCACCCCCTCCCCCCATCCCCCTCCCGCAGGGGGAGGGGGGGATCCGGAATGAGCCGCAAGTCTCACGCGCCCTGCTCCAGCTCGTCGATGAAGCCGGCGATCACGTCGAGCCCGCGGGTCCAGAAGGCGGGGTCGGAGGCGTCGAGGCCGAATGGCGCGAGCAGCTCCTTGTGACGCTTGGTGCCACCGGCCCGCAGCAGGTCGAGGTATTTGGCCTGAAAGCCCGGATGTCCGGACTGGAACACCGAATACAGCGCATTCACCAGGCAATCGCCGAACGCATACGCGTAGACATAGAACGGCGAGTGGATGAAGTGCGGCACATAGGACCAGAACACTTCATAGTCGGGGGTGAACTCGAACGCCGGTCCCAGACTCTCGGTCTGCACCCCCATCCAGATCTCGCCGATCCGCTCGGGCATCAGCTCGCCCGACCGGCGCTCGTCATGGACGCGGGTCTCGAACTGGTAGAACGCGATCTGACGAACCACCGTGTTCAGCATGTCCTCCACCTTGGAGGCCAGCATGATCCGGCGCTGCGCAGGGCTCGCGGCGTCCAGCAGGGCGCGGAAGGTCAGCATTTCCCCGAACACGCTGGCGGTCTCGGCCAGGGTCAGCGGCGTGCCGGACATCAGGTAGCCCTGCCCGCCCGCCAGCACCTGGTGCACGCCATGCCCCAGTTCATGCGCCAGCGTCATCACGTCGCGGGTCCGGCCATGATAGTTCAGCAGCAGATACGGATGCGCGCTCGGCACCGTCGGATGGGCGAACGCGCCGCCGGCCTTGCCCGGCGTCAGGCGCGCATCGATCCAGGGCTGGTCGAAGAAGCGCTTGCCGATCGCGGCGAGGTCCGGGCTGAACGCGCCATAGGCGGTGAGCACGCGATCCCGCGCCTCCGCCCACGGGATCGAGCGGTCGTCGTCGCCCGGCAGCGGCGCGTTGCGGTCCCAGTGCTGCAGCTTGGGCAGACCAAGCCACTTGGCCTTCATCAGGTAGTAGCGATGGGACAGACGCCCGTAGGACGCCCGCACGGCCGTCACGAGCGCGTCGACGACGGCATCCTCGACCATGTTGGAGCGATTGCGATAGCTGCCGGGGCGCGGGTAGTGCCGCCAGCCGTCGATGATCTCCTTGTCCTTCGCGAGCGTGTTGGTGATCAGCGAGAACAGCCGGATCCGCTCTCCGAACGCCGCGCCGATCGCCTTGCCGGCGGCCTCGCGCACGCTGCGATCGGGGTCGGACAGGCGGTTCAGCGTGGCGCTGACGGTCAGTTCCTCCCCGTTCAGGGGGATGCGCATGCCGGCCACCGTCTCGTCGAACAGCCGGTTCCAGGCGGCGTGACCGGTCACCTCCTTCTCGTGCAGCAGCTTCTCCAGCTCGTCCGAGAGCTGGTGCGGGCGGAACACGCGCAGGTCGCGCAGCCAGGGCCGGTAGCGGGCGAGCGTGGGATCCGCGAGCTTCTGCTCGAGCGTCGCCTCGTCGAGCCGGTTCAGCTCGAGGGTGAAGAAGATCAGGTGGGTGCTGATCGCGGTCACCCGCTCCTGCGCCGTCTGGTAGAAGCGGCCGATCGCCGGGTCCGTGGAATCGCCGCTGAACAGGAGTTGGGCGTAGGACATCAGCCGGCCAAGCGTCTCCTCGATCCGCTCGTATTCGGCGATGGCGGCGGCAAGCTCGGCGCCGGTCAGGTCGAACAGCCGGCCCTGGTAGGCGGCGGCGAACCGCCGCGCCTGCTGATCGGCGGCGGCGAGGTCGGCCTCCACCGCCGGGCTGTCGGGCCCCGGGTACAGATCGGACAGGTCCCAGGCCGGCAGGGTCGCGTCGGCGGCGTGGGGAGCGTCGTTCATCGGAGGGGAGTCCTCGGGGCTGCTGCGTTCCCTGTTCATGTAGAGTAGGAACCTGACCCGTCAAAGGGTTGCGCCGACGCAGCCCGAAAGGGGGGAGGCAAAGCTGCGCACCTATCCGACCTGGCCCAACCTGGCCGCGATGATGTTCGGGCTGGCCCGCACCTGGCCCGCCAAGCCGATGTTGCGCCATTACCGGGACGGCACGTGGCACGGCGTGACCTGGTCGGCGTTCGGCCGCATGGCGGCGTCCTGCGCACGGCACCTGCGCGCGGCCGGCGTGGCGGCGGGCGATCGGGTGGTGATCTGCGCCGAGAACCGCCCCGAATATCCGATCGCCGAAACGGCGCTGATGGCGATCCGCGCCATACCGGTGCCGACCTACACGACCAACACGGTCGCCGATCATGTGCACATCCTGCGCGATTCCGGGGCGCGGGCGGCCATAGTCTCCTCCCCCGCGCTTGCCGCGAAGCTGCGCGAGGCGGGGGCAGAGCTGGCGGGGCTCGACCTGCTGGTGGTGATGGACCCCGGCGCGGAGGCGGCGGACACGGTCGCGTGGGCGACGCTGGTGGCGGACGATCGGCCGCCGGACGACATCGCGCTGGAGGCCTCGGGGATCCCGCCAGGGGCGCTCGCCTGCCTGATCTACACGTCCGGCACCGGAGGCGCGCCCAAGGGCGTCATGCTGCCGCATCGCTGCATCCTGTCGAACTGCCGCGGCGCCTTCTCACTGGTGAAGCCGCTGATGCTGGAGGACGAGATCTATCTCTCCTACCTGCCGCTCTCGCACAGCTACGAGCATACGGTCGGCCAGTTCTTCGTGCTCAGCCTGGGCACCGAGATCGTGTACTGCCGCGGCGTCGAGCACCTCGCCGCCGACCTGCTGGCGATCCGCCCGACGCTGATGACGGCGGTGCCCCGGGTGCTCGAGGTGATCCGCGGCCGCGTGCTCGCGCAGGTGGCGCGGCAGACGCCCCGGCGGCAGGCGCTGTTCCAGCATGCGCTCACCCTGGGGCTGCGCCGGATCGCGGGCGAGCGGCTGGGGCTCGCGGATCGGATCATGGACGTGGTGCTGGACCGGCTGGTGCGCGCCAAGGTGCGCGCGCGCTTCGGCGGGCGGCTGAAGGTCGCGATGTCGGGTGGGGCACGCCTCGATCCGGAGGTCGGGCGCTTCTTCCTCGCCCTCGGCCTGCCCATCATGCAGGGGTATGGGCAGACCGAGGCGGGTCCGGTGATCAGCGCCAATCCGCCCGAGGCGATCCACATCGAGACGGTGGGGCGGGTGCTCGACGGGGTGGAGCTGCGCCTCGCCGAGGATGGCGAGATCCTGGTGCGCGGCGACCTGGTGATGGACGGCTATTGGGGCCACCCGGCGGAGACGGCGGCGGTGATCCGCGACGGCTGGCTGCATACCGGCGATATCGGCGCGCTGGACGCGGCAGGGTATCTCCGCATCACGGATCGCAAGAAGGACATGATCGTGCTGTCCGGCGGCGAGAACGTCTCCCCGGCCAAGATCGAGGGCATGCTGATGGCGGAGCCCGAGATCGCGCAAGCGGTGGTGGCGGGCGACGGCCGGTCCGGGCTGACCGCGCTGCTGGTGCCGGCCGAGGGGCAGGACGAGGTGACGGTGGCGGTCGCGGTGAACCGGACCAACATGCGGCTTTCGGTCACGGAACGGATCCGCCGGCAGGCGGTGGTGCCCCCGTTCACGATCGAGAACGGGCTGCTCACCCCGACCCAGAAGATCCGCCGCCTGATGGTGCTGCGCGCCAATGCGGCGGTCCTGGCGCAACTCCACGCGTGACCGCCGACCGCCATGGGAGCGATCGGCGGAAGCGTGCCGGACAGGCTCTAGCCGCAGGCCACCGCGTAGATGTCCTTCACCCCGTGCGGCAGCGTGGCGGCGTGCCATGTCTCGCCGCCGTCCTGCGTGCCGTAGATCTCTCCGCCATATCGCGCGCCCAGATACACGGTGTTCGGATCGCGCGCATGCAGGGCGACCGACATGATCGTGCCATGCACCTGCACCTTGTCGAACCGCCGCCAGGTCTTGCCGGCATCCGTGCTGCGATACAGCCCGCCATCATGGCTCGCCGCGGCCACGCTCAGCGCGGCATACAGCGTGTTCGGATCGGCGGGCGAGACGCGGATGTCGCGCCCATAGGTGACCGGTGAGAACCGCCCCACCTCCAGGTCCTGCCACGTCCTGCCCTGATCGGCGCTGCGGAACAGCCCCATGCGCACCGCGATCGTCACCGCGTCAGGATCGGCCGGCGTCGTGATGATGGCATGGCCGTCGAGCATGCCTTCCGCGAAACTGTCGCTGACGATCTTGCTGCGCAGGTGCGGAAGGTTCGACAGCCGGATCAGGTCCTCGCTGCAATCCTCCCACGTCTCGCCACCATCGGTGGTGCGGATCGCGCCCGCGACCTCGAGCGCCGCGTAGATCTCACCCGGTCGCGACGGGTGCTGCGCGAGCCGCATCACGCGGGCGGCGAACGGCGCCTTGCAGCGCTCCGGCACCTGCGGGTTCGGCAGCTTGCGCCACGACGCGCCGCGATCCTCGCTACGGTAGAGGTCGATCGGTGAGCCGCCGGCATAGACGAGGTCAGGGTTGCCGGCATCGACCAGGAAGCACCAGACCTGCTTGCCCGTGTCCGGGAACTGCATGCGCTGGAAGCTCTTGCCTTGATCGGTGCTGCGCCACACCCCGTCCGAGGTGCCGGCGAACACGGTCGCCGGATCCTTCGGATGCACGACCACGGTATACGCCTCGAGATGATCCAGCGCGTGGATCCACGCGTCCTGCCCGGCGGGCCGGCAGAATACGCCGGTGCCTCCCTTCTGGTCCGGCCGGCCGACATAGCCGGCCACGGCGGCATAGAGATGCGTCATCTTGTCCGCTCCTTCTCCCTTCGCCCCAGGCTAGCCCAGCGCGGCGTCCAGGCAAAACGCCCGCGCCCTTGGCCGCGTCCGGCCTCGGGACTAGCCTTCCCGGCACATCGACCGGGGAGGACCAATCATGCCGACAGTGCCAGCGGAGAGACTGATCGACATCGCCAAAGGCCTGCTGATCGCCGCGGGCGCATCGGAGGAGGAAGCCGCGGTCGTCGCGCGCTACAACATCGGCGCCAATCTGGTGGGCCACGACTCCCACGGCATCATCCTGATCCCGCAGTACATCGAGCGCATCAAGGCCGGTCACATCATGCCGCAGGCGGCGTGGACCATCGTCGAGGAGTCGCCGACGACGACGGTGATCGACGGCAACTGGGGGTTCGGCTACGCGGTGACCGATCGCGCGATGCGGCACACCATCGCCAAGGCGAAGACGCAGAACGTTGCCGCTGCAACCGTCTTCCGACAGAGCCATATCGGGCGCCTCGCCTCCTACCCGCTGATCGCTGCCGGCGAGGGGATGATCGCCATGATCACTGCGGATTCCGGCCGCAGCCCCAAGCACGTCGCCCCGTTCGGCGGCGCCAAGGCGCGGCTCGGCACCAACCCGATCTGCTTCGCAGTGCCGTCCAATCTCGATGGCCCGCTGGTGTTCGACATGGCGACCTCCGCCGCCGCTGCGGGCAAGATCAACGTCGCCACCGCGCGCGGGGAGCCGGTGCCGAGTGGCTGGCTGATCGACGCGGAGGGGCGACCGAGCACGGATCCGAAGGTGCTGAAGCAGGGCGGTGCGCTGCTGCCGCTGGGCGGGACGGAGGGCTACAAGGGCACCGGCCTCGCCGCGATTGTCGAGATCCTGTCGGGGCTGCTGACCGGTCTCGGCTTCGGCGTCGAACCCACCGGGCGGCACAACGACGGGTGCTTCATCGCGGTGTTCAACGTCGCCGCCTTCCGCAAGCTCGAGACCTTCAAGCAGGAGGTGACGGAGTTCGCGCAGTACCTGAAGGCGACGCCGCCGGCGGAGGGATTCTCCGAGGTGTTCTATCCGGGTGAGATCGAGTTCCGGAAGGAGCAGGCGCGTCGGCGCGACGGCGTGCCGATCGAGGATGCGACGTGGAACAAGCTGCGCGACCTCGCCCAGGGATATGGTATCGCTGACCGCCTGGGGTTCTGATCGCGGCGGGGCGGCATGGCGCATATCGGTCAATCGACGAGGCGGCTCGAGGATCTCCGGTTCCTGACCGGCACTGGGCGCTATGTCGAGGACGTCGATCGGCCGCGCCAGGCCTGGGCGCATGTGGTCCGCTCGCCGCATGCGCATGCCGCGATCCGGAGCCTCGACGTCGGCGCGGCACGCGCCGCGCCGGGGGTGCTGGCCGTGCTCACTGCCGAGGACGTCGCCGATCTCGGCCCCCTGCCCTGCCTCGTTCGCGTCACGGGGGAGCCGCCGATGGTGGTGCCGGCGCGTCCGGCGCTCGCGAGCGACCACGTGCGCCATGTCGGCGAGCCGGTCGCCTTCGTCGTCGCCGAAACGCGTCGCGATGCGATCGCCGCGGCGGAGATGGTGGTGGTCGAGTACGACGCGCTGCCCGCGGTGGTCGATGGGCCTGCGGCTTGCGCGCCCGGTGCGTCCCGTCTCTGGGCGGAGGCGCCGGACAATCTGTGCTTCCGCTTCCGCGCCGGAGATCGCGCCGCCGTCGCAGAAGCGTTTGCCCAGGCGAAGCACCGCGTCGACCTGCGGCTGGTGAACAACCGCCTGGTGATCGCGCCGATGGAGACGCGCGCGGCCATCGCGGAGGTCACGCCGGCCGGGCTCGACCTGTTCTGCACGGCCGCCGGCGTGCACGCGTTGCGCGACCAGTTGGCCGACGTCTTCCATCTCCCGCCGGCGCAAGTCCGGGTCTCCGCGCCCGATGTCGGCGGCGGGTTCGGCATCAAGAACGCGCTCTACCCCGAATGGGTGCTGCTGCTGCGCGCCGCCCAGCGTCTCGGCCGCCCGGTCAAGTGGGTGAGCGAGCGGACCGAGGATTTCATCTCCACCGCGCAAGGCCGTGACAACGTGACGGAGGCGCGGCTCGCGCTGGATGCGGAGGGCCGGTTCCTGGCGCTCGAGGTGGAGACGATCGCCAATCTGGGGGCCTATGCCTCCGGCTTCGGACCCGGCTGCTCCACCTCCGCCCCGGCCACCGCCATGGGCGGCGGCTACGTGATCCCGGCGATCACGATGGACGTGCGTGGCGTGTTCACCAACACCGTCCCGATCGACGCCTATCGCGGCGCCGGCAAGCCGGAGGCGAACTACCTGATCGAGCGCCTGATCGACGAAGCCGCGCGGCGCTGTGGCTTCGACCGGATCGCGCTGCGACGGCAGAACCTGGTGCGCAATTTCCCATATGCGAAGGCGCTCGGCACCACGATCGATTGCGGCACCTTCGCCGGCCATCTCGACCGCGTGCTCGCCGCAGCGGATCACGCGGGGTTCGCGGCACGACGAGCGGAGTCCGACTCACGCGGCTTGCGGCGAGGTTTCGGGCTGGCCTGCTTCCTGGAGACGGCGCGCGGCGCACCGGACGAAGGCGCCGAGATCCGCTTCACCCCGGACGGCCGCGTGACGCTGCTGATCGGCACGCAGTCGAACGGCCAGGGGCACGAGACCACCTACCCGCAGATCGCCGCCGACCGGTTCGGCCTGCCGCTGGAGGCGTTCCACTACGTGCAGGCCGATACGGCCGAGGTGCGGGCCGGGAATGGCCATGGCGGCGCCCGCTCCATGCACCAGGGCGGCGCGGCGCTCGCCGAGGCGATGAACCGGGTGATCGCCAAGGGCACGCGCATCGCCGCGCGCCTGTTGCAGGCGACCGAGGCGCAGGTCGTCTTCCAGGATGGCCGCTTCGTCGTGCAGGCGGTGCCGGAGCGCAGCATGGGTCTGCTGGAGGTCGCCGCCGCCGCGCGCGATCCGGCGAACCTGCCGGCCGGAGAGAGCCCGGGTCTCGACGCCTATGTCTGGAACAAGCTCGACCGCATCACTTTCCCGAACGGCTGCCACGTCGCCGAGGTGGAGGTCGATCCCGAGACGGGTGTCGTGACACTCGAGCGCTACACGGCCTCCGACGACTACGGGACCGCGATCAACCCGCTGCTGACGATCGGTCAGGTGCAGGGCGGAGTGGCGCAGGGGATCGGTCAGGCGCTGCTCGAGCACACGGTGTACGATCCGGACAGCGGGCAATTGCTGAGCGGGTCGCTGATGGACTACGCGCTGCCCCGCGCGAACGATCTGCCCATGCTGTCGGTACGGCTGGACGGCGTGCCGACCACGGCCAATCCGCTGGGGGTGAAGGGCGCTGGCCAGGCCGGCGCGATCGCCGCGCCGCAGACGGTGATGTCCGCGGTGCTCGACGCGCTGGCGCCGCTGGGTGTCACGCATGTGGACATGCCGGCGACCCCCGAACGTGTCTGGCGTGCGATCCAGGCGGTTCGGCAGGAGTAGACTGAGAAGGAGGGCGACCGAACGGGAGGTGCGCGGCGACGGTGGCACGAGGCGACGTGGCACGAGGCGACGTGGCACGAGGCGACGTGGCACGAGGCGACGGTGGCACGAAGCGACGTGGCACGGGGCGACGGTGGGACGCGACGGGGCGGCGGCCCCACCCCTCCGTCATCGCCGGGCTCGACCCGGCGATGACGGAGGGGTGATGGATGGCCGGGTCGAGCCCGGCCATGACGGAGTGGGCGATGGATGGCCGGGTCGAGCCCGGCCATGACGGAGTTGGTGATGGATGGCCGGGTCGAGTCCGGCCATGACGGAGTGGGTGCCGCTGGCGTCCCCCTCCCAACCGCCCCTGCTCCCTCCGGCCGCCTTGGCGTCCCCCGCCCAACCGCCCCTGCCCGCGGCCATCTACCCCCCGGCGACGCCCTGCGTGTTGACGTAGAGCGCGTACAACCCGTGGCTCGCCGCCATGAACAGCCGGTTCCGCCAGCGCCCGCCGAAGCACAAATTCGCACACCGCTCCGGCAGCCGGATGTGCCCGATCGGGGCGCCGGCCGGGTTGAACACCCGCACGCCGTCGAGGTCGGGATCCCCCATCCCCCAGCCGCACCACAGATTCCCGTCCACGTCCACCCGGAACCCGTCCGGCGTGCCGGGGCCGGCATCGATGAACACGCGGTTCCCGGTGAGCTTGCGCCCATCCTCCGCCACGTCGAACGCACGGATCAGCCGGTTCGGCGTGGCCCGCGACGCGACCACGTAGAGGATCGACTCGTCGGGCGAGAAGGCGAGCCCGTTCGGCCCCTCGATGTCGTCGGCCATCATGGTGGCCTCGCCGGTCTGGCCGTCGATCCGCCACACCGCGGCCGGGATCTCCGGTTCAGCCCGCTCGCCCTCGTAGTAGCCGAGGATCCCGAACACCGGGTCGGTGAACCAGATCGAGCCGTCCGACTTCACCACCACGTCGTTCGGCGAGTTCAGTCGCTTGCCCTGGTGACTGTCCATCAGCACGGTGACCGAACCGTCATACTCGGTGCGGGTGACGCGCCGGCCACGGTGCTCGCAGGTGACCAGCCGCCCCTGCCGGTCCCGCGTGTTGCCGTTCGCATTCCAGGAGGTCTTGCGGAACACGCTGACCGCGCCCGTCTCCTCCTCCCATTTCAGGATGCGGTCGTTCGGGATATCGCTCCACAGCACGTAGCGCCCGTCGCCGAACCAGACCGGGCCTTCCGACCAGCGGCAGCCATCGGCAAGACGCTCCACCGAGGCGAGCGGCAGCCGGTAGGCGTTGAAGGACGGGTCCATGACGATGACCGCCTCGTCCGGGTAGCGCCGGTTCGGTTCCCACATGCCTCTGTCTCCCCCTCGATTGTGGCTGGATGCTAGCGGCACCGGCTCGAAGGGCAAGCGCGCGGCATGTTCTCGAAAACGCCATCTCCCGGCCGTCATCCGGGACGCCGACCCGGCGTTCAGGCAGGACCAACCCACGGAGGATCCGATGATCCGCTTCGTAACCATCCCCGCGCTGGCCGGCCTGCTCGCCCTCGGGCTGGCCGCGGCCCCGGCGCATGCGGCCGGGACGCAGGGCACCAGCGACTCTGCCGGCTCCACCACGAAGGGCACGAACCCGCAGCACGCCGAGGGCACGCCGAACAAGTCGGCGTCCGGACAGGCCGGAATGACCAAGCAGCGCACCGGGTCGGGCGATACCGGCTACGGTGACCGTGCGCCGGACTCGGTGACCGACCAGTACGGCCAGCCGGGCGGCAGGGCCCAGCACCGGTGAGCGACCGCCCCTCGTCCCGCGCGGGCGAGGGGCATCCCGCCTGCATCGGCGGAACCAGCCGCGGCCGTTGATCCGCGCCCCCGGTGTCGCTACATGCGGCCGATGCCCGACGATGCACGCCTGCCGGCAGCGGAGACGCTGCCCATCCTGATCGCGCCCCACGCGACGCTGAAGACGAAGGCGCGCGCCGTCGGGCCGGCGGACGACGCCGCCGTGCGCGACCTCATCCCCCGCATGTTCGCAACCATGTACGCCGCGCCCGGCATCGGCCTGGCCGCGCCGCAGGTCGACCGGCTGCTGCGGGTCGTCACCATCGATCTGATGCCGAACGACAAGCCGGCGCCGCTCACGCTGATCAATCCCGAAATCGTCGCGGCCAGCCAGGAGCTCGCGACCCGGGAGGAAGGCTGCCTCTCGCTGCCCGGTCAGTATGCCGACGTGACCCGCCCGGCGCGGGTGAAGGTGCGCTATCTCGACGAGACCGGCGCGCGGAGGGAAGTGGAGGGTGACGGCCTGCTCGCCGCCTGCCTGCAGCATGAGATCGACCATCTCGACGGCGTGCTCTTCACCGACCACCTCTCGGCACTGAAGCGGAACATGATCCTGCGCCGGCTCGCCAAGGAGCAGCGGCAGAAGCGCGAGGGGCGCTGAGGGGGCGGCGATGCGTCTCGCCTTCATGGGCAGCCCGGACTTCGCGGTTCCCGCATTGCAGGCGCTGCATGCGGCCGGTCACAGCATCGCGGCCGTCTACTGCCAGCCGCCCCGGCCAGCCGGCCGCGGCCAGTCACTGCAACGCTGCCCGGTGCACGTCGCGGCGGACGCGCTGCATCTCCCGGTGCGCACCCCGGCCCGGTTGCGCAAGGACGCCGCCGAACATGCCTCCTTCGCGGCGCTGGAGCTCGACGCCGCGGTGGTCGCCGCCTACGGGCTGATCCTGCCGGAGCCGATGCTGGCGGCGCCACGGCGCGGCTGCCTCAACATCCATGCGAGCCTCCTGCCGCGCTGGCGCGGCGCCGCACCGATCCAGGCCGCAGTGCTCGCGGGCGACGCGGAGACCGGCATCACCATCATGCAGATGGATGCCGGCCTCGACACCGGCCCGATGCTCCTGCGCGAAGCGGTGCCGATCGGGCCCGACACCACCTCCGCCACCCTCCACGACACGCTCGCAGCGCTCGGGGCGCGCCTGATCCTGCGCGTGCTGGAGGAAGCCCCTGCCCCGGTGCCGCAGCCCGCCGACGGCGCCACCTACGCGCCGAAGCTCAGCCGGGAGGATGGGCGCCTCGACTGGACCGAGGCGGCCGACTCCCTCGCCCGCCGGGTGCGCGCCTTCGATCCCTGGCCCGGCACCTTCACCACCCTGGCGGGCAAGCCCTTCAAGGTGCTGGCGGCCGCTTCCGTCCCCGGCAACGGCCCGCCCGGCACCGTGCTCGACGGCGCCCTGACCGTGGCGTGCGGAACCGGCGCGCTGCGCCTGACCCGCGTGCAAGCGGCTGGTCGCGCTGCGATGGAGACCGCCGCGTTCCTGCGCGGCCATCCCGTGCCGGCCGGGACCCGGTTGGGTGACTGACCCCGCCCCCACTGTCTTGTGGGCGCTGAAACTCGAATATGACGGGCGCCCGTTCGTGGGCTGGCAGCGGCAGGACAATGGGGTTTCGGTCCAGCAGGTGCTGGAAGAGGCCGCGTCCCGGCTGGCCGGTGGCGCGCCGGTCCCCAGCGTCGTGGCGGGCCGCACCGATGCCGGGGTCCACGCCGCGGGCCAGGTGGCGCAGCTCGCCCTGCCCGATCGCTACGATGCCCGCAAGCTGCGCGACGCCTTGAACTTCCACATGAAGCCGCATCCGGTCGTGGTGCTGCAAGCGGCGCCGGCCCCGCCCGGCTGGAATGCCCGCTTCTCCGCCGATCGGCGCCGTTACCGCTACCTGATCCTCAATCGCCGCGCCCGTCCCGCTCTGCAGGAGGGCCGGGTCTGGCACGTGGCCGCGCCGCTCGACGCCGCCGCAATGCAGGCGGCCGCCCACACCCTGCTGGGACGCCACGACTTCACGAGCTTCCGCGCCGCCTCCTGCCAGGCGAAGAGTCCGCTGCGTACCCTCGACCGGCTGGACGTTCGCCAGGAAGGCCCGCTGATCGCGATCGAGGCCGAGGCCCGCAGCTTCCTGCACCACCAGGTGCGCAACCTGGTCGGCACGCTGCGGCTGGTCGGCGACGGCGCCTGGCCCGTGTCACGCGTGGCCGAGGCACTCGCCGCGCGTGATCGCAGCGCCGCCGGTCCGACCGCGCCGGCGGACGGATTATGCCTGGTCGAAGTCGGTTATCCCGAAGATTTGTTCCGATAACCGAACCGTCGATTGGGGCGACGTTAGAAAAACGTTTCCAACGCACGGCCGCTGTACCTATGTTCCCCGGTGATTTGACCGATCGCAACAGGGCGGTGGCACGCCACCAGATTGCGGAAATTTGTTGCTCCCTAGTCCAGCTGATTTCAGGGGAAATCAAGTGCCGATACGTGACTTTTATGCATCCTTGGCGCCACTGCTGGACTCGCTCGACATCGCCATCTGCCTGTTCGATGCCCAGGACCGGACGGTTTCCTGGAACGCCACTTTCCTGAAGTTCTTTCCTGAGCATGCCGGCCATGTGTACTCGGGCGAGCCCTATGCCGAGAACCTGCGGCGGTTCTACACGGCGCGCCTGACCGGCGCGGAATGCGGTGAGCTGGAGCGCTACGTCACCGATGGCCTGCACCGGCATCGGCATCAGTCGCGCCCCTTCGCCTTCGTCCATCGCGGGCGACGGTTGACCGTCTCGTCCTCGCGCATGCCGGGTGGCGACCGCCTGCGCGTCTGGCGCGCGGTGGCGGACTCCGTGCCGTTGCCCGCGGCCGCGCTTCCGAATGGCGGCGGGTTCCCCATCGATCTGCTCGAGTCGCTCGCGGACGGTGCGACCATCGTCGACGAGTCGGACCGGATCGTCGCGGCCAATGCCGCGTTCCGGTCGCTGTACGACGTGCCGCCGGACGAAACGGTGGTCGGACTCACCTTGGTCGAAGTGGTCGAACGCGCCTGGAGCCGCGCGAGCCTGCCATCGGAGAACGCGGTCGCGGCGATGCGCGACAACATCCGCTTCGTGGGCGCGCCGTTCGAACTGGAGCTTCCCGGGGATCGTTGGCGGCGGGTGATCGCGCAACGGCAACAGCAGGGAGCCTATGTCAGCCACTCCGACATCACGCCGCTGAAGCAGGCGCTGCTCGAGCTCTCGCAGATCGCCGTGACCGACCCGCTCACCGGCCTCTTGAACCGCCGCTCCTTCGAGACGACGCTCGAGGAGACATGCCGCCGCGCACGGCGCACCGGCACGCCGCTGTCGCTGATGCTGCTCGACATCGACCGGTTCAAGACGGTGAACGACAATCACGGCCATGCCGCGGGTGACGCGTGCCTTCGCCGGATCGGCGGGTTCATCGACGCGGCGACCCGGCGGCGCACCGATCATGCGGCGCGGCTGGGCGGGGATGAGTTCGTGATCCTGCTGGCCGACACCGACCCCGGCAGCGCCCTCGCGATCGCCGAGACCATCCGCGCCAACTGCGAGGCCGAACCCTGGGCGAGCCTGACCCCGTCCTTGCCTGCGATCACCCTCAGCATCGGCCTGTGCAGCGTTCCCGCCGCCGGAGAGGTCTCGTCCTCGCAACTGCTGCAGAAGGCCGACGCCATGCTGTATCGGGCCAAGCATTGCGGGCGAAACCAGGTCCAGGCCTGCCTCATGCCGGACCGCACGGGTGGCGTGGTGGCCTGATCGCCGGCGTCCCATTTCTCCGGCATTCGCCGCCGGGTGGGGTTCCGCTCAGCCGCCGCCGAGCGCCATTCCCAGCAGCGCCGCGGTCAGCCCGATCGTCTCGTCGAGCATCACCAGCCAGACCGCGCCCATCGCACTGACGCCCAAGGTGATGCGGATCGCATACCATTCGATCCACAGCGCCCATCCCAGCGAGAAGAGCTGCGCGGCCTCATCGATGATGGTGGGGGCGCCCAGCAGGCCGGGCAGCGTGCCCAGCAGGACCAGGACGTTGCCCAGGACGTTGCACCAGTTCCACACCACGATGAAGCGCGGCCAGCGGTCCGTCCGCTGCAGCAGCGTGGCGACGCGATGGGAGGCGAGCACGAAGCCCAGCCACCCGACGGCGAGCACGAGCATGTCGTGCACCAGGCCGCGCCCGAGCGACGGGGCGGCGCCGGCGACCGGTGGGGCCGTGCCGGTCAGGCGGAGCGCGAGGATCACGGGCACGCAGACCGCGATCGACCAGAAGCTGCGGATGACGGCGATGCGGTCGCCACCGGCCAGCAGGATCCCCTCCGCGCGGCCGCGCGCCAGCATGAGCGCCGCCATCAGCCCGCCCGCGACGGAGCCCGCCCGCGTGCTCATCCGACCGACAGCAATCGCGGTCCGATCCCCAGCAGGACCGTAGCGGCGTTCACCAGCAGGACGACGAGCGCGGCGCGGAGCGGCGAGAGCTGCAGCGCGTTGCGCGCCAGGAACCAATGCAGCCAGAGCGCGTAGCAGCCGAGCCCCAGCATCAGCGTGGCGACCGCGGCATGCTGGTCGAGACCGGCGCCGACCGCGATGCTGAGCACGGTCAGCACCAGGATCAGCACGATCGCGACCACCCACTGCCCCCAGTTGAAGGCCGCGGCGAAGCGCGGCCACAGCGCCTCCCGATGCCACAGCCGCGCCAGCTCGAAGGAGATCGCCGCCGGCGCCAGCAGGATGCACAGCGTCAGCGCGAAATAGGTGAGTGCCGAGAGCCCGGCGCCGCGCAGCAGCATCACCACGACGCCGACCAGGGGGAAGGCGACCAGCGGCGCGAGGCTGGCGAGGAAGGCCTGCGGCGTATTGCCGAACTGCAGCAGCCCGTCCTTCCGGCCGCGCGCGATCCGCCACATCCCGAGCACGACGTTCGGGGCGCTGCGTGGTGCCCGCGGCGGCTGCGTCATGCGAGGAACGCAGCCAGGACGCCGCGATAGATCCGCGCGAGATCCCGCAGCTCCGCCACCGGCACGCGCTCGTCGATCTGGTGCATGGTCGCGCCGACCAGCCCGAACTCGGCGACCGGGCAGTAGTTGGCGATGAAGCGCGCGTCGGAGGTGCCGCCGCCGGTGTCCAGCTTGGGGGTGACGCCGGTCGCCGCCTCGATCGCGCCCACCAGGATGTCGACCATCGGGCCCGGCTTGGTCAGGAACGACTCGCCGCTGATCGACGTGGTGAGTTCGAACCGTTCGGCGTGCTGCCCGACGGTCGCGCGCACCCAGGCGATCAGCGAGGCGCCGGAGTGGCGGTCGTTGAAGCGGATGTTGAGCGCGGCGCGGGCGGAGGCCGGGATCACGTTGGTCGCCACGTTGCCGACGTCGATCGAGGTGACCTGCAACGAGGACGGTTCGAACCACTCCGATCCTGCATCCACCGGTGCGGCGGTCAGTGCGGACAGGGCCCGCAGCAGCCGGTGCACCGGGTTGTCGGCACGATGCGGGTAGGCGACGTGGCCCTGGGTCCCGAACACCTCGAGCCCGATATTGACGCTGCCGCGCCGGCCGATCTTGACCATGTCGCCCAGCTTCACCGGGCAGGTCGGCTCGCCCACGAGGCAGAAATCCGGGACCTGGCCGTGCGCCTGCATCCATTCGAGCACCTTCACGGTGCCGTCGACCGCGGGGCCTTCCTCATCGCCGGTGATCAGGAAGCTGATCGAGCCCTTGGACGGGCCCGCCGCCAGATGCTGCGCGGCGGCGGCGGCGAAGGCGGCGATCCCGCCCTTCATGTCGCAGGCGCCGCGGCCATACAGCACACCGTCCCGCACCTCGCCCCCGAACGGGTCGCTGCGCCAGTTGCCGCCCACCGGCACCACGTCGGTGTGGCCGGCGAAGCAGATATGCGGCCCCTCCGTGCCGATGCGGGCGAACAGGTTCTCGATCTCGCCGAAGCGCAGCCGGGTGACGTGGAAGCCGAGACGGCTCAGCAGGTCGGCCAGCACGTCCTGGGCGCCGGCATCGGCCGGGGTGACCGAGGCGCAGCGCAGCAGGGCCTGGGCGACCGGCAGCGGGTCGGTCGGGTCGGCGATGGTCGTGCTCATGCGGCGGGACCGATCATACAGAAGGCTCCGGCGACGGAGTGGGGACGCGAGAAAGGCGCCCGACCCCTGCCCTCTCCGGCCCGCGGAGAGGGAGACGGTGCGGAGGGGATCAATCGCGCAGCAGCTCGTTGATCGAGGTCTTGGCGCGGGTCTGCGCGTCGACCGTCTTGACGATCACGGCGCAGTAGAGCGACGGGCCGGCGGATCCGTCCGGCAGCGGCTTGCCCGGCAGCGAGCCCGGCACCACCACGGAATAGGCGGGCACCCGGCCGAGATGGATCTGACCGGTCGCGCGGTCGATCACCTTGGTGGAGGCGCCGATGAACACGCCCATCGACAGCACCGCGCCGCGTTCCACCACCACGCCCTCGGCCACTTCGGACCGGGCACCGATGAAGCAGTCGTCCTCGATGATCACCGGGTTGGCCTGCAACGGCTCGAGCACGCCGCCGATGCCGACCCCGCCCGACAGGTGGCAGTTGGCGCCGATCTGCGCGCAGCTCCCGACCGTCGCCCAGGTATCCACCATCGTGTTCTTGCCGACCCACGCCCCCACGTTCACGAAGCTCGGCATCAGCACCGCGCCCGGCGCGATATAGGCGGAGCGGCGCACCACGGCGCCCGGAACGGCGCGGAACCCGGCCTCCTTGAAGCGGTTCTCGCCCCAGCCGGCGAACTTCATCGGCACCTTGTCCCAGACCGGTGCGCCCCCTGGCCCCTGCATGGGCTGGGAGTCGGTCAGGCGGAACGACATCAGCACCGCTTTCTTGAGCCACTGGTTCACCTGCCAGCCGCTCGCGGTCGGCTCCGCGACCCGCACGCTGCCATTGTCCAGTGCGTCGAGCGCCGCCTCGACCATCTCCCGCGCCTCTCCCTTGGTGGAGGAGGACAGCGTGTCCCGACGCTCCCAGAGATCGTCGATGGGCTGCTGCAGGCTGGTGACGGACATGGCGCGCGGGGTTCCCTGAATGATGGCGGCGGACGATGGAGAGCCTCCCGCGGACTGTCAACGGAAGACGCCGACGAACGGGGAGCCGGGCGGGATGGAAACGCTTCATTCATCTCGTGGTGCTGGAATGCGCGATCCTGGAGCCGGCCGCCTGCCATGCCCGACCTCGTCCGTTTTCCGCCCCACCTCGCCGCGGATCCGCAGCAGCAGGAGCCGCCGGCCCGGGGCGCCCCGGCGGGCCCAACGGATGCGGCCGGCCCCACCGCCCCGATCCCGACCTTCACCGGGCCGCTTCCGGCGGCCTGCGACCGGTTGCAGCTCGCGCTGATCGACACCCCCCGCCGCTGGCGCGACCTCGTCGCCGCAACCGCCGACCTGGCGTTCTAGACGGATGCCGCCGGTCGGTTTGCCTTCGTCGTCCCCGACCCGGCGTTGCACTGGCCGGTCGCGGGCCTGCTCGGGCAGCAAGCGAATAGGCTGCTCGCCTGCAGCCTCGCGCCTGCCTGCCCGAACCCGTTCCTGGTCAGTGCACCGGTCCGCCTCGACCCGGTGTGGCTCCGTCGCGGCGACGGCACGCTCGCCTGCTGCGCCGTCTCCGCCGTTCCGCTGCGCAATGCGGCGGGCGAGGTCGTCGGCACGCGCGGGCTGGTCCTGGAGATGGCGGGCCGTGCGCAGGCGGCCGCGCAGGCCGCCGTGGCGCTCCGCCGGGGGGAACTGCTCGACCACATCCTCTGGCGGGTGGGCCAGGAGGTGCTCGCCCCCCGCCGGATGCGCGCGGCGCTGGCAGCGATGAACAGCGTCCTCGATGCCGAGGGCAGCAGCGTCGTCCTGCTCCCGAACGCGCCGCATGGCCCGGTCCTGGCCCACGCTGCCGGGGTCGGTGCGGAGGAGACGCTGGCGACAGGTGCGGCGATGCTGGAGGCGAAGGCGGGAAGCCAGATCGGGACCGTCCCGGCGAGTGGACGCCAGATGCTGATGGCACCCTGCGAGACGCGGTTCGGCGACCGTGCGGGGCTGCTGCTGTGGCGCGCGGCGGGGGCGCCGGCCTGGAGCGAGGCGGAGGCGCAGCTCGTGCTCGCCGGCGCCGGCCTCGTCCGCATGGTGCTGGAGCATGAGACGATCCAGCGCGAAATGGCGCGGCAGGCGCGCACCGACCCGCTCACCGGGCTGTTCAACCGCCGTGCCTTCCTCGAAGAGCTGGAACGCCGGATCGACCGGCTCGACCGGGAAATGCTGCCCGGTACGTTGATGTTCATCGGGCTCGACCACCTGAAGCCGGTCAACGAGCGGCTGGGCCATGAGATCGGCGACCAGGTGCTGATCCATGTGGCCGTCATGCTGCGCCGGACCGTTCGCCCCGCCGACCTCGTCGCGCGGTTTGGCGGCGACGAGTTCGCGGTCTGGCTGGATGGCGCCGATCACCTGACCGCGGCGGAGCGCGCGGAGCAGGTGCGCGACCTGGCGCGTGTCGAACTCACGGAAATCACTGGTTCGGACGTGCCGCAGCTCAGTCTCTCGATCGGCATCGCCTCGCGCCGCCCGGGCAGCCCGGAGCCGATCGAAGCCCTGCTGCGGCGCGGCGACCTCGCGATGACCGACGTGAAGCGCAACGGGCGTGGCCATTGGCGCGTCGCGCTCGAGGAGTAGGAACGGCGACTCCCGCAGCCTCGTGGAGGATCCGCACCGAGATCGCGCATGGCCGCCCGGACTCATAGGGTACCACGGGGCGGGTGCTATCCGGGGCCGAGTGTCCGGTCGAGGAAAGCGTGGACCCGGGCGTAGCTGTCCGCCGCCGCGACGGGGTCGTATTGCAGCGGATGCCCCTCGACAGTCCGCCGCTCGCGCAGGCGGGGATTGTCGAACGCATGCACCGCATTGGGATAGGTCACCACGGTCACATCCCTCGTCGTGCCGACCGCGGCGGCAAATTGCCGACAGACTTGAGCGGGGTCTCGCCAGGTATCGGCCTCCCCGGCCAGCGCGAGCAGCGGGATGTTGCCGTATTGTTCGGGGTTCCGGCAGGCCCCGTAATAGTCCACGGCAGCGCGGATCAGCCCGTCCGCCTGCTTCGCAAAGGGCTCCAGGGTCACCGTCTCCGCGGCAGCGCCCCCATGCGAGCCGCCCAGCACGCCGATGCGCTTCGGATTCACGGCCGGCTGCCGTGCCAACCAGCGCGCCGCGGCGATCACGTCGCCGGCGCGGTCCTGCCGCGTCACCAGCGCCTGGCGCGTGTGGGCGCACACAGTGTCGATCCGCCGCGGCGTCAGGCTGTCCAGCACCAGGCTGCCATAGCCCCAGCCCAGCAGTCGCTCCGCCCAGGCGGTCTGGTTGGTGCCGACGCCGCCGCAGCCATGCAGCACGATCACCACCGCATGCAGGCCAGGTCCCGGCGGCAGCCGCAGCCGGCCGGGCAGCGGGTGCGGCGCGACGCGGGCACCGTCGACCGGCACCGGCGGGATCGCCACCAACCGCCCGGAGCCGATGGCGATTGCCACGGGGACTGCCATGGAGGGGGCAGGATCCGCGGCCCCGCAGGCGAGCAGCGGGATGCCAAGGAGCAGGGCGGTGAAGAAGTGACGCATCGTCGCGGGTTCCAGGATCGGGCGCGAAGCGTAGCGCGGTCGTCACCGGGGCGCAGCCGGAAACGGGATTGAATCGATCGGCCGCCTCGGTTACGCGCAGGCGCCATGCCCTCCGTCGTCCATGTCATCGGCGCCTCCGGTCGTTCCGGCGCCGCGCTGTGCCGCGCTCTCCTCGCCGCCGGCATCACACCGGTCCCGGTGGTCCGCAACCTGGCGCGCTGGGCTGCGACCGGCCTCGAGTTCCCGGCCCGTCGCGCCGACCTGACCGACCCGGTGGCCCTGCATACGGCGCTCTGCGAAGCGATCGCCGTCGTCTCGACCGCCCATGCGAGGCATGCCGGCGCGGTGATCGCCGCCGCGCCGCCCTCCGCGCGGCTGGTCTTCCTCGGCAGCACCCGCAAATTCACCCGCTGGCCCGACGCGCACGGCACCGGGGTGCTGGCCGGCGAGGCCGCCTTCCTCGACTCCGGCCGAGACGGGGTGATGCTGCACCCGACGATGATCTACGGCGCGGAAGGGGAGGACAACGTGCAGCGACTCGCCGCGCTGCTGAAGCGCCTGCCGCTGCTGCCGCTGCCCCAGGGCGGCGCCGCGCTGGTCCAGCCGATCCACCGGTCGGACGTCACCCGCTGCATTCTCGCCGCGCTCGCCCGGCCCTGGGACGGACCGCGGGCGCTGACGATCGCCGGCCCGCGCCCCCTGCCCTACGCCGACTTCGTCCGAGCGGTCGCTCGCGCGGCAGGGCTCCGCGCGCCACGCATCGTGCCCGTGCCGGCCGCGCCGCTGCTCGCCCTCGCCCCGCTCACCCGGCTGATCCCGCTGTTCCCCACCATCCGCCCAGCCGAGATCCGCCGCCTTCTCGAGGACAAGGCGTTCGATATCGGCCCGATGCGCGCGGAGCTCGAAGTGCAGCCGATCCCGCTCGCCGAAGGGCTTGCACGCACCTTCCACCGGCCGCAGTAATCTGCTTCCGCTGCAGGAGATGTCCCATGCCGATCATCAACCGCATCGCCGCCTTCCATGCCGAGATGACCGAGTGGCGCCACGACCTGCACGCGCATCCGGAACTCGCCCTGCAGGAAACTCGCACCAGCGCGGTGGTGCAGCAGAAGCTGAAGGAGTTCGGCGTCGACGAGGTGATCACCGGCCTCGCGCGCACCGGCGTCATCGGCGTGATCCGCGGCCGCGGCGGTTCGGATCGCGCGATCGGACTGCGCGCCGACATGGATGCGCTGCCGATCCACGAGGAAACCGGCGTCCCCTACGCCTCGGAAAATCCCGGCGTCATGCATGCCTGCGGCCATGACGGCCACACCACCATGCTGCTCGGGGCCGCCAAATACCTGGCCGAGACGCGCAACTTCGACGGCACCGTCTATGTGATCTTCCAGCCGGCGGAGGAGAACCTGGCCGGCGGCGAGATCATGGTGAAGGAGGGCCTGTTCCAGCGCTGCCCGATGGAGATGGTGTTCGGGCTGCACAACTGGCCGCAGCTTCCGGCCGGCACCTTCGGCTGGCGGCACGGGCCGATCATGGCCGCGGTCGCCAACATCGAGATCACGGTGACCGGCAAGGGCGCACACGGGGCGCTGCCGCACCACGGCGTCGATCCGATCGTGGTCGCGGCGCAGATCGTCTCCGCGCTGCAGAGCATCGTCGCGCGCAACATCGAGCCGGTGGAAGGCGGCGTGGTCACTATCGGCCACATCAATGGCGGCCACACCTACAACGTCATTCCCGAGACGGTACACATGAAGGGGACCGCGCGCTGGTTCCGCCCCGAGGTCGGCGACCAGCTCGAGGACGGGGTGCGCCGCCTCGCCACCGGCATCGCCGCCAGCTTCGGCGCGCGGGCCGAAGTGGTGTTCGACCGCGCCTACCCGGCGACCGTGAACGACCCCGACGCGACCGACCTCACGATCAAGGCCGCGACGACGGTGGCCGGCAGCGAGCGGGTGCGGCACATGGGCAAGCCGACCATGGGCGGGGAGGATTTCTCGTTCATGCTGAACGCCAAGCAGGGCAGCTACATCATGCTCGGCGCCGGACGCGGCAAGGGCGACGCCATGGTCCACCACCCGGCCTATGACTTCAACGACGAGATCCTGCCCGTGGGCGCGTCCTACTGGGCGAGCCTGGTGGAGCAGTTGCTGCCGGCGAAATGACCGGGAGGCCGCATTGCGTTGCGCGCCTATCGTCATGACCGTCGCGACGCCACGGTGCCGGTGGGGATGGCCGGCTCGAGGCCGGCCATGACGGTTGGGGGGTCGTGGCGGCTCCCGTCAGCCCAGCAGGCCACGCCTGGCGAGGTTGGCGGTACGGTGCCGGTGGGGATGGCCGGCTCGAGGCCGGCCATGACGGTGGGGGCCGTGGCGGCTCTCGTCACCCCAGCAGGCCACGCCTGGCGAGGTTGACGGCACAGTGCCGGCGGGGATGGCCGGCTCGAGGCCGGCCATGACGGTGGGGGGCGTGGCGGCTCCCATCACCCCAGCAGGCCGCGCCTGGCGAGGTTGACGGCACGGTGCCGGCGGGGATGGCCGGCTCGAGGCCGGCCATGACGGCGGGGGCCGTCGCGGCTCCCGTCAGCCCAGCAGGCCGCGCCCCGCGAGATTGCGCATCAGCGCGCCGGCCCCGAAGCTCCACGGCTCGCAGGCATCGGTGGGCCGCATCCGGTTGACCAGCGCTCCCAGCTTGGGCGCGGCGATCGTGACGATATCGCCGGTCTTGTGGGTGAAGCCCTTGCCCGGCGCGTCGCGGTCCTCCACGGGCGCGAACATGGTTCCGAGGAACAGCACCGCTCCATCCGGATAGCGATGATGCGCGTTCAGCATCTGCGCCGCGAGATCGGCCGGGTCGCGGCTGATCCGGGCGATCGAGGAACTGCCCTGCAGCACGAACCCGTCCTCGCCTTCCACGCGCAGGGTCACGGTCGTGCTGCGGATATCGTCCATGCCGAACCCGGCATCGAAGAAGCGCAGCAATGGTCCGATCGCGCAGGAGGCGTTGTTGTCCTTGGCCTTGCCCAGCAGCAGGGCGGAGCGGCCTTCGACGTCGCGCAGGTTCACGTCGTTGCCCAGTGTGGCGCCGACCACGCGCCCGGTCGAGGCGACGGCGAGCACGACCTCCGGCTCCGGGTTGTTCCAGGACGAGTTGGGGTGCAGCCCCGCATCGGCGCCGGTGCCGACCGCGGCCATCGGCTGCGCCTTGGTGAAGATCTCCGCATCCGGGCCGATGCCGACCTCGAGATACTGGCTCCAGGCGCCCTGCTCGATCAGCACCTGCTTGAGCCGCGCCGCCTCGGGCGAGCCGGGCCGGAGTTTGGCGAGGTCGTCGCCGACCAGCCGGTTCACCTCGGAGCGGATGGCGGCCGCGGCGCTCAGGTCGCCGCGCGCCCGCTCCTCGATCACCCGCTCGATCATCGAAAGCACGAAGGTGACCCCCGCCGCCTTGATCGCCTGCAGGTCGATCGGCGCGAGCAGCCAGGGCTTCGTAGGATCGCGCGTCTCGGGCGGAGTGTTCGCCAGCACCGCGTCGAACGCGGCGACCGGCTCCCCGGCGGCGGAGCGGAGCGCGGCGGCAGGGTCCTCGGCCTCGCACAGGTCGCGCATGGTCGGGAACGCGCGGGTGATGTCGTGCAGCATACCGTCGCGCAAGGCGACGACGGACGGACCACCGGCCTCGGGGCGCCAGATCCGGCCGGCCAGCGCCGCCTTGGCCGCATCCTCGGGAAGCGCCCCCGCAAGAGCCTTCTGCAAATCCGCCATGCGCTCCCCCCGCCCCGTGAAACTCGATGTCGCCCGCCCTATACTCTGGGACCGCGAACATCAAGGGAGGCCGACCATGGACGACAGCCCCAGCAGCCCCGCCGAACGGCGTTCGGAGGCGGAGTGGCAGGCAGCGCTGACGCCGGAGCAGTATCGGGTGCTGCGCCAGCACGGCACGGAGCGGCCGGGCAGCAGCTCGCTCAACGCGGAGAAGCGGCCGGGCACGTTCCTGTGCGCCGCCTGCGGCCAAGCCCTGTTCGGCTCCACCACGAAATATGAGAGCGGATCCGGCTGGCCGAGCTTCTGGGCGCCGCTGGAGGGGGCGGTGGGCGTGACCGAGGATCGCAGCCACGGCATGGTGCGGACCGAGGTGCATTGCAGCCGCTGCGGCGGACATCTCGGCCACGTGTTCCCGGACGGACCGCCGCCGACCGGGCTGCGCTTCTGCATGAACGGGCTGTCGATGGCGTTCAAGCCGGAGGCCGACCCAGCCGGGTGAGTCGGCGCGGGACACGGCGGCTCCATCCTGGGCGCCAGTCCCGCATCAGGCCTCCCCCTCAAGGATCAGGTCGCACGCGCCCGCGCGATCGCGGCGGCTTCGGGAGGCGGTGACGACGGACCGCCTCCACGGCGCTCGCGCGGGACGGTCAGTGCTCCAGACGCAGCGGTGCCTTCAGCACGATCCCGAACAGCCCCTTCTGGTTGAAGCGGCGCAGGTCCGGCGTGACCGGTTCGGCGGTGCAGACGAAGGACGGGTGTTCCGGATGCCGCTCGACGAACCGCCCGAAGGAGGGGTTGAGGTCGATGTCGTCGACCACCATCGCCCCGCCTGCTCGGAGGCGCGGCCACGCGGTCTCCATCTCGAACGCCACGTTGCGGCCGCTATGCATGCTGTCGTGGATGAACAGGTCGACCTGGCCCAGCCGGTCGAGCAGCACCGGCAGGCGCCGGCGGCTGGTCCCGGCGATGTAGGTCCAGCGCCGGCGCAGCGTCTCGGTCGCGACCGCGACGCCCACTTCCTGCCGCGTCACCGGATTGATCGGCGGCAGGTCGATGCTCCAGAGCCGGCCTTCGCCATTGCGCTCCAGCCCCTCCAGGATGAAGCGGGAGGTCATGCCGTGCGCGACCCCGGTCTCCACCACCGTGGTCGGCCGCATGAAGCGGATCAGCGTCCAGATGGCGCGGACGAACCCGGCATCGCCGTCGTTCCAGGCATGGAAGCTGCCAGGGCCGACCTTCATGCCCCGCTCGCGCAGCTCGCCGATCACCTCGTCCCACAGCGTCGCGAATTCGGCGCGGGCGAAGTCCGGGGCGATCCCCATGGCCTCCCGCATGCCCGCGTCCCAGTTCGGGTCGGCGGGATAGCGGACCGGGTCCTTGCTCTCGAAGCGGGAGAGAAATTCCTCCTGGAACGCCGTGAACGCATCGAACGGATCCTGCGCAACATGCGTCAGAACCTTGAGCGGATGGCGCCTTACCGTTTCGAACATGCCAGGCTCCTGCCGAAGATGGCTTGGATCGGGGCACAGGTCGGGGGAGACATCGGAACTCCTCGAAACGTTTCGCTCAACGGCAGGACACAGTGCGGGCGATCCCGGAACAGCCGGGAATCACAACGGCACGAGAACCCGTCGGCCAACGCAAGCGTGATCCGTCCGTGAGGGTCCCGATGCCGATCGCGCCGGGTCCGGGGTCGAATTCTACTGCTGCATGCCCCAGCGGCGGATCGTCCGGGCCTCGATCGTGCGGAACACCACGTTCTCCACCACGAGGCCGATCAGGATGATCGTCAGCAGCCCGGCGAACACGTCGGGGATCTCGAGCTGGTTCTTGGCCTCGAAGATATACCAGCCCAGACCGCCCTTCCCCGAGGAGACGCCAAACACCAGTTCGGCGGCGATCAGGGTGCGCCAGGCGAAGGCCCAGCCGATCTTGAGCCCGGCCAGGATGGAGGGAAACGCCGCCGGGATCAGGATTCGGATCACGAGCCGCAGGCCGGAGAGCCCGTAGTTGCGGCCCACCATGCGCAGCGTCTGCGAGACGCCGCGGAACCCCGCATGCGTGTTCAGGGCGACCGCCCAGAGGACCGAGTGGATCAGCACGAAGACCACGCTGCCGATACCGAGCCCGAACCAGATCAGCGCCAGCGGCAGCAGCGCGATGGCCGGGAGCGGGTTGAACATCGCCGTCATGGTCTCGAGGAAATCGGTGCCGATCCGCGTCGTGATGGCGAGCACGGTCAGCGCGCCGGCGAGCAGCACGCCCGCCACGAAGCCGATCGCCAGCACCTGCAGCGACACCCAGGCGCGGGCCGGCAGCACGCCCGAGGCGACCGCGCCCCACCACGCCGAGACGGTATCGCCGAAGGTCGGCACCAGCAGCGGATTGTCGAGCTGGCGGGCGTAGAGCTCCCAGGCGAGCGCGAGGACCACCAGCAGCGCCGACTTGCGCAGCCAGGCCAGGTTGTAGAGTCGCTCGAACGGGGTGAGCTGCTTCTCGACGACCCCGAAATCCTGGTCGGCGCGCGTGGGGCGGACGATTTCGGGTCGCATCGCCGCCTCAGACATCGGCGTCCTCCTCCACCCGGTCCAGGAACAGCATGTCGTGGATGCGCGCCTCCAGCGCGGCGGCGGCGCGTGGGTCGGCGTCACGCGCCACCGAGTTGAGTTCGGCCTTCACCTGCCCGGGATGCGGCGAGAGCAGCAGGATGCGGTTGCCGATCTTCACTGCCTCGGCGATCGAGTGGGTGACGAACAGCACGGTGAACCGGGTCTCGTCCCACAGGGCGAGCAGCTCGTCCTGCATCCGTTGGCGGGTGAGTGCGTCGAGCGCGGCGAACGGCTCGTCCATCAGCAGGATGTCGGGCTCCATCGCCATGCCGCGGGCGATCGCGACGCGCTGCTTCATGCCCCCCGAGAGCGTGTGGGGATAGGCGTCGGCGAAGCGCGTCAGATGCACCTTGTCGATGTACTGCATCGCCTTCTCCTCGGCGGCGCGGCCACGCAGCCGGCCGGAGGTCTCGAGCGCGAAGACGACGTTCTGGCGGACGGTCTTCCAGGGCAGCAACTGATCGAATTCCTGGAACACCATCATGCGGTCCGGACCCGGCCGCGTGATGCGGCTGCCCTTGAGCATGATCTCGCCTTCCACCGGGCTCATGTAGCCGCCGACCGCCTTGAGCAGGGTCGACTTGCCACAGCCGGACGGCCCCAGGAGGACGAACCGGTCGGAGCGCAGCACCGAGAAGTCGACCCGATAGGTCGCGGTGACCAGGTGGTCGCGGGTCTTGTATTGCAGCGTCACGCCGCGGACGTCGAGCAGCGGCGCCGATCCTTGTCGATCCGGCATTCTGTTCCTCCCGGCGGCGAGCATACAGAGTGAGCCGGAGCACGAAAGGGCGGCGCCCCCTTGATCCGCCGGTCCGCGGCGGGAACACTCCGGATCGGCCGGGAGGGGTCATGAAGACACGCAAGTACGTCGCCTGGGACGACGTGCGCATCGACCTGATCGTCGAGGGCGAAGGGCCACCGCTGGTGATGCTGCCTTCGTCGGCGCGCGACTCCGAGGATTTCGACCAGGTCGCCGCGCTTCTGGCCGCGGCCGGATTCCGCGTGCTGCGCCCGCAGCCGCGCGGAATGTGCGGCAGCACCGGCCCGCTGGAGGGGCTGACCCTGCACGACTACGCGAGCGACGTGGCGCGGGTGATCCGTTCGGAGGGGAATGCCCCCGCCATCGTGTTCGGCCATGCCTTCGGCCAATGGGTCGGCCGCATGCTGGCCGCCGACCACGCGAAGCTCGTGCGCGGAGTCGTGCTGGCGGCGGCGGCGGCGAAGAAGATCGACCCGGTGCTGCGGGAGGAGCTCAACCGCTGCCGTGACCTCTCGCTGCCGGACTCGGTCAGGCTGGGCGCGCTACGCCGCGCCTTCTTCGCGCCCGGCCACGACCCGACGGTCTGGCTGCGCAACTGGCACCCGCTGGCGAGCCGCGCGCAGCAGGCGGCGAGCGCCGCAACGCCGCAGCATGCGTGGTGGTCGGCCGGCACCGCGCCGATCCTGGACCTGCAGGCCGGCAGCGACCCGTGGCGCCCGCGCGAGACGGTCGACGACATCCGCGAGGAACTCGGCGCCGACCGCGTCACGGTCGTGGTGATCCCCGACGCCAGCCACGCCTTGCTGCCGGAGCAGCCCGAGGCGGTGGTACGCGCCGTGGTCGACTGGGCGCGCGGACTTCAGGGAACGAGTGGAGGGCGCGGGGGATAGGGCCGGGCCGGCAGCGCCCGCGTCTCGGGGGGCACGGCCCCTGCCCACCGTCATGGCCGGGCCCGACCCGGCCTTCCCCACCGGCACTCTGCCGCGAAGGATGGCCGGGTCGAGCCCGGCCATGACGGATGGGGGTCAGGGAGCGCCATCCCGGCACTCTACCGCGAGGGATGGCCGGGTCGGGCTCGGCCATGACGGCGGGAATCAGTGCGCGCCGTCCCGTACCGCCGTGCCACAGCGCCGTCCCGCCCTGGCACAGCGGCTTCCCCGCCGTGCCGACGATCACTCCGCGGCTTCGACCACCTCTTCCTGCTTGGTCCGCTTCTTCGCCTTGATGCGGGCCAGCGCCTGCTCGACGTGGCGGCTGAAGACGAACTCGGCCGGACGCTGCTTGTCGAGCGGGATGTCCGGCGCCATCGGCCCCTCGGTGCGGATGCCGCGCATCGCCTGGGCCGCCGCCCGCCAGGGCTTGCTCACCGTTTCGGCCACCGCGGTGGCCTCATACCCGGAATGGACCATGCAGTCGGCGCACTTCTCGTAGTTGCCGGTGCCGTAGGCGTCCCAATCGGTGGTCTCCATCAGCTCCTTGAAGGTCTTCGCGTAGCCTTCACCCAGCAGGTAGCAAGGGCGCTGCCAGCCGAAATAGGTGCGGCACGGATTGCCCCAGGGCGTGCAGTGGAAGGTCTGATTGCCGGCCAGGAAGTCCAGGAACATGGAGGACTGGTTGAACGCCCACTTGCCCTTCCACGCCCCCTTCCCTTGCCGCCGGAAGATCCCGCGGAACAGTTCCTTCGTCTTGGTCCGGTTCAGGAAGTGCTGCTGGTCGGGCGCGCGCTCATAGGCGTAGCCAGGGGATACCGAGATCCCATCCACCCCCATCGCCATCACGTCATCGAAGAAGGCCGCCACCTTCTCGGGCTCCGCCGTGTTGAACAGCGTCGCGTTGATGATGGTGCGGAAACCGGTCTGCTTGGCCGCCGAGATCGCCGCCACCGCGCGGTCGTAGACCCCGGTCTGGCAGACCGAGATGTCGTGCTCTTCCCGCGCGCCATCCAGGTGCACCGACCAGGTGAACCACTTGGACGGCTTGAACAGGTGCATCTTCTTCTCGAGCAGCAGCGCGTTCGTGCACACGATCACGAACTTCTTGCGCGCGATCGCACCCTCGACGATCTGGTCGATCTCCTTGTGCAGCAGCGGCTCGCCGCCGGCGATCACCACCACCGGGGCGCCGCACTCGTCGATCGCCTCCATGCACTCGGCGACCGACAGGCGCTGGTTCAGGATCTCGGCCGGATAGTCGATCTTGCCACAACCGGCGCAGGCCAGGTTGCAGCGGAACAGCGGCTCCAGCATGAGCACGAGCGGATAGCGCTTGCGGCCCAGCAGATGCTGCTTGACCACGTAGGCACCGACGCGGAGCGCCTGGTTCAGGGGAACGGTCATCCTGGAAAACCCTCTCAGGCGTCAGCCAGTTCCGCGGGGAAGCGGAACCGGACATCCTCGGCCACCCCAGCCAGGGTGGTCACCTCGATCTCGTCGAACCGGCGCAGTCCGTCCAGCACGCCCTGCACCAGCGTCTCCGGGGCGGACGCGCCGGCGGTGACGCCGACCGAACCGACCCCCTCGAACCACTCGGCCTGCAGCGCCTCGGCATCGTCGATCAGGTAGGCGGGCTTGCCCAGTTCCTGACCAATTTCCCGCAAGCGATTGGAATTGCTGGAATTTCGCGAGCCTACCACGAGGATCATGTCGACCGCGCCCGCGAGTTCGCGCACCGCCGACTGGCGGTTCTGCGTGGCGTAGCAGATGTCCCGCACATCCGGCCCGACGATGGTCGGGAACCGCGCCGTCAGGGCGGCGATGATGCCGCGGGTATCGTCGACCGAGAGCGTGGTCTGGGTGATGTAGGCGAGCTTGTCGGGGTCGGCGACCTCCAGCTTCGCCACGTCCTCGACCGTCTGCACCAGATGCACCTTGGCCGGCACCTGGCCGATCGTGCCCTCGACCTCGGCATGGCCGGCATGACCGACGAGCACGATTTCGCGACCCTGGCGGGCGTATCGTCGCCCTTCGTTATGCACCTTCGCGACCAGCGGGCAGGTGGCATCGATCACCGGCAGGCCACGTTCCGCCGCCCATTCCTCGACGCGCTTGGCCACGCCATGGGCGGAGAAGATGGTCATCGCCCCGGGCGGGATCTCGTCCAGCTCGTCCACGAAGACGGCGCCGCGCGTGCGCAGATCCTCCACCACGTGCCGGTTGTGAACGATCTCGTGGCGCACATAGATGGGCGGGCCATACTTCTTCAGGGCGCGTTCCACGATCTCGATGGCCCGCTCGACGCCGGCGCAGAAGCCGCGCGGCTGGGCCAGGACGACACGAAGCATCCGATGGTTCTCCTGGAACGGCACGAAACCAGACTGCGGTGGTCGGGTATGACAGGATGGGAGCACCCGATCAATGCCACAAGGGGCAAGGCGGCAGCGCATCCTTCGCAGGTGCGATATGGCATGCGGGCGCCATGTTCATCCCCTCTCTTGCCCGGTCCGCATAGCCGGTGGTCCACTGTGACTTGGATGCAACAGGACTCGGGCGACGACGCTGGTCCTGCATGCGCAAGGCGGTGCAGCATGGTATCGGCTGAAGACTTGGGAGTCGGGTCAGCAAACGGGGCGAATGGTGGTTGCTGAGGGAAATGCGCTGACGGCCGGGGCGGACCTGCCCAAGGCGATGACGCGGGTGGCCGAGGTGGTCGAGTCGGCGCTGGAGACGCTGCTCCCACCGGTGGAGGGTGCCGAAGCCCGTCTCGCCGAAGCGATGCGCTACGCGACCCTGGGCGGCGGCAAGCGTCTGCGCGCCTTCCTGGTGATGCAGAGCGCCGCACTGTTCTCCGTCTCCGAGACCTGCGCGGCCCGCGTCGCCGCCTCGATCGAGATGCTGCACGCCTATTCGCTGGTGCATGACGACCTGCCCGCGATGGACGACGACGACCTCCGGCGTGGCAAACCGAGCACACATCGGGCCTTCGACGAGGCCACCGCCATTCTGGCCGGCGACGCCCTGCAGGCTCGGGCGTTCGAGCTATTGGCAGAGCCGGACACGCATTCCGATCCCCAGGCGCGATGCGAGCTGGTCGCGGCGCTCGGGGCCGCGGCCGGTGCCCGCGGGATGGCCGGCGGGCAGATGATCGACATGGAAGCAGAGGGCAAGACGCTGGACGGCCCCGCGGTGACACGCCTGCAGGCGCTGAAGACCGGGCGGTTGATCCAGTTCAGCGCCGAAGCCGGTGCCATCCTCGGGCGGGCGCCGATGCAGCAGCGTCACCTGCTCGCCGCCTACGGCCGGGACCTGGGGGCTGCGTTCCAGATCGCGGACGACTTACTGGACGTCGAAGGCAGCACGGCGGAAATCGGCAAGACACAAGGCAAGGATGCCGCTTCGGGTAAGGCCACGATGGTCGCGGTTCTTGGCATCGACATGGCGCGGGCACACGCCGACATGCTCGCGCGGCAGGCTGCGGCTCATCTGGAAGGTTTCGGCGAAAGATCCGCCCTGCTGAGGGCGCTGGCCGCCTTCGTCGTCGAACGGCGGAACTGAGTTGAGGAGAACTGTATGAGTCCGGTGAAGACGCCGCTGCTGGATCGCGTGCGCTATCCGGCCGACCTGCGCAACTTCTCCCCCGAGCAGTTGCGCCAACTGGCCGACGAGCTGCGCGCGGAGACCATCGATGCGGTGTCGGTCACGGGCGGACATCTCGGCTCCGCACTCGGCGTCGTCGAGCTGACCGTCGCCATCCACGCCGTGTTCGACACGCCGCGCGACCGACTGATCTGGGATGTCGGGCATCAGGCCTATCCGCACAAGATCCTGACTGGGCGGCGCGACCGCATCCGCACCCTGCGCCAGGGCGGCGGGTTGTCGGGATTCACCAAGCGGTCGGAGAGCGAATACGACCCGTTCGGCGCCGCGCACTCCTCGACCTCGATCTCCGCCGGCCTCGGCATGGCGGTGGCGCGTGACCTCAAGGCCGCGCGCGGCGAGCCGGACGATCGCAACGTCATCGCCGTGATCGGTGACGGCGCCATGAGCGCCGGCATGGCCTATGAGGCGATGAACAACGCGGGCGCCCTCCACTCCCGCCTGGTCGTCATCCTCAACGACAACGACATGTCGATCGCGCCGCCGGTCGGCGCCATGAGCGCGTATCTCTCGCGGCTGATGTCGTCCCGCAGCTTCCTGTCGCTGCGCGATCTCGCGGCCCGGATGGCAAAGCGCTTCCCGCGCGGGATCGAGCGCACCGCACGGCGCGCCGAGGAATACGCCCGCGGCATCCTGACCGGCGGTACGCTGTTCGAGGAGCTGGGCTTCTACTATCTGGGGCCGATCGACGGGCACAACCTGGATCACCTGCTGCCGGTGCTGCGCAACGTGCGCGAGGCGGAGGAGAGCGGGCCGATCCTGGTCCACGCCATCACCCAGAAGGGCAAGGGCTACGCGCCCGCCGAACAGTCGGCGGACAAGTATCACGGCGTGTCCAAGTTCAACGTGGTGACCGGCGAGCAGGCCAAGGCCCCGCCGGGCCCGCCCAGCTACACCAAGGTGTTCGCCAACGCGCTGATGGCGCAGGCGGAGAAGGATCCGACCATCGTCGCGATCAACGCGGCGATGCCGTCCGGCACCGGCCTCGACAGCTTCGCCAAGCGCTTCCCGGACCGCTGTTTCGATGTCGGCATCGCCGAACAGCATGCGGTCACCTTCGCCGCCGGTATGGCGACCGAGGGCATGCGGCCGTATTGCGCGATCTATTCGACGTTCCTGCAGCGCGCCTACGACCAGGTGGTGCACGACGTCGCCATCCAGTCCCTGCCCGTCCGCTTCGCGATGGATCGCGCGGGCCCGGTCGGGGCCGACGGCGCCACCCATAGCGGCACTTTCGACATCGCCTATCTCGGCTGCCTGCCGGGCATGGTGATCATGGCGCCGTCCGACGAGGCCGAACTCGTCCACATGGTCGCCACCTCGGCGACGATCGACGACCGGCCCAGCGCGCTGCGCTACCCGCGCGGCGAAGGCGTCGGCGTGGCGCTCCCGACACAGGGCGAGATCCTCGCCCTCGGCAAGGGGCGCGTCGTGCGCGAAGGCAACAGCGTCGCCATCCTGTCGCTCGGCACCCGTCTCGGCGATGCGCTGAAGGCGGCGGACGAACTCGCCGCGCGCGGGTTGAGCGCGACCGTCGCGGATGCCCGCTTCGCCAAGCCGCTCGACACCGCACTGATCGAACAGCTCGCGCGCCATCACGCCGTGCTGATCACCATTGAAGAAGGTTCGCTTGGGGGTTTCGGTTCGGCGGTGATGCACCATCTTGCCTGGCGAGGCCTCCTGGACGGCGGCCTCAAGGTCCGGCCGATGGTGATGCCCGACATCTTCATCGACCACGACTCGCAGGCGAAGCAGATCGCAGTCGCCGGCCTGTCGGCAAAGGACATCGTCGCCACCGCCCTGTCGGCCATCGGGATCGACGCGGCCGGCGGGGGCCAAGCCAAGCAGGTCGTAACCGCCGTATGATCGCTGCCTCTCGTCGTTTCGTGATCGGCCTCGCCCTGGCCGGGACGATGCTGCCGATTCTGGGGGCCCGCGCGGAGGATGCATCCGCCGTGCAGGCCCCGATCCAGGCGCTGTACACCGCCCTCGAGCAGTTGATGAAGCAGGGACAGGGCACGCCCTTTCCCCAGCGCTTCGAGGCGCTCGCCCCGGTGATCGACCGCGCCTACGACCTCGACACCGTCCTGCGGGTGTCGGTGGGTGCGCGCTGGGCGACGCTGGACGACGCCGCCAAGAAGGCGCTGTTCACCGCCTTCCGCAGCTTCACCATCGCGACGTACGTGGCGAATTTCGACTCCTACGACGGCGAGCGGTTCGAGATCCTGCCCAACCTGCGAGCCTCCGGTTCGGACGAGATCGTCGCCAGCCGCATCGTTCCCGCCAAGGGCGACCCAGTGCGGATCGACTACGTGATGCACCAGAACAATGGCTGGCGGATCGTGGACGTGCTGCTCGAAGGCACGATCTCCCGCGTGGCGGTGCAGCGCTCGGACTTCCGGAACCTGCTCGCGAGCGGCGATGCGGAGGCGCTGATCGCCAGCCTGCAGCGCAAGACGGCCGACCTGTCGGGCGGCACGATCCGGTCGTGAGACCGGCCGCATGATGATCCTGGCCGGCATCGCCGCGGCGCTGTCGGCGGTGGGCGCGGGCCAGGCGGTGGCGGGCTGGGCGCTGACGCGGCGCTTTGCCGCGCAGCCGGTCCTGCCCCCGGCCTCCCTGCCACCCGTCACGGTGCTGAAGCCGCTGCATGGCGACGAGCCGCTGCTCGAGGTCGCGCTCGCCAGCCTATGTTCGCAGGAGTATGCGGCGCCGTTCCAGATCGTGTTTGGCGTGCAGGATGCGGCGGATCCCGCCGTTGCCGTGGTGCAGCGGCTGCAGGCGCGCTTCCCCGAACGCGACATCACGCTCGTCGTCGACCGCACCCTGCACGGGGAAAACCGGAAGGTCGGCAACCTGATCAACATGCTGCCGTCGGCCAAGCACGACGTGCTGGCGATCGCCGACTCGGACCTGCATGTGCGGCCGGACTACCTGCAGCGGCTGGTCGCGGCGATCGACGCCCCCGGCGTGGGGCTGGTGACCGTGCTCTACACGGGGCTGCCGGCCACCGGATCCGGCCGAGCGGACGGACGCCTCGCGCTTCCCGCGCGGCTTGGCGCCACTCAGATCACCCACGGCTTCCTGCCCGGCGCGCTGCTCGCCCGCGCCATGGGACGGCAGGACTGCCTGGGCGCGACGATGTGCCTGCGGCGGGAGACGCTCATGCGAATCGGCGGCCTCCCCGCTTTGGTGGATCATCTCGCCGACGACAACGTGCTGGGCCGGCTGGTCGCGCGGCTCGGGTTGCGCGTCGTGCTGGCGGACACGGTCGTCGCCACCACCGTGCCGGAAGCGAGCTTCGCCGCGCTCTGGCGGCACGAGTTGCGCTGGGCTCGTACGATCCGCGCCCTGGAACCTGTGGGCTTCGCCGCCTCCATCCTGCAATACCCGATCGGCTGGGCGCTGCTGACGGTGGCGCTGGCGGGCGCCGCTCCGTGGAGCATTGGCCTGCTCGCCGTGAGCTGGCTGCTGCGTGCGCTCGCCGCCGCGGGCATCGATCGGGCGCTTGCGCCACGACGCGCGGGACTTGCATTCCGCGTGCCACTCTGGCTTTTCCCCTTCCGCGACCTGTTGTCGGTCGGCGTGATGCTTGCCAGCTATGCCGGACGACGGGTGGACTGGCGGGGTCATCGCTTGCAAGCCGACACGCCGACGCCACCTGATCCGAACCCTGCCCCGCTCCGGCCTGCCGAGGGATTGAACGCGCGATGATGAAGACCCTGTTTCTGCAGCCCCCCTCGACCGACGGGTTCGATGGTGGCGCGGGCTCGCGCTACCAGGCCAAGCGCGAGATCAAGTCCTTCTGGTACCCGACCTGGCTTGCCCAGCCGGCCGCGCTGGTGCCGGGCAGCAAGCTGGTCGACGCGCCGCCGGCGCGCATCGGCCTCGAGACCGTCACCAACCAGGCGCGCGACTACGAGCTGTGCGTCATCCACACCTCGACGCCGTCCTTCAACTCGGACGTGAAGGTGGCGCAGGCGCTGAAGGACGCGAATCCGTCGCTGAAGATCGGCTTCGTCGGCGCCAAGGTGGCGGTGCAGCCGGACGAGAGCCTCAAGCAGGGCGCGCCGATCGACTTCGTGGCGCGCAACGAGTTCGACTTCACCATCAAGGAGATTGCCGAGGGCCGGGACTGGTCGGCGGTGGACGGCATCTCCTACCGCGACGTCAACGGCACCATCGTCCACAACCAGGACCGCGCGGTGCTGGAGGACATGGACCAGCTTCCGTTCGTGACCGAGGTCTACAAGCGCGACCTCCGGATCGAGGACTACTTCATCGGCTACCTGATGCACCCGTACCTGTCGCTGTACACGGGTCGCGGATGCAAGTCGCGCTGCACCTTCTGCCTGTGGCCGCAGACGGTCGGCGGGCACCGCTACCGCGTGCGCTCGCCGGGCCATGTCGCCGAGGAGATCGCGCTGGCCAAGCGCTACTTCCCGCAGGTGCGCGAGTTCTTCTTCGACGACGACACCTTCACCGACAACCTGCCGCGCGCCGAGGCGATCGCGCGTGAGCTGGGCAAGATGGGCGTGACGTGGTCGTGCAACGCCAAGGCGAACGTGCCGCGCGAGACGCTGAAGGTGCTGCGCGACAACGGGCTGCGGCTGCTGCTGGTCGGTTACGAGAGCGGCAACCAGCAGATCCTGCACAACATCAAGAAGGGCATGCGGATCGAGGTCGCGAAGAAGTTCACCCAGGACTGCCACGACCTCGGGATCAAGATCCACGGCACGTTCATCCTCGGCCTGCCCGGCGAGACCAAGGAGACGATCGAGGAGACGATCCGCTTCGCCACCGAGATCAACCCGCACACCATCCAGGTGTCGCTGGCGGCCCCGTATCCCGGCACGTTCCTGCACAAGCAGGCGGTCGAGAATGGCTGGCTGGACGAGTCGCATGCGGAGCTGATCGACGAGCACGGCATCCAGATCGCGCCGCTGCACTATCCGCACCTGTCCCACACCGAGATCTTCGACAATGTGGAGACGTTCTACAAACGCTTCTACTTCCGTGCGCCGAAGATCGCCTCGATCGTGGGGGAGATGGTGCGTAGCCCGCAGATGATGAAGCGGCGTCTGCGGGAAGGTGTGGAGTTCTTCCAGTTCCTGCGGGAGCGGCACACCGCCGCCTGACCCGCCGAACCGCTCCGTGATCGGGGCGGGCGGTCACGCGGACGCCCGCAGGCGCGGGCGATCGTGTGGGTTCGCGGTCGTGTGGGAGCCCGCGGACGGGCAATCGCATGCAAACGGCCACCGAGCGTGTGGAGAGGTTCGGCGGGTGACTCCCCTGCGGCATCTCATACCGCGCGCCTCGAGGCGGATCGCACCGCGGGCACCCTCAGGCGAAGCAACCACCTAAGCGCCCACAGGCATCTCACCTCTGAGCGCCCGCAGGCGCTTACTTCTAAACGCCCGTAGGCGCTCACCTCAGCCACTTGGCCGGGGCCGGGCGGAACGCGGCCTGCCGGGGGCGTATGAGGCGCCCGGCCGGCCGGCTGCCAGGCTCAGTGCACCGGGACGGGCGTCATCTCGTGCTGGATGATCGCGGCGAGCGCCACGTCACGGTTCTCGGCAAGCCCCATCGGCATGCCATTGGCGGCATGGATCGCGAACCCGGTCGTGCCATTGATCTCGACCGGCTTCACGTAAGCGATCTGCTGCATCCCAAGCTGGGCGAGCTGCTCCGTGGTCAGCTTCCGAATGTCGATCAGCGCCGGCTCCACGGCAGTCTCGGGAGCCATCTCCGGCGCATTTCCCGAATTGATGTTCATCGTCCTCTCTCCTTTCGCGGCACGCCATCCGGCCGAACCGCGCCTCCTGAACTGCGGGAGCTATCCTGCCTCCCGATCTTCAACCTGAACGCGGCTCACCGCGATTCGGTGTGCCCTTCCACCATCGGACCGATCTCGGCCTGCCGACCAATCTCGGCCGGCCGCGCATTGCCGTTCGGTCGCGCCGGCTTGTTGATCTGGATCGTCCGCACACGCGGCTCCGGCTGGGGACGCGCGAGGTCGATGTGGAGCAGCCCGTTGTCGAGCCAGGCCCCCTTCACCTCGATCCCCTCCGCCAGCACGAACGCGCGCTGGAACTGGCGTGCGGCGATCCCACGATGGAGGAACACCCGCCCCTGCGTCTCGTCCGCCTGACGGCCACGGATCACCAACTGGTTGTCTTCCTGCGTGATCTGCAGGTCGTCCATGGTGAAGCCCGCCACCGCCAGGGTGATGCGGAGCCCGACCGGGCTGAGCTGTTCGATGTTGTACGGGGGGTATCCGTCCGACGAGGTCTTCGACGCCCGCTCGAGCATCTGCTCGAGGTGATCGAAGCCGAGGAACAGCGGCGAAGTGAACATCCGGGTGGTCATGGCCCCCTCCTGCGAGCGAAGCATCCGTCGGGACCCGAACGCGGCATCCCGACCGGACAGCATCTTGGCAGCCGGCGGACGCCTTGCAAGAGGGGAAACGGTCCCCGGACGGAAAGAAGAACGAAACGGGAGCGAAGGCGGCAGGCGCCCCCTCCCTCCCCGCACCCGGGCAGGTGCGTCAGCGCGGCGGGGGCGCCGCGATCCCGGGTAGAGGCGGGGGACCGAACCCGGCACAGGGGCATGTGCGACGTGCCACGCCCATCCCGGCCCGCCGCCGCGCCGGAGCGGACCGCGCACCTCGCACCGGCGCGCGACGCCCCAGCCCCGAGCCGCGGCCGGGTCGCGGGCTCATGCGGCGGATCGGCTGCTCTGGATGGAAAGTCGCGCCCGCGGCGGCAGTCCATGGCCGGCCGCTGCATGACCCTCCTCGGTGGCGGCAACCCGGAAATAGTCCAGCACGAAGACACGCACCGCCGACGTTCGACCCCCCACATGGCCTTCCGCCTCCACCCGGCGGACCAGGGTGCTCATGTCCTGGCCTTCCCGCTCACAGATCTCGAGCAACGCATCCCAGAGTTCGGGCTCCAGCCGCATGCTGGTCCGCCCGCGTTCGGCAACGACGTTCCGATTGACAAGACGACTGGCGCTCACCGCGGCCCCCTCTCGCTATCTTCGGGAACATCAGCACGACGCCACTTAAGCAAACGTTTGCGCCATCCGGGTTTTCATCGTCATTGCGCATGCGACTGTAATCCCACACCGATTTTCGCATCGAAAACATGCCCGGATCGGCAATGCTGGTCGCGGTTGACGCCGCATCAACCGCTCGGCAGGTAGGCTCGCAAAGCGTCCTCCTGAGGGAATCGGTCATGCGGCGTCTCGCCCTGCTCTCCTTGCTCGTCCTCGCCTTCGCTGCGCCGGCCCAGGCCGAACCGCGGCGCTTCGTCATCTTCTTCCAGGAATGGTCCGCGGCGATCGACGACGCCGCCAAGGGCGTGGTGGCGGAAGCCGCCGATTACGCGAAGACGCACCCGGCCGAGTCGATCCGCGTCAGCGGATTCGCCGACCCCACCGGCAGCAAGCAGGCCAACATCCTGCTCTCCGAACTGCGGGCGCAGCGCGTCGCCGACCTGATGATCGAGAACGGCGTGCCGACGAACCGCATCGAGAAGATCGGCCGCGGATCGGTGACCTTCGCCATCACCTCACTGGAGAGCCGTCGCGTGGAGGTGTCGGTCGCCCCGACGAAGCGCTGATGCTGCAAACCCGGATACCGGAGGATCCCGCGGCCGTCCTGCGCCGCGTCTTCGGCTTTCCGGGCTTCCGCGGCCAGCAGGAGGCGGTCGTCCAGCACGTGATCGCCGGCGGCGATGCGCTGGTGCTGATGCCGACCGGCGGCGGCAAGAGCCTCTGCTACCAGGTCCCTGCCCTGTGCCGGCCCGGCATGGGCGTGATCGTCTCGCCCCTGATCGCCCTCATGGACGACCAGGTCGCCGCGCTCCGGCAGCTCGGCGTCAATGCCGGCGCCCTGCATTCCGACCTCGATCCCGCCGAGGCGCGCAGCGTCACCCGCGACCTGATCGAGCATCAGCTCGACCTCCTCTACGTCTCCCCCGAACGGCTGCTCGGCAACGGCACGCTCGAGCGGCTCGCCCGCGTGCCGATCGGCCTGTTCGCGATCGACGAAGCGCATTGCGTTTCCCAGTGGGGCCACGAGTTCCGCCCGGAATATCGCGGCCTCGCCTGCCTGCCGGAGCACTTCCCGAACGTGCCGCGGATCGCACTGACCGCGACCGCCGACCCGCGCACCCGCTCCGACATCCTCTCCGCCCTGGCGATGCCGGAGGCGGAGGTGTTCCTCTCGAGCTTCCATCGCCCGAACCTGCACCTCGCGGCCGCGCCCAAGCTGGGCGAGAGCGCGCAACTGCTGGAGTTCCTGGCCCGTCACCCCGGCGATTGCGGGATCGTCTATTGCGGCAGCCGCGCCAAGACCGAACGGGTGGCCGCCAGGCTGGTCGAGAAAGGCATGCCTTCCATCGCCTTCCATGCCGGGCTCGAGCCGCAGCAGAAGCGCGACGCGCTCGCGCGGTTCCGGTCGGGGGAGCCGCTGGTGGTCGTCGCCACCATCGCCTTCGGCATGGGGATCGACCGGCCGGACGTGCGCTTCGTCGTGCATCTCGACATGCCGGAAAGCCCGGAGGCGTACTACCAGCAGATCGGCCGGGCCGGGCGCGATGGCGACCCGGCCGACACGCTGCTGCTCTATGACGGGCAGGATATCGCCCGCGCACGTCACTGGCTGGCGCAGTCGGCGGCGCCGGAGACGCAGAAGCGCGTGATGCGCACCAAGCTCGAGGAGATGATCGGGCTGACCGAGGCGGTCGCCTGCCGCACCCGCTCCCTGCTGACCTGCTTCGGCGAGGACCTGCCGACCCCCTGCGGCCATTGCGACAACTGCGATGCGCCCCCGGTCACCGAGGACGCGAGCGTGGCGGCGCAGAAAGTCCTGTCGGCGGTCTATCGGACCAACCAGATCTTCGGCGCCTTGCACATCATCGCGGTGCTGCGTGGCGAGGCGACCGAGGCGGTGGTGCGGCATCGCCACGACCAGTTGCCGACCTTCGGCGTCGGGAAGGAACACGGCATCCCGTACTGGCGCGGCCTGATCCGGCAGTTGATCGCGCTGGGCGCGCTCGACGTCGACACCGCCGGGCATGGCGGCCTGTTCCTCGTGCAGGAGAAGGCGCGGCCGATCCTGCGCGGCGAGCAGCACGTGATGCTGCGGCAGGAGAGCCCGCGTCGCGCCCGCGGGGTGCTGCGCCCGGACCGCCCCGGGCTCACGGCGGCGCCGGGACCCGAGGCCGCGGGCGTGTTCGAGGCGCTGCGTGCCTGGCGGGCGACCGAATCGCGAACCCAGTCGGTGCCGCCCTACGTCATCTTCCACGACAGCGTGCTGCGGGAGATCGCCGCCATCCGTCCCGCCTCGCTCGACGAGCTGGGGCAGATCAAGGGCGTCGGCGCCTCCAAGTTGCAGCGCTACGGCGTGCCGGTGCTCGAGGTCCTGCGCGCCGCGGCATGAGTCGCGCGGTCCGCGGCGCCGTCCCTCACGCGTTGGCGGCGCGCATCACCTTCTCCCAGCCGTCCAGCACGGACCCCAGCTTGTCGGCCGGTTCGGATTCCAGGCTGAAGACGATGCGCGAGACGCCCAGGTCCTCGTAGCGCTTCATCAGGTCGACCTCCTGCTTGGGACCCCAGACGGTGATCTCGATCTCGTCCGGGTTGCGCCCCGCCGCGCTGGCCATCTTGCGGAACTCCGGGATGAGTTCCGCGATCTCCTCGTATGTGCCGCGCTTGGCCTGCGGGATCCAGCCGTCGCCGTAACGGATTGCCCGCCGCGCGGAATACGGGAATGCGCCGCCGACGATGACCGGCGGATGCGGCTTCTGCACCGGCTTCGGCCAGGTCATCATCGGGCCGAACTGCACGAATTCACCCTGGTACTCGGGCTTCGACTTCGTCCAGATCACCTTCATCGCCTCGATCCGCTCGCGCGCGACCTTGTGGCGGTCGGCGAAGGCGACGCCATGATCCTCGAGTTCGTCCTGGTTCCAGCCGTTACCAACGCCGAACAGGAACCGTCCGCCCGAAACCTGGTCGATCGAGGCCACCAGCTTCGCGGTCTGGATCGGGTCGCGCTGCGCGACCAGGCACACGCCAGTGCCGATCTTCAGCCGCGTGGTTGCGACCGCCGCCGCGGTCAGCGTCACGAACGGGTCCATCGTGTCGTAGTATTTCTTCGGCAGGTCGCCGCCGCCCGGAAACGGCGACTTGCGGGTCAGCGGGATGTGCGAGTGCTCCGGAGCCCACAGCGATTCGAAGCCGCGCGACTCCAGCGTCCGCGCGAGTTCGACCGCGCCGATCGAGTAATCGGTGAAGAACATGGACGCGCCGAATGACAGCATGAGGCCCTCCCATTGACGGTTGCGGGCATCATGACCGCGGTCATGACCCCGCGCCAGGGCACCGGGACTCGCGGAAGATGCGCGCGCTCACGAACGAGTGTCTCCACTGTCATGCCTCCTGGCGCGTATTGCACCTATACTCCGCGCGACCTGAAACCACTCCGGCGTGCTTGACACGCCAAGCGGGTCGATCGGGTGCCAGCCGACCATGTCGGGACGGCTGGCAGAAGGTGGTACCGAAGGGATCCTGCGCGCGGCCACGGGCAGAATTCATTGGTTGAAGCCTCCGCGCGAAACATGCTTTGGTCGCCTACAACCGATCACGATCAGGTGAAATTGCCGTGGATTTCGAGGCTGACGGGCAAGCTGCGTCCTCCGGGACCCACCACCAGGCCGCTGCGCCGACCGAGAGCGACGTCGTCGCCCTTCGCGCCGCCATCCTGGAGAAGCTCAACTACCACGTCGGCAAGCGTCGCTCGGTGGCGACCGATGCGGATTGGCTGCTGGCAACCTGCCTCGCCGTGCGCGACCGCGTGGTGGATCGGTGGCTTGCCGGCATCGACACGGCGTATCAGCAGGGCGAGAAGCGCGTCTACTATCTGTCGCTCGAGTTCCTGATCGGCCGGTTGCTGTTCGACAACCTGAACAATCTCGGCATGACGGCGACGACCCGCGCCGCGCTGGCCGGCATGGACATCGACCTCGATCGGCTGCGCGCGCTGGAGCCGGATGCGGCACTCGGCAATGGCGGCCTCGGTCGTCTCGCCGCCTGCTTCATGGAGAGCATGGCGACGCTGGGCATTCCGGCGCATGGCTACGGCATCCGCTACGATCATGGCCTGTTCAAGCAGGTCATGAAGAACGGCTGGCAGCAGGAATATCCCGAAGACTGGTTGACCCACGGCAATCCCTGGGAATTCGAACGGCCCGAGGTCTGCTACGACATCGGCTTCGGCGGCTCGATCGAGGCGGTGCCGATTTCCGAAGCGGCGATGCGGCATGTGTGGCATCCGGCCGAGAAGGTGGAAGCGGTCGCCTTCGACACGCCGGTGGTCGGCTGGCACGGCCGGCGGGTCAACACGCTGCGGCTCTGGTCGGCCCGGCCCGTCGATCCGCTGCGGCTCGACGCCTTCAATCACGGCGATCATGTCGGCGCGCTTTCCGAACAGGTGCGCGCGGAATCGATCTCCAAGGTGCTCTACCCGTCGGATGCGACCCCGGCTGGCCAGGAACTGCGGCTGCGGCAGGAGTATTTCTTCGTCTCCGCCTCGCTGCAGGATCTGGTGCGACGTCACATCAAGGCGTTCGGTCACATCGGCACCTTCGCGGACAAGACCGCGATCCAGCTCAACGACACCCATCCCGCGATCGGCGTCGCCGAACTGATGCGCATCCTGCTCGACGTCTACCAACTCCCTTGGGAAGACGCCTGGCGGACCACGCAGCGCACCTTCAGCTACACCAACCACACGCTGCTGCCCGAGGCACTGGAAAGCTGGCCGCTGCCGCTGCTCGAGCGGCTGCTGCCGCGCCACATGCAGATCATCTACCTGATCAACGCGCTGCATCTCGGCCAGGTCCGCAAGGAACATCCCGAGGACGGACGCCTGCTCTCCTCCGTCTCGCTGATCGACGAGCATCAGGGCCGTCGCGTGCGCATGAGCCACCTCGCCTTCCTGGGCTCGCATCGGGTCAACGGCGTGTCCGCGCTGCACACCGACCTGATGCGGGAGACGGTGTTCCGCGACCTGCACGCGCTGTTTCCCGACCGTATCGTCAACGTCACCAACGGCATTGCCTTCCGCCGCTGGCTGCACGAAGCGAACCCGAAGCTCACGCGCCTGCTGGTGGATGCGATCGGGCCCGAGGTCCTGGACCGGGAGGAAGCGTTCGCACGGCTGCGTCCGCTCGCCACCGACAGCGTGTTCCAGCAGCGTTTTGCCGCGGTGCGCTACCTGAACAAGCTCGCCCTCGCCGACGTGATCCGCAAGGAACTCGAGATCCGCGTCGACCCGGCTGCGCTGTTCGACGTGCACATCAAGCGCTTCCACGAATACAAGCGCCAGCTGCTGAACATCCTGGAGACGATCGCGCTGTACAACGCGATCCGCGCGCGGCCGATGAGCGACTGGACGCCGCGGGTGAAGATCTTCGCCGGCAAGGCGGCGGCCAGCTATCAGACCGCGAAGCTGATCATCAAGCTCGCACACGACGTGGCACGCGTGGTGAACAGCGATCCCACCGTGCGCAACGCGCTGAAGGTCGTGTTCCTGCCGAACTACTCGGTGAGCCTCGCCGAGGTGATCATCCCGGCCGCCGACCTGTCCGAACAGATCTCGACGGCGGGGATGGAGGCGTCCGGGACGGGGAACATGAAGTTCGCGTTGAACGGCGCGCTGACCATCGGCACGCTGGACGGCGCGAATGTCGAGATCCGCGAGCATGTGGGACCCGAGAACATCGCGATCTTTGGCCTGACCGCCGACGAGGTGGCGGCGCGGCGCACCCGCGGCATCGATGCGGGCGATGTGATCGCGGGCTCGCCCGCGCTGTCGGAAGTGCTGGATGCGGTGCAGTCGGGCGTGTTCTCGCCCGACGACCGGGACCGTTACCGTGGCCTGGTGGATGCCCTGCGCTACCACGACTACTTCATGGTCTGCGCCGATTTCGACTCCTACTACGCCACGCAGCGCGAGATTGCCGCGCTGTGGAACCGGCCCGAGGCGTGGTGGAAGTCGGCGATCATGAACACGGCGGGCATGGGGTGGTTCAGCTCCGATCGCTCGATCCGGGAGTATGCGAGCGAGATCTGGGACGTGCCGACGCAGGCGGTGTGAGGCGGGCGCATGTCGCGACGGCCACGTCCCTTGTCGTGGCCGGCCTCGCCTTCCCCTCCAGCGTCATGGTCGACCCCATCCACCCCGTGTCATGGCCGGCCTCGTCCACCCCGTGTCACCGCCGGCCTCATCCACCCCGTGTCATGGCCGGCCTTGTGCCGGCCATCCACGACTTCGTGCCGCGTCGAAAATCGCGGAGCGCCCGCCTGCAGTGGCCATGACGGGGCGTGCCCCACTCCGCGACATGCGCACGCCCCACCACTAACCGTTGGTTCATTCGCGGCATCGTATCGTATGGTCCCTGCCGAAGGCCGGTGACGGCCTCCCAAGATCATCACGAGGACGGGACAGAATGACCGCATGGCGCGCCGCCGAGTCCGAGATCGACGCCTTGCTCGCCGCCCGCCATCCCGATCCCTTCGCCCTGCTCGGCCCGCACGAAACGCCAGCGGGCCTCGTGGTCCGCGCCTTCGTGCCCGGCGCCACCGCGCTCACCCTCTGCGCCATCGACGGCACGCCGCAGGCGGACCTGTCGCAGCGCCATCCGGACGGGGTCTTCGAACACCTGTTCCCGGACGCCACGTCGCGGTTCCCCTATCTCCTGGAGGCCACGCACGGCAGCGCCACCTGGCGCTTCCGCGACCCCTTCGCCTTTCCGCCGGTGCTCGGCACGCTCGACGACCACCTGCTCGTGGAAGGCACGCATCGCCGGCTCTACGAGCGGCTTGGCGCGCATCCGATGCACCATGACGGGGCCGACGGGGTGCATTTCGCCGTCTGGGCCCCCAATGCCGCGCGGGTCTCCGTGGTCGGCACCTTCAACGACTGGGACGGCCGGCGTCACCCGATGCGCAAGCGCGTCGATAGCGGGCTGTGGGAAATCTTCCTCCCCGATCTCGGCCCCGGCGCCGTGTACAAATACGAGATCCTCGCGCGCGATGGCCGGCTGCTGCCGCTCAAGGCAGATCCCTTCGGCTTCGCCGCCGAGTTGCGGCCGTCCACGGCCTCGGTGGTGGCGCGCACCGACGCGCTGCCCTTCACCGATGCCGACTATCTCGCCGGCCGGGGCGGCACCGACCCGCGCCGCGCGCCGATGGCGATCTACGAGGTGCATCTCGGCTCCTGGCGCCGCGGCCCCTCCGGCCAGTTCCTCAGCTATGACGAACTCGCCGAGACGTTGATCCCATACGCCGCCGAACTCGGCTTCACCCATCTCGAGCTGCTGCCGGTCACCGAACACCCGCTCGATGCGTCCTGGGGCTATCAGCCGATCGGCCTGTTCGCGCCGACCGCGCGGCACGGCGATCCGGCCGGCTTCGCCCGCTTCGTCGACCGCGCGCACGTGGCCGGTCTCGGCGTCATCCTCGACTGGGTGCCGGCGCATTTCCCGACCGACGTGCATGGCCTGGCGCAGTTCGACGGCGGCCCGCTCTACGAGCATGCCGACCCGCGCCGCGGCTTCCATCCCGACTGGAACACCGCGATCTTCGATTACGGGCGCCGGGAGGTGGCCAACTACCTGATCGCCTCCGCCGCCTATTGGCTCGACCGCTTCCATGTCGATGCGCTGCGCGTCGATGCGGTCGCCTCCATGCTCTATCTCGACTACTCGCGCCGCGCCGGCGAGTGGCTGCCCAACCCCGACGGCAGCAACGACAACCGTGATGCGGTCGGATTCCTGCAACGCTGCAACACGCTGCTGTTCGCCGACTATCCCGGCGCCACCACGATCGCCGAGGAATCCACCTCCTGGCCCGGCGTGTCGGCGCCCGTCGATGCCGGCGGCCTCGGGTTTGGTTTCAAATGGAACATGGGGTGGATGCACGACACCCTCGCCTACATGGCGCTCGATCCCGTGCACCGGCGCTGGCACCACGACCGGCTCACCTTCGGCCTGCTCTATGCCTGGTCGGAAAACTTCGTGCTGCCGCTCTCGCATGACGAGGTCGTGCACGGAAAGGGCTCCGTCCTGGGCCGCATGCCGGGCGACGAGTGGCAGCGCTTCGCCAACCTGCGGGCCTATTACGGTTTCATGTGGGCCTATCCCGGCAAGAAGCTGCTGTTCATGGGCCAGGAGTTCGCGCAGTCGAACGAATGGAATGCGGATGGCGGCCTCGACTGGTGGCTGCTCGATCATGCGCCGCATCGCGGCGTCCAGGCGCTGCTGCGCGACCTCAACGCGCTCCATCGTGGCCTGCCGGCGCTGCATGCGCGCGACTGCGAGCCCGACGGGTTCCGCTGGATCGCCGCCGACGACCAGGACAATTCCGTCGCCTCCTGGCTCCGCTTCGCTCCCGGCGCGCCGCCGGTCGCCATCGTCGCCAATTTCACCCCGGTCCCGCGTGCGGGCTACCGCATCGGCCTGCCCTTCGCCGGTCGTTGGCGCGAAGTGTTGAACACCGATGCCTCTGGCTATGGCGGCAGCGGCCTGGGCAATCTCGGCGCGATCGAGGCCGAACCGCTGCCCATGCATGGGCTGCCGGCCTCCGCCACCATCCTGGCCCCACCCTTGGCCACCGTGTATTTTGTCCACGAGCCTCCGGCTCGCGACGAGGAGACGTTGCCCGCATGCTGACCCGCCCCTCGCCCAACGCGCCGGTCGTGCGCGACACGATGGCCTATGTGCTGGCCGGCGGGCGCGGGTCGCGGCTGCTCGAACTCACCGACACCCGCGCGAAGCCCGCCGTCTATTTCGGCGGCAAGAGCCGCATCATCGACTTCGCCCTTTCGAACGCCGTGAACTCCGGCATTCGCCGCATCGGCGTCGCGACGCAGTACAAGGCGCACAGCCTGATCCGCCACCTGCAGCGCGGGTGGAACTTCTTCCGCCCGGAGCGTAACGAAGGATTCGACATCCTTCCCGCCTCCCAGCGCGCCGGCAACGACTGGTACGCCGGCACGGCCGATGCGCTGTACCAGAACATCGACATCATCGAGGGCTACGATCCCGCCTACATCGTCGTGCTCGCCGGCGACCACGTCTACAAGATGGACTATGCCGGGATGGTCACCCAGCACATCGAGCAGAACGCCGACGTGACGGTGGGCTGCATCGAGGTGCCACGCATGCAGGCGACCGGCTTCGGCGTGATGGCGGTGGACACCACCGACCGCATCTTCGACTTCGTCGAGAAGCCGGCCGACCCGCCGGGCATGCCGGACAAGCCCGACATGGCGCTCGCCAGCATGGGGATTTACGTCTTTGCCACGCGCTTCCTGCTCGACCAGTTGAAGCGTGACGCCGCCGACCCGCACTCCCAGCGCGATTTCGGCAAGGACATCATCCCCTATCTGGTGCGGCACGGCAAAGCCGTCGCGCATCGCTTCGCCACGTCCTGCGTCCGCTCCGGCTTCGAGAAGGAAGCGTATTGGCGCGACGTCGGCACGCTCGACGCGTATTGGGAGGCGAACATCGACCTCACCGCCGTCGTTCCGGCGCTCGACCTGTTCGACCGTGAGTGGCCGATCTGGACCTATGCCGAGATCACGCCGCCCGCCAAGTTCGTGCACGACGAGGTGGGCCGCCGCGGCGAGGCGATCTCCTCGCTCGTCTCCGGCGGCTGCATCATCTCGGGTGCCTTCCTGCGCCAGGCGCTGCTGTTCACTGGCGTGCATGTCCATTCCTACGCCCGCATAGAGAATGCGGTGATCCTGCCCGAGGCCGATATCGGCCGCGGCGCGCGGCTGCGGAACGTGATCGTCGAGAAGGGCGTGCGCATTCCGGCCGGCCTCGTGGTCGGTGAGGACCCCGACGAGGACGCCCGCCGCTTCCGCCGCACCGAGAACGGCGTCTGCCTCGTCACCCAGCCCATGCTGGACCGTCTCGAGGCCTGACCGGCGCCGATGTCCGACCTGCACGTCCTCTCGGTCGTCCCGGAGATCTACCCGATCGTGAAGACGGGTGGCCTGGCCGACGTGGCCGGCGCGCTTCCGCTCGCACTGCAGGCCGAGGGCGTCCGCACCACCAGCCTGATCCCGGCCTATCCCGCGGTGCGGGCGGCGCTCGCCCAGCCCGCGGCCGAATACGTCCAGCCGGACCTGTTCGGCGGGCCGGTGCGGCTGCTGCGCGGCACCGTGAGCGGTCTCGACATCCTGGCGATCGATGCGCCGCATCTCTACGACCGGCCGGGCAACCCGTATGTCGGGCCGGACGGGCGCGACTGGGGCGACAATGCCCTGCGCTTCGCGGCCCTGGCGCGGGTCGGCGCCGACGTCGCCACCGGCGCGGTGCCCGGACTGCATCCCGACATCCTGCACGCACATGACTGGCAGGCCGGCCTCGCCCCCGCCTATCTCGCCTATCGCGGTGGCCCGCGACCCGGCACGGTCATCACCGTGCACAACCTCGCCTTCCAGGGCCAATTCCCGGCGGATCTGCTCTCCACCCTCGGCCTGCCGCCCGAGTCCTACAACCTGGGCGGCGTCGAGTATTACGGCAGCATCGGCTACCTGAAGGCCGGCATCGCCCTTGCCGACCGGATCACCACGGTCTCGCCCACCTACGCCGCGGAGATCGCCACGGCCGCCGGCGGGATGGGCATGGACGGGCTGCTGCGCATCCGCTCCCACGCGCTGTTCGGCATCCTGAACGGCATCGACGAAACGGTGTGGAATCCCGAGACGGACCCGCACCTCGCCGCCCCGTTCTCGCTCGCGCGGCTGCATCGCCGCGCCACCAACAAGCGCGCGCTGCAGATCCGGCTGGGCCTCGTGCCGGATGCGAACGCGCTGCTGCTGGGGGTGGTGAGCCGCTTCACCTGGCAGAAGGGGCTCGACCTCCTGCTGGCCGCCCTGCCCCATCTCCTCGGCCTCGATATCCAGCTCGCGATGCTGGGGGCCGGGGATCGCGCCCTGGAGGAGGGATTCCTCGCCGCCGCCGCCGCACATCCCGGCCGGGTCGGCGTCGTGCGCGGCTATGACGAACCATTGGCGCACCAGATCCAGGCGGGCGCCGACGCGCTGCTCGTTCCCTCCCGCTTCGAGCCCTGCGGCCTCACCCAGCTCTGCGCGCTGCGCTACGGCGCGCTGCCGGTCGTCGCGCGGGTGGGCGGCCTCGCCGACACGGTGATCGACGCCAACGAGGCCGCGCTCGCCGCCGGAACCGGCACCGGCGTGCAGTTCGCACCCCCCACCCAGGAGATGCTCGAGGCGGCGATCCTGCGCCTCGCCGCGCTCTGGGTCGACCAACCCACCTGGCGGAAGCTGCAGAGGACCGCGATGAAATCCGACGTGTCCTGGCGCCGGCCGGCCGCCCGCTACGCCGCGCTCTACCGCGCGCTCCGCGACGAGCGCCGGACGTGAGCGAGCCGATTTCCGACAGCCGTCCCTGGCCGCTGGGCGTCACGCTGGAGGCGGACGGCGCCAATGTCGCGGTGCACGCCGCCGACGCCGAGGCGGTCGCGCTCTGCCTGTTCGATGCCGACGACCGGGAGACCGCGCGCCTGCCGCTGCGCGCCCGCACCGGCGACGTGTTCCATGCCCATGTCGCCGGCCTGCGCGCCGGACAGCGCTACGGGCTGCGCGCCTGGGGACCGTTCGATCCGGCGCGCGGCAAGCGCTGCAACCCGGCGAAGCTGCTGGTCGACCCCTACGCGACGCGGCTCGACCGCCCGTTCACCCTCGACCCGGCCCTGGTCGACCACGACGCCCCGAACCCCACGGACACCGCGCCCCTGGTGCCCAAGGCGATCATCGAGCCAACGCCCGGCACCGCGCCGACGATGCCGGACCCACCCGCCATCGCGCCCCCGGCAACCGCCCCCAACGCCGCGGACCCCTCCGTGTCATCGCCGGCGCAGGCCGGCCATCCACGACTGTCCTCCGCCCGCCCCAGCTTCGATTGGGACCGGCAGGTCATCTACGAGCTGCACGTTCGCGGCTTCACCCGTCTCCACCCCGACATCCCCGACCCCATCCGCGGCACCTATGCCGCCCTCGCCCACCCGGCCGTCATCGCCCACCTCCAACAGCTCGGCGTCACCACCGTGGAGCTGATGCCCTCCGCCGCCTGGATCGACGACCGGCACCTCCCGCGGATCGGCCTGCACAACTACTGGGGCTATAACCCGGTCGCCTTCCTCGCACCCGATCCACGCCTCGCCCCCGGCGGCTGGGATGAGGTCCGCGCGGCCGTCGGCGCGTTGCAGGACGCCGGCTTCCACGTGCTGCTCGACGTGGTGCTGAACCACAGCGGCGAAGGCGACGAGCTCGGGCCTACCGTCTCGCTCCGCGGCCTCGACAATGGCGGCGCCTACCGCCTCCGCCGCGACGATCCGGCGCTCTACGTGAACGACGCCGGCACCGGCAACGTGCTCGCGCTCGATCGCGCCCCGATGGTCGCACTCGGCATGGCCGCGCTGCGCATCTGGGCGGAACGCGGCGGCTTCGACGGCTTCCGCCTCGACCTCGCCACCACGCTCGGTCGGCGCGAGGACGGGTTCGACCCCGCGGCGCCCCTGCTCGCCGCCATGCAGCAGGACCCGGTGCTCGCCGACCGCGTGGTGATCGCCGAACCTTGGGATATCGGGCCCGGCGGCTATCAACTCGGATCCTTTCCCGCCGCCTGGGGCGAGTGGAACGACCGCTTCCGCGACACCATCCGCCGCTTCTGGCGCGGCGACGCCCACGTGCTGGGGGAGCTCGCGACGCGCCTCGCCGGGTCCGCCGACCTCTTCGTGGCCCGCCATCGCCCGCTGACCCGCAGCATCAACTTCGTCACCGCGCATGACGGGTTCACCCTCGCCGACCTGGTTTCCCATGAAACCAAGCACAACGAGGCGAACCGCGAGGACAACCACGACGGCAACGGCGACAACCTGTCCTGGAACAACGGCGCCGAGGGCGCCACCGACGATCCCGCGATCCTCGAGGCGCGGCGGCGCGACATCCGCTCCCTGCTCGCGCTGCTGCTGACCGCGCGCGGCACGCCCATGCTGCCGATGGGCGACGAGGGTGGCCGCACCCAGCAGGGCAACAACAACGCCTACACCCAGGACAACGCGATCTCCTGGCTCGACTGGCAGGCGCTGGACCCCGGCCTGGTCGCCTTCGCCGCGCGGCTGATCCGGCTGCGGCTCGGCAGCCCGGCGCTGCGCGGCGCGCAGCCGCTGACCGGCGCCGCGGTGGACGCGACCGGCCTGCCCGACGTCACCTGGCGCATGCCCGACGGCGGCGTGCCCACCGCCGAGGAGTGGAATGACGACCACCACAGCCTGGTGGCCACGTTCTACGCCGACGGCAACCGCGTGGCCGTGGTGATGAACGCCGGGCGCACCGCGCTCGAGGCCGCCCTCGCCGACCCGCGCCCCGGCTGGGACTGGCACTGCGTGGCGGACAGCGCCGACCCCGATCGGACGCAGCCGGTCGCAGCCACGTTCGCGGTGGCCGCCCGCTCCGTCGTGATCCTGCAGGAGCAGCCGATCGAGCGCCTCGCCGCCAACGACGATCCCGCCGGTGCGCAGGCTGTCTTCGCTGCGCAAGATGCCATCGCTGCGCCGGATGCCGCCGCTGCGGCCGGCGTGCGCGCCAGCGGCCCGGCCCTGCTCTCGCCGCTGCCGCCCGATGCGCTCGACCAGCTCGCCGCAGCGGCCGGGATCGCGCCGGTCTGGTGGGACGTGACCGGAACCGAGACGCGCGTCTCCGACGACACCAAACGCGCGCTGCTCGCCGCGATGCGCCTGCCGACCGCCACCGCGTCCGACTGCGCCGACAGCCTGGCACGCATCGCCGCCCGCGCCACTCGCCCGCTGCCGCATGCGCTGGTGGCGTGGACCGACGCGCCGGTCACCGTGCCGCTGGGGGCCGCGGCGCCCGGCGCCTGGCTCATGCTGGTGCGCGAGGACGGCACGCAGACCGCCTTCCCCTGCCCGCCCGAGGCCACCGGCGCGGTCACCCTCCCCGCGCTGCCGGCCGGGCGGCATCGTCTTTGGCTCGACGCCGCGCCCGACGCACCCTGCCACCTCACCGTCGCCCCGCCGACCTGCTTCCTGCCGCCCGCGCTGGCGGGGGATGGGCGCGCGCTGGGCGTCGCGGCGCATCTCTACACGCTGCGCCGGGCCGACGATCAGGGGATCGGCGACTTCACCGCGCTTGCCGCAATGGGCCGCGCCGCCGCGCGCTGGGGCGCCGCGACGGTCGGGATCAATCCCCTGCACGCGCTGTTCCCGGGGGATCGCGCGCGCTGCAGCCCCTATCACCCCTCCGATCGGCGCTTCCTCGATCCGATCTACCTCGACGTCGCGGCGCTCGCCCCCGCGGCGCAGTCGTCGGCGGCGGCATTCGCCCCGCTGCGGGCGCCGGATGCGGTCGACTACCCGGCGGTCTGGGCGGCCAAGCGCGCGGTCCTGTGGGACGCTTTCCTGTCCAGCGGGCGCGACGATCCGGCCTTCGCCGCCTTCGAGGCCGCGAGCGGATCCGCGCTGCGCGACTTCGCGCGCTTCGAGGCGTTGTGCGCCGCGCAGGGCCATGCCCATTGGCAAACCTGGCCCGAACCGCTGCGCCACCCGGCCGCGCCGGCGGTGGCGGAGGCGGCGGATCCCGACCTGGTGCGGTTCAGCGCCTGGCTCCAGTTCCAGGCCGACCGCCAGCTCGCCGCCGCGGCGCGGGAGAGCGGGCTTTCCCTCGGCTTCTACCGCGACCTCGCGGTGGGCGCCGCGCCCGACGGCGCCGAGGCCTGGAGCCGGCAGGACGCGCTGCTCACCGGCGTCTCGGTGGGTGCCCCGCCCGATCCGTTCTCGCAGGAGGGGCAGGTCTGGAGCCTGCCGCCGCCCGACCCGCTCGCCATGGCGGCCGAGGGCTACGCGGGGTTCGCCGCCCTGCTCGCCGCCAACATGCGTCATGCCGGGGCGCTGCGGATCGACCACGTGATGGGATTGCAGCGCCTGTTCCTGGTGCCGGACGGCGCGCGGGCGCGCGACGGCGCCTATGTCGGCTATCCCCTGCCCGACCTGCTGGGGCAGCTCACCCTGGAGAGCCAGCGCGCCGGCTGCCTGGTGGTGGGCGAGGACCTCGGCACCGTCCCGGAAGGCTTCTCCGAGACGCTGCAGGCCGCCGACGTGCTCTCCTATTCGGTGCTGTGGTTTTCCGCCGACGCCAACGGGTTCCGCCCGCCCGCCGCCTGGCGCCCGCGCGCCGCGGCCTGTGTCTCGACCCACGACCTGCCGACGCTGGCCGGCTGGTGGGAGGGCGCGGATATCGCCGAACAGGTTCGAATCGGCCGCATGACGGCGGACGCGGGCGCGCAGGCCGCGGCCCACCGTTCGGCTGACAAGGCCGCCCTGATCGCGCTGCTGGTGGCGGAGGCGCTGTGGCCCGCCGACGTGGCGGCACCGTCCGAGATGACTCCGGCGCTGTCGGGCGCGGTGCACGCGCTGGTCGCCGCCACGCCGGCCGCGCTCGCGCTGGTGCAGGCCGACGACCTCGCCGGCGAGAGGGACGCGGTGAACCTGCCCGGCACCGACCGTGAGCGCCCCAACTGGCGGCGTCGGTTGCATGTCGAGGTGGACGCCTTGTGCGACGGCCCCTTAGGCCGCGCGATCCGCGCCGCCATCGCCGCCGACCCCCGCAGTGCGAGCCGCCTCGGCGCATAGCCCGGGCCCCAGGTCACGGCCGGCGCGCTTTCACGTCCCGTGTCGTGGCTGGCGAAGGCACGCCCTGGGGAGTGGCGGGCGCGCCTCCACGTCCCGTGTCGTGGCCGGCGAGGCATTGCGTCATGGCCGGCAAAGGCACGCCCTGGGCATGGCCGGCGCGGCACGGCCCCCCGTGTCATGGCCGGCGAAGGCCGGCCATCCACGACTTCGTTCGGCAAGGAAAGTCGTGGATGGCCGCGACACGCGCGGCCATGACACGGGGGCGCCCATCGCCAGGCGCCACCCTGACCCCCGCCCCCGCCCGTTCCTACTCCGCCGCTTGCGCGTAGCTCTCCAGCGGGGCGCAGGTGCAGACCAGGTTGCGGTCGCCGTAGACGTTGTCCACGCGCTTCACCGGCGGCCAGTACTTCGCCGCGGCCACGAAGGGCAGCGGGAACGCCGCCTGGGCGCGCGGATAGGCGTGGGTCCAGGTCTCCGCCGTCACCTCGGCCGCGGTGTGCGGCGCGTGCTTCAGCGGATTGTCCGCGCGGTCCAGCTTGCCGGCCGCGATCGCGGCGATTTCGGCGCGGATCGCGATCATCGCGTCGCAGAACCGGTCGATCTCCGCCTGGCTCTCGCTCTCGGTGGGCTCGATCATCAGCGTGCCGGCGACCGGCCAGGACATGGTGGGCGCGTGATAGCCGAAATCCTGCAGCCGCTTGGCGATGTCCTCCACCTTCACGCCCGAGTCCGCCTCGAAGCCGCGGCAGTCGATGATGCACTCATGCGCCACCATGCCGTTCGGGTCGGTGTAGAGCACGGGGTAATGCCCGCGCAGCCGCGCGGCGATGTAGTTGGCGTTCAGGATCGCGACCTCGGTCGCCCGCTTCAGTCCCGCCGCGCCCATCATGCGGATGTAAGCGTAGGAGATCGGCAGGATCAGCGCCGACCCGAACGGCGCCGCCGCGACGGGTCCGATGCCGGTGTCCGGACCCGCATCGGCCCGCAGCGGATGGTTGGGCAGATGCGGCGCGAGATGGGCCGCGACGCCGACCGGCCCGACGCCGGGCCCGCCGCCGCCATGCGGAATGCAGAAGGTCTTGTGCAGGTTGAGGTGGCACACATCGGCGCCGATCGCCGCCGGCGAGGTCAGCCCCACCTGCGCGTTCATGTTGGCGCCGTCCATGTAGACCTGGCCGCCGGCCTCGTGCACGACCGCGCAGATGTCGCGGATCGCACCCTCGAACACGCCATGGGTCGAGGGATAGGTGATCATCAGCGCGGCGAGATGGTCGGCGTGCTTGGCCGCCTTGGCGCGCAGGTCGGCCAGGTCGACATTGCCGTCCTTGTCGCAGCCGACCACCACCACGCGCAGCCCGGCCATCGCCGCCGAAGCGGGGTTGGTGCCGTGCGCGCTCGACGGAATCAGGCAGACGTCGCGATGCGACTCGCCGCGCGCCTCGTGCCAGCCGCGGATCGCCAGCAGGCCGGCATACTCGCCCTGGGAGCCGGCATTCGGCTGCAGCGACACCGCCGCGAAACCGGTCGCCGCCTTGAGCCAGTCTTCCAGCCGGCGGATCAGGGTGACGAAGCCCTCGGTCTGGTCGGCCGGCGCGAACGGATGCATCTCCGCGAAGCCCGGCAGCGTGATCGCGACCATTTCCGCCGTCGCGTTCAGCTTCATCGTGCAGGACCCGAGTGGGATCATGCTGCGGGTCAGCGCGACGTCCTTGTCCTCGAGACGCTTGAGGTAGCGCAGCATCTCGTGTTCGGCGTGGTGCTGGTTGAACACCGCCTGTTCGAGGAAGAACGTGTTGCGCGACAGCGCCGCCGGCAGACTGGCCGGCGCATCGCGCAAGCCGCCGCCCAGCAGCGCGGCCAGGCGCTCCAACTCGTCGCGCGTCACGGTCTCGTCGAGCGCGATCCCGACCGCGCCGGCATCGACCCGGCGCAGGTTGAATCCGGCCTCGACCGCGGCGGCCATCAGCGCGTCGGCATCCGCCGTCTCCACGACCAGCGTGTCGAAATACGTCGCGTGGCGGACGCGGTGGCCGCCCTGCGCCGCGGCGCCGGCGAGCAGGCGCGCCTGCAGGTTCACCCGGCGCGCGATGCGCTTGAGCCCTTCGGGCCCGTGCCAGACGGCGTAGAAGGAGGCGATCACCGCCAGCAGCACCTGTGCCGTGCAGATGTTGGAGGTCGCCTTCTCGCGGCGGATGTGCTGCTCGCGCGTCTGCAGCGCGAGGCGCATCGCCGGCTGACCGGCGGCATCGAGCGAAACGCCGACCAGCCGGCCCGGCATGGCGCGCTTGAACGCGTCCTTGGTGGCGAAGAATCCGGCATGCGGACCGCCAAAGCCCATCGGCACGCCGAAGCGCTGGGCGGACCCCACCACGATATCCGCCCCCATTTCGCCGGGCGGCGTCAGCAGCGCGAGCGCCAGCGGGTCGGCGGCGACGATCGCGAGCGCGCCCACTTCATGCGCGGCGGCGATCTCCTCCGACAGGTCGCGCAGCGCCCCCGTCGAGCCGGGATATTGCAGCACCAGCGCGAACGGATTGGCCGCGCCGATCTGCGCGAGATGGCCGGGCTCCACGTCCACCAGCCGGATGCCGATCGGCTTGGCGCGTGTCGCCAGCACCGCGCGGGTTTGCGGATGCAGGTCGGCGGCGACCGCCAGCACGTCGGACTTGGTCTTGCTGAGCGCATGCGCCATCGCCATGGCTTCGGCCGCGGCGGTCGCCTCGTCGAGCAGCGAGGCGTTGGCGATCTGCATGCCGGTCAGCTCGCAGATCATGGTCTGGAAGTTGAGCAGCGCTTCCAGGCGCCCCTGCGCGATCTCCGCCTGGTAGGGCGTGTAGGCGGTGTACCAGCCGGGATTCTCGAGCACGTTGCGCAGGATCACCGGCGGCGTGACGGTGCCGTGATAGCCCATGCCGATCAGCGACTTCTTCAGCACGTTGCGGGCGGCGAGCCCGCGCAGTTCGGCGATCGTGGCGGCCTCGTCGATCGGTGGCGGGAGGTCGAGCGCCTGGTTGGAGCGGATCGCGGCCGGCACGGCGCGGCCCGCCACGTCGTCCAGGGTCGCGCATCCGATCGCGCCGAGCATCGCGGTGAGTTCGGATTCCGAAGGCCCGATGTGACGGCGGACGAACCCGTCCGCCGCTTCCAGCTCCGCCAGTTCGGCGAGGACGTCCATGCTCACAGACTCTCCAGGAATTCGTCGTAGGCGTCCTGATCCATCAGGGCCTCGAAGTCGTCGGTGTTGTCGAGCTCCATGCGGAAGAACCAGCCTTCCCCTTCCGCGTCGCTGTTCACGATCGAGGGGTCTTCGACGATCGTGTCGTTGGTCTCCACGATCTTGCCGGCGAGCGGCGCGTAGACGTCGGAGGCGGCCTTCACGCTCTCGACCACGGCGCAGGCCTCACTGGCGGCGATCACCCGCTCGAGCGCGGGCAGCTCGATGAAGACGAGTTCGCCCAACTGTTCCTGCGCGTGGTCGGTGATGCCGACGGTCGCGATATCGCCGTCGAGCGTGACCCACTCGTGATCCTTGGTGTAGCGCTTGTCGGCGTTCTTGCTGGCCATGGCGGGATGATCCTGTCAGGTCGCGTAGCGGTGGGGGACGAAGGGAAGCGGGGCGACGACCGCGGGCAGCGGCTTGCCGCGGACGATCACGTGCAGGGGCGTGCCATCGGTCGCCAGGTCCTTGCGGACATAGCCCATGGCGATCGGCGCATTGAGCGAGGGGCCGAAGCCGCCCGAGGTGATGGTGCCGGCGGCGGTGCCGTCCGTGGCGACGATGTCGGTCTGCGCGCGCGCCGGGGCGCGGCCCTCCGGGCGGATGCCGACGCGCTTGCGATGCGGGCCGTTGTCGAGCTGGTCGCGCACGGCGAGCCCGCCCGGGAAGTCCCATTCCATCTTGCGGCGCTTGCCGATCACCCAGGTGAGGCCGGCCTCGACCGGGGTGGTCAGCTCGTCGATATCGTTGCCGTAGAGGCAGAGCCCCGCTTCCAGCCGCAGGGAATCGCGCGCGCCGAGACCGGCCGGGACTACCGCGGGATGCGCGATCAGCGCGTCGGCCAGTGCCTCGGCATCGGTCGCCGGGACCGAGATCTCATACCCGTCCTCCCCGGTGTAGCCGGAGCGGGAGACGAGGCAGGGGATGCCGGCGATGGTCAGGGCGGCGACCGCCATGAAGCGGAGCTGCGCCGCCTCGGGCGCGAGGCCGGACAGCACCGCGGCGGCTTCCGGCCCCTGCAGCGCGAGCAGGGCCCGCTCCTCCTGCGGCTCGAGCGTCACGGCTGCGGGGAGGGTGGCGGCGATATGGGTGAAGTCGTCGTCCTTGCGGCTCGCATTCACCACCAGGAACAGCGTCTCGTTGCCGAGATTGGCGACCATCAGGTCGTCCTTGATGCCGCCGGCCTCGTTGGTCAGCAGCGTGTAGCGCTGGCGGCCGGGCTTGAGCCCGAGGATGTCGCCCGGCACCAGCCGCTCCAGCGCCGCGGCGGCGGTGGCCCCGAGCAGCTTCGCCTGGCCCATGTGGGAGACGTCGAACAGGCCGGCGGCGGTGCGGGTGTGCAGGTGCTCCGCCATCACGCCGCCCTTGCAGCGGGTCGCCAGCTCCCCGGTCAGGTCGTACTGCACCGGCATCGCATAGCCGGCGAACGGCACCATGCGGGCGCCCAGGCGGCGATGCCAGGCGTCGAGCGGCGTCGTCTTCAGCGGCGTCGGGGTCGGGTCGTCGGGGAGCGCATTCTCGATCACCAGGATCTCCGCGGACAGGGCCCCATCACCGGCGGGATTGCCGGCAGTGGTGACCCCCCTCTGTCGCGGAACCTGAGAGATTCGGGGCCCAGTCCGTCGGGCGCCTTACTCCGTCGGTGCGGGGACGCTGACGCGCCACCGGCTTTCCAGAGATCCCTGAACCCGACGCGGTCCCTGGTGCCTGAGCGTTTCCGGGGGCCGGTTGCGCCTTCGGCGGTGCGACAGGCCGCTCGCGGCTCGTCTCACGCTCTCCCGCGCCGGGCGGCCGGGACAGCGGCACCATGCCCCCGTCCCGATCGGATTCCAAGGAGATTCGGTACCGCGCATCCGCCGCCGCACGCCGCAGGGGGGCGCGACCGCGGCGCGGCGTTCGGGTCAGACCCGCTTCGCGCTCCGCCCCAGCCCGCCATACAGGTCGAGACCGCGGGCCTGCCACTCGGCCACCGGGTCGTCCGGCTGCAGCAGCTCGAAATGGCTGACGCAGCGTGGCCACATCAGCGTACCGAGCACGATGTGATCGGCATAGGAGGGGGCGGCGCCGCCGATCCAGGGCTGCACGCGCAGCAGGTGGCGGAGCGGCAGCAGCACCTGGCGGAAGCCGGCGACCCGGGTGTCCCGATCCGCCTGCAGTTCCTCCAGCGTGCGGCCGAAGCGCTGCTCCCGGCTTTCGCGGAAATAGGCGCGGTCCTGCGGCGCGACCGCATCGAGCAGGTCGCGGATGATCAGCGGCGCGATGGCCGGCAGCAGGATGGTGTCGGCCCAGGTGTTGACGAAGCGCGCATGCGCCCGCGCCGTCGCGCCGCCGGCGAACAGCGCGGGCATCGGCGTCGTGTCCTCGAGATACTCCGCGATCGCCCAGGAATCGTGCACCACCTTGGCGCCGTCCCGCAGCACGGGCACGCGCCCCTGGCCGGAGAAGGCGATCGCCTGCTTGTCGGTGAAGCGCCAGGGGATGGTTTCCAGCGGCAGGCCCTTATGCGCCGCGGCGAACCGGCTGCGCCAACAGTACGGGCTGAACCGCAGCGCCGGATCCTCCCCGGCCAGATCGTACATCTGCAGCATGATCGCTCCCCTCTTCCATCATCGCGTAGCGTGGCACCGGCCGCGCCGCAACGAGGTGACGGCGCGCCGGCACGATGGCACGCTCTGCCGCCAGAATGCAGGTGCCCCGCCCCTCCGCCCACCCGCCGCCGCGCGCCGACCCGGCGCTGCCCGTGTTGCGCGAGGCCGAACGGTTCGACGCGGATGGCTATCTTCGGTGCAACCCCGACATTGCCGCGGCCATCGCGCGCGGCGCGTTCGAGTCCGCCTGGCAGCATTGGGACCAGCTTGGCCGCGCGGAGGGCCGCGCGCCGGACGACGTCGATCCGGCCTTCTATCGCGCGACCTATGGCCAGGCGGAGTGGCAGTTCGGGCCGCTCACCGATGCGGACTGCGTCGTTCACTACCTGGCGTATGGCCGCGCCCGCGGCTATCGCGCCAATGCCGGGGCGCCGCGCGACCTCGCCGCCACCGCCGCGCCCGCCGACGGCGTGTGGACCGATGCGCCGGATGCGCGCGACCGGATCGACGCCTGGGAGGCGTTGCGGCGCCTCACCGACCGGCAGGCGGCGCTGCTGCGGCAATGGAACCGGGATGGGCTGCTGGTGCTCGACCGGCGGGTGCAGAAGGAGCGCGTCGCCGCGGCGCGGCAGGCGCTGGAGCGCGCCTTCGCCGGGCTGGACGAGGCCGCCCGCTTCGATCAGCCGGGTGAAGCCGCGCCGCAGGGCTGGACGATGGAACTGCCATTCCGTCCATGCGCCCTGATCGACCCGCACCAGCGCGCGCGAGCGGTGCGCCAGGCGCTGCTCGACGACGTCCCCAGCGAGATCCCGCGCCTGCTGCTCGACGGCAGGCTGCTGATCGGCGCGAGCCACGCCATGCTGCGACCGCCGGCCACGCCCGCGCGGCGGGCCTCCGTGCTGTTCGGCGCCACCCGCCCCCGCCGCTTCGTGACCCTGGTGATCGCGCTCGACGACGGCGTGCGGCTCTCGGCCGTCCGACATAGCCATCGCCTGCCGCCGGTCCCGATCGCAGGGCATCATCCCAACCTGCCCGAAGCGATGACCGCCGGCGCCGTCGAGGTGAAGGCGGCGCTGGCCGACCATGACGCGCGCTTCGCACGGCTCTGCGCGGGCGAGCGGCTGGCTGCGGAAGCCATTCCCCTCGCCCGCGGCCAGGCGGCGGTGCTGCATGCCGACCTCGCCTGCGCGGTGCTGCCGCCTCCCGGCGCCGATCCGACCCGCTGCCTCATGGCGCAACTCTGCCCGTGGACGCTGCTGCCGGCCGCGGCGGAACGATCCAAGGCGGTGCTGCAGGCGGAAGCGCGCGACCTCTGGTTGTCCCCCGCCACGCCTGTGTCGCCGCCCGCGGACTGACGCGTGCCAAGCCACGCTGCCACGCGGATTTGCTGCGGGAGCGAAGGTTGCGTCCCGCAGCGGTGCGCCATAATTTTGCCGCGAGATACGACCCGCCGCCCGCCCCGACCGGGGCGGCGGCGATGCCTGCCCGCCGGAAGCCCGCCCACGACAGCAAGGACATGCGCATGAGCGCCACCGCCAAACGGTCCGTCACCGTCACCCTCGACGGGTCGAACAAATCGGCCAGCCTGCCCCTGATCAGCGGCACGGTCGGGCCGGACGTGTTCGACATCCGCAAGCTCTACGGCGATCTGGGGGTGTTCACCTACGATCCGGGCTACGGCGCCACCGCCTCCTGCGAGAGCAAGATCACCTACATCGATGGTGACGAGGGCGTGCTGCTGTATCGCGGCTACCCGATCGAGCAGCTCGCCGAGAAGTCGAGCTTCCTCGAGGTCTGCTACCTCCTGCTGAACGGCGAGTTGCCGAACCCGGCGGAGAAGCAGGAGTTCGAGCAGGGCGTCATCCGCCACACCATGCTGCACGAGCAGATCCGCAGCTTCTACAACGGGTTCCGGCGCGACGCGCACCCGATGGCGGTGATGTGCGGCGTGGTCGGCGCGCTGTCCGCCTTCTACCACGACAGCCTCGACATCCATGATCCGGAAAGCCGCAGAATCAGTGCCTTCCGGCTGATTGCGAAGGTTCCGACGATCGCCGCCTGGGCGCACAAATACGCCGTCGGGCAGCCCTTCGTGTATCCGCGGAACGACCTCGGCTACGCCGAGAACTTCCTCTACATGTTCCACGGCGTCCCGGCCGAGGAGTACAAGGTCAACCCGATCCTGGCCAAGGCCATGGACCTGATCATGATCCTGCACGCGGATCACGAGCAGAACGCCTCGACCTCCACCGTCCGCCTCGCCGGCTCGACGGGGGCCAACCCGTTCGCCTGCATCGCCGCCGGCATCGCCAGCCTCTGGGGCCCTTCGCATGGCGGCGCCAACGAGGCGGTGCTGAAGATGCTGGCCGAGATCGGCCACGTGCGGAACATCAAGGAGTTCCTGTCCGAGGTGAAGGACAAGAACAGCCACTCCAAGCTGATGGGCTTCGGCCACCGCGTGTACAAGAACTACGATCCGCGCGCGAAGATCATCCAGAAAGCCTGCCACGAAGTCCTCGGCGAGCTCGGCATCAAGGACGACCCGCTGCTCGACCTGGCCATGGAGCTCGAGAAGATCGCGCTCGAGGATCCCTACTTCGTCGACCGCAAGCTCTACCCGAACGTCGACTTCTATTCGGGCATCATCCTCAAGGCGATGGGCTTCCCGACCAGCATGTTCACCGCGCTGTTCGCGGTGTCCCGCACGGTCGGCTGGGTCAGCCAGTGGAAGGAGATGATGGAGGACCCGCAGCAGCGGATCGGCCGCCCGCGGCAGATCTACACCGGCGCTCCCTCGCGCGATTACGTGCCGCTCGATCGCCGCTGATCGCACCCGACACAGCCGGTCCAGGAACGAGGCCAGGGGCGCACCCCCTGGCCTTTTTCATGTCCGCGCGTCCCCCGCTGCGTCCTTCGTGTGGCGTGGCCGCAACGCGCCCTTCCGCATGCGCTCCGAAATTTCACTGTACGAAATTGAAGAGGAATCCACAGCCTGTGGACGAAATTATCCACAGGCTGTTGACAAGTAGATTGAGAAGCCGCCGCTAAGGGATTCCAAAGACTCGCAGTTTACCGGAATTCAGCCCGAGTCCAGCACGAGCGGGCGCCGAATCCAGCCGGCACCGCAATTGGAACAAATCCGGAATACAACCTGCGATGGAAACGCGAAATCACGATTGTTTGTGCGTTTCTGGTCGTTTCGTGAATTTTCTCTTCACCACGCGTGAGCCCCAAGCTATTCCTACGACCGTAGGTTGCATATCGCCTCGAACGCGACGGGAAACACGCACATGGCTCTGAATATCTCTCTGGATTACCTCGTGAAGGAGAGACTGCGCCGCTGGCCGCAGCATCCGCCCGGGGTCAAGGTGAAGCGGGGACGCCACGCCTGGCTCCGCGCCCGCCCCACCGACGTGCCCGACTACGTCTACCCCTACCTGAAGCTCCCCGGCAGCACCAAGCTGCGCACCCTCCCCGATGGGCTGTGGCTGAACTTCGGCGGCACGCCTGAGGATCCTTATGTGGATATCTTCGCCGTCGAGGCCTGCATCACCGTCGCGAACCTGCTCGACAAGCGCGCCCGCTTCGCCCCCAGCACCAGCTCCACCCTCGCCGTCTGCCCACTCGGATGGCTGCTCGCACCGACCAGCCGGGAGGATGCGACGCCCCGCTGGAAACTGACCGGCGTGATCCCGCACGAACCCACCGGACCGCTGATGCTCCCGGTGCGCGACGTGCGGGTCCTCTACGGGCTCGGGGACGCGCACTACCGCGGGTTCACCCAGCACCAGTTGCCGCATGCGCACGAGTTCTTCGTGCCCATGCGCACCCTGACCGAGGCGGACAGCGAACGGAACCCGGCGCTGCGCCAACTCGTCGCCCGCGCCACCGCGGCGAACTACATCACTCTCCCCTGACCGCGATCACCCGTCCCTGACCGCCCCGCTCAGGCGCGCCCCCGACCGCTCCGCTCAGGCGCGCCCGCCCATCTGCCCCGTGCCGGGACGGCCGGGCGGCAGCGGCATCCCGGCCGCGCGCAGCACGTCCCGCGCGCGGTCGGGGAAGTCGGTGATCAGCCCGTCGACGCCCCAGCCGATCAGCCGCCGCATGTCCTCCGGCTGGTTGACCGTCCAGGGGAGGACGCCGAGGCCCAGCGCGTGCGCCTCGGCGAGCGCGGCCTCGGTGAGGTCCTCATGGGCCGGGGCCCAGACGTTGCCGCCCTCCGCGGCGACCGCGCGGGGAACCGAGCCGCCGAAATCCTCGGGCCGCTTGCCGTCCCACCACAACGCCGCCTCCGCCACGGTCTGCGCATTGGTGAGCCAGGCGAGCTTCAGCGCCGGCCGCAAGCGGCGGAGGTGCCGCGGCCCGCGCCAGTCGAACGATTCGAACATCACGCGCCCGCTCGCGCCCGCCTGCTCCACCACCGCGAGCGCCGCTTCCGCCAGCACCGTCGCGGGCACGGTCGCGTCCGGCCGGGTCGGGTCGGTCTTCAGCTCGAGGGTGAAGCGCACCTCCGGATCGAGCGCCAGGACCTCGGCGAGCGTCGGGATGCGCGCGCCGTCCATCGGCTGCTGGTCGGGAAACGTCGCGGCATAGGCGCTGCCCGGCCGCAGCCGCCCCACATCCCAGCTTCCGATCTCGGCCAGCGTCATCGAATGCAGCGTCGGCGTCGGCGGCGTGAGCCACGCCCCGTCCGGCCCGCGCGCGATCGCCGGGTTCAGCGCGAGATCATGGTGCACCACCGGCACGCCGTCGGCGGACAGCCCGACATCGAGCTCGAACGCGTCGACGCCGATCGCGAGCGCGGCGCGGAACCCTTCCAGCGTGTTCTCGGGAAACAGGCCGCGTGCGCCCCGGTGCCCCTGCAGGTCGAAGCGCCGGCTCATCGCCGCGCCCCCCGCGCGGAACCCGGCGCGCCCGGGTGGCGTCGCGCGTTGCGCCCGCCCCGCGCTATGAGTCCGGCAGACGGTCCCGCTGGGGACGGCGACAGACGCGGCGCGAGGCACAGGCAGCGCCGCGCGGAAGGGGGGAAGCTCATGCAGTACACCACGCTGGGAAGGACGGGTCTCTCGGTCGGCGTCGCCGGCCTCGGCTGTGGCGGGTTCAGCCGCCTCGGTCTCGGCACCGGAGGGTCGGAGGCGGAAGCGGTGGACCTGGTGCGGGAGGCCCTGGATCTCGGCGTCAACCTGCTCGACACCGCTGCGGTGTACGGCACCGAAGAGGTGGTCGGCAAGGCGCTGCGCGGCGTCGACCGCGACCGCGTCGTGGTCTGCACCAAGGCCTCCAAGCCCGCCGGGGCGCCCCAGTTCACGGCCGAGGCGGTGCTCGAGAGCCTGGACGTTTCGCTGCGCCGGCTGGCGCTCGATCACGTCGACGTCTTCCAACTCCATGCCGTGCCGCCCGACGCGTACGACCATGTGCGGTCGGCGGTCGTCCCGGCCCTGGCCCGGGCCCGCGAGGCGGGCAAGTTCCGCTTCCTCGGCATCACCGAGACCGCGCCCGCCGATATCGAGCAGCGCATGCTGCATCGGGCGGTGCAGGACGATGTGTGGGACACGGTGATGCCGGCCTTCCACATGATGCACCAGGTCGCCCGCGCGCAGGTGTTCCCCTTTACCCGGACCCGCGGCATCGGGACGCTGCTGATGTTCGTGGTGCGCGGCATCTTCGCCCGCCCCGCGCGCCTCGCAGAGACGCTCCGCGCCCTCGCGGCCGAGGGGAAGATCGACGCGGCGCTGGCCGAGGATACGACGCCACTCGGCTTCCTGCTGCATCCCGCCGGCGCCACCAGCCTGACCGATGCCGCCTATCGCTATGCGCGGCACGAGCCGGGCGCCGACGTCGTGCTGTTCGGCACCGGCGATCGCGCGCATCTGCGTGCCAACGTCGCCTCCATCCTCGCGCCGCCGCTGCCCGCGTCCGACCGCGCGCGGCTCGACGCCGCGTTCGCCCATCTGCGCGGGGTCGGCCTGGACGTGCCCCCGTCCGCGACGCGCGGCTGATCCCCGCCGGTTTGCCTGTCGCGCCTTGGCCTCCTAATCTCCCCGCGTCGGACGTTCCATCGGGGAGAGGCGTTCATGGACTATGTCTGCGACGCACCCACCGACCGCACCTGGTTCCGTCTTGTCTCCGAAGCCGAGGCGACACGGGAATCCGACGAGATGCGGCATGCGGTGGAGAAGCACTACCGGCGCGAGCGGGAGAAGGCGGCCGAGAGCTTCCGTCCGCTCACCAACGTCTATATCGAGCAGGATATCGGCAAGGAGGGGCACATCCAGCGCGCCATGCCGCTGTTCCTGACCTTGCGCGACCAGGACGGGCGCGCCCTGGTCACCGCCATGCTGCCGGCGGGCGGGCGCGGCAACGGACCGGTGATCATCGTCGGGCCCGGCAATGCCGACCCGTATCCCGAACATGGCGATGCGATCCGCGCGCTGGGCGAGCATTTCGGCCTGACGCTCGATCGTGCGACCTGCTACCCGTATCGCCGCTGAATGCAGCCTTGGAGGATGCCCATGTCGATCACGCTCGAGCAGTTTGCGGCGCAATGCCACGATGCGATCAAGTCCAGCCCCGGTACGGCCGGGCGGGAAAAGGTCCGCGAGCTGGTGCGTGCGGCGCTCGCCGATGCCGGCTTCGTCGCGACCTACATCCCCGAGGGCACACCCGAACGGAAGGTGCTGTACGAGGATCCGGAGTTCGGCTTCACGATCCTGGCGCATGCCTATGAAGGCGCGAAGAGCAGCAAGCCGCACGACCATGGCACGTCCTGGGCCATCTATGGCCAGGCCGCCGGCGAAACCATCATGACCGACTGGGAGTGCCTGGAGCGGCCGCATGACGGCGCGCCCGGCAAGGCCAAGGCGATCCGCGACTACGTGATGAAGCCGGGCGACGCCTATCTCTATGAGCCGGGCGTGCTGCACTCGCCGGAGCGCAAGGCCGCGACCCGCCTGCTGCGGATCGAGGGCATGAACATGGACCGCGTGAAGCGGCTTCCCTACGAAGCGGTCGACCTCCGTCCCGCCGCGGAGTGATCCGGACGCGGGTCGGCGCCGGGGAAGCTCTCCGTCCCCCGGCCTGACCTGCGCCGCCCCACCCGATCGCCCTCCGCCCTCCCCGGCCGCATGGGGCTGCGCCGCCCGCACGCCGGGGCGGTGCCGACGCGCAGACGCACCGGCCGGCCGGTTGCCCGGCGATCCGGGGTGCGGCACGATCCCGGCCAATTCGAGGAGGACGCCCGATGCCCAACCCATTCGACCTGACCGGCAAGGTCGCGCTGATCACCGGCGGCAACAGCGGCATCGGCCTCGGCATGGCGAAGGCCCTCGCGGAGGCCGGCGCGGATATCGCGATCTGGGGCACCAATGCGACCAAGAACGCGATGGCGAAGGCGCAGCTCGACGAGACCGGCCGGCGCGTCTACGCGCTGCAATGCGACGTCGGCGACGAGCATGCGGTGGAGCACGCCTTCGCCGCCACGCTCGACCTGCTGGGCCGCGTCGACGGCTGTTTCGCCAATGCCGGTGTGTCCGGCCGCGGCGGCCGCTCCTTCCTCGAGATGACCACCGAGGAATGGCATCGGGTCACCCGCATCAACCTGGACGGCGCCTTCTACACGTTCCGCGCCGCGGCTCGGCACATGGTCGAGCGCGGCGGCGACGGCGTGCTGGTGGGCACCGCCTCCCTCGCGGCGATCGAGGCGGCGCCGCGCAGCGAGCATTACGCGGCGACCAAGGGCGGCATGATCTCCATGGTGCGCGCCATGGCCGTCGAGTTCGCCCGCCACAGTGTGCGCGCGCATGCGATCCTGCCGGGATGGATCGACACCAACATGACCGCCAATGCGGTCAACAGCGACGGGTTCAAGACCAAGGTCCTGCCCCGGGTGCCGATGCGCCGCTGGGGCACGGGCGACGATTTCGGCGGCATCGCCGTCTATCTCATGAGCAGCGCCTCCAAGTACCACACCGGCGATACCTTCGTGATCGACGGCGGCTACTCGCTGTTCTGATCCGCGCCGCGGCGACACAGCCGCACCGACGGCCCCGCGCCGCGGCGGCGGAATCGATCGCTGATCACGGACTCATACCAGACCTTGTTTCAGACGGGCGATCACGGCACAATTTGTAGCGGGCAAACGCCTTCCGGAGTCCCCCTCCGCGCTGGCCGCATCCGCGTTCGCCACCTCGACTCATCTTCCGACGGAGCTCGCACAGCATGGACGCCTCTGTCCCCGCCGCGGACGAACACCGCGTCACGTTCGACCTGCTGACCGAGAATCCGGTCTACAAGCCGTTCCGCTACCCCTGGGCCTACGAGGCCTGGCTGACCCAGCAGCGCGTGCACTGGCTGCCCGAAGAGGTGCCGCTCGCCGACGACGTCAAGGACTGGCACCGCAACCTCACGGATGCGGAACGGAACCTGCTGACGCAGATCTTCCGCTTCTTCACCCAGGCCGACGTCGAGGTGAACAACTGCTACATGAAGCACTACTCGCAGGTCTTCAAACCGACCGAAGTGCTGATGATGCTGTCCGCCTTCTCGAACATCGAGACGATCCACATCGCCGCCTACAGCCATCTGCTCGACACGATCGGCATGCCCGAGATCGAGTACCAGGCCTTCCTCAAATACAAGGAGATGAAGGACAAGTACGACTATATGCAGGGCTTCTCGGTCGACTCGAAGTTCGAGATCGCCAAGACCCTCGCCGCCTTCGGCGCCTTCACCGAGGGCCTGCAGCTCTTCGCCTCCTTCGCGATCCTGCTGAACTTCCCCCGCTTCGGGAAGATGAAGGGCATGGGCCAGATCGTCTCCTGGTCGGTGCGCGACGAGAGCCTGCACTGCCTGTCCATCATCAAGCTGTTCCGCACCTTCGTGCAGGAGAACCCGTCGATCTGGACCGAGGATCTGCGGCGGGAGATCTATCTGACCTGCGCCACCATCGTGGAGCACGAGGACGCGTTCATCGATCTCGCCTTCGAAGCCGGCGTGGTGGAAGGCCTGACCGCGGCGGAGGTCAAGTCCTACATCCGCTACATCGCCGACCGCCGGCTCATCCAGCTCGGACTCAACGCGCTCTACCACGTGGAGAAGAACCCGCTTCCCTGGCTGGACGAGATGCTGAACGCGGTCGAGCACACGAATTTCTTCGAGAACCGCGCGACCGAATACAGCAAGGCCTCCACGACCGGGTCCTGGGAAGATGCGTTCGACGGTCTGGGCCCCTCCGCTAACGCGGACGACACGATGGCCGCGCATTGACCATGGGATCAGTCGAAAAATTCATCATCCCCGGGGCGACAGGACGATAAATTCGTGACACTCTGCTCGTGTTCTGCAACTTACACGAAGTTGTGAGTTACCTGTCGTGAACGATCCGTTCACTAAGTCGGACTAGACGGAAGGGTGAACGGCGCGGGCGCCCGAGAGTTGATGAAGGGGGCATGACGAGGTGGGAGACACCACGACGAACGATCTGATCAGGCGGGATGAGGACGCGGCACGCGATCCGTCCCTCGGTGCCGGCGGCGCAGGTGGTGCGCCACGCTACAGTCGCCGCTTGTCGGACAAGATCCTGATCGCCTTCCATCATGCGTGTGACCAAGGCGATTTCGAGGTTGCGGACCAGCTCCTGCACACGCTGGAGATGATGCTGACCCGCCGTCCGGTGACGCCGGACGGCTCGCGCCGGCGCAACATGGAAAGCCTGGTGGCCGCGCATGAGCGGCTCTGGCATCTCCGGCATCCGGTCATCGACTGACCTGCCGCGGCCGCGCCGGTTCACGCCATCGGCAAGGCCGCCGCATCCCGCAACACCGCGTCCGCCGCTGGCGTGAACCCGTCCGCCTCGTGCAGCACCAGTCCCGGTAGCACGCGGAACGGCGAGCGCCCTGCCCGCACGCCCTGCACCAGCAGCAAGCGCGCCGGTCGACCCAGGCGGGGCCATAGCGGCAGCATCGCCCGCGCGGCGCAGTTGGCCGCCTGCATTGCCGCCAGCACCTCCGGCAGCGCCGCCGGCGGCAGGATCAGCGTGAGCGTGCCGCGCGGATGCAGGCAGCCCGCCAGTGCCGTCGTCCAGGCGCCGATCAGGCCGGGTTCGGCCTGCTTGGCCCGCCGCCGGCCCGGATCGGGTGAGGCCGCGCCGGAATCCGGATGATAGGGCGGATTGGCGAAGGCGTGGTGGAACCGCCCGAACCCGCCGAACCCGCACCGACCCTGGTCGCCCGCTCCATGCGGCAGCGCTTCCGCCATCACGTCGGCCACCGCGAAGCGCAGACCGGGCATCCCGTTCTGCGCGGCGTTTCCGATCGCCAGCCGCACCAGGGCCGGGTCGCAATCCACGCCCACCCCCTCCACCCCAGCCACCCGCGTCGCGAGACAGAGCAGCCCCGCGCCCGACGCGCAGCCCGCCTCCAGCACACGCTGGCCGGCCCGCGCCGGGATCGCCGCCGCCAGCAGCACCGGCTCGAGCCCGCTGCGGAACCCACGTTCCGGCTGCGTGTAGCGCACCCGCCCGCCCAGCAATCCATCCGTCGTGGTCGCCGGGGCGGTGATGATGGCGCTGCCCGCGTCAGAGCTCGCCGGCATCGGCGAGGATGCGCAGGGCGCGCGCATGGTCGGCCTCCGGCACGGCGACTCGGCGCGGGATGGCGCCGATGCTGCCTTCCATCGCACTCGTGTGCTGGTCGAGCAGCACCGCGTCGATTCCCGCATCGGCCAGCAAGGCGAGGAGGAACGAGAGCCTGACGGGATCGTTGGACTGGAGGACCGCACGCATCGCCGCATGGTGCCGGTGCGGTCCGGGAAAACGCAACCGGCGCAGCTTGACCCTCTTTCCGAGGGGCCGATATGGTGCGCCGCCATACCCCTAACACGATCGGGAGACCCCGTGGGCGGCCTCGCCAGTCCCTACCCGTCAGGCGTTGCGCCGGTTTCCCCAAGGGCGGGACACGAAGACGCATTGAGCGCCCTCGTCGATCTCGTCCAGGACGACCTCGAAGCCTGCAACCGCACCATCGTTGCGCGCATGGACAGTCCCGTCGCGCTGATCCCGCAGCTCGCCGCGCATATCGTTGCCGCCGGCGGCAAGCGGCTGCGGCCGCTGCTCACCCTCGCCGCCGCGCGGCTGTGCGGCTATCCCGGCCCCGCCGGCGGGGCGCGGCACGTCGACCTCGCCGCCTGCGTCGAGTTCATCCACACCGCCACCCTGCTGCACGACGACGTCGTCGACGAGAGCCAGCTGCGCCGCGGACTCGCCTCGGCCAACGCCGTGTTCGGCAACAAGGCCTCGGTGCTGGTCGGTGACTTCCTATTCGCCCGCGCCTTCCAGCTGATGGTCGCCGACGGCTCGCTGCGCGTGCTGGAGATCCTCTCGCGTGCCGCCGCGACCATCGCCGAGGGCGAGGTGCTGCAGCTGATCACCCAGAACGACCTCACCACCACGGAGCGTCGCTATCTCGACGTGGTGGAGGGCAAGACCGCCGCCCTGTTCGCCGCGGCCTGCCAGGTGGGCGCCGTGGTCGCCGATCGCCCCCGCCCCGAGGAAAACGCCCTCGCCACCTACGGCATGAAGCTCGGCACCGCCTTCCAACTGGTGGACGACGCACTCGACTACGCCGCCGACCAGGTGACGCTGGGCAAGACGGTCGGCGACGACTTCCGCGAGGGCAAGATCACCTTCCCGGTACTCGTCGCCTACGCCGCCGGCGATGCGCCGGAGCGCGCCTTCTGGCAGCGCACCATCGAGCAGATGGAGCAGACCGAGGCCGATCTGGCAGAGGCCATGGCGCTGATGACGCGGCGCGACGCCATCCCGGCCACGATCGGCCGCGCGATGCGATTCGCGCAGGAGGCGAAGGCCGCGCTGGACGTGTTCCCCGACACGCCGATTCGCCGCGCCCTGGTCGCAGTGGCCGACTACACCGTCCAGCGCGCCCGCTGAGCGCCGAGCGGCCGGCGCGCCCGCCGAGCACATCACGGTCGGGTATGGGCGTTGGCGCGTCATTCGGCCATGGAGGCGGCCGGGGCGACCGGTCCGCGGCCCTGGCCGGGTTGATCGCCGCGGCGGAGCCTGCAAGTAAGAGATCCGCGGAACGAGGACGGTTGGCATGGACATGACGGGTGAGCGCCGCATTGCGGCGCCGCGGCAGGTGGTGTGGGACGCGCTGAACGACCCGGCCGTCCTGAAGGCCAGCATCCCGGGATGCGAGAGCCTCGAGAAACTCTCCGACACGCAGATGAAGGCGACCGCCGCGGTGAAGATCGGGCCGATCTCGGCGCGATTCACCGGCAACGTCCAGCTCACCGACATGGACCCGCCGAATGGCTACACGATCGGCGGTGAGGGCCAGGGCGGCGTTGCCGGCTTCGCCAAGGGCGGCGCCAAGGTGCGGCTCGCCGACGATGGCGGCGCCACCCTCCTCGGCTACGAGGTCCACGCCCAGGTCGGCGGCAAGATCGCCCAGCTCGGCGCGCGGCTGATCGATGCGACCGCCAAGCAGATGGCCGACGCGTTCTTCACCCGCTTCACTGCCCAGGTGGAGGCCGCCGCCGCGCCGGCCGCCCCGCCCCCCGGCAGCGAGCCGCAGCCGATCGCGGCTGGCCACGCACCCGCCGGCACGCCGCCGATCGCACCGCCGCCCGTTGCGCCCCCGCCCGAGGCCATCAGCCCGCTCGCGCTGCTGCCGGCCGAACCGTTCGGCCTGCCACTGGCCTTCTGGTTCGGCGGTGCGGTGTTCGCGGTGATCGTGCTGCTGTTCCTGGTGAGTTCGCTGTAGTGCCGTTGCCCGCCACGGTCGCCGACACCGCTCGCCTGCTCTCCGACCAGGGCTACGTGGCCGACCGCGCGCTGGCGACCACGGTCCACCTCGCCCTGTCGATGGCGCGCCCGCTGTTCCTGGAAGGCGAGCCGGGCACCGGCAAGACCGAGATCGCCAAGGTCCTCGCCGCCGGGCTCGGCCGCCGCCTCGTGCGGCTGCAGTGCTACGACGGCATGGACCTGTCGGCCGCCGCCTATGAGTGGGACCACCCGCGCCAGCTCATGGCGATCCGCCTGGCCGAAGCCGCCGGCCAGACCGACCGGGACGAGCTGGCGCGCGACATCTACACCCGGGAGTTCCTGCGCACCCGCCCGCTGCTGGCCGCGATCGACCCCGACCAGCCGCCCGCGGTGCTGCTGATCGACGAACTCGACCGCGCGGACGAGCCGTTCGAGGCGTTCCTGCTCGAGCTGCTGGCCGATTTCCAGATCAGCGTGCCGGAATACGGCACGGTGCGCGCCACCACGCGGCCCGTGGTGGTGCTGACCTCCAACCGCACGCGTGAGGTGCACGACGCGATCCGGCGGCGCTGCCTGTATCACTGGGTCGACTACCCGGATGCGGCGCGCGAGCGGGCGATCCTGGCCGCGAAGGCGCCCGAGGTGCCGGCCCAGCTCGCCGCCCAGGTGGTCGCCTTCGTGCAGCGGCTGCGCGGCGAGGACCTGTTCAAGCTGCCCGGCGTCGCCGAGACCATCGAGTGGGCGCAGGCGCTGCTGCACCTCGACAAGACGGAGCTGACCAGCGGTGACGTGGACGAGACGCTGGGTGTGCTGCTGAAGTACCAGGACGACATCGCCAAGATCCGCGGCGCCGAAGCCGCCCGCCTGGTCTCCGAGTCGCAAGGAACATAGGGCGCCCGCCCCCGGGGATCATGGCCGAGCGTGCGGCTTCGTGTCATGGCCGGCGCTGCCGCCCGGTGTCATGGCCGGCGCAGGCCGGCCATCCACGACGTCTCTGTCGCACCACCGGGAGGAAAGCCGTGGATGGCCGCGACGAGCGCGGCCATGACACGGGGGCCGAACCAGGCGCGTGCCTACCCCGCGTGCCCCGGCCCATCCCGCGTGCTCCGGCCTATCCCGGGAAGCTCACATCCCCAGCGCGCGGCGGTAGACGTCGAGCAGCGTCTCCTGCTCCTCCACCTCGGCCGCCTCCTGCTTGCGGATGCGGATGAGCTGGCGCAGCACCTTCACGTCGAACCCGGCCGACTTCGCCTCGGCATAGATGTCCTTGATGTCGCCACCAAGCGCCTTGCGCTCTTCCTCGAGCCGCTCGATGCGGTCGACGATGCTGCGCAACCGGTCGGCCGCGATGCCACCGGTCTTGACGTCGTCGTCCTTGACGTCCTTCTCGACCACGCTCAACGCCATGTCGCCGTCTTCCCACCCGGTTGCGGAGCGGGCGGGCATAGCTGCGCCCACCCCGCCCGGTCAATCACTTCCGCACCGCGGCGCGCCATCCGCTCAGTGCCCCGGATTGGCCTTCGCGAAGGCCGCCTTCTGCTCCGCCGTCGCTTCCTTCTGGTGCTTCGCCTGCCAGTCCTTGTAGGGCATGCCGTAGACGATCTCCCGCGCGTCGGGATCCGCGAGCGTGATGCCCTGCTCCGCCGCGGCCTCCCGGTACCAGCGCGACAGGCAGTTCCGGCAGAACCCGGCCAGGTTCATCATGTCGATGTTCTGCACGTCCGATCGCTCGCGCAGATGCGCCACCAGCCGGCGGAAGGCGGCGGCCTCCAGTTCGGTGCGGGTCTTGTCGTCGAAGTCGGGTGCGGCCATGGATACCTCCTGTTCGTCGCCGCAAGATGGCGTCTCCACGCCGGCTTCGCCATAGTGCCGGCCCGAAGGAGAGGGACCCGAGAATGACCGCTGCCGCCTGGGACGACCAGCGCGCCCGCGCGACCCTGCGCCGCCTGTTCGACACCGCGGTCGCGGCGGCCGACCCCCGCTCCGTCCTCGCGCGGCACCTGCCGCCGAAGCCCACACGGGGTCGCGTCGTGGTGGTGGGCGGCGGCAAGTCGGCCGCGGTCATGGCCGCCGCGCTCGAGGATGCCTGGCCGGACGTCCCGCTCGAGGGCACCGTCGTCACCCGTTACGGCCACGCCGTGCCCACCCGGCGGATCGAGGTGATCGAGGCGTCCCACCCGGTCCCCGACGCCAACTCCGAGGGCGGGGCGCGGCGCCTGCTCGATCGGGTCCGTGGCCTCGGCCCCGACGATCTCGTGCTCGCCCTGATGTCGGGCGGCGCCTCCGCCCTGCTCGCCGCGCCCGCCGACGGCCTGACCCTTGCCGACAAGCAGGCGGTGAACCGCGCCCTGCTCGCCTGCGGCGCCAACATCACCGAGATGAACGCGGTGCGGAAACACCTCTCGGCGATCAAGGGTGGCCGCCTGGCCGCGGCGGCGGCCCCGGCGCGGGTGGTGACGCTCGCGATCAGCGACGTCCCCGGCGACGATCCCGCCGTGATCGGCTCCGGCCCGACAGTGCCCGACGCCACCACCTTCGCCGAGGCCCGCGCGCTGGTCGCCCGCTACCGCCTCCCCGTCTCGCCCGCCGTCGAGGCACGCCTGCGCCAGGACGCGGACGAAACGCCGAAGCCGGGCAGCCTCCCGCACACCGAGTTCCGCATGATCGCCACCCCGATGATGGCGCTCACCGCCATGGCGGAGGCTGCGCGCGCCGCCGGACTGACGCCGCTCATCCTCGGCGACGCGCTGGAGGGCGAGGCGCGCGAGGTGGGCACGCTGATGGCCGGCATCGCCCGCAGCGTCCGCGCGCATGGCGCACCGTTGCGCCCGCCCGCGGTGCTGCTCTCGGGCGGCGAGACCACCGTCACCCTGGGCAGCGGCCCCACCGGCACCGGCGGGCGCAACACCGAGTTCCTGCTGGGTCTCGGCGTCGCGCTGGATGGCGCGGCGGGGATCTGGGCGATGGCGGGCGACACCGACGGGATCGACGGCATGGACGAGATCGCCGGGGCGCTGCTGGCGCCGGACAGCCTCGCCCGCGCCCGCGCCCTGGGGCTCGACCCGCGCGCGAGCCTCGCCCGCCATGACAGCCACGGGTTCTTCGGCGCTCTCGATGACCTGATCGTCACGGGGCCGACGCTGACCAATGTGAACGATACCCGCGCCATCCTGATCGCCTGAGAAGGACCACGCTGCATGGCCGTCCGCCCCAAGCTGCGCCGCCGGCGCCGCACCAAGATCATCGCGACCATCGGACCCGCCAGCTCCACGCCCGAGGTGCTCGCGCGCCTGTTCCAGGCCGGCGCCGACGTGTTCCGGCTGAATTTCTCGCATGGCACGCATGAGGACCACGCCGCCCGCATTGCGATCATCCGCCAGCTCGAGGAGCGGTTCGACCGCCCGATCGGCATCCTCGCCGACGTGCAGGGCCCGAAGCTGCGGGTCGGCCGCTTCGGCGGCGGGCGGGTGCAGTTGCAGACCGGCCAGACCTTCCGGCTCGACCTCAACCCGACGCCCGGCGATCGCGACCGGGTCAACCTGCCGCATCCGGAGATCATCGAGGCCGCCTCGATCGGCTGCACCCTGCTGCTTGACGACGGCAAGCTGCGGCTGCGGGTCGCCCGCAAGCGGGGCGACGCGCTGGAGACCGAGGTCGTGGTCGGCGGCCCGCTGTCCGACCGCAAGGGCGTCAACGTCCCCGACGTGGCGCTGCCGATCCCGGCGTTGACCGAAAAGGACCGCGACGACCTGGCCTTCGCCGTCGCGCACGGCGCCAACTATATCGGCCTCTCCTTCGTGCAGCGGCCCGAGGACGTGATCGAGGCCAAGCGCCTGGTCGACGGCAAGGCCTGGATCATGGTCAAGCTCGAGAAGCCGCAGGCGCTCGAGAACCTCGACGCGATCCTGGCCGAGACCGACGCGGTGATGGTGGCGCGCGGCGATCTCGGCGTGGAGCTGCCGCCCGAGGAAGTGCCGCTGGCGCAGAAGCGCATCGTCCGGCTCGCCCGCCAGTTGGGGAAGCCCGTGGTGGTCGCGACCCAGATGCTGGAGAGCATGATCAGCGCCCCTGCCCCGACCCGCGCCGAAGCCTCGGACGTGGCGACGGCGGTGTTCGACGGGGCGGATGCGGTGATGCTGTCGGCCGAGACCGCCGCCGGCCAGTATCCCTACGAGTCGGTCAACATGATGGACCGCATCGTCGCGCGGGTGGAGCAGGACGACATCTGGCGGGCGATGATCGAGGCCTCCCGCATGGCGCCCGAGGGCCGCGCCGCCGATGCGATCGCCGCGGCGGCGCAGCAGGTGGCGCACACGATCGGCGCGAAGGGGATCGTCGCCTTCACCGCCTCGGGCCGGACGGCGCTGCGCGTCGCGCGGGAACGTCCCGAACAGCCGGTGATCGGGCTGACGCCGCTCCTCGAGACGGCGCGGCGGATGGCGCTGATCTGGGGCGTGCATGCGGTGGTGACGCCCGACGTCCATTCGATGACCGAGGCAGTGAATCGCGCGGCCCGCACCGCCCTGACTGAGGGCTTCGCCGCGCATGGCGATTCGATCGTGGTGACCGCCGGCGTCCCGTTCGCCCATGCCGGCACCACCAACGCGCTCCGCGTCGCCACCGTCAAATAGCGAGAGGCATGTTGCTGGGTGCGTGCCGTCCAGTGGCACGTGCCGGCGAGGATGCGTGCGGTTCGGTGGGTGCGTGCCGGCGGGGATGGCCGGGTCGAGCCCACTGCTGTCCGGGATGAAAAGCTCTGGACGCGGTGCATGGCTCTGATTCGAATGGGTTTTGCGACGACCTGTCCGAATCGAAGCTCGAAGGGAGCTAGAGCCATGCGGTTTCAGTCTAGCGTAGTTGC
>JAFKLG010000062.1:0-94689 GCA_017304945.1 Rhodospirillales bacterium
GCAGCAGCAGAAAGTCATGGATGGCCGCGACAAGCGCGGCCATGACACGTGGGGCGCCGGCGCGGCCTTGACACGGGACAGGGGCGACGCCGGCGCCCGCCCCGACGACAAGGGGCCCCTACCCGCGCTGCACGAGCTCGATCTTGTAGCCGTCCGGGTCCTCGACGAAGGCGATGATCGTGGTGCCGAACTTCACCGGCCCCGGCTCGCGCGTCACCTTGGCCCCCATCCCGCGCAGCTTCTCGGTCGTCGCCGCCACGTCGGGAACGCCGATCGCCAGATGGCCGAATGCCGACCCCATCTCATATTTGTCGACGCCGTAGTTGTAGGTCAGCTCGATCACCGTGTGGCTGCTCTCGTCGCCATAGCCGACGAAGGCCAGGGTGTATTTGCCGTCCGGCACGTCGCGCCGGCGCAGCTCCTTCATCCCGAAGCCCTTGGTGTAGAAGTCGATGCTGCGCTGCAGGTCGCCGACGCGCAGCATGGTATGCAGAAACTGGCTCATCGCACTCTCCCCTCTGTGACGGCCTCCGGATCGAGGCCAAGGACGAACAGCCCGGCCGCATCCGCCGCCGCCACCGTCGCCTCGCGATCCGCGAGGATGGTCCCGCCCGCCTCGAACGCAACCCCCCGCAACCCGGCTGCCGCCGCCCCCGCGATCGTGGTCGGCCCGATCGTCGGCAGATCGGCCCGCCGCTCCTGCCCCGGCTTGACCAGCTTCACCAGCACGCCCCCCACGCCGGGCCGTGCGAGCCCCGCACAGCGCGCGAGCATGGCGTCGGTGCCCTCCACCGCCTCCACCGCCAGCACGAGCCCCTGCTGCACGACGCAGCCCTGGCCGACATCCGCGGCTCCCAGGGCGCGGGCCACCGCGATGCCCCGTTCGAGATCGGCGACCGCCTGCGCATCGGGCTCCGCCCGCGTCAGCAGCCCACGCGGGCCCAGCGCGTCCCGCATCACCTCCTGCGCGCCGATCACGCGGAACCCGGCCTCGCCCAGCACCTTGATCACCGCGGCGAGCAGCCCGTCATCGCCCATGAAGGCGGCGCGGCCGATGCGGCCCAGGATGCGCATGCCTTCGGCGTCCGGCCGCAGGTCGAGCACGGACGGGCGGCGCACCGGCCCGATCAGCACGAGATCCTGGCAGCCATGGCCACGCAGCGCGGCCAGGATACGGCCGGCGGCGCCGATCCGGATGATCTCGTGCGGCCAGGGCGCCAGCACCGCGGGATCCGCGAAGCCCTCGAGCCCGACGATGAACACGGACCGGCCAGCCGCCTTGGCCGCTGCCGCCACCTGCGCCGGCAGACGGCCGCCGCCGGCGAGGATGCCCAATGCGCGCGGCGCCTCGGTCACCGCCGCGCTCCGACGCCGGTCAGAACACGAAGGCCGGGGCCGGGATCAGGGACGGCAGCAGCGGCGTCGCACAATCGAAGATCGGGCTCGCGCGCAGGCCGGCCGGCGTCACTTCGGCGAGCACCGCCTGGCTGGTGCCGTCGCCCGGTGCGATCACGCCGACGAGTCGGCCGCGCTCCACCCGGAGTTGCTGGGCGATCGCGGGCGGGATCTCCCGCACCGCGCCCTCGATCACGATCAGGTCGTAGGGGCCGGAGGCCGCCCAGCCCTGGGCCAGGGGGCCGGTCACCACGCTCACCCCCGGGGCGTGTTCGGCCAGCACTTCACGGGCGCGGTCGGCGAGCGCCGCATCCTCCTCCAGCGCCGTGACGCGCGGGCCGCAGGCGGCAAGGACCGCCGCGCCGTAGCCGCACCCCGCCCCGACCACCAGCGCCACCTCGCCCGACAGCGCCGCCGCCGCCTGCAGCAGGCGCGCGAGCACCATCGGCTCCATCAGCACGCGGCCGTTGCCCAGCGGCACGTCCTCGTCCGCGTAGGCCAGCGGGGCGAGCGTCAGGGGCAGGAACTGCTCCCGCGGCAAGGTACGCATCGCGTGCAGAATGCGTGTATCCGTGACCTTGTTCGGCCGGATCTGGCTGTCCACCATCCGCGCACGGGCATCGGCAAAGAATTCGGAGGCAACGGCCATGGTCGGAACTCACGCGGTGGGATCGCCGCGCTTATAGCGGCTCGATCGCGGCGACGCCAAGCCGCGGCACTTGACCGCTCCCCCTCGCCCGCCCGATATACGCGCGCCTCACCCTGGGGTCCGGTGGCAGAGTGGTGATGCAGCGGACTGCAAATCCGCGAATGTGGGTTCGATTCCCGCCCGGACCTCCACGCCCCCCGTAAATTCCGCCCTCGTTCACGCCCCCAAACGGGACCGCGCGCCGATTCGCGCATGCGACCGCGCGCGAATCGGACGCTTCGACCGCGCACGGCTCGGCGGTTGGGAGGGCGCGCGCCGCGGCGGCAACCGACAACGACCAGTCCGCCCGCCCCAGATTCGTATAAAGAATGAGAAATCGTGACTTCTGCGCCACAAGACTTCCGTTGCCAGGAAGAATCCACTCGCGCCCAAACAGTCCGCTTGCGAGGCGAAATGGTTAACGGTATGTAGATCACACGCGAGGCACGTCTCATTTTACGTCTCACGTGTTTGAAATTTCATTTTCGTGAGGTATAACATGTCCTCAAGTCAGGCCGTTTCGCTGGCTATGGAGGGTTTTCTCGTCAAAGGGCAGTCCGGCGCGGCGATTGCCCGCATGCGCGACCGCTACGTCATGCGCAAAGGCGGCATGAAACTGGACCTGCCCATCGAAGGCACCAGCTACGAGCATCTGTTGCAGGTCTGGTCGAAGTTCGATCAGGTCTCGGACGCTCAGGCCGCCTGATCCCACGCGGGTCGACCGGACTGCCGGCCGGGCTGCGACGCGCACGCCCGGCAAGGGCCTGGCCTCAACAGGACCATGCCTGGCAGGATTCCATGCTTGGCAGGATCCCATGCCCGGCAGGATCCCGCGCCTGGCATGATCCCGTGCCTGGCATGATCCCGTCTCTCTAAGAGCTTGATTCAAAGCGTTTGCGGGCCGGGTTGCGCAAGCCGCACCGATCGTCGCGTGCCGCCACGGGGCGATCGCTACGCCCTCAGACCGCTCCCTCCAGCACCACACCCTCGTCGGTGTCGGCCTGCATCAGCAGCATCTCCAACTCGCTGATCGAATAGGGCTTGTTCAGCACTGCGCTGAGCTGCGCCAACTCCTCCGCCGCGATGCCCGACAGGTCCGCGTAGCCGGTCGCCAGGATGATCGGCCCGGTGAACGCCTGCCGCCGCAGCGCCAGCGCCAGGTCCACCCCGTTCATCCCCGGCATCGCATAGTCCAGGATCACCACGGTCGGGCGGCACTGCGCCTCCTCGAAGGCACGCAACGCCTCGGCCCCGCTCTCGGCGGTGATCACCCGGCACTCCAATTGCCGCAGCATGTCCGCGGTGACCTGCCGCACCTCCGCATCGTCGTCCACCAGCAGCACCGTGTGCTGCCCCGTGCGGACGCGCGCCTCCGGTGCGGGCGTGGCCGTCGGCGCCGCGGCGCTCGCGCGCGGCAGCAGCAGCTCGATCGTGGTGCCTTCCCCGGCGCGCGACTGGATACGGACCGCGCCGCCGCTCTCCTGCACCATCGCCTGGACCTGGCTGAGGCCGAGACCGGTCCCGCCGCTGCCCTTGGTGGTGAAGAACGGCTCGAGCGCGCGCTGCATCACCTCGGGGCTCATGCCGGTGCCGGTGTCCGTGACGGAGATCGCGACGTACTCGCCGGCGACCAGGTTCTGCTCCGCCGTCTCCAGCACCCGCCGCGCGGTGCAGATCGTCAGCGAGCCGCCCTCGGGCATCGCATCCCGGCCGTTCAGCGTGAGGTTCAGCAGCGCCGCTTCCACCTGGCTCGGTTCCACCATCACCGGCCAGAGATCGGGCGCCAGCTCCGTGCAGATGCGGATCCGCTGCCCCAGCGTCGCGGTGCCCAGCAACGCGACCATTTCGGTGATCAGCGCATTCACGTCGGTCGACTGCACCGAAGGCAGCCGCCGCCGCGAGAACGCCAGCAGCCGCCGCGTGAGCTGGGAGCCACGGGTGACCGCGTTCGAGGCCCGCTCGATCCAGGCATGCTGCCGTGTCTCCTGCGCGGAGACGGAGCGGTCCAGCAGGTCGAGACTGCCCTGAATGGTCGCGAGCAGGTTATTGAAGTCATGCGCGATGCCGCCGGCGAGTTGGCCGACCGCCTGCAGCTTCTGCGACTGCACCAGCGCGACCTCGGTATTCAGCCGTTCGGCGATCTCCACCTGCAGCCGGTTGTTGGTGGCGAGCAACTCCCGCGTGCGCTCCGCAACCCGCGCCTCGAGGGCTTCCGCATGCTCGCGGAGTTCCCGCTCGCGATCGGCCAGGCCGGTCGCCATGTCGTTCCACGCCGCGGCGATCTGGCCGAACTCGGAGACCTGCTCCGTCGAGGCGAGTCGCGCGGTCAGGTCCCCCTCCCGCCAGCGCCGCGCCGCTTCGAGCAGGGCGCGCGCCGGTTGCGCGATGAACCGGCGCGCGACCACCAGCGTGAGAATGATCGCCAGTACCGCGCCGGCGCCGAGCAGCAGGAAGCTGCGGTTCATCGCGCGGTCGACGTCGGCCATCAGGTCGGCTTCCTCGAAGCCCGCGGTGGTGACCAGCGTCGACCCGCCGACCCGCACCGGCACGTAGCCGATCACCCGATTGACCTGATCGATGCTGCGCAGCCGCAGAATGCCGGGGGCCGTGGCCGTCAGCGCCGGGCGCGCCTCGGGCGGGAAGCGCTTGCCGACGAATTCCTGGTAGCCGGGGTTGCGCGCCAGCACGACGCCCGAGGAATCGGCGACGGTCAGCACCGCGCCGCTCAGCAACGTGCCGTTGTTCTGCTGTAACTGCGGCAGGTGGGCGGCCAGCCAGTTCAGCGCCAGCCCCGCGACCAGGGTCTGCCCCTCCGGCATGGCCGGCCCGGTCAGGTCGAGGAAGAAGGGCACCACGGGTCCCGCGCCGTCGCCGGCTTTCGCAAAGTGGCCAACCGAGAAGCCGTGCGCCACCGCCGCTTCCGCTGCCCAGCGCGGCGCCATCCCGGCCCGGGTCAGCGCCGGGTCCGACGCGCAGCGCACCACCCCCGCCCGATCCACGATCGCCAGGAACGCGAAGCTCGGCACCTTCTCCTGCAACCGCGCCAGCCGTTCGGGGCAGCTCGCCTCCAGCGCCGTGACGGACGGGATCTCGCCCGTCATGGTGAGCAGGATGCGGGCGCCTTCGACGATGCTGGCAACGTCGGCGGCAAGCAGTTCGGTCTGGTGCACCACCAGCGTGTCGATCTGCGCCTTCCGCTCCGACCACTGGCTCCAGCCGATCACCACCTGGCACAGGATCGGGGGCAGCAGACACGTGGCGATGATCAGCAACAGCCGAGTGCTGAGCCGCATGCCGCGGAAGCGGACCAGGCCGCGGCGACGCCCCGCCGGGGTGCTGGACCCGCCCGCTGGATGTCGGCCCGCTGGATGCCCGCCCGCTGGATGATCAAGGTGCAACGTCGATTTGCCCGCCATGACGCGCTCAAGCCGAAGAAGAAATAGTTCCGAGACGCTGCTTCACGGCTTGGAGAGTAGAATTCCCTTCTCCCGCCGGTCAAATAATTTGGCGCAACCTACCACTCACGAACTGTTGACGAACAGCGGTCTCAACTGGGCAGCATTGCACGCTTCCGTATGTCATCGGCACGCATCCCGGCCTCGCGCATCGCCCGCACCGACATTGCTCGATCGCGCTTGGCCAGCCGGCGACCGGATTCGTCGCTGAGCAATGGGTGATGGGCGTATCGCGGGACGGGCCAACCCATCACCGCCTGCAACAAACGGTGCAAATCGGTCGCCGGCCGCAAATCGTCTCCCCGCGTGACCAACGTGACTCCTTGCACCGCGTCGTCATGCGTCACGCAGAGATGATAGCTCGCTGGCGTGTCCTTCCTCGCGAGTACGACGTCCCCAAATTGTTGCGGCGTGCACATTATTTGTCCACGTCGGATGTCCTCGAACCAGAGCGGGGTCGTCACCGTGGCCAGCGCCGCGGCAACATCGAGCCGCAGGACATGCGGTGCGCCGGCAGCGATGCGATCCTCGCGTTCCGAGTCGGACAGGCCGCGGCAGGTTCCCGGGTAGCGCAAGCTGCCGTCCGGCGCATGCGGCGCGGACGCGGCGGCCAGCACTTCCCGCTGGATCTCGGCGCGCGTGCAGAAGCACGGATACAGCAGGCCGCGCGCCGCCAACGTGTCCAGCACGGCCTGGTACTCCGGGAAATGCGCGGACTGGACGCGCACCGGACCGTCCCAGTCCAGACCGATCCAGGCGAGGTCTTCGAGGATGGCGGTGGTGTAGGCGGGGCGGCAGCGGGTCTGGTCGATGTCCTCGATCCGCAGCAGGAATCGCCCGCCGGCCTCACGCGCCGCACGCCATCCCGCCATCGCCGAGGCGACGTGGCCGAGATGCAGCAGCCCGGTCGGGCTGGGCGCGAAGCGAGTGACGATCGACATGACGCGCCGCACGCTAGCCTGACTCGCCGCGCGCACGAAAACGGCGGGACGCCGCGCTTCCTGTCGCACGGCGATCGGATCTCCCGATAGGATCGCCCGTCGATCCGAGGAGAGCCGCATGCCCGAACTGACCGCCCTGCCATGGGGACCGGCCTCCAAGGCGACGCCGCGCCAGTTGGTGGTGCTCTGCCACGGGTTGGGCGCGGATCGCTACGACCTGATCGACCTCGCCCCCACCTGGTCGCAGGCCTGCCCGGACGCGCTGTTCGTCGCCGTCGACGCGCCGCAGCCGCATCCCTCGGGGTTCGGCCGGCAATGGTGGTCGGTGGAGGACCGCACGCCCGCGGTGATGCAGGCGGGAGCGGAAGCGGCGGCAGAGGCCCTGAATGGCTTCCTGGATGCCGAACTCGCCCGCCAGGGGCTGCCGCCCGAGGCCTATGCGCTGATGGGCTTCAGCCAGGGTGCGATGACGGTGCTGTACACCGGCCTGCGGCGGCCGGCGGCGCCACGTGCGATCCTCGCCTTCTCCGGCGCGCTGATCGCCCCGGAGACGCTGCCGGACGCACTCGCCAACCATGCGCCGGTGCTGCTGGTGCACGGCGAGGCGGACGAGGTGGTCCCCGCCGCCCGCTCCCGCGAGGCGGAGACCGTCCTGCGCGCCGCCGGCGTGCCGGTCGAGGCCACCTACGTCCCGCGGCTCGGCCACGGCATCGACGACACCGGGCTCGCGATGGGCGCGCTGGCGCTGCAGCGTGCGTTCGCATGACCGAACCATGAATCCATGCACAGATTGCATGGCAGCGGGTTGCGGCACCGGGCTGGCTCTGTCATAAACGCGGTGGTTTTCGGCGGCGCACAATATCTGGCGAGTCGACGACGGTATCGGCCCCAGACTTAGCGCTCGCCCGCAAGGGAGTCGCGCTTGCCTGACGGCGGACAGCATTATCCCGCGCTGGTGTTGAACGCGGATTTCCGGCCGCTATCGTATTTCCCATTGTCGCTATGGTCCTGGCAGGACGCCGTGAAGGCGGTGTTCATGGACCGCGTCTCGGTCCTCTCGGAATACGACACCGAGGTGCGTTCCCCCTCGAAGACGATGCGGCTGCCCAGCGTGATCGCGCTGAAGGACTACATCCCCTCGGCGCGCCGGCCGGCCTTCACCCGGTTCAACGTGTTCCTGCGCGACGCCTTCCACTGCCAGTATTGCGGGGAGCGCTTTCCGGCGCCGGACCTGACCTTCGATCACGTGATCCCGCGCTGCCGCGGCGGCCGCACGACGTGGGAGAACGTCGTCACCGCCTGCGGCGAGTGCAACCTGCGCAAGGGCTCCCGCCTGCCGCGCGAGTGCCACATGTTCCCCCGCCTGGTGCCGCGGCAGCCCACGACCTGGGAACTGCAGGACAACGGCCGCGCCTTCCCGCCCAACTACCTGCACGAGAGCTGGCGCGACTACCTCTACTGGGACAGCGAACTCGAGAGCTGACGGCGGACGCCGCGCACCGCGCGGGTCGGCGCAACGGGCGGGTGGGCGCGTGCCGGGCGGGCCGGCACGCCGGCCGTCACTCCTCCTCGGTTTCCGGCGCCACCAGCCGGAAGCGGGCACGATGCAACGCCGCGGCGCCGAAGGACGGCGCCAGCACCATCATCTTGCGCAGGAACAGGCCGGGATCGGCGGCGTCCGTGTAGCCGATGCCGCCATGCAACTGGATGCAGGCGCGGGTCACGACGCTCGCCGCCTCCGACGCCCGCGCCTTGGCGCGTGACACGATCGCCTGGCGCGCCGCCCGGTCCGTCGTGCGGTCGAGCGCCGCGGCGGCCGCTTCCACCACCGCGCGGGTGAGCGAGACCTGGATCTTCAGGTCCGCCGAACGGTGCTGCAGCGCCTGGAAACTGCCGATCTTGCGGCCGAACTGTTCGCGGGTCTTCAGGTACTCGAGCGTCATCGCGAACACCCGGTCCATCACCCCCAGCAGATAGGCGCTGGTCGCCATGGTCGCGACCTCCAGCGCATCGGTGGCATCGCCCGGCAGCGCTTCGGCAGGCGCGTCCTCCAGCGTCAGCGTGCCCATCGTGCCGCCGTCCTGCGTCCCCACGATCTCCAGCCGGACACCGGACGCCGACCGCTCGACCAGCGCGAGACCGTTCGGCACGGTGACCAGGAACGCGTCGGCGCCGGATGCCATCGGCACGAACAGCTTCTTGCCGGTGAGCCGGCCGTCGGTGAGCCGGGTCGTCCCGACGGTCTCGATGCTGTGTGGCGCTTCCTGCCAGGCGGGCAGCACGATGCGCTCGCCGCCCAGCACCTCGGTCAGGTGCTCCGCGGGCAGCAGCATCGCCGCCATGGTGGCCGGGATCAGCGGTTCGGGGACGAGGCTGGCGCCCAGCTCCTCGGTGAGTGCGCAGAGTTCGGCGACGCCGAGGCCGGAGCCGCCGCGCGCCTCGGGCAGCAGCAGGCCGATCCAGCCCATCTCGCACATCTCCCGCCACACGGCGCGGTCGAAGCCGGGATCGGTGAAGCGCAACGCGCGGATGCGGCGGAAATCCCCGGTGCGTGGGGCGATCCCGGCCGCGCTGTCGCGGATCATGCGCAGGCTCTCGCTGCGGTCCTCGGCGGTGCTCATCGTCGTCTCCTCCCGTTGGCCGGATCGTCCCGTGCACGCTGCCCCGGGTCAAGCATCGCGGACCGTCTGGAAATGTCTCGTTTCGTCCGCCAAACTGCGGCGGTTCGCCCCGAGGGTGCCGTGCCCGCGCGTTGGTTCATCTGGCTGCTGGTATCCGCCATCCTGTCCGGCCCCGCCCGAGCGGCCGACACGCCGCAGGGTGACGCCTATGTCTGGCAGCGCCGCTGGACGCCGGCGGTCGCCACCGCGGTCGGCGCCGCCACGGATCTGGTGCATGCGTGGCGGGTGCTGGTCGCGCAGTCGGATGCGCGGGGCCGGTTGCACGCGGTGGAGCCGGACTGGCCGGTGCTCGCCGCCACCGGCCGGCCGCTGGTCGCCGTAATCCGGCTGGACGGCCAGAGCGCCGGCTGGGATCCGGTCGCGCTCCGCGCCGCGGTACTCGTGCGGCTGCAGGCGGTGCCGGTGCCGCTTGCCGGGATCGAGATCGACCACGACTGTGCCACCGCCGCCCTGCCCGCCTATGCCGGTTTCCTCGCCGATCTGCGGCCGGTCCTGCCGGCGGGGCTGACCCTGTCGATCACCGCGCTGCCGACCTGGATCGGGTCCCCGGCGCTCACGGACGTGCTGCGGCGGGCGGATGAGGCGGTGCTGCAGGTGCATGCCGTCCAATCCCCCGAGGCCGGCCTGTTCGAGCCGGTCCGAGCGCGGCAATGGATCGACGCGTTCGCCGCGGTGACGCCGCATCCGTTCCGTGTCTCCCTGCCCACCTATGGGGTGCGCGTCGCCTGGGGTCCGAACGGCCGGCTGCGCGCGGTGGAGAGCGAGCGGCCGCTGCTGGCGGGCGGGGACGGGACGGACCTGGTCGCCGCGCCCAGGGACGTCGCCGCGCTGGTCGCGGACCTCGCGGCGCGGCCGCCCCACCGTTTCGCCGGTCTCGCCTGGTTCCGCCTTCCCGTCGCAACCGACCACCGCGCCTGGACGCTCGCCACCTGGCGCGCCGTGATCGGCGGCGGGCCGCTCGCCGCGGACGCCCAGGTGATGACGGAACCGGCCGATGATGCCGCGCTGCGGCTGATCGTGCTCGCCAATCCGGGGGCGGTCGACGTGGTGCGGCCCCGTCTCGTCACGTTGCCGCACGGCTGCGGCGCCGCCGACGGCGCCGGCGCCTATGCGCTGGTGGAGGCGCCGGAGGGACCGGCCCTGCGCCGCCGTCAGGCCGGGCTGCTGCGCCCGCATGCACGCGAACTGATCGGCTGGATGCGCTGCGACGCCGCCGTCGCGGGCGTTCCGGAGGTGCCGCATGTCGGCGGCTAGATGGCTGCTGCTCTGCCTCGCCATCGCCGGCGGCGGCTCGCTCGCCGTCGCCTGCGGGCCGTTCTTTCCGTGGCAACTGCTCGACGACCGCGCGGCGACCCTGAAGGCGGCGCCGGCGAACGGGTTCGCGTTCGAGATGACGCATCTGCTGCCGGCCGCCGCCGACCGGCTGACGGCGGTCGAAACCGGCGATCCGCCGCAGGACGGCGCGATCGACCAGGCCCGCGCGGCGGCCGAGGCCCAGGGCCTGACGCGGAGCCAGGTCGCGATCCTCGGACGCATGCGCGCAGCCCCGGATGCGGCGGCGGCTGCCGCGGCAGGGGCCGGGTTGCCCGCCGCGGTGCGCGACTACACCGCCGGGGCAGTGGCGTTCCGCCAGGGCGACCTCGCCGCCGCGCAGGGCTGGTTCCAGGCGGTGCTCGATCTGGATGCCGCGGCGCAACGCCCGCGGGCGACCTGGGCCGCCTACATGCTGGGCCGGATCGCGGCGCGACAAGGCGAGCCCGCCCGCGCCGCCGCCGCGTTCGCGCGCACCCGCGCTTTGGCGCTTGCCGGCGTCCCCGACCCGTTCGGGCTGGCGGTCGCGAGCTACGGCGAGGAGGCGCGGCTGCACCTCGATGCCGCGGCCGCGCTGCCGCCGGACCCGCCCGCCCCCGTGGCGGCCAGCCTCGAGGCGGCGACCGAACTCTACGCCCAGCAGGCCCTGCGCGGATCGGCGAGCGGCGTTCAGTCGCTGCGCATGGTGGCGGAGCGCGTGCTGGGCGGCGATGCGCCGGCCGATCCGGCCCTGCTGCGCGCGGCGGTAGCGCAGCCGCTGTTGCAACGGGTGCTGGTCGCCTATGTGATGGCGCGCGGCCAGGACGATCCCGGCACGCCGCCCGCCGCGCTGGCAGCGCTGGCCGACGCGCTGCAGGCGGACGGGGTGACGCCGGCGGCGCCGGACCGGATCGCCGCACTCTGCTACCGCCTCGGCCGCTACGACCTGGCCGCGCGGCTGGTCGCCCAGGCGAGCGGGCCGCTGGCGGCCTGGGTGCGGGCCAAGCTCGCGCTGCAGCGGGGTGACATGGCGGGCGCCGCGGCCGCCTATGCCGAGGCCGCGCGCGGCTTCCCCGACACCGGCGAAGCCACGCTGGATGCGGCCAACCGGCGGCGGGTGGTGGGCGAGGCCGGCACGCTCACCCTGGCGCGGGGCGAGTATGTGGAGGCGCTGGCCCGCCTCTACCCGGTCGCTGCCACCTATTGGGGCGACGTCGCCTATGTCGCCGAACGGGTACTGACGGTCGACGAGCTCAAGCGGTTCGTGGACCAGCACGTGCCGGCGCCCGCGGCCCCGGTGACCGAGGCATCGCGTGGCTGGGACACCCCGAACTGGCTGGTGACCGATCCGGCGGCGCAGCTGCGCGACCTGCTGGCGCGGCGGCTGGTGCGTCAGCAGCGCTACCAGGAGGCGCTGCCCTACTTCCACTCGTTCCAGGACACCGCCTTCAGCGATCCGCTCGCACGCGCGCACGTGGCGGAATATGCGGCGGCACGGGCGCAGGCGACCACGCTGTGGTGGCGGATCGAGCGGGCGCGGGCGTGGTACACCGCGGCGCTGCTGGCGCGGCAGCACGGCATGGGGATGATGGGGTTCGAGGGGCCGCCCGACTATTTCGCGCTGGACGGCGAGTACGACATGGGGGTCGGCCAGACCCGGCCGGGGGATGCGTTCGTCAGTCCCGGGGAACGCAGCCGCTTCGCCGCGAGCAACGCGGTGCCGGACCTGCGCTTCCACTACCGGTTCGTGGCGGTCGAGCACGCGATCCTGGCGGCCGACCTGCTGCCGACCCGCTCCCAGGCGTTTGCCGCGGTGCTGTGCCAGGCGACCGGCTGGATGCTGTCCACCGAAGCCAGGCTGGACCTGCCGCCGAACCAGCCCAACCCGGCCAGCCGGCTCGTGAGCGAGCTGTATGCGCGCTACGTGCGGGAGGGCGCGGCGGTGCCCTGGGCGGCGCATTTCGGCCGCGACTGCCCGGCCCCGGACTTCGTCGCCGCGGTGGGCACCGCGCCGCGCCAGATGCTGCACGACCTGCGCCGGATCGCGCGTGAGCAGCGGCCGCGACTGGCGCTGGTGCTGGCCGGCATTGGGCTGGTGGTGCTGCTCTGGAGCGGCTGCCGCTGGCACATGACCCGGCTCAACGGCCCGCGCGACGGGCGCCGGTGACGGCGCGGATCGGCGCGGGCCGCGGCGGCAATGCCGGCGTCACCCGCGCTCGGGTCGGGCCGCCCGACGCGGCTGTGCGGCTCAGCCTCCCCCGCCGTAGATCCGACGCGCCGCCGTCTCGGTGACGTAGCCGTCCAGCAGATCCTCCGCCAGCGCGGCGCGGTCGCGCGCGGAAGGCGGGCCGTAGCCGCCGGAGCCAGGCGCCTCGACCACGACCAGGGAACCGGCGGGGGCGAGGAAGCCGCCCTTGCTGGTGAGCTTGCGCGCGTTGCCTTGCGGCGGCTTCAGCGTGAGCCGCGCCGGCGCCCCCGCCTCGCCGCCGGCGAGACCGAACGGAGGGGTGACGGTCCGCTCGCAGCAGACCGCGGCATGGGCCTGGTTCTCCAGCACCCGCCACACGCGACGCACGCCGAGGCCGCCGCGATACTGGCCGGCGCCGCCGCTGTCGGGGATCAGGCTGTAGTCCTCGACCCGCAGCGGAAAGCTCATCTCCAGGATCTCGATCGGCGTGTTGCTCATGTTGGAGACGGTGCTGGCGACGGCGTTGATGCCATCCTTCACCGGCCGCGCGCCGAACCCGCCCTTGACCGATTCGTAACTGACGAAACGATCGCCGGTGCGGTAGTCGGTGCCGCCGAAGGTGATCACCGCCGAGGTGCCCTGCGAGCCCGCCATCACCGTGTGCGGCGTGATCGCGTACATCGCCGCCATCACCATGTCGGCGACGCGGTGCGACATCTCGTGGTTGGCGTAGACCACCGGCGAGGGATGCTGCGCGTTCACCACCGATCCGGGCGGCGCGGTGACGGTGACCGGGCGCCAGCAGCCGGAGTTGGGCGGGATCAGGCTCTTGGGGTCGGCGATCATCTTGAGCGCGCAGAACACGCCGGACGCCGTCACGGTCAGCGGCGCGTTCATCGGCCCGGCCACCGCCGGATCGGAGCCGGCGAAATCGGCGGTGATCGTGTCCCCCTGCTTCACGATGCGCAGCTTGACGGTGAAGGTCGCGTCCTCGGTCTCGCCGATCGCGATCACGCCGTCGCCGTCGAACACGTCGGTGAACACCGCCTCCCCGTCGGGCAGCGCGCGCAGCGCGGCGCGCATCATCGCCTCGGAGTAGTCGAGCACCTCCTGCATGATCGCGAGCAGCGTGTCGGTGCCGTATTTGGTGGCGAGTTCCGACAGGCGCTGCGCGGCGCGCCAGTTCGCCGCCACCTGCGCGCGCAGGTCGCCGAGGCGTTCGGTGGGGGTGCGGACATTGGCGAAGATGATCGCCTCGACCGAGGGATCGGGCTTGCCGTCGCGATAGAGGCGGATCGGCGGCAGGCGCAGGCCCTCGCCGTAAACCTCGGTCACCGCGCCGTAGCTGCCCGGGGTCGCGCTGCCGATATCGGGCCAGTGCGCGCGGACGCAGCCGAAGCCGAGGAGGCGGCCGTCATGGAAGGCGGGCGCGACCACGTTCACGTCGGGCAGGTGCGAGCCGCCCTCGTAGGGGTCGTTGTGGATGAACACGTCGCCGGGGGCGACGTCCGGGAAGGCGCGCACCACCGCGCGCACCGCGTCGGGCATGGAGCCGAGGTGGATCGGCAGGTCGGGGCCCTGCGCGACCATGTTCCCGTGCACGTCGAAGATGCCGCAGGAATAGTCGCCGGCCACCTTGAGCAGCGGCGAATAGGCGGTCTTGGCGAGGACGATCTTCATTTCCTCGGCGGCGGCGTAGAGCGCGTTCTTGACGACCTCGAAGCGCGCGGGATCGGTGCGGCGGATGCTCATGCGGCGTCTCCTGCGGTTCGGGTGATGCGGACGTAACCCAGGTCGTCGACGCGCACCTGCCAGCCGGGCGGCACGACGGTGGTGGAATCGAGCGCCTCGATCACCGCGGGGCCCTGGAAGCCCTGGCCGGGCACCAGCCCGTTGCGCCAATGCACCGGGGTATCGACGAAGCCGGTGGCGGCGAACCACACGGAGCGCTGGCGCACCCGCGCGCTGGCCGGGTCGGGCTGCTGCGCGAGGGTGAGGTCGGGCAGCTTGCCGACCGCGGTGAGCCGCAGGTTCACGAGCTGCACCGCCTCGGCCGGATTGGCGTGGCCGTAGGTCTGGCGATGACGGGTGTGGAACGCCTCGGCCAGCGCGGCGAGCGTCTCGGCCGTCACCGGCCCATCGGCGACCGGCAGGGTCAGCTCATAGGCCTGGCGCCGGTAGCGCACGTCCGCCTGGCGCTGCAGCACGCGGCGCTCCGCCGGCACCTTGGCCTCCTCCAGCATCGCGCGTCCTGCCTCTTCCATCGCGGCGAAGGCCTCCGCCACCCGTTCCGGCGCCACGCTGCCGAGATCGGCGTAGAGCGTGCGGGCATAGTCGCGCTTGAGGTCGGTCGCGACGAGACCGAGTGCCGAGAAGGCGCCGGGGGCGGGGGGGATGATGACCTCGGGGATCTGCAGCTCCTCGGCCAAGGCGACCGCGTGCACCGGGCCGGCACCGCCGAACGCGATCAGCGAGAATTCCTGCGGGTCGAGGCCGCGCTCCACCGAGACGATGCGCAGCGCCTGCGCCATGTTGGCGTTGACGATCTCGGCGATGCGGGCGGCGGCCTCGGGCACCGAGAGGCCGAACGGGTCGGCGATGGTGGCGAGCGCGCGTTCGGCGGCCGGCAGGTCGATCGGCAGGCCGCCGCCCAGCAACGCCTCGCGATCGAGCAGGCCGAGGATCACGTTGGCGTCCGTCACGGTCGGGCGGGTGCCGCCGCGGCCATAGGCGGCCGGGCCGGGATCGGAGCCGGCGCTGTGCGGCCCGACTTTCAGCGCGCCGCCGGGATCCACCCAGGCGATCGAGCCGCCGCCCGAACTCACCTCGGCGAGGTCGATCACCGGCACGCGGATCGGATGGCCGGTGCCGTGCATCCAGCGCTTGGCGTTGGCGGCGCCGCCGACCTCGTATTCCGCGGTGACCGTCACCTCGCCATCGGCGATGACGCTGGCCTTGGCGGTGGTGCCGCCCATGTCGAAGGAGATCAGGTTGGGGCGCCCGAGCTGCCGGCCGGCGAGGGCGGCGGCGATGACGCCGGCGGCGGGGCCGGATTCGACCGCCATGGCCGGCATGCGCAGCCCTTCGGCGATGTCGAACACGCCGCCCGAGGAGCCCATCACGTGCAGCGGCGGCAGGCCGATCGCGCCGGTCGCTTCCGACAGCCGCGCGAGGTAGCCGGCGAGCAGCGGCCCGACATAGGCGCAGACTGCGGTGGTCGAGGCGCGCTCGAACTCGCGGATCTCCGGCAGCACCTCGCAGGAGAGGAACACGCCCACATCCGGCAGCGCCGCGCGCAGGAGCTCGCCGACCCGGCGCTCATGCGCGTCGTTGAGGAAGGAGAACAGGAAGGATACGGCGACCGTCTGCAGGCCGGCTTCCTTGATCGCCTCGATCAGGACGGGGAGTTCGTCCTCGGCCAGCGGCGTGACCACCTGGCCCTGGGCGTCGATGCGTTCGGTGATCTCGAACCGGTGGCGGCGCGGCACCAGCACGCCGGGCCCGTCCTGGAACAGGTCGTAGAGATCGGGGCGGGAGGAGCGCCGCAGCTCCAGGATGTCGCGGAAGCCGCGTGTCGCGATGAAGCCGGCGCGCGCGCCCTTCTTCTCGAGCAGCGCGTTGGTGACGACGGTGGTCGCGTGCGACAGCAGGGCGACGTCGCGCGGGTCGATGCGCTGCTCGTCCAGGCCCCGACGCACGCCGTCGATCACGCCCTGGCCGAAATCGCGCGGCGTGGTCAGCACCTTGGCGACGCCGATGCGCCCGCTCGCCTCGTCGACCAGCGCCACGTCGGTGAAGGTCCCGCCGATATCGATCCCGATCCGCCACGCCATGTCCCAGCAGCCCCCTTTGATTGACCGGCATGGTCGCCCAGGTGCCGGCGATCGGCAACACGCTGCGGTGCAGCAGGACGGCGGGGCGGCCTGACGGCGGGGCCGCAGGGCGGCGTCCGCACCGGCGACCGTCAGGGCCCGAGGCGGCCGGTACTCTCCCGGTTGGAATGGGTCCACGCCGGTGGTCGTGATCGCCGGCATGCCGAATCGCACGCTCTTCGGTCGAAGAACGCACGCAACCGGCACAAAATGCGCTAGCACTGCCCGCACATCGAGGGGAATCGAACAGCCATGAGCGACACGACCTCCCACCAGGGCGGCCTGCCCGGCCTGCCGGACCTACACGGGCTGAACGCCCAGCTCGCGCGCAACTGGTGGCTGATCGCGCTTCGCGGCGTCATTGCGATCGTGTTCGGCATCATCGCCTGGGTGATGCCGGTCAGCGCCATGCTGTCGCTTGCCTTCGTGTTCGGCATCTACCTGCTGGTCGACGGCGTGTTCGGCATCGCCGCGGCGGTCCGCGCCGCCACGCATCACACGCGCTGGGGCGCGCTGCTGGGCGAGGGCGTGTTGAACCTGGTGATGGGCGTGATCGCCCTCGCCTTTCCCGCCGCCGCGGTGCTGGGCTTCGTGTTCGTCACCGCCGCCTGGGCGCTGCTGACCGGCGCGCTGATGCTGAGCGCGGCGTTCCGGCTCCACGCCACGCATGGCCGCTGGTGGATGGCGCTGGGCGGCGCCGTGTCGCTGCTGTGGGGCATCATGCTGGTGATCGCGCCGCTGATCGGCGCGCTGGTGCTGACCTGGTGGCTCGGCGCCTATGCGATCCTGTTCGGGATCATGCTGCTGGTCGCGGCCTTCCGGCTGCGCACCCAGCACCAGGGCTGAGCGCGGCCGGGCGTATCCTGGCGGCCGTCGCCGTCCGGCCTGCTTCCATCGCGCGCGTCACGGCAACACGCTCCCCGCCGCCGATCGCGCGCCCCGTTCCGGGGCGCGGGCCGGCGCTCCGACGCGCCCGCCTCAGCCGCCCCGCACGTAGCGCCGCGCCAGGATCCGCAAGTGGTCGCGGAAATGCGGCCGCAGCTTCTCCGTCCACGGCGTGCCCGCCGCCTGCTTCCAGGCGTCGCTGAAGGTCACGTCCGGCGTCTGCAGGTGATACAGCGCGACGTAGCGCGGCGAACCCGACGGGTCGCGGAAGCGGCGGGCCGCCAGCACGCCAGGCACTTTCGAGAGCAGCGGAATGTGCTCTTGATCGTACCACTCGTTGAACTCGGCCTCGTGCGCCGGATCGACGTTCATCGCGTTGAGCAGCAGGCCGCCCGCGCCCTCGGGTGAGGGCTGGTCGCCCGGCAAGGTCTGCTCACCTTCCAGCCGCAGCAGCCGGGTGCACAAGGCCGTCACCCGCTTCGACCAGGGCGAGAGATTGTCGCCGGCCACCGCCTGATAGGCCGGCGTGTCGAGCGCGTCGCGGCTGTCGAGCTCGTAGCTCGCCACCGCCTGTTTCGGATTGCTGACGCTGATCCAGCGCTCGCACAGGCCGAAGCCCGGGATCCGCTGGCGTTCGGGCACATGCTCCAGATCGTACCAGTCGTGAAACTCGTCCTCCGGCGCGTTCGCGAAATCGAACGCCACCAGCAGCAGACCGCGGGCCATGCTCCGTCCCTCCCCATTTGCGGCCCTCAGTCTCGCCGCGCATCGGCGGCGTGTCACCCCGGTTGCCCCAGGCGAGCGCGCGGCTTATCGCAGGGCGCAATACACGGAGGATCCCGCCCATGCGCGTCACCGCCAGCACCGCGATCGTCGGCATCGTCGGCACGCCCATCATGCAGGTGAAATCGCCCACGGTGATGAACGCCTGGTTCGAGGCACAGGCGCGCGATGCAGCGCTGGTGCCGATCGACCTCGCGCCGGAGGCGATGGCCGCCTTCGTCCCGGTCCTGCGCGGCTGGCGGAACCTGCGCGGGATGATCGTCACCGTCCCCTACAAACAGGTCCTCGCTCCCCTCTGCGACCGCCTCACCCCGCGCGCCCAGCGGCTCGGCACCGTGAACGTGATCCGACGCGAGGCGGACGGAACCCTGTTCGGAGAAATCCTGGACGGCGCCGGATTCATCGCGGCTGCCGCGGCGCATGGGTTCACGCCGCGCGGCCGCCGCGCCGCGGTGATCGGCGCCGGGGGCGTGGCCAGCGCCATCGCCGATGCGCTGTGCGAGGGCGGTATCGCGCAACTCGCGGTGCAGGACGTGGATGCCGCGAAACAGGCGCGGCTCGCGGCGACGCTGCGGCAGGCGTTCCCCGACGTCGCGGTGCAGGAAGGAATCACGGATATCGCGACGCTGGACCTGCTGGTGAACGGCACGCCGGTCGGCATGAACGGCGATCCCTCCCTACCACTGCCCGACGCGCAGCTCGCGGATTTGTCGGCCGCATGCCTGGTCGCCGACGTGGTCACCGCGCCGCTCGAAACGCCGTTCCTGCAGCGCGCCAAGGCGCGCGGGTGCCGCGTGCAGACCGGCATCGAGATGACGGAAACGCAGATGCTCCAGCTCGCCGGATGGATGGGGGTGGGCGAGCCGTCCGGCTAGCCGCCCTTCCCTCCCCCGGACCGGACGCCCATCATCGGTCCAACCACAAGGGGGAACCGCACCATGGCCCGCGCGCTCGACGGTATCCGCGTCATCGACATGACGCACAACCAGGCCGGTCCGGCCTGCGCCCAGATCCTCGGCTTCCTGGGCGCCGAGGTGATCAAGCTCGAGGAACCGAAAGGCGGCGACGTCGCGCGCACCAACATGCGCGACCGCGCCGACAGCGACAGCCTGTTCTTCCTGGTGCTGAACGCGAACAAGCAGAGCCTGACGCTCAACCTGAAGACCGAGGAGGGCAAGGACCTGTTCCGCAAGGTCATCGCCCAGTCCGACGTGCTCCTGGAGAATTTCGGACCCGGCGCGCTGGACCGTCTCGGCCTCGGCTACGACGCGTTGAAGCAGGTGAACCCGCGGCTGATCTACGCGACGATCAAGGGGTTCGGCACCTATGGCCCCTATGCCGGCTACAAGAGCTTCGAGCCGATCGCCCAGGCGATGGGCGGCGCCATGGCGGTGACCGGCTTCCCCGAGAACCCGCCCACCTACGTGTTCCCGGCGATCGGCGATTCCGGCACCGGCATGCACATGGCGATCGGCATCCTGGCGGCGCTGCAGCAGCGCCACGCGACCGGCACCGGCCAGCATGTCGAGGTCTCCATGCAGGATGCGGTCGTCAACCTGATCCGCGTCTCGCTGCGCGACCACCAGCGGTTCGGTCACCCGCCCCCACGCACCGGCAATCAGCTCGGGCGCACCGTGCCGGGCACCACCTATCCCTGCGCGCCCGGCGGACCCAACGACCACGTCTACATCTTCGCCCAGCCGCAGATGTGGAAGCCGCTGCTGCAGGCGATGGAGAAGCCGGAGTTGGCCGACGACCCGTGCTTCGCCACGCCCGAGTCACGCTGGGAACATCGCGCGGCGCTGGATGCGATCGTCGCTGATTGGACCCGCCAGCGCAGCAAGCACGACGTGATGACGGTGCTGGGCGCCGCCGGCGTGCCCTGCGGGGCCTGCCTCGACACCGGCGAGGTGCTGGCCGACCCGCATCTGCACGCGCGCGACATGATCGTGGATGTCGAGTATCCGACGCGCGGCACCTACCAGACGGTCGGATGCCCGATCAAACTCTCCGACTCGCCCGCCGAGATCACCCGTCCGCCGCTGCTGGGCGAGCACACCGACTCGCTGCTCGCCAGCCTGTGCGATCTCGCGCCCGACGCGGTCGCCAGGCTGCGCGCGAACGGGGTCGTCTGACACCGCGCGCGACCGCCCCGGCGCCGCCTCGCCATCGGTGGGGCGGCGCAGCGGGGCTGGAAGCTACGCGCGACGGAAGACCAGCACGCGGCTGCGGTTGCTCGCGACGCGCAGCGTGTCGCCGTCCAGCACCAGACAGGCCCGCTGCCGCCAGGGCCCGGCGGTGCGATCGGTGAGCGCGCGGCGCTCGTCGAGCGGGTCGAGCGGCAGCGTCACGCGCAGCGGGCCGGTGCCGATCGCGAGCGTGGGCGTCTCCCCGGCCTGGATGTCGAACCGCGCTTCATGCTGGGCATTGATCCAGGTGCCGCTCCAGGCCGGCCCCAGCACCGCGTCGGGCATTGCCGGGCGGAAGCGGCGGCCGACATGGCCGATCTCGCCCTCGATCGCGTCGCCCACGTAGCGCAGCGCGACCGGCAGATGCGCGGAGCGGGAGACGGCGGTCTCGTCCTCGCCGCGATACAGGGTTTCGGTCGCGCCCATGAAGGTCAGCGCACCGCCCTGCTGCTCGATCCAGAACGGGCCGTCCTCGGTGACGAAGCGGCCCTGGGGCAGCAGGCCGATGGCGGGATCGGGCAGGTCCGCGCCGGTCAGGGCAGCGATCACCCGCAGCGCGATGCCGTGCGCGTCGGCATCCTCCCGGTTGGTCAGCACGACGACGCCGGCACGCTGCGCGGGCAGCAGCAGGAAATGGTGCTTGTAGCCGGGCAGCGAGCCGCCATGTCCGACCGCGATCTGGCCGGGCACGGGCGAGCGGGCCAGTCCCAGGCCGTACTCGGTGGCGCGGCCATCGGCGAGATGGCGGCGGGCGCCCAACCGCGGCAGCAGGCCGGCGGCGGGCGCCGCGTCGGTGAGCAGCGCCTGCAGCCAGGTGACGAGGTCATGCGCGGTGCCGGTGAGGCCGCCGGAGGCGGAGACATGCATCCCGTAGCGGCCGCGGCGCCAGCCGGACGCGGTGCGGTGATAGCCGGCGGCGAGGCCGGGGACCGGCACCGTCTCGTCCTCCGGCAGCATCATCGTGAGGCCGAGGGGCTGGAAGAACCACTCGGCGAGCAGCGCGCCGTAGTCGCGGCCGGCATGGTGCAGCGCAGCCTCGAGCAGGCGGTAGCCGGTGTTGGAGTAGGAGATCTCCGTCCCCGGCGCGAAGTTCAGCGCGTCGATTCCCGCGACGAAGTCACGCAGCGCGGTGCGGGAGAGATCGGCAGTCCAGGGCACGCCCAGCAGCCACAGCGTCTCCATCGCATCGGGCAGGCCGCCGGTCATGTCGAGCGCGCGGGCGACCGGCACCCCGGCCGGCAGCGGCGCGAGGCCGGGCAGATGGCGCCCGAGCGGATCGTCGAGCGAGAGGACGCCCTGCTCCTGCAGGCGGAGGAGCGTCGCCGCCATGAAGTGCTTGCTGATGGAGGCGTAGCGAACCGCCGAACTGGCCGTGAAGGGCAGCATGAGGTCGAGATTGGCGAGGCCGCCGAACGCCTCGGCGCGGATGCTCGCCGCGTCGAACAGCAGGATCGCGCCGCCCGGCCCGCCATCCGCGGTCCAGCCCGCGGCGATCTCGGCCGCCGCTTCCGTCGCCTTGTGCCAACGCATGTGTCGGATCTCCGGTCAGTGTCCCGCGACGACCTGGTAGCGGCGTCGTTCGACGTGATGGCGGTCGCCGCGCAGCACCTCGAACGTCGTGGTCTCGTCCTCACGGGTGAAGCGGATGTCGAAGTGGCGGCGCCCGAGCCGCAGGTCGTAGAGGGTGATGTCGGGCAGCCAGGCGGGCAGGTTCGGATCGACGTAGAGCTTCTCGTTCGGTGCGTCGGGGATGATGCCCAGCATGGCCTGCAGCAGCGCGAAGCACGAGCCGGCGGCCCAGGCCTGTGGCACGTTGGCGCCCAGGTATTGCACCGGGAAGCTCGCCTCGGTGCGCTGCACGCCGGAATAGAGTTCCGGGAGCTGGTTGAGCAGGAAGTGGCTGGCGGCTTCGGAGATGTCGCGGGCGACCGCCGCCGCCTCCTGCTCGAATCCGTAGCGCTTGAAACCAAGCGCGATCAGGCTGTTGTCGTGCGGCCAGACGGAGCCGTTCTGGTAGGAGTAGGGGTTGAAGGCGGGGTGGTCGGCGGAGAGGGTGCGGATGCCCCAGCCGCTGTTCATGTCGGGCGCCATCAGCCGCGCCACCACCCGCGCGGCGCGGTCCGGGGGCACGATGCCGGACCACAGCAGGTGGCCGGGGTTGGAGGCGACGGTCATGACCTTCCGCTTCTCGCCGTCGAGCATGTAGGCGTAGAAGCCGGTCTCCTCGTCCCAGAACGCGTCGTTGAACTTCTCGTACAGCGCGCGGGCCTTCGCGCGCAGCGCGGTGGCGCGGTCGGACTTGCCGAGTGCCTCGAACACCTCGGCCATGCGGAGCCAGGCGTCGTAGACATAGCCTTGCAACTCGCACAGCGACTTGGGTCCGCGCACCGGCGTCCCGTCGTCGTAGACCATCGAGTCGCCGGCATCCTTCCACGCCATGTTCTCATAGCCGACCGGAGACCGCGTCTGGTACTCCTGGAACAGGTCGCCGTCGCGATCGCCTTCCTTGTCGATCCACTCGAGGGCCGCTTCCGCGTTCGGCAGGTAGCGCTCCAGCAGCGCGCGGTCGCCGGTGGCGCGCCAGGCGGCATGCAGGGTGACCAGGTAGAGCGGGGTGGCGTCGGCGGTGCCGTAATAGGGCGTGTGCGGGATCAGCTTGAAATGCGCGAGCTCGCCGTAGCGGAGTTCGTGCATGATCTTGCCCGGTTCCGCATCGCGATACTCGTCGCGTTCGGTCGCCTGCCAGCGGCCCAGCACGTCGAGCGAGCCGCGCGCGAACTCCGGATAGACCAGCATGTTCTGCAGCGAGACGATCAGGCTGTCGCGGCCGAACGGCGCCATGAACCAGGGCAGGCCGGCGGCGGGCACGAACACCATGTGGTCGGTGCCCCCGATCGGCAGGCGCAGCGCCGCCATGTCGTCGATCGCCTGGTGGAAGAACCGATAGAATTCCTCGTTGCTGGTGGTGATCTTCAGCACCGTCAGCCGCCAGTCCTTGCGATCGGCCGCCTGCCGCGACCGTTCGGCGTGGCTCGCGCAGTCATGCGGCGCGTGGTAGCGCTTGTCCCCGCGGCTGAGCTCGTAGAGCAGACAGGCATGCCAGGAGCCGCCGGGCGGCAGCTTCACCTCGAAGCTCAGCCGGCCGTTGGCGTAGGCGGCCGGGCTGTCGGCGCGCCCGACGGAGATCGCCATGGCGCGGAAGAAGTCCTGGTTCTGATAGGTGTTGCGCAGCGTCTGGTGCGCTTGCGACCACTCCGAGGCGATGCGACCCCGGCGCAGCGAGCGGCCCGATTTCACGTCGAACACGTCGGCGAAGTCGGAGCGGAGGCTGATTTCGAGATTGAACCGGATCGGCTTCTGGCCGTGGTTGGTGATGTCGAAATCCTCGTGCATCCCGCCGTCGATCATGCGGGAGAGCACCAGCGAGACGGTGCGCGCCGGGACGGGCCCATCCTGGGTGAGGAAGCCGCGATTGGTCAGGAAGATGCGTGCCGCGTCGTAGTTCACGGCGCCGCCGTTCAGCAGGTCCCAGGGCGTGCCGTCGGCATACAACGACCAGACGCTCAACAGGCGCGTGTCGAAGAAATACAGCCCCTTGTCCGACGGCCAGACCACCCGGCCGTCGGGTTCCGTCACCAGGACCGTCATGGCCTGATGGATGGCGATCTGCGGCGGACCGACCTGGACCTTGAACGTCATGGGTCTTGGTTCTCCCTGTCATCTCCGGTCTATAACCCGAGACGCGATCTCGATCACGTGACAGGACCGTATGGCACATCCTCCCGACTGGACGCTGGAACACGTGCGCCGCCACATCGAGGAGGGGCTGCCGCTGGTGCCGCTGTTCAATCTCGAGGTGGTGGAGGCGTCTCCGGCGCGTGGCCTGCTGCGGCTGAACGAGGGGGCGCCGGTGCGCCGGCCGGGCGGCAGCGTGGCGGGGCCGATCCAGTTCGCGCTGGCGGACGTGGCGACCTATGCGCTGATCCTGGCGGTGAAGCGGGATCCGGCGGCGGTGACGGTGGACATGGCGATCAACTTCCTCCGCCCGGCGATGACGCTGCCGCTGCTGGCCGAGGCGACGACGCTGCGGGCGGGGCGCCGGCTGTTCACGGCGGACGTGCGGATCAGCGAGGAGACGAGCGGGAAGCTGGTGGCGCAGGCGACCACGACTTATGCGCTGTCGGAGGGGAGTGGTTGAAGGCCGGTCGGCCGATGTGTATATTCAAGGTCAATTCTACACATAGCCACGACCATGCGCACCAACATCGACATTGACGACGACTTGTTGCGCGAGGTGATGCAGGTCCTGAACCTGCCCACGAAGCGCGCTGCCGTAGACGCGGCCCTGCAGCAGGTGGTTCGCCTCCACCGGCAGCGGCAGGCTCTCGAGCGGCTTCAGGGGATGGGGTGGGAAGGCGACCTCGACGCCATGCGTGAAGGCCGAGCGCCCTGACCTCGCCTGTTCGGCACGAAGCGTGGTGTCATTGTGCTGGTCGTCGACACATCGGTGCTCATCAACAACATCCGCATGGTTCGCACGACTTCGGTCCTGCGCATGTTGGACGCGAGCCTTGCGACCGAGATCCTGGTCGGTGACGTCGTCCTGCTCGAAATCCTGCAAGGCGCCCGCGACGAGTCCCATGCGGCGCGCCTCGAGGCGGAACTGCGTCACTTCCGGATCGTCCCGATGCTCGATCCGCGCATCGCGATCGAGGCCGCGGCCAACTTCCGTCGCCTGCGCGGGATCGGCATCACCGTCCGCAAGACGATGGACCTGATCATCGGCACCTACTGCCTGATGCACGGCTACGCCCTGCTGCACGACGACCGCGACTTCGACCCGATGCAGCGGCATCTGGGCCTGCGGGTCGCGTGATGCCGTCGCCGGACCGCCCTCGCCTGATCTGGACGCCCCGCCGCTTCCGGCGCAAACCTGCGCGGTATCGTCCAGCCCCAGCGGAGCGCGCCCATGAGCGACCTGCCGACATCCGTCGAGATCCATGAGGAAGGCCCGCGCGAAGGCTTCCAGATCGAGCCCGGCCCCATCCCGACCGAGGACAAGATCCGCCTGATCGAGGCGCTGGCCGAGACCGGCCTGCACCACATCCAGGTCTGCTCCTTCGTCAACACCCGCCTCGTCCCCGGCTGGGCCGACGCGGAAGCCGTGGTCACCGGCTTCACCGCGAAACCCGGCGTGCACTACACGCCGCTCTACTTCAACGCGAACGGGCTCGAGCGCGCGCTGGCCTTCGCCGACAAGCTGACGATCAGCGGATCGATCTCGCTGACCGCCTCGGAGGCGTTCACCCGCAAGAACCTCAACCGCAGCCACGCCGAGAACCTGGAGGCGATGCGCAAGCAGGCCGCGCTCCATCTCGAGAAAGGCATCGCCGTCCCCCGGCTCGGCGTCATGGCGGCGTTCGGCTGCAACTACCAGGGCGACATCACCCCCGCCCAGGTGATCGCGACCCTGGAGGACGGCATGCGCATCGCCGCCGAGACCGGCGCGAAGATCCGGCTGTTCTCGCTGGCCGACACGATGGGCTGGGCCACGCCGGCGCGCATCGAGAAGACCGTCGGCGCGGTGCGGGAACGCTGGCCCGACATGGCGATCTCGCTGCACTTGCACGACACCCGCGGCCTCGCGGTCGCCAACGCCCATGCCGGCCTCAAGCTGGGCGTCACCCGCTACGACTCCACGGTGGGCGGGCTGGGCGGCTGCCCGTTCGCCGGCCAGAAAGGCGCCGCGGGCAACATCTGCACCGAGGAACTGGTGCTGCTGTGCGAGGAGATGGGCATCGCGACCGGCGTCGACCTCGACGCGCTGATCGAGGTCGGCCGCATGGCGGAACGGATCGTCGGGCACACGCTGCCCAGCGAGCTGATCCACGCGGGCAGCCTGGACGCGTTCCGGCGCCAGGCCGCCTGATGTCGGCGACGCCGCTCGCGGGGCTCAAGGTCCTGGAATTCAGCCACACCGTCATGGGCCCCACCGCCGGCCTAATCTTCGCGGAACTCGGCGCCGAGGTGACCAAGGTGGAGCCCGCGCCAAAGGGCGACCACACGCGCGGCCTGCACGGCTTCGCCTCCGGCTTCTTCGCCGCGTTCAACCGCAACAAGCGCAGCCTGGCGGTCGACCTGAAGCGGAAGGAAGGGCGCGAAGTGATCCAGCGCCTCGCCGCCACGACCGACGTGGTGATCGAGAATTACGGGCCCGGCACGATGGAGCGGCTGGGCTGCGGCTATGCCCAGCTCGCGCCGCACAACGACCGGCTGATCTATCTCGCGCTGAAGGGCTATCTCGCCGGCCCCTACGAACATCGGCCGGCGCTCGACGAGGTGGTGCAGTTCCAGACCGGCCTCGCCTACATGACGGGCCCGCCCGGCCAGCCGCTGCGCGCCGGCGCTTCGATCATCGACATCATGGGCGCGGTGTTCGGCGTGGTGGCGGCGCAGGCCGCGCTGCGCGAGCGGGAGCTGACCGGGAAAGGCCAACGCGTCAGCTCCGCCCTGTTCGAGAACGCCGCCTTCCTGATGAGCACGCACATGGCGGGCATCGCCGTGACCGGGGAGGACATGCCGCCGATGCCGGCGCGCCGCGGCGCCTGGGCGATCTACGAAGTGTTCCCGACCGCCGACGGCCAGCTGTTCATCGGCGTGACCAGCGATCAGCAATGGACCCGCTTCGTCGAGGAGTTCGGCCTGCAGCAGTTGGGCGACGACCCGCGGCTCGCGACCAACGTGATGCGCGTGCAGGAGCGCGCCTGGCTGATCCCCGCGCTGAAGGAGGTGATCGCGCCGTTGCCGCAGGCCGAGGTGGAGGCGCGCTGCGAACGCGCCAACGTGTCCTGGGCCCGGGTCGGCACGCCGCGCGACCTGTTCGAGGACGCGCATCTGATGGCGACCGGCGGGCTGCTCGACGTGTGGATGTCGCGCATCGGGGGGGAGAACGGGGTGAAGACGCCGCTGCCCGCGCTGCCGATCGAGTTCGGCACCGAACGCTTCCGCCCCGGCATCCGCCGCCAGCCGCCGCGTCTCGGCGAACACAATGCGGAGGTGCTGGCGGAGGCCGGCTATTCCGCAGCCGATGTGGCGGCGCTCAGCGGCGCGGGCGTGCTGGCCGGCGGGTGAACCCGCCCGACCCGCCGTCGTTCTCCTCCCAGTCTGAGGAGACATGACGATGGACGAACGCCCGACCCCGTCCGGCCAGCCGGCGGCAAACCCGTTGACCCCGACCGATCCCGCGAAGCGGCCCGGCCCCGATCGCCTGCCCGGCCGCCGCGATGCGCTGCCCGAGGGCGCGCTGGGCGGCATGCCGACGGATCCGACCGGGGACGAGAACCGCGAGCCGCCGCAGAACGCGCCGACCAAGCCCGCCTGACCGTCTCCCGGCGCCCGCCCGGACGCCGCGCGGGCATGCGCCTCGGCGCAGCGCGTCACCGCGGCCGCGCCTCGGTCGAGAGGCGTGACAAGACCCCGCTCCCGGGTGCAGGTTGCCCGCCGGCAGCGCACCGATGCGCATGCCCGCGGGGCGCGCGGCCGCGCCAACCACCGGACGAGCGGCGATGAGCGGACCAGGAGCCCCTGCACCCGACCAGGATCTGCTGACGCGCTACGGCTGCGGGCCGATCCCCTTCTCCGGGCATAGCGATGCCCTGTACGAACGTCATCTGCTGTTCGACGCGGTCATGGCACCGGAGGCTGCCGGCCCGCGCGAGCGGTTCGAGGCCGCTGCCCGCGCCGTGCGCGACGTGCTGTCGCAGCGCTGGATCCTGACCAACACCACCTACGACCGGCAAAACCCGAAGCGGATCTACTATCTGTCGATGGAGTTCCTGATCGGCCGGTCGCTGTCGAACAACATCAACAACCTCCTGCTCACGCCGTTTGCACGGGACCTCGCCCTCCACCTCCGCGTCGACCCGGCAGTGGTCCTGGAGCAGGAGCCAGATGCCGGCCTGGGCAATGGCGGCCTCGGCCGGCTCGCCGCCTGCTTCCTCGAGTCGATGGCGACCCTGCAGCTTCCGGCAATGGGATACGGGCTGCGCTACGAGTACGGGATGTTCCGGCAGACCATCGCGGATGGCTGGCAGCACGAAGAACCCGACAACTGGCTGCGGCGTCAGGACCCGTGGGAGGTGGCACGGCCCGATCAGGCGGTAACGGTCAAGCTGGACTTCTCCTTCCGGGTTCAGAATGGGCGCCTGACCCCCGTGCCCGGCGGTTCGGCCGCGCTGATCGGCATCCCGTACGACCGCCCGGTGGTCGGGTATGGCGGCAAGACGATCAACACGCTGCGGCTCTGGGCGGCGGCGGCGTCCGACTCCTTCGATTTTCACGAATTCAGCAGCGGCGATTTCGTCGGAGCGCTGGCGGGCCGGCTCGCCGCCGAGTCGCTGACCCGGGTTCTCTACCCGGATGATTCCACCAGCATCGGGCAGGGACTCCGCTTCGTGCAGGAGTATTTCCTGGTCGCCTGCTCGATCGGCGATCTCGTCCGCCGTTTCCGCAGCGGCAACGCCGACTGGGCCACGCTGCCGGACAAGGTCGCCATCCAGCTCAACGATACGCATCCGGCGATGGCGGTCGCCGAACTGATGCGGATTCTGCTGGACGAGGCGCAGCTGGGATGGGACCAGGCCTGGGAGCTCACGCGCCGCACCCTGGCCTACACCAACCATACGCTGCTGCCGGAAGCGTTGGAGAAATGGCCGGTCGCCTGGTTCGAGATCCTGCTGCCGCGCCATCTCGCGATCATCTACGAGATCAACGAGCGTTTCCTCGCCGAGGTTCGCACCCGCTATCCCGGGGACGAGGATCGGGTCCGGCGCATGAGTCTGGCCGAGGAGGGCCAGGTGCGGCGGATCCGCATGGCGCATCTCGCGATCGTCGGTGCGCACAGCGTGAATGGCGTTTCCGCGATCCACACCAAGCTGCTGCGCAGCACCACGGTGCGCGACCTGGCCGAGATGTTCCCGGAGCGGTTCAGCAACAAGACGAACGGCGTCACGCCGCGGCGCTGGCTGCAAGTGGCCAATCCCGCGCTGGCGCGTGTGGTGACCGGCGCGATCGGGGACGACTGGGTGACCGACCTCACCCAGCTGCGGAGGATCGGCACGCTCGCCGGCGACCCAGCCTTCCAGGACTCGTTCCATCGCGCCAAGCACGACGCGAAGGTGCGGTTCGCCCGGTGGCTCGCCGCCGCCACCGGCCAGGTGGTCGATCCCGCCACGATCTTCGATTGCCAGATCAAGCGGATCCACGAATACAAGCGGCAACTGCTCAACGCGCTGCGCATCGTCGTGCTGTACCAGCGGCTGCGGCAGGATCCCGCGCTGCCGCTGGCCCCGCGCACGTTCTTCTTCGCCGGCAAGGCAGCGCCCGCCTATCGGCTCGCGAAGCTGATCATCAAGTTCATCAACAACCTGGCCGCCACGATCGACGGCGACCCGCTGGTGCGGGAGCGGCTCAAGGTCGTGTTCCTGCCCGACTACTCGGTGTCGCTCGCCGAACGCCTGATCCCGGCGGCCGAGGTCTCCAACCAGATCTCGACGGCGGGGTACGAGGCGAGCGGCACCAGCAACATGAAGTTCATGATGAACGGGGCCTTGACCATCGGCACGCGCGACGGGGCGACGATCGAGATGGCCGAACAGGCCGGCGAGGAGAACCTGTTCCTGTTCGGCCTCACCGCCGACCAGGTGACCGAGACGCGTGGCTGGTACGACCCGCACTGGCATTATGAGCACGAAGCGGAAACACGCGCGGCGCTGGACCTGATCTTCTCCGATCATTTCAGCCGATACGAACCTGGCCTCTTCGCCCCGCTGCGGGACGCGTTGCTGACGCAGGGCGACCGCTACATGAACCTCGCGGACCTGAGGTCCTATCTCGAGGCGGACCAGCGGCTCACCGCGTTGTACGCAAATCGCGCTGCCTGGACACGCATGGCCATCCTGAACGTCGCCGCGTCGGGCACATTCTCCAGCGACCACGTGATCACGCAGTATGCGACGGAGATCTGGGGCGCCGTCCCCTGCCCCGTGCCGTGAGCCCCGCGCGGAAGGCACACGGCCGGGAGGTGCTCCCGCCCGGCCGCGCCGCCTGCCGCCGCGCCTACCGCACGGTCGATTTCGGCGTCGGCACCATCCGGGTGACCACGATCGCCGATCGATCGAGATGCTCCGGCACGCGCGGCGCGATCTGCGTCTTCCAGAACTCGCTCTCGTACACCGCCTTGTAGAGCGCCTCGCGCTCCGCCTCGCTCTCGAAACGGCGGAGCCAGATATACACGGACGGGTCCGTCTCGCCCTGGAAGCTGCCGCAGATCACCATGCCCTTGGACACCTGGAAGGGGATGATCTCCTCCTCCATGATCCGTACCCAGCTCTCGAGCTTGCCGGGCAGCACCTTGTATTGGCGCAGTTCATAGAACGCCATCGATCCCTCCCTTATTGTGGTCACGCCTGTTGCGGTCGCGACTCTGGCGCGATGCCGCCCGCCTGTCGAGGCACGCACCACACTACCGGTGGCAGGCGTCGGACGCCGGCGATCCGCGAGTCGACTTGAGCCACGCGAATCAGGTAAGCCGGTCCCCAGTCGACTGCGGAACGTGTAGAGGCCGTCAAGATGGCGCGCACCCTGATCGGCCGGACGGTCCGGCGCCTGCGCACCGAACGCGGCCTCTCCCAAAACGCGCTCGCCGCGCGGCTCGGCATCTCCGCCAGCTACCTCAACCTGATCGAGCACGACCAGCGCGCCGTCACCGCCTCGCTGCTGATCAAGCTGGCCGAGACGCTCAACGTCGACCTGCGCGAACTCTCGGGCAGCCAGGAGCGCCAGCTCGAAGTCGGCCTGCGCGAAGCCCTCGGCGACCCCCTGCTCGGGGCGGAAACCGTGCCTGAGACCGAACTCGAGGCGCTGGTCGGCAGCAGCCCCAACGCCGCCCGCGCCGTGCTGGCGCTCTACCGCGCTTGGCGGGTCGCGCGCGAGGACGCGGGCGGCATCGCCCTGCCCTCCGGCCGGCGCATCCTGCTGCCGAACGAGGAAGCCCGCGACCTGTTCGACGATCGCGCCAACCACTTCCCGGCGCTGGAAAGCGCCGCCGAGACCCTGGCCGCGCAACTCGCCGCCGACAGTCCCGCCGAGATGAACCACGCAATCGCCGAACGCCTGCGCCGCGTGCACGAGGTGCGGGTCAGCGTCGGCGCGCTCGACGGCGCGCTGCGCCGCTACGACCCGGCGACCCGCAGCCTCGCGCTGTCCGAGACGCTGCCGCGCGAGAGCCGCGGCTTCCACATGGCGTTCCAGCTCGCCTTGCTGGAAGCGCGCGAGGCGGTGGAGGCGGAGCTGCAGGCCGCCAATCCTTCCAGCCAGGAAGCCGCGATGTTGATCCGCATCGGGCTGCTGAACTACGTGGCCGGCGCGCTGCTGATGCCCTACGACGCGTTCCTGGCCGGTGCCCACGACCTGCGCCACGACATGGAAGCGGTGGCGGCCCGGTTCGGCGTGTCCTACGAGCAGGCCTGCCACCGGCTGTCCACGCTGCAGCGCCCAGGCGCGCGGGGCGTGCCGTTCTTCTTCCTGCGCGTCGATCCGGCGGGCAACGTCTCCAAGCGCTTCTCCGCCGCCGGGTTCCCGTTCGCACGCTATGGCGGCTCCTGCCCGCGCTGGGTGGTGCACACCGCCTTCGCGCAGCCGGGGTCGGTGCAGGTGCAAGTGGCCGAACTGCCGGACGGCGCCGCCTATCTGTGCTTCGCCCGCGCCGAAGCCCGCTCCGCGACGCGCTGGGGCGAGCCCCGGCCGATGCATGTCGTCGCCATGGGGTGCGCCCTGACCCATGCGGGGGAGGTCGCCTATGCTGACGGGCTCGACCTCGAGCGCGCGCGGGTCGGGATCGGGCTGTCGTGCCGGCTGTGCGACCGCCCCGACTGCCGCAGCCGCGCGTTCCCGCCGCTGGAGCACCGGCTGTCGCTCGACCCGCTCACCGCGGGCGCGACACCGTACCGGTTCGAGACCAAGCGGCGCTAGAGCCTGTCCGGCTCACGTTCGCTCGCCGGCAGGCTCTAGCAGCTTGTTTGATCGCCTGATTCACGGCTCCGGCGAACACACCTCCGCCGATCACGCTCTAGCGGGGCGGTCCGGCGCCTCAGCCCCCCGCACGCTTCGGTCCGACGCGCGCACGTTTCTCGTCCCATTGTGAGCCTTCGGCCGCCGCGCCGCGGCAACCTGCGACGGTCCGCCCGAGTTGGCCTTCCGAAGGCCGGGGACACCGCCCCGTCCCCGCCAACCTGGAGCCCGCATGCCCCCCGACGATCCCGACGCCTCCCGTCGTACCCTCATGGGCGGCCTGTCCGCCGGCCTGTTCGCCGCGCTTGCCACGCCGGCCGTCGCACAATCCGTGGCGCCGCCCGCAACCGCTCCGGTGAGTGACGGGCCGCGCCTCAGCGACCCGCGCAACGCCTATCCGCGCCCGCCCTTCCCGGCCCAGCAGCAGGATCCGCCCGGCCTCGCCGGCGCGATGGACCCGCGTCCGGATCATGGCGAGCAGAGCTATCGCGGCAGCCGCAAGCTGGTCGGCCGCAAGGCGCTGATCACCGGCGGCGATTCCGGCATTGGCCGGGCCGCCGCGATCGCCTTCGCGCGCGAGGGCGCGGACGTGGCGTTCAACTACCTGCCAGTCGAGGAGCCGGATGCACGTGAGGTGGTGCGCCTGATCGAGGATGCAGGCCGCAAGGCGATCCCGTTGCCTGGCGACATTCGCGACGAGGCGTTCTGCACCAAGCTGGTGGCCGACGCGGCGCAGGCGATGGGCGGGCTGGATATCCTGGTCAACAACGCCGCCAAGCAACGATCTGTCGATCACCTGCAGGACATCACGACCGAGCAGTTCGACGCGGTGTTCAAGACGAACGTGTATGCGATGTTCTGGATCACCAAGGCGGCGCTCGCGCATTTGCCGCCGGGGGCGACGATCATCAACACGAGTTCGGTGAACGCCTACGATCCCAGCCCGAACATCGTCGACTACGCGATGACCAAGGGCGCGATCATGATCTTCACCAAGGCGATGGCGAAGCAGCTCGCGCCGCAGGGGATCCGGGTCAACGCCGTCGCGCCGGGACCGATCTGGACGCCGCTGCAACCGAGTGGCGGGCAGTCGCCCGACAAGCTGCCGAAATTCGGGGCGGACACCCCGCTGGGCCGGCCTGGCCAGCCGGCGGAACTCGCCGGCATCTACGTGCTGCTGGCGTCGCCGGATTCGAGCTTCGCGACTGGGCAGGTCTATGGCGCGGTGGGCGGGCGCGGCGGCCCGTAGCGGGTCGCCCGTCGGCGATCGCGGACGGGACCCGATCGCTTCATCCTCGAGGGCTACGTCTCCGGCGCCCTCGAGGCTTGGCTCGCTGGCGAGGCGCGCGAGCGCGAGAGGTCAGCGCGCCTCGGCCCAGAGCCGGCGGAGCGCCCCGTGTTCCCCGCCGACCGGATCGGCGGCCGGCATCGGCACCGCGGCGATCGCGCGAACCACGGTCGGGTGCTCCTCGGGCGCGCCGCGATGCAGGTCGGGGTCGGGCGCGCCGGCGGGATAGCCGCCCACCACCAGCAGGTCGTCCGTTTGGCTGCGGCGGCAGTGACCGACCCCGGCCGGCAGCACCACCACGTCCCCCGCCTGCACGCGCAGCACCGGGCCGGTCGGACCGCCGAACTGTACCTCGACGGCGCCGGCGGCGATGCCCAGCACCTCGTGGGCGTTGGCGTGGAAATGGTGGAACGGGTAGACGCCGTTGCGCCAGGCCGGCGGCCAGGCATGCGCGGCGAACAGCCGCTCGATGGCCGACGGATCGGCGGGCACCGCCCCCCGATAGACCAGCAGCGGCAGCGAGGAGTTCGGGATCGCCCCGTCATCGGACAGGTGGAAAGTCTCCGGCTCCGGCATCATGCATCCTCCGTTTTCAACGCGGGTGTGGTGGGGGGCGGGCTGGATGCGCCGGAGTCGGGGGCGTCCTCCGCCTCGTCCTCCTCGCCGTAGCCCACCAGGCGAAGCGCGCGACCGCGGATGCCGCGCGCGGCCGCGGCGTGGATCAGCGCCTCCTCCCGCCCATGCGTCACCCAGACCTCGGGCGCGCCCACGTCGTCCAGCGTCGCGTTCAACTCGTTCCAATCGGCATGGTCCGAAATCACCAGCGGCAGTTCCACCCCGCGGCTGCGGGCGCGCTGGCGCACCCGCATCCAGCCGGAGGCCAGCGACACCACGGGGTCTTCGAGCCGCCGCGCCCAGCGGTCCGCGATTGCACCCGGCGGCGCCAGCACGATCTCCCCGGCGAGCGAACCCTTGGCCGCCGCGGTGGCGGGCCGCAGCTCCCCCAGGCGGACCCCGCAAGCTTCGTAAACCTGGCACATCGCGACCAGCGCGCCGTGCAGCCAGATCGGCCGGTCCCAGCCCGCCGCCCGCAGCAATGCGATCAGCCGCTGGCACTTGCCCAGCGCGTAGCACCCGACGACATGCGTCCGTTCGGGAAACAGCGCGACGCTTTCCAGCAGGCGCGCGATCTCGTGCGCCGGCGACGGGTGCACGAAGACCGGCAGCGCGAAGGTCGCCTCGGTGACGAACACGTCGCAGCCGATCGGCTCGAACGACAGGCAGGTGGGATCCGGCACCCGCTTGTAGTCGCCGCTCACCACCGCGCGGCTGCCGCGATACTCCATCGCGACCTGCGCACTGCCCAGCACGTGACCGGCGGGCTGCAGCCAGACCCGCACGTCGCCGATCGTCAGAGGCTCGCCCCAGGCCAGCGCCTGCTGCACGGTGCCGGCCCGATCCTCCCCCATGCGGGCGCGCATCACCGCCAGGGTTTCGGCACTGGCCAGCACGGCGGCATGGCCGGGCCGCGCGTGATCGGAATGCGCATGGGTGACGATCGCCCGCGGCACCGGGCGCACGGGATCGATGAAGAACCCGCCGGGCTCGCAATGGAGCCCTTGCGGCAGCACCTTCAGCCAGGTCTCGGGATGCGGCATCGCCTGCATGTTGGCGCGCCGCCCCCTCGGTGAAAGTCCCGCTACCCGCGCTGGATCAGCTCGATCGTGACGTTCTGGGGGGCGGTCAGGAAGGCGATGCGCACGCCCGGCCGCGCGGTGGTCGGCTCCATCGTGAACACGACACCCTTGGCCTTCAGCTCCGCCACCGCGGAATCGAGGTCGGGGACCGTGAGGCCGAAATGATCCAACCCGAGATAGGGACTCTGCGGCGCCGGGGCGGCCTTGCCCTCGGCAGCCTGGGCGAGGAAAACCTTCTGCCCGGCCAGGTTCAGGTCGATCCGCGTCGCGCCGTCCGCCTGTTTGGTGCGGATGATGTCGGCACCGAGCTTGTCGTGGTACCAGGCTGCCGTGGCCTCCGGGTCCGGCGACCGCAGATGAATGTGCTCCCAGGTGAACTTGGCCATCCTCTTCCCTCCCGATCGATCCGGCATCAACCCACCCCGGCGTGCCTGATGCAAGATGGACCCCTGCCGCGTGCGCTGCTGCCGGCCGCGACCGAGGCGATGGCGCGCTTCCTGATCGGCTGCCGCGTGGTGCGCATCATGCCGGACGGACCGCGGATCGGCCGCATCGTCGAGACCGAGGCGTATTTGCCCGACGACGCGGCCTCCCACAGTTTCCGCGGTGTCACGCCGCGCAACCGCGCGATGTTCCTCGGCCCCGGCCACGCCTACGTCTACCGCGCCTATGGGACGGCCTGGATGCTGAACGTCTCGGCGGAGCCGGCGGGGATCGGCGCGGGCGTGCTCATCCGCGCGCTGGAGCCGCTCGTGGGGCTGGAGGCGATGCGCGCCGACCGTGGCGGGGTGCCGGATCGCGACCTTGCACGCGGCCCGGGGCGGCTGGCCGCGGCCTTGGCGATCGATCGCAGCCTGGACGGCATCGACCTGCTCGCCGAGGGGCCGCTGTATCTGGCGCCGCCGCCCGAACCGGCCGGCGTCTTGGGCATCTCCACCCGCATCGGCATCACCAAGGATGCCCACCGGCCGCTGCGCTTCTTCCAGCGGGGGAGTCGCTTCGTCAGCGGGCCGGCGGCGCTCAACCGCGGCGACCCGATCGCGGCAGGGTGACGAATCGGTCCTTTCCTTCCGCGCGCCCCGTCGCCAGAGTGCAGCCATGTCCCGACGCATCGTCGAGATCACGCCGGAGCTGATGCTGCGGGCCTACCGTCACGGGCTGTTCCCGATGGCGGAGAGCCGACTCGGCGATCGGCTGTACTGGCTGGACCCGGAACGCCGCGGCGTGCTGCCGCTCGAGCAGTTCCATCTCTCCCGCCGGCTGATGCGCACCGCGCTGTCGGGCGCGTTCGAGGTCACCGCCGACCGCGACTTCGCGGCCACCATCGCCGGTTGCGCCACGCCTGCGCCCGGGCGCGAGGACACCTGGATCAACCCGCAGATCGAGCGCCTGTTCCGTGAGCTGCACCGGATGGGGCACGCGCATTCGGTCGAGTGCTGGCGCGACGGCATGCTGGTGGGCGGGCTCTACGGGGTGGTGCTGGGAGCGGCCTTCTTCGGGGAGAGCATGTTCAGCTTCGTCTCCGACGCCTCCAAGGTCGCGCTGGTGCACCTGATCGCGCGGCTCAAGCTGGGCGGCTTCACCTTGCTGGACACGCAGTTCGTCACCACCCATCTGACCCAGTTCGGCGCCATCGAGATCCCCCGCGCGCTCTACAAGGCGCAGCTCGCGGCCGCGGTCGACCGGCCGGCCACGTGGCTGGCAACCCCCGATCCAGCGGCCCTGGAGGCGACCATCCGCGCGTTGCGCGGACGGGAAGGAGACCATGCATGACCCGCCGCGCGGCCCTGTTCAGCCTGTTCGCCGCCGCCATGCTGGCGGCACCCGCCGCGGCACCCGCCTGGGCCGAGGGGCCGCCCCGCATCCAGCCGACGCGGGACGTGACGGTGACCTATCGCGTGCTGTCGACGACCACGACGCCGGCCGGCATGCCGCGGCCGACCTCGCTGCGCATCAGTTTCGCGGCCGGCGGATCCCGGGTGCGGGTCGAGCCGGGCCTCGGGCCGATGTACCTGCTGCTGGACCGGCCGGCGCGACGCCTGACGCTGGTGATGCCGCCGCAGCACAGCCTGATGGACCTGCCCTACGACCCGTCGCGTGATCCGCAGCGCCTGGCCGAGGACGCGCGGTTCACCCGCCGTGGCGAGGCGACCATCGCCGGGCTGCGCTGCACCGAGTGGGACGTGCAGACCAGGGACGGCAAGGGCAGCGCCTGCCTCACGACGGACGGGGTGCTGCTGCAGGGGAGCGGCGCCGTCTCGCAGCAGCAAGGGGCGATCGAGGCGACCGACGTCTCCTACGCTCCGATCCCGCCCGACGCCCTGGCGCCGCCGCCCGGGTTCCAGCACATGGAGATGCCGCAGTTCCGGCTGCCGCAATCCGGCCCGGCCCGACCGTGACACCCACGCGCCCTCTCGCGCGCCGGTGTCGGGCGCGAGGGGATTGGGACCGCCGCGCTCCGAACCAAGGATATGCCGCGCAGGCGTGCAAGCAGGCGGCCGACATCTCTGCTCTCTTTCATCCCCCCGTCACGCGACGGATCGACCGGTCCTGTAAAGTTCCAGCCCCCAGGAGGCGCCGATGACCGTGCCGTGGCGCGACCGACGCGGTCGCCTGATCAAGCTCAAGGCGGTCGTCTTCCCGCTGCTGTTCGTCCCCGGCCTGCTCACCGCGGCCTGGCTGGCGAGCGGGATGCTTGGCGCGCGCCCGATCACCGAGGCGATCCACGAGACGGGTCTCTGGGCGATCCGCTTCCTGCTGATCTCGCTGGCGATCACGCCGGCGGCGCGGCTGCTGAACTGGCCGCAGGTGCTGCTGGCGCGGCGCATGGTGGGACTGACCGCGCTGGCCTACGGCGTCGTGCATCTGCTGCTCTACATCGTCGACCAGAAGTTCGCGCTGCTGACCGTCGCCTCGGAGATCGCGCTTCGGTTCTATCTCACCATCGGCTTCGTCGCGCTGCTGGGTCTCGCCGCGCTGGGGATCACCTCGACCGACCGCGCGCTGCAGCGGATGGGGCGCAACTGGAAGCGGCTGCACCGGCTGGCCTACCCGATCGCGATCCTGGCCGCGCTGCACTACTTCATCCAATCGAAGGCCAACGTGTCGGAGCCGGTGTTCATCGCCGGGCTCTATGTCTGGCTGATGCTCTGGCGCGTGCTGCCGCAGGCGTGGCAGCGCCGCTGGGTGACGGCGCCCGTGCTGGCCGTTGTGGCCGGGCTCGCCACTGCCTGGATCGAGTTCGCCTGGTACGCGCTGGCGACCCGCATCGACCCGTGGCGCGTGCTCGCGGCATCGGAGACGCTGCGCTACGGGTTGCGGCCGGCGCATTACGTCGTGCTGTGCGGGCTGGGAGTGGGGCTGCTGGTCGTGGCGCGCAAGGCGGCGCCGCTGCTGCCGGGGCTGCGGGCGCGAGGGGCCTGAGCACGGGCGGCGAGTCTCGTGGAGCTCGTGCAGCAGATGGGGCGGGCTGCTTGCGGCTGGCGGACCAGATTGGCGTGCACGCGGTGTGGTGCCTGCGCTGGGATGGGCTCGTGCGGCGCGCACGAGCTGTGATTCACACAGAGGAAGAAGAAGAGGCACAGAGGTCACAGAGAGAGCCGGACCGTGGCGAGGGTCGGGCGTACGAACATTCTCAAAGAGTGCAGGCTGAGCATCGAATGGGAGAACGGCAAGCGTACGGAGGCACGCGGCTGCAAACCTCTCGGCTCACTGAAAATCTCAAAGCTTCGCGTCACTCGGACGATCGCGCGGAGTCTCCAACGGGCAGCGATGCTTGCCGTTTTGACCGCAGAACGGGGTCTCGCACGAATAAGGTCCAGCCTCCCCTTGAGTTCCCCAAGCGGTCGCGACCCGCTCGGTCTCTCGGTGATCTCTGTGCCTCGTCTTCTTCCTCTGTGTGAATCAAAGCTCGGTCGTTCCGCACGAACGCCACGATCCGACGCACCTCCAGTTCCCCTGTGCAGCACGAACGCCGCGATCCGACGCCCCCTCCCCAGAGCGCCGCTAACTGTTGACCAGCACGTTCTCGGGCCGAGGCGGAATCTCCCCCCGCTCGACCCGCAGCACCTGCCGCGTCAGCATCTCGTGCGTCGGCGCGGGGACTCCAACTCGCGCCCCTTCGCTGGCGATGTAGCCGTTCATCAGCTCGATCTCGGTGCGCCGGCCCTTCGCCATGTCCTGCGCCATCGACGGGCGCTGATACGGCGCACGCAGCCCCTCGTCGGTCGCGCCGACCATCAGCCCCTCGATCTCCTGCAGCGCCACCCGGTCACCTTCCGACGCGCGCGCGAGCGTCTCCGGCGGCAGGTTGCCGATCGGCCCCAGGGTGTAGCCGAGCTTCTGGCCGACGCGGACGGATTCGCCGCCGAGTTGGATGCAGATGCGGCGGACGGCGTCGTGGCGATCGCGCGCGTTGCCGCCCATGCCAGTGGCGGCGGACACCCCATTGCGCATGCCGTTCACGCACAGCTTGGTCCAGCGCTCGCCCCACAGATTGTCGGTCGCCTTCGCGGTGTCGCAATCGTTCATGATCGCCGCGAGCTCCTCCGCCCGCTTCGTGATCCTTCCGCTCGGTTCTCCCACGTAGAAGGACGTCACGTGTGGCCGCTTGGCGTAGCCGCGGCGGATGTGGCCGGGCTCGTAGAGATCGACCCCGACCCCGCCGCCGACGATGATGCCGAGGGTGCGGCCCCAGCCCGCGACGGAGGCGACACGCTCCTCGTTCACGCAGTTCTGCATCGAGGCGACGATGCCGGCGGAGGACAGGTACTGGCGGATGAGCTGCACCGCCCAGATCGTGTCGTACGACTTCACCGAGACCAGCGCGATGTCGATCGGCCGCTGCTTGGCGAGCGACTGGACTTCCGTGAGATGCAGCGTCGGCAGGTGGACGGTGCGGCGTTCCGCCTCGGTCATGCCGTAGATGTTCAGCCCGTTGGCGCGGATCGCCTCCACATGCGCGGGCCAGGGATCGATCAGGGTGACGTCGTGGCCGGCATGGGCGAGGTTGCCGCCGACATACCCACCCACCGCGCCGGCGCCGACGACGGCGATTCGTTTCCGCATTTCCTGGCTCCCCCGTTCAGTCGGCTGCGAGCGGCATCTCCGTCGCGGCCGCGCGCAACCAGACCGCGGTATCATGGAACACCGCGCCGCCCAAGGGCGGGCCGGGATCGTCACTGGTGAGCGCGTTGATGCCGATGCCGCCCTCGAAGCACTCGCTGGGCCAGATGCTCTCGGACACGAGCACGCCGCGCTGCTGGCCGTCGACGATGCGGGCATGCAGCACCACCTCGCCGCGCGCGTTGCCCAGCCGCACCTTCGCCCCGTCGACGATGCCGGCCTGCGCGGCGTCGTCCGGGTGCAGCCGCACGGTCGGCCGCCCTTCCCGCCTCCGGCCGGACGCCATCTCGGTGAAGCTCGTGTTGAGGAAGCTGCGCGCCGGCGCGGTGACCAGGCGGAACGGGCAGTCCGGCGTCGCGGCCTCGACACTTTCCATGTGGTCGGGCAGGCGCGGCATCACACCGGCGGTGTCGCCCATGGCGCGCCAGTCGGGCGCGAAGCGGAAGCGGCCGTCCGGCTGCGGGAACCCGGTGAGGAAATGCGCGTCCTCGAACGCAGGCATCGCATCGATCCAGCGTTCCCGCAGCACCGTCTCCGCATCCGGCCAGCCGGAGGCGCGCAGGGTCGCGTCGATGATCTCCATCGCGCTCATCTCGAAACCCGGATGCCGCGCATCCAGCCGCTGCGCGAGGCCTTGCAGCACCTCGTGGTTGGAACGGCAGGTGCCGGGGGGCTCGACCAGCTTGCGGCCGATCTGGATGTGGCTGTGGCCGCCGGCCTGGTAGACGTCGTCGTGCTCGAGGAACATCGTCGCGGGCAGCACGACATCGGCCCAGCGCGCGGTCTCGGTCATGAACTGCTCGTGCACGCAGACGAACAGGTCGTTGCGGGCGAAACCACGTCGTACGCGGTTGCTGTCGGGGCAGACGGTGACGGGGTTCTGGTTCTGGATCAGCAGCGCGTGCACCTGCGGCCCGTCGCCCAGCTCGCTTCGATCGCCGGTCAGCACGCTGCCGATGCGGCTCATGTCCAGCACGCGGACGCTCGGGTCGAGCGCGTCCAGCCCCTCGATCAGCGTCTTGTCCCAATGATACATGCCGCGATTGGACCAGAGCGCGCCGCCGCCGCGATGCTGCCAGGCGCCCGTGACCGCGGGCAGGCAGCTCACCGCGTGCATGTTGGCCGCCCCGTTGCGGCTGCGCGCGAAGCCGTAGCCCGCGCGGATGTAGCTGCGCGGCGTGCTGGCGTAGAGACGGGCGAAGTCCTCGATCGCCGCGACGGACAGGCCGGTGATCGTCGCCGCCCATTCGGGGCCGCGCGTCCGCAGATGCGCTTCCAGCGCGTCGGGGCAGTCGGTGTGGCGCGCGAGATAGGCACGGTCGGCATGGCCGTCGCGGAACGCCACGTGCATCACCGCGCAGGCGAGCGCGCCGTCGGTGCCGGGCCGCAGCGGCAGATGCAGGTCGGCGACCTCGGCGGTCGGCGTGCGGTAGGGGTCGACCACCACCAGCCGCGCGCCGCGCTGCTTCCGCGCGCGACTGACATGGGTCATGACGTTGACCTGGGTGGAGACGGGGTTGCCGCCCCACACCACGATCAGGTCGCTCTCCGCCATCTCGCGCGGGTCGGTGCCCCGGCTCTGGCCGATCCCGGCCACCCAGCCGGCTTCCGGCAGGGAGGTGCAGATGGTCATCTTCTGCCGCGAATAGCGCATCACGTGGCGCAGCCGGTTGATCCCGTCGCGCTGCACCAGCCCCATCGTGCCGGCGAAGTAGAACGGCCAGACGGAGTCGGCGCCGTGCCGCGCGGTGCTGTCCGTGAAGGCCTGGGCAACCCGGTCCAGCGCTTCGTCCCAGCCGATCGGGCGGAACTGGCCGCTGCCCTTGGGACCGGTGCGCAGCAGCGGCTGGGTCAGCCGGTCCGGATGGTGGATGCGTTCGGCGTAGCGGGAGACCTTGGCGCAGATGACCCCGGCGGTGTAGCTGTTGTCGGCCGCCCCGCGGACGGCGCCGACCCGACCGCCTGCCCCGATCTCGACCTCCAGCGCGCAGGTCGAGGGGCAATCGTGTGGGCAGACGGACCCGAACTTCTGGCCGGAGTTTTGCATAAACAGGAGCCTAGCGCGGCGCGGGAAGCCTTGGCAAAGTGCCGCGCAACGGTCATTGGGAGACTTCACATGCTCACCCGGCGCATCCTGCTGGCAGGTTCGGCCGGCGCCCTGTCCGCGCCCGCGATCCTGCGCCCCGCGCTCGCGGCAACGCCCAAGAACGCCGTGGTGATGGTCAAGCAGATCGACGACATCATCAGCTTCGACCCTGCCGAGTCGTATGAATTCAGTAACAACGAAATGGACGCCAACTGCTATCGGCGGCTGGTGCGTCCCGATCCGCGCAAGGGCGGTGAGCTGTCCGGCGACCTGGCGGAGAAATGGACGGTCAGCGACGACGGGCTGACCTTCACCTTCAAGCTGCGCACCGACGCGCATTTCGACAGCGGCAAGCCCGTCACCGCCGAAGACGTCGCCTTCTCCTTCCAGCGCGTGGTGCTGCTGAACAAGACGCCGGGCTTCATCCTGACCCAGTTCGGCTTCACCAAGGACAACGTGCAGGACATGATCCGCGCGGTGGACGACACCACCGTGCAGCTCAAGCTCGGGCAGGTGCAGGCGACCAGCTTCGTGCTGTACTGCCTGTCGGCGAATGTCGGTTCCGTGGTCGAGAAGGCGACCGTGATGGCGCATGCCACCAACGGCGATCTCGGCAACGCCTGGCTGAAGACCCACACGGCGGGCGCGGGTGCCTACAAGCTGACCAGTTGGCAGGCGTCCGACAGCATGATCGCGGATGCGAACCCGCATTCCGGCATGAAGGTGGGCGTGCGCCGGATCGTGGTGAAGCACGTCGCCGAACCCTCCACCCAGTTGCTGATGCTGCAGAAGGGCGACGCCGACATCGCGCGCGACCTGACCGCCGATCAGCTCAAGTCGCTGATGACCAATGCCGACTACACGGTCACCAGCTCCGGTCAGGCGACCTCGATGTACATCGCCATGAACCAGGCGACGCCGGAACTCGCGAAGCCCGAGGTGCACCAGGCGATCAAGTGGGCGATCGACTACGAGGCGATCGCGCGGAACATCACCCCCGGCACATGGAGCGTGGACCAGTATTTCCTGCCCAAGGGACTGCCCGGCGCGCTGACCGACCAGCCGTTCAAGAAGGATCTGGCGAAGGCGAAGGAGCTGCTGGCAAAGGCCGGCCTGCCGAACGGGTTCTCCTGCAGCATGGACTACATCTCGGCCGCGCCCTCCGGCGACATCGCGCAGGCGATCCAGGCCGACCTGGCCGCCATCGGCATCAAGCTCTCGCTACTGCCCGGTGAGCAGAAGCAGGTCATCACCAAGACCCGCGCCCGCCAGCACCAGCTCGCGATGCTGGTCTGGGGATCGGACTATTTCGACCCGAACTCCAACGCCCAGGCGTTCTGCGAGAACCCGGACGATTCGGATGCCAGCAAGCTGAAGATCCTCGCCTGGCGCTCGCACTTCAAGAACCCCGAACTGACCGCGATGGCGCAGGCGGCGGCGAAGGAACTCGACTCGAAGAAGCGCATCGCGATGTACGAGGAGATGCAGCGCAAATTCCGGGAAGAGGCGCCGTTCGCCATGCTGCTGCAGAAGAACGCCACCGCCGTGTCCCGCAAGGACGTGAAGGGCTTCGTGGTCGGACCACTGCCCGACTACACGAAATACGACGCGATCACCAAGGCCTGACCCAACCCAGCGCCTGACCTCCCAGGAGACCGGACCATGCTGAGCCGCCGTACCCTGCTTGCCGCATCCGCGGCAGGCCTCACTGCCCCGGCGCTCCCGCGTTCGGGCCTGATCGGCGCGGCGGAGGCCGCGACGCCGAAGAACGCCGTCGTCATCGCCAAGACGATCGACGATATCGTTGGCGGCTTCGACCCCGCGCAGTCCTACGAGTTCGCCGACAACGAAGGCTGCGGCAACATCTACCGCAAGCTGGTCGTGCCGGATCCGCACGACAACACCAAGCTGGTCGGTGACCTCGCCGAGAAATGGGAGGTCACGCCCGACGGCCTGAACTTCACCTTCCACATCCGCAAGGGCGTGCTGTTCGACAGCGGCAAGCCGGTCACCGCCGAGGACGTGGCGTTCAGCCTGCAGCGGGTCGTCAAGCTCAACCTGACGCCCGGCTTCATCCTGACGCAGTTCGGCTGGACCGCCGACAACGTCGAGAAGATGATCCATGCGACCGACGACTCGACGCTGGCACTGAGCCTGCCGACCGTGCAGGCGACCACCTTCGTGCTCTACTGCCTGTCCGCCACCGTCGGCTGCGTCGTCGAGAAGGCACGCGTGCTCGCCAACCAGCAGAACAACGACCTCGGCAACGCCTGGCTCAAGACGCACAGCGCGGGCGCAGGCCCGTACCGGCTCGTGGAATGGGTCGCGAGCGACCACATCATCTATGAGGCCAACCCGCACGCGACCGAAAAGCCGAAGGTCGGCCGGGTCGTCATCCGCCACGTGGCGGAGCCCTCGACGCAGCTTCTGATGCTGCAGAAGGGCGATATCGACATGGCGCGCGACCTCACCGCCGACCAGCTCAAGACCATCGACGGCAAGCCCGACTACAACATCGCCCGGCTCGGCCAGTTGACCCAGATGTATGTCGGGATGAACAAGGCCACGCCCGAATTCAGCAAGGTCGAGGTGCTGCAGGCGCTGAAATGGGCGGTCGACTACGAGGCGATCACCCGCAACATCACCCCCGGCGTGTGGTTCGTCTGGCAGTCGGTGCTGCCCAAGGGCTCGCCCGGCGCGGTCGACGACATGCCGTTCAAGAAGGACGTGGCGAAGGCGAAGGAGCTGCTGGCGAAAGCCGGCTACGCGAACGGGTTCACCGTCACCATGGACCACTTCGCGCAGGCCCCCTACTCCGACATCGCGCAGGCGATCCAGGCGGACTTCGCGGCGGTCGGCGTGAAGCTCAACCTGCAGGCCGCCGAGAAGAAGCAGGTCTACGGCAAGATGCGCGCCCGCCAGCATCAGATGGTGCTGTCGAGCTGGTTCCCCGACTACCTCGACGCCAACTCCAACGCCCAGGCCTTCTGCGCCAACCCCGACGACTCGGACGCCAGCAAGCTGCGCATCCTGGCCTGGCGCAACCACTACTACGATCCGAAAATGACCGCGATGGTGGACGCCGCGGTCAAGGAACTCGACGCGAAGAAGCGCGACGACATCTACGCCAAGATGCAGCGCGAGTTCCTGCAGGAAGCGCCGTTCATCATGCTGATGCAGCAGAATGAGGTCGACGCCATGCGCAAGGGCGTCTCCGGCATCCAGATCGGGGTGCTGCCGGACTATACCCGCTACGCGCAGATCACCAAGGCGTGACGGCGTCCCGCATGCGTCAGACGCTGGCCTCCGTGGCCAGCGTCCCGCTGACCCTGTTCGGCCTGATCCTGGTTACGTTCCTGATCGGCCGCGCCATGCCCATCGATCCGGTGATCGCGATCGCCGGGGATCACGCACCTCCCGACGTGATCGCGCGCGTGCGCACCGAACTCGGCCTCGACAAGCCGCTGCCGGTGCAGTTCGCGATCTACATGGGGCAGTTGCTGCACGGCAATCTCGGCAACTCGGTGATGACCTCCCACCCCGTCACGGAGGACATCGCGCGCTTCTTCCCCGCGACGCTCGAACTCGCCACCGTCGCCATCATCATCGCCATCCTGGTCGGCGTGCCGCTCGGCGTCATCGCGGCCTGGCGACAAGGCTCACGCTTCGACCACGTGGTGCGCGTTGTCAGCCTGGCCGGCCAGTCAGTACCCGTCTTCGTCCTCGGCCTGGTCTGCCTGCTGGTCTTCTACGCGAAGCTGGGGATCGCACCCGGCACCGGGCAGATCGACGTCGCGTATGAAGGCATGGTGCCGCCAATCACCGGCATGCTCGTCCTCGACGCGGCGCTCGAAGGCGACTGGGACAGCTTCTGGAACGCCGGCTCGCACCTGGTGCTGCCCTCCCTCGTGCTGGCCTATTTCTCGATGGCCTACATCACGCGCATGACCCGCGCCTTCATGATCGAGTCGCTGGCCGGCGAATACATCGTCACGGCGCGCGCGAAAGGCCTCTCCGCCACGCGCATCCTGTGGCGCCATGCCTTCGGCAACATCGCCGTGCGGCTGGTGACCGTGCTGGCGCTCGCCTATGCCGGACTGCTCGAAGGCGCGGTCATCACCGAAACCGTGTTCTCCTGGCCCGGCATCGGCCTCTACCTCACCGGCTCCCTCCTCAACGCCGACATGAACGCGGTGCTCGGCGCCACGCTCGTCATAGGGCTCGTGTATCTGGTGCTGAACCTCCTGGCCGACCTGGCATATCGCTTGCTGGACCCGCGCGTGCGATGACCGCGCTCTCCAGCTTCCTCTCCCGCGACTGGCTGCTCAGCGAGACGCCCAGCTCACGCACGCATGCCGCCTGGGTACGGCGCTATCGCGGCTGGCTGCAATTCCGCGGCAACGGACTGGCGATGGTCGGGCTGATCACCGTCATCGTGATGATCGTCGCCTCCCTCGCGGCCCCTCTGCTCGCCTTCCAGGATCCCAGCACACAGGATCTCGCCGGCCGCCTGGCGCCCCCCTCCGCCGCGCATTGGTTCGGCACCGACGAACTCGGCCGCGACATCTACGCCCGCATCCTCTACGGCGGCCGCGTGACCCTGGGCATGGTCGTCGCCGTGGTGCTCCTGGTGGCGCCGATCGGCCTCGCGATCGGCTGCGTCGCCGGATATTTCGGCGGTATCGTCGACCGCGCGCTGATGCGGCTGACCGACGTGTTCCTCGCCTTCCCCCGCCTGGTCCTGGCGCTCGCCTTCGTCGCCGCGCTGAAGCCCGGCATCACCAGCGCGGTGATCGCGATCGCGCTCACCGCCTGGCCGCCCTATGCACGCCTCGCCCGCGCCGAGACGCTGACCGTGCGCAACACCGACTACGTCGCCGCCGTGCGCCTGACCGGCGCCAGGTCGGGACGCATCATCCTGCGCCACATCGTGCCGCTCTGCGTCTCCAGCGTCATCGTGCGCGTCACGCTGGACATGAGCGGCATCATCCTCACCGCCGCGGCGCTGGGCTTCCTGGGGATGGGAGCGCAACCGCCGATGCCGGAATGGGGCACGATGATCGCCTCGTCACGCGCCTACATCCTGGATCAATGGTGGGTGCCGACCATCCCCGGCATCGCGATCTTCGTCGCCTCGCTCGCCTTCAACCTCCTGGGGGACGGCATGCGCGACGTGCTCGATCCGCGGCAACGCTGATGCTGGTCGAGATCCAGAACCTGCGCGTGCAGTTCCCGACCGCGACAGGCCTGTCCGACGCCGTGCGCAACGTCTCCCTCACCCTGGGGCAGGAGAAGCTGGGCATCGTCGGCGAATCGGGATCGGGCAAGTCGCTCACCGCGCGTTCGATCATGCGGCTGCTGCCCGGCAACGCGCGCATCAGCGCCGACCGGCTCGCCTTCGACGGGATCGACCTGCTTGGGGCCGACGAAGCGACGCTGCGGAAGATTCGCGGTGGCCGCGCCGGGCTGATCATGCAGGACCCGAAATACTCGCTGAACCCGGTGATGACCGCGGGCGCGCAGATCGCCGAGGCCTGGCGCGTCCATCGCGGCGGCAGCCGCAGGACGGCCGACAAGGCGGCGCTCGACCTGCTGACCCAGGTGCAGATCCGCGACCCCGAACGCGTGGCGCGAGCCTATCCGCACGAGCTCTCCGGCGGCATGGGCCAGCGCGTGATGATCGCGATGATGCTGGCGCCCGACCCCGAATTGCTGATCGCGGATGAGCCGACCAGCGCGCTCGATGCCACCGTGCAGGCGGAGATCCTGCGGCTGATCGAGGACCTGGTGTCCCGGCGTGGCATGGGCCTGATCCTGATCAGCCACGACCTGCCGCTGGTTTCGCATTTCTGCGACCGCGTGGCGGTGATGTACGCGGGCCGCATCGTCGAGGAACTGGCGGCCAACGAACTGACCCGCGCGAAGCATCCCTACACGCGCGGGCTGCTCGAGTGCCTTCCCTCACTCACCCATCCACGGCCGAGGCTCAAGGTGATGCAGCGGGACCCGTCATGGCTGACATGATCGAAGTCGCCGACCTGGTGGTCCGGTTCGGGGAGGTCCAGGCAGTCAAGGGCGTGTCGTTCCGCGTCGGGTCGGGCGAGAATTTCGGGCTGGTCGGGGAGAGCGGGTCGGGCAAGTCCACCGTGTTGCGCGCACTGTCCGGCCTCAACCCGGACTGGTCGGGCGACATGGTGATCGCCGGCCAGGGACTCAGTCCACGCCGCTCGCGGGACTTCTATCGCCGCGTGCAGATGGTGTTCCAGGACCCGTACGGCTCGCTGCATCCGCGCCAGACGATCGACCGCATCCTGAGCGAGCCGCTGCTCGTGCACGGCATGCGCGACGTCGACAAGCGAATCGCGCGCGGCCTCAACGAGGTCGCCTTGCCGCAGACGGTGCGGTTCCGTTACCCGCACCAGCTCTCCGGCGGCCAGCGCCAGCGCGTTGCGATCGCCCGCGCACTGATGTCGGAGCCCGAGGTGGTGCTGCTGGACGAGCCGACCAGCGCGCTCGACGTCTCGGTGCAGGCCGAGGTGCTGAACCTGCTCGCCGACCTGCAGCAGGCGCGTGGCCTGACCTACGTGCTGGTGAGCCACAACCTCGCCGTGGTCGCGCATCTGTGCAACCGGATCGCGGTGATGCAGGGCGGTCAGATCGTGGAGACGATCACCGCGGCCGACCTGCGCGCCGGCCGCACCAAGCACCCGCACACGGCGGCGCTGCGCGAGCTCAGCGTCGAGCTGGAGGAGCCGGAGGGCACCACGGCCTGAGCCGCGGCAGGTCCTCGCCGGGCGCGACCACGGCGCGGGCTCACGCCTGCCATCGCGCGGCGGCCGCGGGATGGTCGGGCGGCAGGCGGTCGCCGCGGCCGAACAGTTTCTGCCGATACGATCCGGCGGCATAGCCCGTCTTGTAGCGTCCCCGCGCCTGCAGCTCCGGGATGACGAGACGGATCACGTCTTCCAGGCACTCGGGCATCACCGTGCGGGAGAGGTTGAAGCCGTCGACATCCGCCTCGTCCACCCAGGCGATCAGCGCCTCCGCGACCTGCTGCGCGGAGCCCACGATCGGCGCCTGGCGGCTGCCCAGGATGAAGCGGTCGATCAGCTGCCGCTTGGTCCAGCCCTTGCCGAGTTGCGCGGCGATGGCGTCGATGTTGGAGCGGATCGCCTGGGAGTTGCCGGCCTCCACCGGCTCGTCCATGCCGAACCGCGCGAAGTCGATGCCGAGCGAGGCGGCGGCATGGGCGAGCGCGCCTTCGACGCTGGCGTGGCGGCGATAGTCTTCCAGCTTCTCGCGCGCCGCGGCCTCGGTTTCGGCGACCACCAGCGTCGCGCCGACGAAGACCTGGATCGGGCGCGTACCGGCGCGGCGGCGCAGATCGTCGACGATGCGGCGGACGTTCGCCCGCGTGCTGCCGTTGGCGAAGACGCACTCCGCGTGCTGGGCGGCGAAGGCGCGGCCGCGATCGGAGGAACCGGCCTGGTACAGCACGGGCGTGCGCTGCGGCGACGGTTCCCATAGCGGCACGGCGTCGATCCGGTACTGCTTGCCGGCATGGCGCACGGCGCGCACCCGGGACGGGTCGGTGTAGATGCCGCGGGCGCGGTCGCGCAGCACCGCATCGTCGCGCCAGCCGCCTTCCCACAGCGCGTAGACGACCTGCATGTACTCGTCGGCGAGATCGTAGCGGTCGTCATGCGCCATCTGCGCATCGAGCCCCATGGCCCGCGCCGCGCTGTCGAGATAGCCGGTGACGATGTTCCAGCCGATGCGGCCCTGGGTCAGGTGGTCCAGCGTCGCCATGCGACGCGCGAACAGGAACGGAGTCTCGTAGGCGAGATTGCAGGTGACGCCGAAGCCGAGATGCGTCGTCGCCTGCGCCATCGCCGGCACCAAGGCGAGCGGATCCAGCAGCGGCACCTGCACGGCGTTGCGCAGGGAGGCCGCGGGCGAGTCCTCATAGACGTCGTAGACGCCCAGGACGTCGGCCAGGAACAGCCCGTCGAACAACCCCGCTTCCAGGGTGCGGGCCAGTTGCACCCAGTGATCGAGGTTGGCGTAGTCGGTGGACCGGTCGCGCGGATGCGTCCAGAGCCCCTGCTGGATGTGGCCGACGCAGGCCATGTCGAACGCGTTGAAGCGGATCTCGCGTGTCATGCCGCTGCTTCTACCCGGCGGCGCGCCGCTTGTCGCGCGTGCCGGCGGTCAGGCGCGCACCGACCGCCAGGCACCTGGGACGGGACGCGGCAGGCCCAGGTTCTCCCGCAGCGTCGCCCCCTTGTACTCCGTTTGGTAGAGGCCGCGCCGCTGCAGTTCGGGGACGACGAACTTCACGAAATCCTCGAACGAGCCCGGCATGTGCGTGCCGGCGATGACGAACCCGTCGCAGGCGCGGGCGGTGAACCACTCCTCGAACCAGTCCGCGACCTCCTTCCCCGACCCGACGATCGCCTCGCGCGGGCGGCCACGCCGGGTGACGTTCAGGAAGTCGCGCACGGTCGGGTTGCGTCCGGTCTCCTGCATGACGCGGTCGCGCATCGCCTGCATGCCGCTCATGCCGGCGAGTTCCTCGTCGCTGAACGCATCGTCCATCGCCTTCGTCTTGAAATCGAAGTTCAGCGCTTCCGACAACAGGGACAGCCCGTCCACCTCGCGGTACAGGCCGTCGATCAGGGCCATCTTGTCCTCCGCCTCGGCGCGCGTTTCGGCGACGACGGGATAGGCGATGGTGTTGACGGTCACGAGGTCAGGGTCGCGACCGAGCTGCGCGACGCTGGTTTTGAAGGCGGCGTATTGGCGCTGGCCTTCGGCGAGCGAGTGGTAGGCGACGAACACCGTCTCCGCCCAGCGCGCCGCGAAACGCTTGCCGCGGCCGGAGGAGCCGGCCTGGATGATCACCGGATGTCCTTGCGGGGAGCGTGGCACGGTGAAGGTGCCGGCGGAGCGCAGGAAGCGTCCCTCGTACTCGAGCCGATGCACCTTGTCCGGATCGGCGAACAAGCCGGTTTCCTTGTCGCACAGGATGGCGCCGTCTTCCCATCCGTCCCAGCTCCCCAGGACGATTTCCATGAACTCGTCGGCGCGGTCGTAGCGGAGGTCGTGACCCATATGGACCTCGCGCCCCATGTTGTGGGCTTCGGCGTCGTTGACCGAGGTCACCACGTTCCAGGCGGCGCGGCCGCCGATCATGTGGTCCACGGTCTGGAACCGCCGCGCCACGTCGAACGGCTCGTAATAGGTGGTAGAGGCGGTCGAGCCGATGCCGAGACGCGAGGTGCCGAAGCCCATCGCCATCATGGTTGCGACCGGATCGATCTTCACCACGCGCACGCCGTTGGCGACCACCTCGGCCGGGTTGCCGCCGTAGATATCGGGCATGGCGAGCCGGTCGTCGAAGAAGGCGAGCTGAAACCGGCCTTCCTCGAGCACGCGGCCGATATGCTGGTAGTAGGCGGCGGTGGTGAAGTCGGTGCGCGCGGCGGGATGTCGCCACGCGCTCGCGAGCGTCGTGCAGTTCTGCGCCTGCAGGAATCCCACCATGACCATCTGCCGCATCGTTCCGCTCCCGTCCTTCGGGGGCGAGTCTACGGCAGTGGTCGGGGGGCCGAAAGTTACGGGCGTTAGAACTGGTAGCGGCGCAGGCCGCCATCGACCGGGATCACCGTGCCGGTGACATAGCGCGCGAGCGGCGAGGCGAGCCACACGGCCATCACCGCGAGATCCTCCGGCTCGCCCCAGTAGCGCACCGGGATCTCGGTCTCGGCGAAGTGCTTGCGGTAGTCCTCAGGGTAGTTGCGACGGATCTGCTCGCTCATGATCCGGCCGGGCGGGATCGAGTTGACGGTGATGCCGAACTGCCCGACCTCGCGCGACAATCCCTTGGCCCAGGCATGAATGCCGGCCTTGGCAGAGAACGCCGCGTTCAGGTGTTCGGGCTCGCTCTTGCCGGTGATGTTGATGATGCGGCCCCAGCGGCGCTCGATCATGGCGGGCAGCAGCGCATGGGCGATCTGGCGCGGGCGCGTGAAGTTCAGCGTCATCGCCTCGGTCCAGCGCTCTTCCGGCGCGTCGATCGGCAGCACGCGGCTGCCGCCGGCGTTGTTGACCAGGATGTCGATCGGCCCCAGCGCGGCGGAGGCGGCCGCCGCGATCGACGCGGCCGCATCCTCCGCCATGATGTCCTGCTGGATCAGCGCGGGGCGCGGATGGCCGGCGGCCTCGACCTCATCGGCCATCACCTGCATGAGGTCGGTGCGGCGTGCGACGGCAGCGACACGCACGCCCTCGGCGGCGAGCGCCTTGGCGATGGCGCGCCCGATGCCCATGCTGGCCCCGGTGACGACGGCGGTCTTGCCGGTGAGAAGCAGGTCCATTGCGATCCTCCATGGTCCGGCGTCGGGATAGCGCCGTCCCGACCCGGGGACCAGGGGGGCCTGCCGCCGTCGACCTTTTCGTCAGTTGCCGACCGCTTGCGGCTTCAGCCCCATCGCCAGGCTCAGCTCGTCGAGCCGCGCGTCGTAGACCAGACCCTTCTTCGTCGCCCAGGTGTTGATCGTGAAGTAGACCGGGATCACGCCCGCCTGGTGGACCGCGATCTCCGACGCCTTGGCGTAGAGCGCGTTGCGTTCGGCATCGTCGAAGGTGCGCAGCGCCTTGCCGAGGGTCGCATCGAAGTCCGGATTGGACCAGCGGCCGCGATTGGAGGGGCCCATGCCGGTCTTCGGGTCCCAGGTCGCCATCAAGGCGGTCAAGGGAGAGGAAGGATCGCCGGTACCCACCCAGCCCGACAGCATCATGCTGAACTCGAGCTTGCTGCCGCGAGTGAACAGCATCGTCGCCGGCATGGTCTGCACTTCGGTCTTGATGCCGACGCGCGCCAGCATCTGCCCGACCGCCTGGGTGACCTGCGCGTCATTGGGGAAGCGATCGTTGGAACCCGCGAGCACGACGCTGAAGCCCTCGCCCCAGCCAGCCTCCTTCAGCAGCTTCTGCGCGGCGGCCGGATCGTAGGCCGGCGGCGGCAGGTTCGCGCTGGCGCCGGGCAGGCCGGGCGGCGTGTACTGGCCGGCGGCATGCGCCTGCCCGCTCAGCAGCCGCTCGACCAGCGCCTGGCGATTGATCGCGAGGCTGATCGCCTGCCGCACCCGGGTGTCGCGCAGCGGGTTGCGGTCCATCTTCTGCCCGTTCGCGTCGCTGATGCCGGGCGAGACGTCACGCGCGCTGTCCATGTGGATGTAGATGATGCGGAAGGAATCGCATTCGTACAGCACGACGTTCGGCGTGCCCGAGAGCCGCGCGCGGTCCACGCCGGGAACGCCCTCGATCATGTCGACGTCGCCCGAGAGCATCGCGGCGACCCGCGCACCGTCGTTCGGGATCGGACGCCGCGTCACGCGCTCCCACGGCTCCGGCCCGCCCCAATAGGTGGGATTGCGGGCGAACACGACGCGGTTGCCGGGCACCCATTCGACGAAGCGATACGGCCCGGTGCCGATCGCGGCGGTGCCGTTGTTGAAATCGGTGGTCGACTTGCCCTCGGCCGCGCGCTTCGAGATCACCGCGACCTGCGCGAGATCGATCGGCAGGGTCGGCGACGGAGCGCGCGTGAGAATGCGGACCGTGTGGTCGTCCACCACCTCCGCGCCGGTGATCGCCTTCGTGTATTGCGAGTAGGAGGACGGGCTGTTCGGCACGTGGGGTGCGCGCTGCAACGTGAACACCACGTCGGCGGCGGTGAACGGCGTGCCGTCATGGAACGTCACGCCCTGGCGCAGGGTGAAGATCCATTCGGTGTCGCCGACCGGCTTCCAGGACGTGGCCAGCGCCGGCTCGATCTGCCCCTTCGCGTTGGTGCGGGTGAGCGCATCGAAGATGTGCCGCGCCACCGCGCTGTTCGGCGTGTAGACGTGATAGTGCGGATCGATCGAGTTCGGGTCGGTGCGGATGCCCATGGTCACGTCCGCCGCCTGGGCGCGGGCCGCCAGCAACAGGGCGAACGCCGCCAGCGCGGCCAATCTCTTGGTCATCGTCGTTTCCTCCTTGAGCGCCCCGGTTCGGCGGGGTCACCACGCCATTGCCGGGTGCGCTGGCCTTGCCCCCGGCTGTGCCATAGGTTCCCTCCAGGGTCCAGAACGAGAGGCCAGGGAGAGGCGCCGCCGTGTCAATCTTCGAACAACACCTCGACCGCTTGCCGGCCAATCACGTGCCGCTGTCGCCCGTGTCGTTCCTGACGCGCGCGGCGCGGATCTGGGGCCCGCGCGTCGCCATCGTCCATGGCGAGCGCCGCATCACCTACGCGCAGTTCCTGGAGCGGGCGCGGCGGCTCGCGTCGGCGTTGGCCGCGGTCGGCGTGGGCGAGCACGACACCGTCGCCATCATGGCCCCCAACACGCCGGAGATGCTCGAGGCACATTACGGCGTGCCGATGCTGGGCGCCGTCCTGTGCGCGATCAACATCCGGCTCGACGCCGCGGCGATCGGCTTCATCCTGCAGCATTCTGAAGCGAAGGTCGTGCTGGTCGACCGCGAGTTCGCGCCGGTGATGGCGGAGGCGCTGAAACTCGCCGGCCCTGGTCTGCAGGTGATCGACATCGACGACCCGCTCGCCCCCGCGCATGACCCGGTCGGCTCGGTTTCCTATGAAACCTTCCTTGCCGGCGGTAACCCGGACCACCCGGTGCGGCTGCCGGCCGACGAATGGCAGGCAATCGCGCTGAACTACACCTCCGGCACCACCGGCAATCCGAAAGGCGTGGTGGCGCATCACCGCGGTGCCTATCTCAATGCCTGCGCCAACGCGCTGACCTTCGGGCTGTCGCCGCGCAGCGTCTATCTGTGGACGCTGCCGATGTTTCACTGCAACGGCTGGACCTACACCTGGGCAGTGACGCTCGCCGGCGGCACCCATGTCTGCCTGCGTCGCGTCGACCCGGCGGAGATCTTCGCGGCGATCGAGGCGCACGGGGTGACGCATATGTGCGGCGCGCCGGTCGTGCTGTCGATGCTGATCCACGCACCAGAGTCGGTGCGGCGCCGTCCCGCGGAGACGGTGCAGATCGCGACCGGCGGCGCGGCGCCGCCCTCCACGGTGATCGCGCAGATGGAGGCGATGGGCTTCGCGGTGACGCATCTCTACGGGCTGACCGAGACCTACGGACCATCCACCGTCTGCGTCTGGCAGCCGGGGCTCGAGGAGCTGCCGATCGAGCGCAAGGCGGCGTTCATGGCGCGCCAAGGCGTGGCGACGCCGATGATCGAGGAAGCCGCGGTGCTGAACCCCGCCACGATGCAGCCGGTGCCGGCCGACGGCACCACGATCGGCGAACTGATGCTGCGCGGGAACACCGTGATGAAGGGCTACCTCAAGAATCCTGCCGCCACGGACGAGGTGTTTGCCGGCGGCTGGTTCCACTCCGGCGACCTCGCGGTCATGCATCCGGACGGCTACATGGAGGTGAAGGATCGCTCCAAGGATATCATCATCTCGGGCGGCGAGAACATCTCCTCCCTGGAAGTGGAAGAGGTGCTCTACAAGCATCCGGCGGTGATGGAGGCCGCGGTGGTCGCGCGGCCGGACGCGAAATGGGGCGAGACGCCGCACGCTTTCGTGACACTGAAGCCCGGCGCATCACCGGTGGCGGCGGCGGAGCTGATCGCCTGGTGCCGCACGCATCTCGCGCACTACAAATGCCCGCGCCATGTCAGCTTCGGCCCGCTGCCGAAGACCTCCACCGGCAAGATCCAGAAATTCGAGCTGCGGGAGCGCGCGCGGAGCGCGTGATCGGCCGCGCGGCGCCGGATGAGCGGCCCATGTGAGGCAATGCCGGTCGTCCTCCGTCACCCGCGGGCACCGGCCCGCGGATCCTCACCGGCTGCGTCGTGGGGGCAGCAACCCGGAAAGCACCGTCATCGACGTCGGGATCGCCGGGTCGGGGCCCGGCGATGACGGTGGCCACGGTCGTCGTGCGTCAGCCTGGAAGGGCACCATCATCCACGTCGGGGTCTCGCCGGGTCGGGGCTCGGCGATGACGGTGGCCGCGGTCGTCGTTCGTCAGCCTGGAAGGGCACGGTCCCCAGGGAGGGGATCGCCGCGTCGGAGTTCGGCGATGACGGCATCGTCAGCGGGTGGACCGCGAAGCTGGCGTCAGCGCAGGGACGCGCCGCTCTTGCCCTTCTTCTCGTAATCGTCCTGCGCCTGCCTCGTCGCATCCATGGCACGGTCGTTCTTGCCGGCCTTGCTGTCCGCGTGGCTGCGCCCATCCGACGGCGTGGTTTGGCCGACGGTTCCCATCGGGTTGGTATGGGTGCTCGTCGGCGTTTCCGCACCGGTGCCCTTGGTGTTCTGCGCGAACGCACCCGCGGCCATCAGCGAGAGTGCGGCAGCGAGGATCAGCGGCTTCATCGTCATCGGGGTTCCTCGACCGTGTTCCCGAAGGAACGCGGAGAGGACCGTCCCAGTCTCCCCGGCCTCGGTCACGGGCGCGTGTGGCACGCCCGTGACGATCCGCGTCACTCGGCCGCGGCAGCCGGCGTCGCGAGGTCGGTCGAGTAGCGCAGATGCACCGGCGCATTCGCCTCCCAAGGATCCTTGAGCCCGAGTTCCGCGGCATAGGATTTGATGGCGGGCGCGACTTCCTGGAACAGCAGGCGGATGCAGGTCTGCCGGTCTTCCTGGCTGACGTTCCCGTCATTCGCCCAGATGCCCATGATCCCGGGGCGCGTGTTCGAGATGATGTATTTGAGCCGCTCGATCACCTGGTCGGGTGTGCCGGCCACGATCATCGTGCTGGCGATCTGATCCTCGAAGGTGGGATTGCCACGCGGGTTCTTGGCCCGTCCGACCGCGAACTCCACGAACTGGCGCCGGCCCGACGGCGAGAAATAGCCGGACGGATTGGCCCAGACCGGGTGCGCGAGGCCGGTGAACTCACCCTGCATCCACATGAACTGGCGCGCGTTCTTCAGCGCCTTCTCCTCCGTGTCCTGCACGTGGACACGGATCAGGTAGCCGAAATTCTCCGATCCGGCGGTGTAGCCGCAGGCCGCCGCGGCCTCGTCATAGGTGGCGCGGATCTGCTTCGTCGCCTCGATGGAGGTGTTCAGCGCGATGTACGGATAGCGCTGCTGCGCCGTCCAGATCACCGTCTCCTTCGACAGCACGCCGGGGATCCAGACGCGCGGATACGGCTTCTGCAGCGGCACCGCCCACGGGTTCACCACTCGCTGCTGATAATGCGTCCCTTCCCAGCGGAACGGGCCGGGCTGGGTCCAGGTCTTCACCACGAGATCATGCGCCTCGACGAAGCGCTCGCGGTTGAAGGCGGGGTTCACGCCGTTGGCGAGCTGCTCCTGCCCGCCGCCGCGCACGAAGCCGGAGACGAGCCGCCCTTTCGAGATCATGTCGATCATGGCGAGCTCTTCGGCGAGCTGCACCGGGTTCTCCGACAGCGGCAGCGGATTGCCGAGGATGACGATCTTCACCCGCTTGGTCGCCGCGGCCAGGATCGCCGCAAACATGTTGGTGCGGGCCTGCATGCAGAACGGCGCGTTGTGGTGCTCGTTCAGCATGATGCCGTCGGCACCGCATTCCTCGGCGAGAACATAGTCCTCGAGATACTCGTTGTAGAGGCGGCTCCCCTGCACCGGATCGAAGTGCTTGTTGGAGAAGGTCAGCGCCGTCGCCCCGTAGTTCAGCCCTTCCTGGGCGTCGTATGCGGCCATCGGCTGTTCGGTGAAATACATCAGATGCATGGTCGCCTCCCTGGTCCCCCCGCGTTGGTCACGGCCACGCTTGCGCGCGCCCTGCGTCGTCGTCGCCTCGCTGCGTCGTCACTTCGCCGCCACGAACTCCGTCACGAGCTTCGCGAGTTCCGCCGGCTTCTCCATGTCGACGAAATGCCCGGCGCCGGCGATGGTCGTCATCGTCGCGTTGCGCAGTGCCCGCGTGTAGGCCTGACCGGCGCTGATCGGCACGATCCGGTCGTCGTCGCCCCACACGACCAGGGCCGGCGTTCGGATGCCGCCCAGCAGATGCGGCAGCGTCTGGCTGTACATGTAGGGCTTCCACGCCGTGCGGAAGCTCATCTCGCGGGCGATGTCCCAGGCCACGAGCTGGTCGGTCGAGACGTCGCCGAACACCCGCGCGAACGCCGCTTCCTCGTGGAACCCCGCTTTCGGGTAGTCGATATAGGAGATGATGGCCTGGTCGAGGATGTCGCCTTCGGGCGGCTTCACGCCATGCGCCCCGACCAGGACCAGGCGGTGGAACCGCTGCGGCGCCTGGCTCGCCATTTCCGCCGCGACCCAACCGCCATAGCCCAGGCCGACCAGCGACACCTCGCCGATATCGAGGTCGGCGAGCAGCCAGCTCATCATCGCGCCGATGTCGCGCGGGCTGCGCAGCCACTCGACGCGCTGCGACTTGCCCCAGCCGGGGAAGTGCGGCACCAGCACGTCGCCCTGCGCCGCGAGCGCGTCATAGAAGGGCAACCGGTCGGGCGTGCCGATGTCGTGATGCAGCACCAGCAGCGTGCCGCGGCCGCCGCGCTGCGGGTCGCCGCCGCTCCGTGTCACGTGCAATGTCACGCCGGCGATCTCGACCGTGTCATCGGTCCAGGACACGCTCATGCTTTCTCCCCTCGGACGCTTTTGCCGGAGGATACCCGCCGGTAGCCGCGCTTGTCGACTCGACGACCGCGCGTGGGAGCCTCGATTCGCCCGTTCGGCAGGGTGCGCGCGCACCGCCACGGCCCGCGTCCACGGGATGCAGAGGGCGTTCCGCCCTCGCGGCAGCGCCGTCATCCATCTGCGTCGAGCACACCACACCGGCATCACGACCGCGGCTTCACGACGGCGTCATGGGTTCCCGCTTGCCGCCCGAGGCCACGAATGGCCACACTCGCCACATGAGCGCATCAAGCACCGACACCGAGGTTTCGTCCCCCGCCGCCAAGCCGGCGCCGCAGGCGCAGGTTCTGTCCGGCAGTGTCGTCGCGCCGCCGCGACGCACCGCGAAGCCACCCGGCCCCTGCGCCATGGTGATCTTCGGCGCGGGCGGCGACCTCACCAAGCGGCTGCTGGTGCCGGCGCTCTACAACCTCTCCCATACCGGCCTGCTGCCGCAGCAGCTCGCGCTGGTCGGCGTCGACCTCGTGCAGCAGGATGCGAAGACCTGGGCCGGCAACCTGCGCAGCATGCTGCAGAGCTTCGTCGGCAACCCGGCGAGCGAGAGCCGGATCGACGCGATCGACGAATCCGCCTGGAATCACCTCACGAACGGCATGTCGACCGTGCAGGGCGACCTGAACGACGCGGGACTTTACGAGCGCCTGCGCGATCACCTGCACGAGGTGGCGCGGACGCAGGGGACCGACGGCAACGTCCTGTTCTATCTCGCCGTCGCCGACCGTTTCTTCGCGCCGATCATCGAGCAACTCGGCCATGCCGGCCTGCTCGCGCAGAACGAGGCCGAGGGCGGCCGGAAACAGTGGCGCCGTGTCGTGATCGAGAAGCCGTTCGGCCACGACCTCGACTCCGCGCGCAACCTCAACAAGCGGATCCGCGCCTGCCTCGAGGAGGAGCAGATCTACCGGATCGATCACTTCCTCGGGAAAGAGACCGTCCAGAGCATCCTCGCGTTCCGCTTCGCCAACGGGTTGTTCGAGCCGATCTGGAATCGTGACCGCATCGACCACGTGCAGATCACCGTGGCCGAGACCGTCGGCGTCGAACGCCGCGGCAAGTTCTACGAGCACACCGGCGCGCTGCGCGACATGGTGCCGAACCACGTGTTCCAGTTGCTGGCGATGGTGGCGATGGAGCCGCCCGCCGGGTTCGACGCGCGCGCCATCCGCAACCGCAAGGGCGACGTGTTCACCTCGCTCTGTTCGGTCAAGCCGGAAGACGTGGTGCGCGGCCAGTACGGGCCCGGCACGCTGATGGGGAAGGACGAGCCGGGCTACCGTTCGGAACCCGACGTGGCGCCCGACTCGCAGACCGAGACCTACGTCGCGATGCGGCTGGCGATCGACAATTGGCGCTGGGCGGGCGTGCCGTTCTACCTGCGCACCGGCAAGCGCATGTCCTGCCGGATGACGGAGATCGCGATCCGCTTCAAGCCCGCGCCGACCGCGCCCTTCGAGGCGACCGACGTCGCCTCGCTGCCGCCCAACTGGCTGGTGCTGCACATCCAGCCGGACGAGGGCATCTCGCTGCAGTTCGAGGTGAAGCGGCCCGGTCCGGTGGTCGATCTCGCCGCGGTGCGCATGGCCTTCCACTACCGCGACTGGTTCCCGCACGAGCCCAATGTCGGCTACGAGACGCTGCTCTACGACGTGATGATGGGCGACCAGACGCTGTTCAACCGCGGCGACACGGTGGAGGAGACCTGGCGCGTGGTGCAGCCGGTGCTCGATGCCTGGAACACCGCGGAGCCGCTGCATCTGCCCAACTACGCGGCCGGCACCGATGGGCCGCATGCCGCCGACCAGCTCCTGGAGCGGGAGGGGCGCCGCTGGCGGCCGGTCCAGCTCGAGGCGGCGGCGGATCCGAAGACCGGCCCCTCCGGCTGACTACCTCGGCCGGCTCCCGCGACGCCGACCTGCGCGCCCGGCGGACCGGAACCGGCGGATGGTCCCGGCGTCGGGCTTGACCAGCGCTGTCCTGGGGCCGGCACCGAACTGGTTCCGGCGCCGTGCTGGCCCGCCCCGCGCGCTTGACCCGGCAGCGTGGCTGCGCCTCCCTGCGGGAAAGGTGGGGAGATGCCGATGCCGCTGACCGGACTGACCGTGCTCGACCTCACGCGCGTGCTCTCGGGCCCGTTCTGCACCGCGTTGCTGGGCGATCTCGGCGCCGACGTGATCAAGGTGGAGGCGCCCGAGGGCGATTCCGTCCGCGGCCAGGGCGCGGCGCGCGACGGGCTCTCCTGGTATTTCGCCAATTTCAACCGCAACAAGCGCGCGATCCGGCTGGACCTGCGCCGCCCCGAGGGACGGGAGGTGCTGGCGCGGCTGATCGCGCGGGCAGACGTGCTGGTGGAGAATTTCCGTCCCGGCGTGCTCGCCCGCATGGGGTTCGACGCGGCCCGGCTCGCGGCGCTGCGCCCCAGCCTGGTCACCTGCTCGATCAACGGATTCGGCAGCACCGGCCCGTATCGCGACCGGCCGGCCTTCGACTTCATCGCCCAGGCGCTCTCGGGCTTCATGAGCGTCAATGGCGGGCCGGATGACCCGCCGCTCCGCTCCGGCGTGCCGATCAGCGACCTGGTGGCCGGGCTGTACGCGGCGATCGCGATCCTCGCGGCGGTGCAGCACGCCCGCGCGACCGGCCAGGGCCAGGCGGCGGAGGTGAGCCTGACCAACGGCATGGTCTCCATGCTCGCCTATGTCGCGACCAACTGGTTCGCAAGCGGCCGCGTGCCGCCGCGCAGCGGCAACGACCACCCGATCGCAGCGCCCTACGGCTTGTTCCCGACGCGCGACGGGGAACTCGCGCTCGCACCGGCCGACGACGCGTTCTTCCGCCGGCTCGCCGACGCGCTGGGCATGCCCGCGCTGAAGACCGACCCGCTCTACGCGACCCAGGCGGCGCGCGTCGCCAATCGCGCGCGGATCAACGCGATCGTCGGCGGCGTCCTGGCGCAGCAGGACACGGCGCACTGGGTTGCCGTGCTGAACGAGGCCGGCGTGCCCTGCGGCCCCGTGCATGGCGTGCCGGAGGTGTTCGCCGATCCGCAGGTGCAGGCGCAGGAGATGGCGATCGACGTGCCGCATCCCGGCCATGGGCTGGTGCGGATGCTGGGCTTCCCGATCAAGCTCGCCGCCACGCCCTGCCAGGTCCGCCGGCCCGCCCCCGGCCTCGGCGAACACACGGACGAGATCCTCTCAGCGCTCGGTTATGATGCCGCGGCGCGGGAGGGTCTGCGCCTTCAGGGGGTGGTCTGAGCGCGATCGTCGGCCGCCGGCTCGCGGCGCCGGACAGCTCCGGACCGAGGCCAAAGCAGGGGAGCGTGAGCGAGCCCGTCGGGCAGCGGGTGGACGCAGGAGCGTGAAATCGTGGATGGCCGCCCTGCGGCGGCCATGACACAAAAGTCGCGGACGGCGCCCGCCGACGGCTATGGCACAGACATCGTGGGCGGCCGCCCCTCGGCGGCCATGGCACAGAAATCGCGGGCGGCGCCCGCCGACGGCCATGGTACAAAATCGCGGACGGCCGCCCTTCGGCGGCCATGACGCGCGATCCGTGGCCGCGGAGCGAAAGCCCCGGCCAGCCCTGGCCTTGATCCGCTAACGCGGGGACAGCACCATGACCATCTGGCGGTTTTCCATGCGCGGCATCTGCTCGACCTTGGTGGTCGCGTCGAGTTCCGCGCGGATCCGCTCCAGCACCCGGATGCCGATGTCCTGGTGCGCCATTTCACGACCGCGGAAGCGGAGCGTCACCTTGACCTTGTCGCCCTCTTCGATGAACGTCTTCATGGCGCGCATCTTCACCTGATAGTCGTTCTCGTCGATGTTCGGGCGGACTTTGATCTCCTTGATCTCGATGACCTTCTGCTTCTTCTTGGCCTCGTTCTTCTTCTTCTGCGCCTCGTACTTGAACTTGCCGTAGTCCAGGATCTTGACGACCGGGGGAACGGCGTTCGGGCTGATCTCCAGCAGGTCCAGGCCGACGCCATAGGCGCGGGCCAGGGCGTCACGGGCGGTCATCACGCCCTGCATCTCGCCGTCCTGGTCGATCAGCCGCACCTGCGGGGCGCGGATCTCTTCGTTCACGCGGGGCCCGTCGCGGGTTGGCGGCGCGGCCATGGGTCCTCTTGCTATGGGTATCTCCTGTCGTGGTGGAAACGGGTGTCGGGATGGTACGGGTCAACCAGGGGCCCTTACGGACCCCTGGTCAGCCTGCATAGTGACCGAAACTGCAGGTCGCGATCAAGCCGGCTCGCGTCCGCGTGACAGATCGGGAGGCGTCGCCTCCAGCGCAAGCCGCGCCACCGCCTCTTCCAGCGGTACCACGTCCTGCGCCTGACTGCCCAGGCGGCGGAGCGCAACCGTCCGGGTCTCGGCTTCCTTGCGTCCGACCACGGCGAGCACCGGCACATGCGCCAGGCTGTGGGTGCGCACCTTGGCATTGATCTTCTGGTTGGTCAGGTCGGTCTCCACCGCCAGCCCCGCCGCGGCGAAGGCAGCCGCGACCTCCTCCGCGTAGCCGTCGGCATCCGAGACGATCGTCGCCACCACCGCCTGCACCGGCGCCAGCCAGAGCGGAAAACGGCCGGCATACTGCTCGATCAGGATGCCGAGGAACCGCTCGAAGCTGCCCAGGATCGCGCGATGCAGCATCACCGGCCGGTGCCGCGCCCCGTCCTCCCCGACATATTCCGCGTCGAGCCGTTCGGGCATCACGAAATCGACCTGCAAGGTGCCGCATTGCCAGTCGCGCCCGATCGCGTCGCGCAGCACGAATTCGAGCTTGGGGCCGTAGAACGCCCCCTCCCCCGGATTCAGCTCGTAGTCCACGCCGGCCGTCGCACAGGCCTCCCGCAGCGCCGACTCGGCGCGGTCCCAGGTGGCGTCGTCACCGGCGCGCGGGGTCGGACGGTCGGAGAACTTCACGCGGAACCTCTCGAAGCCGAAGTCGCGGTAGATCGAGGCGAGCAGCTCGACGAACCGCACCGTCTCCGGGGCGATCTGCTCTTCCGTGCAGAAGATGTGCGCGTCGTCCTGGGTGAAGGCGCGCACCCGCATGATCCCGTGCAGCGCTCCCGAGGGCTCGTAGCGGTGGCAGGACCCGAACTCGGCCAGCCGCAACGGCAGCTCCCGGTAGGAGCGGATGCCCTGGCGGAAGATCTGCACGTGGCACGGGCAGTTCATCGGCTTGACCGCGAGCGTCTTGTCCTCGTCCTCGATGCGGGCGATGAACATGTGCTCGCGATAGTTCTCCCAGTGGCCGGACTTCTCCCAGAACACGCGGTCGAGGAGCTGCGGGGTCTTCACCTCCTTGTAGCCGGAGCTGTCCAGCCGGCGGCGCATATAGGCCTCCGCCTTCAAATAGAGCTGCCAGCCCTTCGGGTGCCAGAAGATCGCCCCGGCAGCTTCCTCCTGGAGGTGGAACAGGTCCATCTCCTTGCCGATGCGGCGATGGTCGCGGCGCTCCGCCTCCTCCAGCATATGAAGGTAGGCGTCGAGCTCCTTCTGGTCGCGCCAGGCGGTGCCGTAGATGCGGCTCAGCATGGCGTTGCGGTGATCGCCCCGCCAATAGGCGCCCGCCACCTTCATCAGCTTGAAGGCGGGGCCGACATCGGCGGTGGTCCGCATGTGCGGGCCGCGGCACAGATCCACCCAGTCGCCCTGGCGATACAGGCTGATCGTCTCGGTGGGCGGCAGGTCCTGGATGATCTCGGCCTTGTACTTCTCGCCCTTCTCCTGGAAGAAGCGGATCGCGTCCTGCCGGTCCACCTCCTCCCGCTCGAACTTCGCACCGCGGGCGATGATCTCGCGCATCTTCGCCTCGATCGGCGCGAAATCCTCCGGGGTGAACGGCTCGTTGCGGGCGAAGTCGTAGTAGAACCCGTTCTCGATCGCCGGCCCGATGGTGACCTGGGTGCCGGGATACAGGTCCTGCACCGCCTCGGCCAGCACATGCGCGGCGTCGTGGCGGATCAGCTCCAGCGCCTCGGGATCCTTGCGGGTGACGAAGCGCACATCGGCGTCCCGCTCGATCGGGGTCGCGAGGTCGACCAGCTTGCCGTCCAGCTTCATGGCGAGCGCGGCGCGGGCGAGGCCGGGGCCGATCGCTTCCGCCACCGTCGTGCCCGTCACCGGCGCATCGAACTGGCGCACGGAACCGTCGGGCAGGGTGATGGCGGGCATGGATGTCGATCTCCGGTTGCGGAATGGCTGTCTATGGCGAGCGCGCGCCGCCCACGCAAGGGCGCGATGCGCGGGTCAGATCCCCCGCAGCACGGCCTCATAGACGTCGAGCGTCGCCTCCTGCATCGCGCGCACCGTCGGCACCGAGGCGCGGGCGCGGGTACCGAGTGCGGCACGATCGGCATCGGTCATGGCGAGCACGCGGTCGATGGCGGCGGCGAGCGCAGCCGGATCCCCGGCCGGCACCCGCCACCCGGTCTCCCCCTGCAGCACGGTCTCGACCGGCCCGCCGAGATCAGCCGCGATCACCGGCCGCGCCATGGCCTGCGCCTCGATCACCACGCGTCCGAACGCCTCCGGCTGGGTGGAGGCGTGCACCACCACGTCCGACAGCATGAGCGCCGCGGGCATGTCCTCCACGTTCCCCACCAGCCGCACGCGGTCGGCGATGCCCAGCCGGCGCGCGCGGCGGATCAGCTCCGCGCTGTAGCCGCGCCGTCCCTGATCGGAGCCCACCAGCACGCAGCACACGTCCCGCCGCTGCAACTGCGCGACCGCCTCGAGCAGCACGGCCTGGCCCTTCCAGGCGGTGAGCCGGCCCGGCAGCACCACCGTTGGCGCCCCGTCCGGCAGGCGCCAGGCCTGCACCAGGCGGGCGATGCGGTCCGGCGAGACGGCAGTGGGATCGAACACGGCGGGATCGACGCCACGCGGGATCACCCGCAGCCGCGCCTCCGGCACGCCGTGGCGCTGCTTCACCAGGTCGGCGATGAAGCGGCTGGCGGCGATCACGATCTCGCCCCGCGCCATCACCGCGTTGTAGCGGCGCTTGCCGGGGAAATCCTCGTTGTAGGTGCCGTGATAGGTGGTGACGAAGTGCGCCCCGGTGCGCTGGCAGGCGAGCCAGGCGGACCAGGCCGGCGCGCGCGAGCGGGCGTGTACGATCTGCACGCCTTCCGCACGGATCAGCGCCGTGAGCCGGGCCGCATTGCGCCAGATCCCGATCGGCGACTTGGTGCGGAGCGGCAACTCCACATGTCGCGCGCCCACCCGCGCCAGGCTGCGGACCAGCGGGCCGCCCGCCGACGCGACCAGGGAGACGCCGGCCGCCTCGGCCACCGCCTGGGCGATCTCGATCGTGCCGCGTTCCACCCCGCCGGTGACGAGGGCCGGCAGCACCTGCAGGACGACGGGCGGCGAGTCGGAGTCGGACATCCGGTCGAGGTAGCATGCGCATCGCGCTTTGCCGACCGGCCGGGTGACGCCGGCCGCGCTCCCGCCGGCCGCGCTCCCACCGGCCGCGCTCCTACCGGGCACGCCGGGGCCCGCCGCAGCACGGCGCGCCGGCGCCGCCACGCTTGCGTCCCGCGCCGGCGCGCGCCATGTCGAGCGCGCAGTGCAGGAGCGAGGCGCATGGAAACCTCCGGTCGGCTCGATCGCGGCGACGGGCTGGAACTCGCCTGGATCCGCAGCGACGGCGCCACGCCTACCATCGTCTTCCTGCCCGGCTTCCGCAGCGACATGACCGGCGACAAGGCCACCGCCCTCGCCGGCTTCGCCGCCGCCCGCGGCCAGGCGATGCTGCGCTTCGACTACTCGGGCCATGGCGCCTCCGACGGCGCCTTCACCGATGGGACGATCGGCCGCTGGGCGGCGGATGTCTGCGCCGTGATCGACGCGCTCACCGAGGGACCGCTGATCCTGGTCGGCTCCTCCATGGGCGGCTGGCTCAGCCTGCTGACGCTGCGCGCGCGGCCCGACCGCATCGCCGCCCTGGTGGGCATCGCCGCGGCGCCGGATTTCACCGAATGCCTGATGTGGGAGGCGATGACCTTCGAGGAGCGCGCCACGCTGATGCGCGACGGCATCCTCCACATCCCCAGCCAGTATGGCGAGCCGACGCCGATCACCCGCGCGCTGATCGAGGATGGCCGCACCCGGCTCGTGCTCTCCGATCCGATCGATTTCGCCGGGCCGGTGCGGCTGCTGCACGGACAGGCCGATCCCGACGTTCCGTGGGAACTCGCGCTGCGCATCGCCGAGACCGTCACCTCGACCGACGTGCAGGTCACGCTGGTGAAGGATGGCGACCACCGGCTGTCCCGGCCGGAGGACCTCGCGCTGCTATGCCGGACGGTCGCCGGCCTCCTCGGCGAGGATGGCGGCCAGCCCCTCCCGGAATGACGGGTAGCGCCAGCGGTAGCCCAGCGCGTCCTGGGTCTTGCGGCTGGCCACCTTGCGGTTCTCCGCCCAGAAGCTGCGCGCCATCGGGCTCATGGCGGGCAGCGCGTCCTCGAACCGCACCGGCGGCGGCGGCGCGACGCCCAGCAGCCGCGCGGCCGCCTCGACCACCGCCGCGGACTCGGACGGCATGTCGTCGGCCAGGTTGAGCACCCGCACGCCCGGCGCGGCCGCCTGCCGCATCGCCGCCAGCACGGCACCCGCGATGTCGTCGCGGTGGATGCGGCCGAACTGGTGCCCCGGCTTCAACATGCGCCGCGCGCGTCCCGCCCGCAGGTCGTCGAACGCGGACCGGCCCGGCCCGTAGATTCCGGCGAGCCGGAACAGGTCCACCGCGCACCGGTCGCCAAACGCGGCCCAGGCCCGTTCCGCCGCCACCCGCCGCGCCCCCCGCGGCTGCGAGGGAAGCGGCTGGGTGTCCTCGTCCACCCAGCCGCCGCCGCGATCGCCATAGACCACGGTGCTGGACAGGTAGCCGATCCAGCGCAGATGCGGCGCGGCCGCCAGCGCCGAGGCATAGCGGCGCAGCACCGGATCCCCGGCCTCGTCCGGCGGCACCGAACTCAGCACGTGGGTGGCATCATCCAGCGCTGCCGCGGCGTCCTCGAAGGCCAGCGCGCCGTCGCCGCCGGCCCGCGTGGTGCCAACCACCCGCCAGCCGGCGGCACGGGCGGCGCGGGCCACCGCCGCGCCCGCATAGCCAAGACCGAAGATCAACAAGCTGCCCGCCATGGTCGATCCGCCTTGCTAACAAGATGTTGATGATGCGCCATGCAACCGATTTGCCGGCGGCGCCAGACCCCCGATACAATCCCAGCCATGAACGCGCGACTGCTCGCCCTGGGTGCCGCCGGTCTGGCCGTGGTGGTCACGGCCGGTGTCGCGTTCTGGCCGGCCGCGCCCGGGACGGTGCCGGTCGTGGACACGGCGTTGCCGGTGCCGCCGTTCCCGCCCCGCATCGCCGAAGGGGAGACTTACGAGCGCTGCCTCGCCTTGCTCGTGGACGATCCGGCGGGCGCCAGCACCCTCGCCGAGGGCTGGCAGGTCAAGGGCGGCGGTGACGGGGCGGCGCACTGCCAGGCCCTCGCGCAGATCGCCCTCGGGCGGCCGGAGGTGGGCGCCGGCCTGCTCGAGGAGCTTGCGGCGCGCCGGCCGGCCGATCGCGGTCGCGCCTCCCTGCTGGGCCAGGCCGCGCAGGCGCGGCTGATGGGGGGCGACGCCGATCGCGCCTTCGAAGATGCGGGCCAGGCCATCGCCGCGGCGCCCGACGATGTCGACCTGCTGCTGATCCAGGCCAATGCGGCGGACGCGCTCGACCGCGCCCCCATCGCGATCAACGACCTGAACCGCGCGCTTGCCATCGATCCGCACCGGATCGACGCGCTCGTCCTGCGCGCCGTCTCCTGGCGACGGCTGAACAAGCTCGACCTCGCCTTGGCCGACGTCAATCGCGCCATCTCGATCGATCCGGAGGAGCCGGAGGCGCTGCTCGAACGTGGCATCCTGCGCCAGCGGCGCGGCGACCGGCTCGGCGCGGCGGCCGACTGGCAGCATGCGCGCCAGATCGACCCGAACGGGACGGTTGCCGATCTCGCCGAACAGAATCTCGCGCTGCTGGAAGCCGGCCCCGACCGGCGCTGACCTCACGCCGGCACCCAGACCCGCCCGTCGAACAGCCGCCGCGCGGTGCGATAGAACGAGCCGGCCCGCGCCTCCCATCCCCGCGCCCCGTGGACCACGTCGGCGCCCACCGTCAGCACGCCGGACGGCATGCCGAGGCGCAGCGGTGCCGCCGGGTCGGGCGCCGCACCGAGAGCTTCGGCGGCGAGCGTGCCCTCGATCCGCGCCGCCACGGCCGCGCAGAGCGAGACCGTCAGCGGCAGGGCGCGGTGCGGCTGCCCGCTCGCGATCACCCGCGCGGCGAGGTCATGCGAGTCCGCCGCAAGCGGCGTGCCGGACAGCGTCGCACCGGCCGCCGGCGGGCTGACCACGCAGACGAACGGCACCGAGGTGATCCGCGTCGCCGCCGCGTCGTCGGGCGCGATGCCCATCCGCACCGATGCCGCGCGGCGGATCGCGTCGATCCGCGCCATCAGTTCGGGCCGGGCCTCCAGCGCATCCGGCAGTTCACGCCCGGTCAGCCCCAGATCGCGCGCACGGAGGAACACCGTCGCGTTGGCCGCATCCACCAGCGACGCCTCGATGCGTCCGAACCCCGCGCCCTCCAGCCAGTCCCGCACCGACCCGGTCGGCAGCAGCCGTCCGGTGGTCGCGCCGCCTGGCGAGAGGAAGTCGAGGCGGATCGGCGCTCCGGTGCCGGCGACGCCGGGGATCGCGAGGTCGCCCGCCTCCTCCACCTGCCCGTCGCGCAGCGGAAAGCTCGCATGGATCAGCTTGCGCGTGTTGGTGTTGAAGATGCGCACGGTCGCGGTGTCCCCCATCGCCGGCACGAGGCCTTCCTCGACCGCGAAGGGGCCGACCGCGGAACTCATGTTGCCGCAATTGCTGCTGGTGTCGATGCGCGCCTCGGCGATCGCCACCTGCGCGAAGGTGTAGTCGATATCGGCGTCGTCCCGCGCCGACGGCGCCAGCACGCAGACCTTCGACAGCGAGGACACGCCGCCGCCCATGCCGTCGAGCTGGCGCCCGTACGGGTCCGGGCTGCCCATCGCCGCGGTGAAGATCGGCATCCAGTCCGCCTGCGCCGGCGGCAGGTCGCGCGCCTGGAACATGATCGCCTTGCTGGTGCCGCCGCGCATGAACACCGCCGGGATCGCTCGTCGTGGCATGCCGCTTCCTCCTGTCGCCAGCGGGCGTTCTAGCCCCGCGCTTGGCCGCGCGCGACTCGCCGCGCTAGGTTCGCGAGGGGGGACACGATGATCGACAAGTTCGTGCCGTCGTTGACGGAGGCCATGGCCGGCATCGCCGACGGCGCCACCGTGCTGATCGCCGGGTTCGGCGCCGGGATCCCGGACACGCTGCTGCGCGGATTGCTGGCGCAGGGCGCGCGCGACCTCACGCTCGTCGTCAATGCCGCCGCCAGCGAGGAGGGACCGGTCGCCGAACTGCTCGCCGCGGGCCGCGTGCGCAAGGTGATGTGCAGCTTCGTGCGGGCGGCCAGCACCGCGAGCAGGCTGCAGCGCGAGGGGCGGCTCGAGATCGAGATGGTGCCGCAGGGCACGCTCGCCGAACGCATCCGCGCGGGCGGCGCCGGCATCCAGGCCTTCTACACGCCGACCGCGGCGGACACGGTGTTGGCCGAGGGCCGCGAGACCCGCGTGATCGGGGGCAAGCTGTGCCTGCTGGAGCACGCGATCACCGCCGACGTCGCGCTGGTCGATGCGTGGGAGGCGGATCGCTGGGGCAACCTCACGCATCGCGCCACGGCGCGCAACTTCAACCCGATCATGGCGATGGCGGGCCGGCTGACGATCGTGCAGACGCGCCATGTCGTTGCGCTTGGAACCATCCCGCCGCAGCACGTGCAGACGGCCGGCGTGTTCGTCGATCGCGTGCTGCACGTGCCCGAAGGAGACGCCGCATGATCCAGGGTCGCGACCGGCTGGCGATCGCGCGCCGCATCGCCGAGGACATTCCCGAGGGCTGGTTCGTCAATCTCGGCATCGGCATGCCGACCGCGGTCTCGGACTACATCCCGCCCGAACGGGAGGTGATCTTCCATGCGGAGAACGGGGTGATCGGGATCGGGCCCGCGCCGGCGCCGGAGGAGGCCGACCCCTATCTGGTGAATGCCGGGGTGCAGCCGATCACGCTGCTCACCGGGGCGGCGCTGGTGCATCACGCCGACAGTTTCGCGATCGCGCGCGGCGGGCATCTGGACCTGTGCGTGCTGGGGGCCTTCCAGGTCGACGAAGCGGGCGATCTGGCGAACTGGGCGCATGGCCTGACGGAGCCGACCCGGCAGATCGGCGGCGCGATGGACCTGGCCGTGGGGGCGCAGCGTGTGTGGGTGGCGATGGAGCACTGCACCAAGGCGGGCGAGCCGCGCCTGCTGCCGCGCTGCACCTATCCGCTGACCGCGCGCGGGGTGGTGCAGCGGGTCTACACCGACCTCGCGGTGCTGGAGGTGACCGCGGCGGGGTTCGCGGTGCGCGAGATGGTGCCGGGGCTCGATTTCGCGACGCTGCAATCCCGCACCGGGGCCACGCTGCAACGCGGCTGATCGCGCTCCCCGTGTCATGGCCGGCGCAGGCCGGCCATGACATGGGCGCGCACCGCCGCCTCCGGCATCGTCACAATGCAATCCCACCCGCATCATTCCGCACGCCCGCGCTCACCCGCACTACGGCACGCAGCCCCACGAAACGCGCCCGCCCTACCGATTGACATTCCCCATCACATAAGCACATCCTTATGTGTCGCCGGTCCCGCGCGAGCGGGTCAAAAGGGAACACCGTGCGCCCCGGCCGGATCAGCATTCCGGGGGCAAGTCGGTGGCTGCCCCCGCAACTGTCAGCGGTCAGCGACCGATCCGTCCGCCCCCACCAGGGCGGGCCACTGGACCGCAAGGTCCGGGAAGGTAGGACCGGTCGTGCCCATGCCGCGAGCCAGGAGACCTGCCGGCGTCGCACCCACCGTCCGCCGTGCGGGGTGACACGCGCGGACAGGAGACACCGATGATCGGGTTCCACCGCGCCCCCCGAGGCGCCGCATGACCATCGCCAGCAATCTGGGCTTCCCGCGCATCGGCGCTCGCCGCGCGCTCAAGAGCGCGCTCGAACGCCATTGGGCCGGCACGCTCGACACCGCGGGCCTCGAGACGGAGGCCGCCCGCCTGCGCGCCGCGCACCGCACCCTGCAGGTCGGTCTCGGCATCAGCCACGTCCCCAGCGGCGAGTTCTCGCTGTACGACCATGTGCTCGACACCGCCTGCCTGCTGGGCGCCGTGCCCCCCGGCTATGGCTGGTCGAACGGGCCGGTTTCGTCCGCAACCTATTTCGCCCTGGCCCGCGGCACCGCGCAGCGGCCCGCCCTGCCGATGACGAAGTGGTTCGACACCAACTATCACCACCTGGTGCCGCAGCTCAGCCCCGGCCAGGCCTTCGTCCTCACCGCCAACCGTCCCCTCGACCTGCTCCTGGAAGCCAAGGCGGAGGCCCGCCGCACCCGCCCCGTCCTGCTGGGTCCGGTGACCTTCCTCGCGCTGTCGCACGGGACCGCGGGCAACGATCCGCTCGACCTGCTCGACGGCGTGCTGCCGGTCTACGCCGCCGTGCTGCGCAGCCTCGCCGAGGCGGGCGCCGCCTGGGTGCAGATCGACGAGCCGGTGCTGGCGCTCGACCTGCCGGACGCCACCCGAACGGCGCTGCGCCGCGCCTATGCGGTGCTGGCCGGCGCGGGCGGACCGAAGATCCTGCTCGCCAGTTATTTCGGCCCGATAGCCGACAACCTTCCGACGGCGCTGCGCCTTCCGGTGGACGGGCTGCATCTCGACCTGGTCCGCGGCGCCGCCGATCTCGACCCCGTGCTGCAGCAGGCCTCCGACCAGCTCTGCCTCTCCCTGGGCGTGGTCGATGGGCGCAACGTCTGGCGCACCGACCTCCGCGCCACGCTCGGAACGCTGCGCCGCGTCGCCGATCGGCGCGGCGCGCGCGGGCTGATGGTCGCCCCCTCCTGCAGCCTGCTGCACGTGCCGCTCGACCTCGGCGCCGAACCGGAGCTCGCTCCGCCGCTGCGCGACTGGCTCGCCTTCGCCGTGCAGAAGCTGGCCGAGGTCGCCAGCCTGACCCGCGGCCTCGACGAGGGCGATGCGGCCATCGCGGCCGACCTCGCCGCCAGCGACCGCGCGGTGCGGAGCCGCCGGGAAAGCCCGCTGGTGCATCGCGCCGCGGTCGCGCAGCGGCTGGACGCGGTCACGCCGGCGCTGCTCGCCCGCCCCTCCCCGGCGCCCGCGCGCCGCATGCGGCAGCGCGAACGGCTCGCCTTGCCCGCCTTCCCCACCACCACCATCGGCTCGCTGCCGCAGACCGAGGCGGTGCGGCAGGCCCGCGCCGCCTTCGCGCGCGGCACGATCGATGCCGCGGCCTATGACGCCGCGATCGCCGGCTGGATCGACGAGGCAGTCGCCTTCCAGGAAGCGGTCGGCCTCGACGTGCTGGTGCATGGCGAGTTCGAGCGCAACGACATGGTGAAGTATTTCGGCGAACGGCTGGACGGGTTCGCCTTCACCAAGCACGGCTGGGTGCAGTCCTATGGCAGCCGCTGCGTGGCGCCGCCGATCATCTGGGGCGACGCCGCCCGCCCCGCCCCGATCACCGTGCAGTGGTCGCGCTACGCCCAGTCACGCACCACGCGGCCGATGAAGGGCATGCTCACCGGCCCGGTGACCCTGCTGCAATGGTCGTTCGTGCGCGACGACCTGCCGCGCGCGACGGTGTGCCGGCAGATCGCGCTGGCGGTGCGCGACGAAGTGCAGGACCTCGAGGCGGCCGGCATCGCGGTGATCCAGATCGACGAGCCCGCCTTCCGCGAGGGGCTGCCGCTGCGCCAGGCCGACCGCGCCGCCTATCTCGACTGGGCGGTCGCCTGCTTCCGCCTGTGCAGCAGCGGGGTGCGGGACGACACCGCGATCCACACCCACATGTGCTACTCGGCCTTCGCCGACATCATCGGTTCCATCGCCGCGATGGACGCGGATGCGATCAGCATCGAGACCACGCGCAGCCGCATGGCGCTGCTGGAAGCCTTCGCGCAGGACGGCAACGCCTATCCGAACGAGATCGGACCCGGCGTGTGGGACATCCATAGCCCGCGCGTGCCGAGTGCCGCGGAGATGACCGAACTGCTGGGGCTCGCGCGGCAGCGGCTGGCCGACTGGCAGATCTGGGTGAACCCCGATTGCGGCCTGAAGACGCGCGGCTGGCCGGAGGTCCAGGCGGCCCTCGCCAACATGGTGCAGGCCGCGCGTACGCTGCGTCAGTCGGCGGGCTGAGCCGTCAGGACCGGGGGCGCGCCGACGGCGCCCCCGCACTCCCCTCCACCGCCGCGACGATCCGCTCCGCCGCCCCTCGCAGCAGCTCGACCAGCAGCGGCAGATTCATCAGCTCGAACCGCTCCCGCGCCGCCACCAGGGCGAGCGCGCTGCCCGCATCCGGCACGCCGACCGGCAGCGGCACCGCGACGGAACTCAACTGCGGCTCGAGCTCCCCGCGCGAGACGTAGTGGCCGCGCCGCCGGATCTCGGCGATCGCACTGCGGAACGCCTTCCAATCCGCCCCCAGACCGGCCGCCGCCGCCGCCTCCGCATGCGCGTCGTGGAACTTCCGCAGCCAGGCAGTCGGCTGGGCGGACAGGATCACCTTCGGCGCAGCGCCCAGGAAGGCGGGACGCGGCCGTCCCCGCCCGAAGGCGAGCGTCAACGGCGCCGCGCCGGTCTCCCGATGCGTATCGAGGAACTGCTGCCCGAACAGCGCCGTCATCACGCAATCGCACCCGGTCCGCCGCGCCAGCTCGCCCATCTCCGGCACCGCTGCGCCGAGATACGGATCCGCCTGCCGCATCGTGTAGTCGAGCAGGATGATGCGCGGCCCCAGCGCATAGACCCCGCCTTGCAGCCGCCGCAGCAACCCGGCGGCGAGCAGTTCGCGGATGTAGCGATACCCGGTCGGCGCCGAACACCGCAGCGCCTCCCCGATCGCCTCCGCCGTCCAGGTCGGATGCTCCGCATCAAACAGATCCAGCACCGCCAAGGCCCGACTCAGGCTCGGTGTCCCCTGCGGCGCGGCGTCGGCGAAATCATCGTTCATTATCGTATTTCGATAAAGACACTCGAAATCTCCGTTGACTCGCGGGTTTCTGTGGACGTAGGTGTCAGCCAACGAGATGGCAACGCCATTCTGGTCCGCACGCGGCGGGAGGAGACGGGACGATGGAAAGCGCGCGCCGCGCCGGCAAGCATGCCGTGTGCATCATCGGTTACGGCCCGGTCGGCGCCACCCTCGCGAACCTCCTCGGCGCGCGCGGCATCCCCACCCTGGTGCTCGAGCGCGAAACCGCCGCCCATCACCTGCCCCGCGCCGTGCATTTCGACGACGAGGCGATGCGCCTGTTCCAGGCCGTCGATCTCGCCGAGACGCTGCTGCCGCTGACCCACGTCTCTCCCGGCATGCGGTTCGTCGATGCCGGTGGCAAGCTGCTGATGGATTGGCCGCGGCCGCAGGACCGCGGGGCCCAGGGCTGGCATGTCAGCTACCGCTTCCACCAGCCGGACCTCGAGCGCGTGCTGCGTGACGGGCTCGCCCGCTGGCCGGCGGTGAGCGTGCGCACCTGCTGCGAGGCGACTGACATCGTTCATGACGCGGAAGGGGCCAACGTCACCTTCACCGACCGCCGAACCGGCGCCGTCGAGACCGCCCGCGCCGAGTTCGTGGTCGGCTGCGACGGCGCGCGCTCGCTCGTGCGGCGGATCATGGGAGCGGGTCTGGACGACCTCGGCTTTCACGAGCGCTGGCTGGTCGTCGACGTCCTGCTGCGACGGCCCCGTCCCGACCTCGGTGATTGGAGCATCCAGTTCTGCAACCCGGCACGGCCCGCCACCTATGTCCGCGGCACCGGCACGCGCCGGCGCTGGGAAATCGCGCTGCACGAGGGTGAGGACGCGGCCGCGATGGAGGCCCCCGAACAGGTCTGGCGCCTGCTCGCCCCATGGCTGCGACCCGACGACGCGGAGCTCGAGCGCGCCGCCTGCTACACGTTCCACTCCGCCGTCGCGACCGGCTGGCGGTCGGGCCGGCTGCTGCTCGCCGGCGACGCCTGCCACCTGACCCCGCCCTTCCTCGGTCAAGGCATGTGCGCCGGCCTGCGCGACGTCGCCAACCTCGCCTGGAAGCTCGAACGCGTCCTGCGCGGCCTGGCCCCCGAGACCCTGCTCGACACCTATGAAAGCGAACGGGCGCCCCATGTGCGGGCCTATATCGAGCTGGCGGTGCGCCTGGGCGGGTTGATCAACACCAAGGCGATCGACGCCGCCCTCGCCGTCGGTGCCCGCGCGCCCGAAGCGGAGGCGCCTCGCATGGCCTCGCTCGCCCCGCAACTCGGCAGCGGCCTCGCCGCGGGGTGGAATGGGCTGCCGCGCCGCCCCGCGCCGCAGCCCACCCTGCAGGACGGGCGCCGGCTGGACGACGCCATCGGCTATCGCGGCGCGCTGCTGCTGCGCACGGATGTCCCCCTGCCCGCGTCCGCACCGGATCGGCTGGCCAGCCGCGACGTCGCGCTGGTGCAGGATCCCGTCATCGATGCCTGGCTGCGGGACAACGCCGTCCTGGCCGCCGCCATGCCCGCCGACCGCTATGTGCGCGGCGCCGCCCGCGACGCGGCGGAGCTGGATGGGCTGCTCGCCGCACTCTGACGCCCCACTCTCGCAAAGCCGGAGACGCTTCCGATGAAACTGGTTTCCTATGAGACGAAAGGAGCGGCCGGCTTCGGCGCGCTGATCGCCGACGGCATCGTGGCCCTCGCCCCGCGCATGCCGGGGATCGCCAGCCTGCGCGGCCTGCTCGCCGCCGACCGGGTGGCCGAGGCCGCGGCGATCGCCGCCGCCGCCGTCCCCGATCACCGGCTCGACGCGGTGACGCTGCTGCCGCCGATCCCCGACCCCGACAAGATCATCTGCGTCGGCCTGAACTACCGCGACCATGTCAGCGAGACCGGTCGCACCGTCACCGAGAAGCCGGTGCTGTTCGCCCGCTTCGCCGGGAGCCAGGTTGCGCACGGCCAGCCCATGGTGAAGCCGGCGGTCTCCGACGAGTTCGACTACGAGGGTGAGCTCGCGGTGGTGATCGGTCGTGGCGGCCGCCACATCGAAGCCGCCGACGCGCTGGCGCATGTCGGCGGATATGCCTGCTACAACGACGGCAGCGTGCGCGACTGGCAGCGCCACACCAGCCAGTTCCTCCCCGGCAAGACCTTCGCGGGCACCGGCGCGTTCGGCCCCTGGCTGGTGACCGCCGACGAGATCGCGGACCCGACGCGGCTCACGCTCGAGACGCGGCTGAACGGCCAGGTGGTGCAGCACACCACCACCGACCTGATGATCACCGACATCCCGACGCTGATTGCCTACGTCTCCACCATCCTGCCGCTGCTGCCGGGCGACGTGCTGGTGACCGGCACGCCGGGCGGAGTCGGTGCGCGCCGCACGCCGCCGCTGTGGATGCAGGACGGCGACGTGGTCGAGGTCGAGATCGACGGCGTCGGCTGCCTGCGCAACCCCGTGACCGCCGAAGCCGCGGCACGCTGACCAACCGGGAGAATGTCCATGACCAGCACCGGACCGAGTGCCGCCGGCCCCGATCGCGGCCCCAGCTTCAGCCATATGGGCGTGTTCGTGAACGACCTCGCCCGCGTGGTCGACTTCTACACCGCCGTGCTCGATTTCGTGGAGACGGACCGCGGCGACCTGGGCGACCGGCAGATCGTGTTCCTCAGCCGCGATCCCCGTGAGCACCACCAGGTGGTGTTCGTATCCGGCCTGCGGGAACGTCCGCGCGAGGAGATCGTCAACCAGATCTCCTTCCGCCTGCCCGACCTGGAGGCGCTCCAGGCCTACGCGGCCCGCGCCCAGGCGGCCGGCGCCACCGAGATGCGCGGCATCAACCACGGCAATGCCTGGGCTGCGTATTTCCGCGATCCGGAAGGCAACCGCATCGAGCTGTTCGTGGACAGCCCGTGGTACATCGCCCAACCCTGCCGCGAGCCGCTGGACCTCTCGCGCCCCGCCGCCGAGATCGAGGCCGAGACCGGCGCATGGTGCCGCACCCAGCCTGGCTACCGGCCGGCAGCGGAGTTCCAGGCCGAGATCGCCGCCCGCATCGCCGCGCGGATGGCCGCCAGCCGCGCCGCCGGCGGTTCCACCCCGCGCTGATCCTCGCTTCGGAGCCCACCTCATGACGCTTTCCCGTTGGCTGCCCCTGGTGGCGGCCGGTCTGCTCGCAGCCGGCAGCGCCCGCGCCGAGATCAAGGCGGACGCGATCCGCATCGGCGTGCTGACCGACATGGCCGGTCCTTTCGCGACCGCGATGGGACCCGGATCGGTGATGGCTGCGCGCATGGCGGCCGAGGAGTTCGGTGGCCGTATCGACGGCAAGCCGATCGAGATCCTGCAGGCCGACCACCAGAACAAGCCCGACATCGCCTCGGCGCTCGCCCGCCAATGGTTCGACCGGGACGGGGTGCAGGCGATCGCCGATGGCGGTAGCTCCGCCGCGGCACTTGCCGTGCAGGAGCTGGTGCGGGCCAACAAGCGCGTCTTCCTGGTCTCGGGCGCGGGTGTCGCGGACCTGTCCGACAAGGCCTGCGCGCCCACCTCGGTGCAGTGGACGCAGGACTCCTATTCGACCGCGACCGCGGTCGTGTCCGCCGTCACTGCCCGCAACCAGGGACCATGGTTCTTCATCACCGGAGACTACGCCTACGGCCACGCGATCGAAGCCGCCGCCCGCGCCCGCCTCGCAGCCCTCGGCGGCAAGGTTGCGGGCCGCGCGACCGTGCCCCTCGGCACGGCCGATTTCTCGACCTACCTGCTGCAGGCGCAGTCCTCGGGCGCCAAGGTGCTGGCGCTGAACGCGGCGGGCGACAACGCGACGGTGATGAAGCAGGCCGCCGAGTTCGCGCTCGCGGCGCAGGGCATGACCATCATCCCGATGTCCTTCCAGAACGTCGACATCAAGGCGGTCGGCCTGCCGATCGCGCAGGGCGACTTCATCCTCACGAGCTTCTTCGAGGACGTGACCCCAGCAGCCCGATCCTGGTCGGACCGGTTCTACGCGCGGATGAAGGCGATGCCGTCACAGATCCAGGCCGGCGTCTATTCGGCGGTGCGGCACTACCTGCAGGCGGTGAAGGACACGGGCTCCGACGACGGGCCGACGGTGATGGCGCGCATGAAGGCAACGCCGGTCGAGGACGCCTATGCCGCGCATGGCGTCATCCGCGCCGATCAGCGGATGGTGCACGACATGTATCTCGTGCAGGTGAAGACGCCGGCGGAGTCGCGTGACGCCTGGGACCTCGTGAAGCTGGTGGCGACCGTCCCGCCCGATCAGGCCTTCCGCCCGCTGTCCGAAAGCCAGTGCCCGCTGGTGAAGGCGGGCGGGTGATAACGGCGCGCCAGCCCTGACACGCCGGCGCGCCGACCCGCCGCAACCATTCGCATCAGGCCCGCCGATCGCGACACCCGATCGACGGGCCGCCACATCCGCGGCCTGAACCGGCGGTCAGGCCGGCTTGTCGCACACCACGGTCTTGAACTCCGCCGGGACGGAAATCTCCAGCAGCTCGAGCTCGTCGGCGGTGCCCGTCTCGTTGTGGGGGGTGCCGCCCGGGATCATCAGCGAATCGCCTTCCTCGAGGCGGATCTTGCGTCCGTCGGCGAACTCGAGGTCGACCCAGCCCTTCAGCATGTAGATGAATTGCTGCTCGCACACGTGATAGTGCCAGCCGGTCGGCCGGCCGAGGCCCTGCGTCGCGATCGTGACCTGCGCCCGCATGCGCCCGTTGGACCCGTCGGTGACGCCGAGGTCCCGGTACTTGAAGAACTCCCGCCGGCCGGGGACGAAGGTCGGATTGGCGCGGGTCGCGTGCGCCAGCGTCTGCTGCGGCCGATCGGTGATGGCGGGGGCATCGTTCATGGCTGCGTCCTCCTGCGCGACCCTGGTTTCGCGCCGCCCCTGCGACGCCTCGGGCCGTGTCGCCGAAAGGCTAGAACCGTTCTCGGCCCTTCGGCAATGCCGCCACCCGGCCCGCCCGGCACGGCCCCCGCGCGGACACGCGGCCCCCGCCGGCTGGCCGCGCCGGCGGAACGCCCGTCACCCGAACCGCAGCGCCTGGGCGGCGACCAGGTCGGCGACATGCCCCGCATCGATCCCGTGCAACACGACGCGCGCCGCAGCGTCCCCCGCGCCGACCTGCAGCACCGATCCCGCTGCGTCCGGACGCCATGAGAGCACGCTGCCGAGATTGGCCATGTCGGCGTGCAAGGAGGCGCCGCCGAGGACGCGCGAGAGGTCGAGCACGTCGTCCTGCGCCAGGCTGAACCCGGAGACCTCCACGCTGGCCCCCGCGGTGACGCCCACCACCCCCTTGGCCCCCTCCATGAACACCATGCTGCCCGATCCGACCACGGCCGAACTCCCGTCGCCCGCCAGGTGCACCATCGCCGGGCCGGTGACGGTCACGCTGCCGCCCTGGGCGATCACGGTGTTGGCGACGCTGCCGCGGTTGTTGATGGTGGCGGAGGCCGTACCGCCCCAGATCGTGTCACCGCCGCCCGAGGCGATCACCACGAGCGAGAGGCCGGTGCTCGAGAGATGCACCGCGCTGCCGCCCATCCCGGTGTCGATCAGCGTCCCGCTCAGTCCGGCATAGAACTCGTCGCCGCCGGCACCGGCCAAAGCGGAGCCGACATCGGAGCCCACGATGGTGCTGCCGCGCGGCAGGTCATGCAGGTACACCGGGACGCTGGATCCGAAGGCGAGGCCGCCATCCGAAATGTACGCGAGCGTGTTGCGGGAACCGACGGGGATCGGCGGATCGGCCGTCACGCCCACGACCTTCCAGTCCTGCCACGCCACTGTGACCTGCGCGGCGTTGCCCCAATCCACGGCATCCCAGTTCGGATTGGTCCCGGTGTTGAACTGGGTGACGTATTTGGTGCCGGTGACGAAGTCGGCATAGCCGGTCGGCGGCGGCGCCGATTGGATCTGCTCCCACAATGCGCCGGTATAGGGGTCGTAGACATTGGTCAGGGTGAACCAGGACAGCGCACCGCCGCCCTGGAACACCCGCTCCAGCATTTGTCCGCCACTGCCATAGGTCGTGGTGACGGAGGCCAGTGCCGGATTCCATCCACGTTCCCAGTCCGGATTGTCGCCGGTATTGAACACCGTGACCTGCCGCCCTCCCGAGGCGAAGTAGTTGGGTGCCACCCCGACCGGCAGCCGGGCGGTGGGATTGGTGGCGGCGAGCTGGTCGGTCTGCCGCATCAGCTGGCCGGTGGTCGGGTTGAACACGAGGTCGGTTGCGAGCACCGGGATGGTGGAGGTCTGCAAGGACGCGTCGAAGGCCTGCAGCACCATGCAGCGTTCGGCCATCGGCAACGAGGCGAGCGGGTTCGGCAGCGGGTTGGCCGCCGCCGATCGCACCGACCCCCCGACGATCTGCAGTCCTTCCTGCGCCAGCGGCTGGTGCACGACGACCGACCGCGTGATCCAGGCGGCGCCGGTCGTGGGGTCGAACGGCGCGTCATGCCAGGTCAGGTGCTCCGCCGTGATCCGCCCGACCGCATCCGTGGTCACCTGTGCCGTGGTCCAACCCTGGGCGGGGGAGCTGGCGACGATCGTCGTGGTCTGCCCCGGCTCGACGCCGGAGAACAGCGGCAGCTGACCGGTCGCGAGGCGCCCCTCCGCCCCGAACACCTCGATGTCCAGGCTGTCCGGCCCGGCGAACGGCGTGGTCACGGTCAGGCTTGCGATCGTCGCGGCCAGGTCGGCCCGCGTGCCCTCGAGCACGAGCCGCCCGGTCCCGCTGCCGCTCACCGTGGCGCCCCCCGCCGCCCGCGCCGTCAGCAGGCTGGTGCCGGCGACGACCACCACCGCATACCGGCCGTCCGGTTGAAGCGCGTCCGCCCAGTCGAGCCTGATACCGGTCTGGGTCTGCGGCACGCCCACCGCGAGCCGCGCCTGCGTGGCCAGGGCGACCCGCACCGCACCGGTGCCGGTGATGCGCCCAGCGGCGTAATCCGAGTACAGCGCCGCGATCTCGGCCGCGGTGTTGGCGATCGTGCCCGGCTGGTTCGCCGGCAGCACGCTGGAGGGGAAATTGCCGCACCAGCTCCTCACCAGCAGGGTCGCGACAGGCAGATCGAGCGCCGCCAGCATCGCCGCGTGCTGTTCGGCTTGCGCCGCCCATTGCGCCGCGCTGGTATCGGCGCTGATCCCGTCGACCAGCACCGTGAGGGCCACCCCCTGTCCCTGCGCCAGTTCCGCGAGGCCGCGTTGCCACTCCTGCCATTCGTCCTGGGAGTGGATCCAGGGCGCATTCCAGGGCGTGTCGGCGATGACGTAGCTGATCCCGGGCAGCCCGGCGGCGGCGGCGGCGGCGCCATAGGTGTTCCACCAGTCCAAGGTCTGATCGAGCGGCGCCTCGGTCACCCACTGGCCGATCTGCACATTCGGGTAGGCGCGCACGATCTGGGCGACGATCGCGGTTTCATAGGCCGCTCGCTGGGCCAGGCTGATGGTGGTACCGGCGATGAAGGGCTCGACCTCGTCGTTGTTCTCCACCGCGGTGATCGGCAGCCCGGCCGCTACCGCCGGCTCCAGCCACTGGTAGGTCCAGTCGCGCGCCGGCGCATTGGTGAGCTGCGCCTCGACATGCACTTCGATGCCGTTGGCGCGGCAGAAGGTGCCGATCGCGTTCAGCAGCGCCTGGTTCTGCGCGACCATGGCCGCGGTGATCGTGACCCCGTCGATCACCCGGCCGATCTGCGCGGGAGACGCCATGCTCAGTGCGCCGGCATCGATGTTGAAGATGCGCGCGCCGCTGGCGGCGAAGGCGTTGGAGCCGGCGGCGATCAGCGCGGCATAGTCGGCGCCGATTGCCCAGACGGAGCTGGCGGGCAGTACGCCGCCGGCATCACTGACACTACCGGAGATTGCAATTTGCGGGGAAGAAGAAGGCATGGGAAATCCCTGCCGCCGAGGAGCGGCGGATCGCCCGCGCGCCAATGCGCCCGCACTCCGCGCAGGCGCGCGCTACCGGCCCCCGCTCAGAGGCGTTCCAAATATCTGATTAAATTCGCAATGGTCTCGGACGGGCGATGTGCCGTCCGATCGGGTCAGTCGAAGGGGGGACCCGTTCCGTGGGGCGCGAGCCCCCGGTGGGCGCATGACATGGTGGGCCTCCAGCTGAGACAGATCGTCTCGATAATTCGATTATTCGTATTATAGGTCCCATCCGGACATGCGGCCGGTGCCGTGTCAAAGCCGGTCATTTTCGGTTGCCGACACGTCGGAGTGAGGGGCGCCGTGACACGATCCGAGCGATGACGCGGCGCTCAGCGCTGTTCACCGGATGCACCGGTTGGCTGACGGTCGTGTGTCGGATGCTGGCGAGGCGACGCGCGGCGCCCACCCCCGCGTGATCGTTCGCGGGGTTTCAGCGCGTTGGACCGGAGGGGGAGAGTGGGCCTCGCCGATGCCGCGTTTGGTCCTGCGAGCCGGCGCAGGACTCGGGCGCGACGTCAAGCGGCCGAGGGGTCCAGTCTCAGGTTATCGGGCTCAGATGTCCGGGCTCAGTCGCCCGTGGTGGCGAGGCGCCCCAGGTTGAGGCGCGCCGGGTTGGAGCGGCCCGAGTTGGGACCCGGCGGGTGGGAGCGCGCTGGCTCAGGCGCTCCGGTTGCAACCTCCACCACCCCCGGCGCGGCGGACGCCGAGCCGCCGCGGTGGCGCGGTCAGCCCAGCAAGGCCTGGGCGCACGCGTCCAGGATGGCATCCGCATCCAGCCCGTATTCGCGATACAGGTCGGGCAGGTCGCCGCTCTGTCCGAACCGGTCGACGCCGAGCGGCACCACGCGCTGGCCGCGGACCGATCCCAGCCACGCATGCGTCGTCGGATGCCCGTCCAGCACCGTCACCAGCGGGGCGCCGGGTGCCAGCGGTGCCAGCAGGCGCTCCACATGCGAGGTGGCGCCGCGATCGCCAGCGCGGCGCTGCCGCTGGCTCGCCAGCCAGCCCGCATGCAGCCGGTCGGGCGAGGTGATCGCGAGCAGTCCGGCCCCGGGTTCCTCGGCCGCGAGTTCGGCGAACGCCGCCTCTGCCTCGGGCGCGACCGGCCCCTGGTAGGCGAGGGCGATCCGCGCGCCCTCGGCGGGGGGCACTACCCAGTGCCCGCCGGCGCTCACCGCGGCCGGATCGAGCGTTCGGGTCTTCTGCTCGAGGGTGCGGGTGGACAGGCGCAGCCAGACCGCGCTGCCATCCGGCCGCTGCATCCAGTCGAAGGCGTGGCGCAGCAGGATCGCGAGCTCGTCCACATGCGCGGGTTCGAAGCTCGCGAGCCGGTCGGCGGCCATGCCGATCAGCGGCGTGTTGACCGACTGGTGCTGGCCGCCTTCGGGCGCGAGCGTCAGGCCGGACGGCGTCGAGACCAGCAGGAAGCGCGCGTCCTGGTAGCAGGCGTAGATCAGCGCATCGAGGCCGCGATTGACGAACGGGTCGTAGACCGTGCCGATCGGCAGCACCCGCGCGCCGGTCATGGCGGGCGCGAGGCCGGCCGCGCCCAGCAGCAGGAACAGGTTCTGTTCGGCGATGCCGAGTTCGATGTGCTGGCCTTTGGGCGACATGCCCCAGCGCTGGGCGGAGGCGAGCTTGGCGTCGCGGAACACGTCGTTGCGGGTGTGCCGATCGAAGATGCCGCGGCGGTTCACCCAGGGGCCGAGATTGGTGGAGACGGTGACGTCGGGCGAGGTCGTCATCACATGGGTGGCGAGGTCCTTCAGCTCGCCCTGGCCGCGGCCGATCTCGGCCAGGATCTCGCCGAACCCGCCCTGGGTGGACATCTTGCGCCCCGCGAGTTTCGGCGCGGGCAGCGTGGCGGGCACGAACACGGCGGGGGCGGACAGCGCGCGGCCTTCCGGCGTGAGCGGCGTGCCGAAGGGGCAGGCCGCGAGGAAGTCCCGCAGCTCCGCCTCCGGCACGTCGAGGCCCTCGAAGGGGTCCCATTCATGGCCGGGGCGGATGTGCATCTCCTGGCGGAACAGCTCCATCTGCTCCTTGGTCATCAGCCCGGCATGGTTGTCCTTGTGGCCGGCGAAGGGCAGGCCCATGCCCTTGATCGTGTAGGCGATGAAGCAGGTGGGCTGGTCGCCCTCCGCCTCGGCGGCGCGCAGCGTCTCGATGACGGTCTCGATGTCGTGGCCGCCGAGATTGGTCATCAGCGCGCCGAGCTCCTCGTCGTTGAGCTCGTCGATGATGGCGCGTGCCTTGGAGCGGCCGAGATCGGCGAGCAGCGCCTGCCGCCAGGCGGCGCCGCCCTGGAAGGTCAGGGCCGAATAGAGGCTGTTGGGGCAGTCGTCGATCCAGCGGCGCAGCGCCTCGCCGCCGGGACGGGCGAAGGCGGCCTGCAGCTTGCGGCCGTATTTGATGGTGACGCAGTTCCAGCCCATGTCGCGGAACAGGCCCTCGATGCGGCCGAACAGCCGGTCGGGCACGACGCTGTCGAGGCTCTGGCGATTGTAGTCGACGATCCACCACAGGTTTCGGACGTCGTGTTTCCAGCCTTCCAGCAGGGCTTCGTAGATGTTGCCTTCGTCCAGTTCCGCGTCGCCCGCGATCGCGATGTGCCGGCCGGGCGGCAGGTCGGTGCGGCCGAGACCGTGCAGCCGCGTGTAGTCGGCCATCAGCGCGGAGAAGGTGGTCATGGCGACGCCGAGCCCGACGGAGCCGGTGGAGAAATCCACCTCGGCGCCGTCCTTCACGCGTGACGGATAGGGCTGAATGCCGCCGAACTGCCGCAAACCCTCGAGCTTGTCCTGGGTCTGCCGGCCGAACAGGTAGTTGATGGCGTGGAACACCGGCCCGGCATGCGGCTTCACCGCGATGCGGTCCTGCGGGCGGGCAATCTCGAAATACAGCGCCGAGAGGATGGAGATCGCCGAGGCGCAGGACGCCTGGTGGCCTCCCACCTTCAGCCCGTCCCGGTTGGGGCGGATGTGGTTGGCGTGGTGGATCGTCCAGGCGGACAGCCAGAGCAGCTTCTTCTCGAGCTGGCGGAGGATGTGCATCCGCCGTTCCCGCGTGGCGGGGGGGAGCGCGGTGAGCGAGGTGGTCGGCGCGTTCATGGTCGTCCCTCCCGGAAGCGATCGTGCGTCCACCATAGGGGTGATCGGCGCGGAATGCACCGCGACGTGCCGCAGCGGTGTCATGCCGGCACGTGGCGGCGGGCGCATCCCGCGGCATCACGTGCGGGCGTGTCGAACGTGCGCGCGGCCGCACCTCCGCGACGCCGCCGCAGCGCGTCGCGAAAGTGGCGGCGTCAGCCGTGCCGGTGGAGCGCCGCCTGCAGTTCCGTCTTGTCCATGCGCGACCGGCCGGGAATGTGGCGCCGCCGCGCCTCCTGCATCAGCTCCGCCTTGGTGGGCTCCTGCGAACCGCGACGGTACGGGGACCGGGTCGGCGCGACCTTCGCCGCGACGTCGTTCGGCTGGCGGCTGAACTGCCGCCCGTTGGCGGTGTCGGCCCGCTTCTTCCGGGTGGTGCGCTCGTAGTCCGACCGGCTCAGCGTCTGGCGGGCCGCCTTGGGCAAATAGCGCTCATGCGTCTCCCCGCTGGGCTTGCCGGAACGGGTGCCCCAGTCCTCGCGGGTCCATTGCACCAGATGGTTGTCGGCCGACTTGCGGCCGCGGTAGCCGCCGCCCTCGCGCTTGTACTCGGCAACGGCCAGCTGGGCCTTGCGCGCCGACCAGGCACCGGGCGCGCCACCCTTGTCGCCCTTCGTCACCTTCGCCTTCACCCGTTCCCAGAGCTGCGGATCCGTCCGCTCCGCGGTCGCCGCCATTGCCGCCTCCACGCCCATTCGGCATGGCAACGTGATCGGCGGCCGCTCAGTTCCGCGCTGCCCCGGTCAGCCCGCGACGACGCGCGCCGCGGCGTCCTGGCCGCTCAGCCAGGCGCCGGCGAGCGTGCCGGCATAGGGCACGTTGCACGCCTCGCCGGCAAACAGCAGATGCCCGTCACCCTGCGGTTCGGCCAGACGGTCGCGTGCGTCAGCCTTGCCGGGCAGCGCGTAGCAATAGGCGCCACGCACCCAGGGATCGGCTTCCCAATGCGTCACCAGACGCGCGCCCCCGGCGAACACCCGGTCGACCCGGCTGCCGAACAGGTCGCGCAGTTGGGCGAGCGCGAAGTCCACCGCCGCGGCATCCCCGGCCCGTGCGAGATCCCAGGCCGGCGTTCCGCCGATCCAGCCCTGCACCCAGTCGCGGCCGAACGGCCAGCACTGGAACGGCATCAGCACCCCGCCGCTCGCCGGCACCTGCCGGTCGATCGACGAGTGCGGCGGCAGGTCCAGCCGGTCCGCGCCGCCCGCGCGCAGCACCACCTTGGTCGCGAGGCCCATCGGCAGGGCGGCGACGGCCTCCCGCACCGCTTCGGGCAGTACCGGGTCGAACGCCAGCGCGCCCGACGCCAGCACGCCGGTCGAGACGGTCACGATGCAAGCGCCGGCCGTGACCGCGCCCCGCGGCGTCTCGGCGGTGACCTGGCCGCGCGGCCCGTTCCAGCGCAGCCGCGTCACCGGCGTGCCGAAGCGGATGTCGAGCCCCTGCCCGAGCCGACGGGCGACGAAGGCGCCGATGCCGCCCTGCGGCACCAGGTTGCTGCCCGACAGCGCGTTGCGCCGCCAGTCGCGGGCGCTGAACCGGTCGGCATCGGCGACGCAGATCACCGGCCCTTCCCAGGCCTCGACCGTCGCCGCCCAGGGATCGTCGGCCAGCGCGCGGGTGACGGCGGCGAGCGGCACGTCGCCATGCGCCGCGAGGAGCCGGTCGGTCGCCTGCTCGAACCGGTCCCAGGCGCCGGCGTAGTCGGCGAGTTCGGCCTGGGTGGCGGGACGATCACCGACGAAGGTGAGTTCACGCCGCAGCGCGTCCGCGCGCAGCAGCGTGTCGCCGGCGGCTTCGGCGATCGGCACCAGCGGGTTGTGTTCCGCGTCGTGCAGCCACACCGCGCCCATGTCGAACCAGGCGCCGTCGAGTTCCGGCGGATGGGCGGTCCAGGCGCGCCCGCCGATCCGGTCGGTGGCTTCCAGCACCCGGCAGCGCAGGCCGCGCCGCGCCAGCGCGTGGGCGGCGCCGAGACCGGCCAGGCCGGCGCCGATGACGATCACGTCGGTGTCGAAGGAAGAGGTCATGGGCGGCGGACACTACGCTCGCCGCGGGTGCGCGGCCAATGGCCGGGCTACGATGCGGCAAGGCGGGGCGGGGCGGAAAGGCGGGGCGAGGCAGCGAGGCGGCAGGGCGGGAGCGCACCGGCGACACTACGAGGCGCCGCAGGTGCGCGTGGGCCAGGACCGCCGGACGGATCGGCCCCACGCTCGACTCCCCCCGTCATGGCCGAACTCGACCGGGCCATCCCCACCAGCACCTTCCCGCGAGGGATGGCCGGGCCGAGCCCGGCCATGACGGGAGGGTGGGAGGGACGCGCCCGATCAGGCCGCGTTCTTCCCGCCGTAGCGGCGCACCCGCAGGTCCGCCTGTTCCTTGTGGCCCGCGAAATTCTCGATCGCGCACAGGCGGGAGCAGTACTCGCCGATCATCGCCGTCGCCTCGGGGCTGACCTCCTGGTAGGTGCAGGTCTTGAGGAACTTGCCCACCCACAGCCCGCCCGTGTAGCGCGCCGCCTTCTTGGTCGGCAGCGTGTGGTTGGTGCCGATCACCTTGTCCCCGTAGGCGACATTGGTCTCCTTGCCCAGGAACAGCGCGCCGTAGTTCGTCATCCGCTGCAGGAACCAGCGCGGGTCGCGCGTCAGCACCTGCACGTGCTCGCTGGCGATCCGGTCGGCTTCGGCCAGCAGCTCCTCGTCGGTGTCGCACAGGATCACCTGGCCATGGTCGCGCCAGGCGACGCTCGCGATGTCGGCGGTGGGCAGCACGGCGAGCTGGCGAGCGATCTCCGCCTCGATCCCCTCGGCGATCTTGCGCGAGCTGGTCAGCAGCACCGCGGGCGAGGTCGGCCCATGCTCCGCCTGGCCCAGCAGGTCGGTCGCGCACATCTCCACGTCGGCGGTGTCGTCGGCGATGATCAGCGTCTCGGTCGGGCCGGCGAGCAGGTCGATGCCGACACGGCCGAACAACTGCCGCTTGGCCTCGGCGACATAGGCGTTGCCGGGCCCGACCAGCATGTCGACCGGCGCGATGGTCTCGGTGCCGATGCCCATCGCCGCGATCGCCTGGATGCCGCCCAGCAGATAAATCTCGTCCGCGCCGGCCATGGCCATCGCGGCAACCGTGGCGGCGGGCGCCACGCCGTTCAGCGGCGGGGTGCAGGCGGCAACGCGCTTCACGCCGGCGACCTTGGCGGTCAGCACGGACATATGCGCGCTCGCCACCATCGGATATCGGCCGCCGGGGACGTAGCAGCCGACGCTGTTCACCGGGATGTTCCGGTGGCCGAGCCGGATGCCGGGCAGGGTTTCGACTTCGATGTCCTTGAGCGCGGCCTTCTGTGCTTCGGCGAAGCGGCGGATCTGCGCCTGGGCGAAGCGGATATCCTCGATGACCTGGGCGGGCAGGCTGTCGATCAGCGCCTGGATCTCGGCTTGCGACAGGCGGAAGGACTCGGGCTCCCAGCGGTCGAACCGCACCGAGAGATCCCGGATCGCCTCGTCGCCGCGCGCGATGACATCCTCCAGGATGTGCTCCACGGTCTGCCGCACCTTGAGATCGGCCTCCCGCGTCTCGGCCTCGGTGGCACCCTGCTTCAGGACACGGATCATGTGGAGCCTCCTCTCTGCGGAGGGCGGACCATAGTCGCAGCCGCTGGCGGGATGAAGCCGCCGGGGGCGGGATGAAGTCATGGATGGCCGACAACGCCAGGCCGGCACCCCTAATCCGCCGTCCAGCCCCCGTCGACCACCAGCGCCGTGCCGGTCACCAGCGCCGACGCGTCCGAGGCCAGGAACACCACCGCGCCCATCAGGTCCTCCACCGTGCCGAGGCGGCCCAGCTTGATCTTCTTCAGGACCTCGTCGAGGAACGTCTTGTCGGTGAAGAACGGGCGGGTCAGCGGCGTTTCGATGAAGGTCGGCCCGATCGTGTTCACCCGGATCCGGTGCGGTGCGAGATCGACCGCCATGGCCTTCGCCAGCCCCTCCATGCCGTGCTTGGTCATGCAGTACACCGACCGCCGCGGCCCGCCGACATGCCCCATCTGCGAGGAGATGTGGATGATCGAGCCGGCCCGCTTCGCCTCCACCATGCGCAACGCCACCGCCTGCGAGACGAAGAACGCGGCGCGCTGATTGAGCACGGTGATCGCGTCGTAGTCCTCCTCCGTCACCTGCAGGAAGGAGCGCGGGCGGTTCGTCCCGGCATTGTTCACCAGCACGTCGAACGGTTCGGCGGCCTCGATCGCCGCGCGCACCGCCTCCGTGTCGGTGACGTCCAGCACCAGCGCCTCCGCGCTGCCGCCCTCGGCGCGGATCTCTTCCGCGACCGCCTCGATCTCCGTCGCGGTGCGCGCCACCAGCACGACATGCGCGCCGGCTTCGGCCAGCGCCGCGGCGCAGGCGACGCCGATGCCGCGGCCGGCCCCGGTCACCAGCGCGCGGCGACCGTCGAGCCGGAAGGAGGGAGTCTTCGGCAGGGTCATGGTCCGCTCCTCCGCTGCGGATCGGGCAGCTCCAGTTCCAGCAGGCATCCGCTCAGGCTCTTGCCATGCGCATCCAGCGACAGCGAGCGGGTGACGCCGCCGCCCAGCGCTTCGTGCAGCACGAAGTTCAGCGCCCCCAGCCCCGGCAGTTCGTAGCGCTCGACGGCGCCCAGCACGGTGCCGGCGAAATGCGCCCGCACGCGATCGGCGGTGACGTGCTCGCACAGGAAGGCGAAGTCGCCCGGATCGTGCGCGATGACCGAGATGTTGGAGGTGTTGCCCTTGTCGCCGGTGCGCGCATGCGCGAGGTCGCGCAGCTTCATCATGCCGTCTCCCAGGTGAGCGCGGGCCGGACCGCGTCGCGCGGAATCAGCGTCGAGACGACCGCGAGCACCTGCCGCGCCGACTTCCACGCGCCGCCGCCGCCGGCGGGGCCGTTGGTGTAGAGCGTCTCCACCTCGTTGCCGATGCGCACCGCCTCCGCCATCGTCTCCGTGCGTCCGGCGACGCGGATGCGCACCTCGGGCGGCTCCGGCCCATCCGGCGCGGGGCCGCGATGCACCGCGTCCCAGCCGATCACGTCGAAACGCAGCTCGCTGGTGCGCACGCCGGTCAGGCGCAGCCGCTCCCGCACGATGTCGAGCGCGAGCCGCCCACGCGCGAGAGCGCCCGGCCCGGCATAGGAGATCTGTCCCTCGCCCACGAAACTGTCGAGGTAGCCGACCGAGACCTTCAGCGTCTCGGGCCTCTCTGTGCCGCCGCCGCCCGAGACCGCGACGCGGTCGGCCCCGTCCGGCCGCAGGCGCACCGAGGAGAAATCCGCCACCACGTCCGGCTGCAGGTAGCGGGTCGGATCGTGCAGCTCGTACAGGAGCTGTTCCTTGCAACTCGGCAGGCTGACCTGCCCGCCGGAGCCGACGGCCTTGGTGATCACCGCGCTGCCATCGGCCGCGACCTCCGCCAGCGGGAAACCGAGCCGCGCGAGATCGGCGACGTCCTTGTGGCCGGGATCGGCGAAATAGCCGCCGGTGATCTGCCCCGCGCATTCCAGCAGATGCCCGACCACCGTGCCCTTGCCCATCAACTCCCAATCGTCCTCCGCCCAGCCGAATTCGTGCACCAGCGGCGCGAGGAACAGCGCCGGGTCGGCGACCCGCCCGGTGATCACCACGTCGGCCCCGCCCCGCAGCGCCGCGACGATCGGGGCCGCGCCGAGATAGGCGTTGGCGGAGATCACCGCCTCGCCCAGGCCGGCGACGGTCCCTTCTCGCTCCAGCAGCGGAAAATCACCCGCCTGCACGGCGGCGAGCACGTCGTCGCCGGTCACCGCGGCGATGCGCAACCCGGCCAGCCCCAGCTCGCGCGCGATCCGCGCAGTGGCCCGCGCGGCGCCGATCGGGTTCGCCGCCCCCATGTTGGTGATGACGCGGATGTGCTTGCATGCGCAGGCCGGCAGCACCGCGCGCATGCGGGCCTCCAGCAGCGGATCGAAGCCACCCTCCGGGTCGGCGAGCCGCGCCTGCTGCGCCAGCGCGATCGTACGTTCGGCCAGGCATTCGAAGCCGAGATAGGCGATGTCGCCCCGCTCGACGAGTTCGACCGCGGGTTCGATGCGGTCACCGGCGTAGCCGGCCCCGGATCCGATGCGGACTGTCTGCATGCTGCTCCTCCCGTCGCGCCCGCGGACTATCGAGGAGCCACCGCATCGGGGCAATCCGCCGGACACCACTGCACGCGGCGGACCACCATCCCCGGATGGCCTCCCGGCGGTTTTCCGCCATGATGGCCGCGCCCTGCGCCACGCGGCGCGGGCCAACGAACGACCTAGGAGGAGCCGCCCCATGGCCACCGAGATGCCAGCCCCCATGTCGGCCGCCGTCGCCGGCGGCGTGCAGCCGCTGGACGATTGCCGCGTCATCGACGTGTCCAGCTTCCTCGCCGGCCCGTTCTGCTCCACCCAGCTCGCGGAGTTCGGCGCCGAGGTGATCAAGGCCGAACTCCCCGGCATCGGGGACGCGCTGCGCCGCTTCGGCACCATCACGAAGAACGGCGATTCGCTGCCCTGGCTGTCGGAGTGCCGCAACAAGAAGTCCATCACGCTCGACCTGCGCACGCCGGACGGCGCCGACCTGCTGAAGCGCCTCGTCGCCCAGGCCGACGTGCTGGTGGAGAACTTCCAGCCCGGCACGCTGGAGAAATGGGGCCTGGGCTGGGACGTGCTGCAGGCGATCAACCCGCGCCTCGTGATGGTGCGCATCTCGGGCTTCGGCCAGACCGGCCCCTATCGCGACCGGCCCGGCTTCGGCCGCATCGGCAACGCCTTCGGCGGCCTCTCCTACCTCGCGGGCTATCCCGACCGCCCGCCAGTCACCCCCGGCTCCGCCACCATCCCCGACTACATGGCCGGCCTCTACGGCGCGCTCGGCGTCATGTTCGCGCTGCGCGCCCGCGAGAAGACCGGCCGCGGCCAGGTGGTCGATATCGGCCTCTATGAGCCGATCTTCCGCATCCTGGACGAACTCGCCCCCTCCTACGACCTCAACGGCTATGTGCGGGAGCGGATGGGGCCCGGCACCGTCAACGTCGTGCCGCACAGCCATTACCCCACCAGCGACGGCCGCTGGATCGCCATCGCCTGCACCAGCGACAAGATCTTCGCCCGCCTCGCGGAGCTGATGGGCAAGCCGGAACTCGCCGCCGAGGACCGGTGGGGGCCGGTGCGCCAGCGCCTCGCCGATCGCGACGAGGTCGACGCCGTGGTCACGGCATGGACCTCCCAGCACGACCGCGACACGGTGCTGCGGCTGTGCGAGGAGGGCCAGGTGCCCTGCGGCCCGGTCTATGCCGTCGACGAGATCTTCCAGGACCCGCAATACGCCGCCCGCGGCAACATCGTGCGGATGGAAGACGAACGGATCGGCACGCTCGCCATTCCCAACGTCGTCCCGCGCCTCACCGACACCCCCGGCGCCGTCAAATGGCTCGGTCCCGCCCTCGGCGCCGACAACGACTCCGTCTATCGCGGCCTGCTCGGCCTGACCGACGCGGATCTCGAGCGGTTGCGCGGCTCCGGCACGATCTGATGCGCATCCGCCGCAGCGTGCTGCTCACGCCCGGCCATCGGCGGGAGCGGCTCGAGAAGGCGCTGACGCTGGGCGCCGACGCGGTGGCGTTCGACCTGGAGGACGGCGTGCCCGCCACCCGCAAGGCCGAAGCCCGATCGGTGATCGCGGCGGTGCTGCAGGCGAGCGCCGCGGCGGCGACGGAGCGGGCGGTGCGGATCAACGGGCTGGAGACGCCAGAATGGCAGGCGGACCTCGCCGCGCTGCCGCTGGATCAGGTGGACGCGCTGCTGGTCCCGAAGGTCGAGCGCCCGGAGACGCTGCACCGGCTGGCGGATGCGCTGGCGCGGATCGAGGCCCGCATCGGCCGCCCGCCCGTGCCGCTGATCGCGACCATCGAGACGCCGCGCGGCGTGTTCGCCGCCCTGGCGATCGCGGAGGCGACCCCGCGCGTGACCGGCCTGTTCTTCGGCCCCGGCGACTACACGATGCAGACGGGC
>JAFKLG010000062.1:94697-97161 GCA_017304945.1 Rhodospirillales bacterium
CGATGCAGACGGGCGGCGCGCTGACCCCGGCCTCCTTGGCCTTCCCGCGCGGCGCGATCGTTGCCGCGGCGGGAGCGGTCGGGTGTCAGGCGATCGACGCGCCGTTCCTCGGCGACATCAAGGACCCGGACGGCACGGCGGCCGACGCGGCACTGGCGAAGGAACTGGGGTTCTCGGGCAAGGTCGCGTTCCACCCGGCGCAGGTCGCGCCGATCAACGCGGCCTTCACCCCGACGCCCGCGGAGGTGGCGCGGGCGGCGCGGATCGTTCAGGCGTGGGAGGTGGCGCAGGCGGCCGGCGAGGCCGTGGTGGTGACAGACGGCGAGTTCATCGCACTCGATCTCGTCCCCCGCATGCGCCGCATCCTGGAGCTGGCGCGGCATGCGGGAGTGGAGGCGTAGACCGCCCGCGGTGGCCGGGCGCGCCGCTGTGTCGCGGCGGCCGCCTATCGCCTCATCATGGGCGCCGGTGCCGCGTCATGGCCGCGGCGCTGCCCCGTGTCATGGCCGGCCTTGTGCCGGCCATCCACGACTTCACGCGCTCGTAGACAGGAAGGAAGTCGTGGATGGCCGCGACAAGCGCGGCCATGACACCAGGGGCGCACAAGACACCGGCAGCGCAGGGCGCCGCACAAGAGCGGCAGCCTCGGCCCCCGCCCCCTCAGGCGACCCGTTCGACCATCAACTGCTTGATCGCGCCGATCGCCTTCGCCGGATTCAGCCCCTTCGGGCAGACATCGGTGCAGTTCATGATCGTGTGGCAGCGATACAGCTTGAACGGATCCTCCAGCGCGTCGAGCCGCTCACCCGTGCGCTCGTCGCGGCTGTCCGCGATCCAGCGATAGGCCTGCAGCAGCACCGCCGGACCCAGATACCGGTCCCCGTTCCACCAGTAGCTCGGGCACGCCGTCGAGCAGCAGAAGCACAGGATGCACTCCCACAGCCCATCGAGCTGCGCGCGCTCTTCCTTGCTCTGCAGCCGCTCCGCATCCGGCGGCGGCGGGCTGTCCGCCTGCAGCCAGGGCTCGATCGAGCGGTACTGCGCGTAGATCTGCGTCAGGTCCGGCACCAGGTCCTTCACCACCGGCATATGCGGCAGCGGGTTGATGCGCACGGCCCCCTTCACCTCGTCGATCGGCTTCAGACACGCGAGCGTGTTGCTGCCGTCGATGTTCATGGCACAGGAGCCGCAGATTCCCTCGCGGCAGGAGCGGCGGAAGGTCAGGGTCGGATCGATCTCGTTCTTGATCTTGATCAGCGCGTCCAGGACCATCGGCCCGCACGTGTCGAGATCGATCTCGAACGTATCCATCCGCGGGTTCTGCCCGTCGTCGGGGCTCCAGCGGTAGATGTTGAACGCCCGCACCCGCTTCGCGCCGGCCGGGGCCTTGTACGTCTTGCCCGTGCCGATGCGGCTGTTCCGGGGGAGCTGAAACTCAGCCATCTCGTGCCTTCCGTTTCGTCAGTACACGCGCTTCTTCGGCGGGAAGACCGACACTTCGTTGGTCAGCGTCTGCATCTTCACCGGCCGATAGTCGAGCGCCACGTCGCCGTCCGCGTTGCACCAGGCGAGGGTGTGCTTCATCCAGTTCTGGTCGTCGCGGTCCGGATAGTCGTCGTGCGCATGCGCGCCGCGGCTCTCGGTGCGGGCTTCCGCGCCCACCATGGTGACCATGGCGTTACCCATCAGATTGTGCAGCTCGAGCGCTTCCACCAGATCGCTGTTCCAGATCATCGAGCGATCGGCGACCGACATGTCGGTCATCCCGCTCCAGACCCGCTTCATCTTGTCGACGCCCTCGACCAGGCTCTTGGAGGTGCGGAACACCGCCGCATGCGCCTGCATCGCGCGCTGCATGGTGTCGCGCAGCTCCGCCACCTTGGTGCCGCCCTTGGCATGGCGGGTGCGGTCCAGCCGGTCGAGCGAGGCCTCGCCGGCCTTGGGCGGCAGCGGCGCCTGGGTCGCGCCGGGCTTCACCACCTCGGCCGCGCGATGCGCCGCGGCGCGGCCGAACACCACCAGGTCGAGCAGCGAGTTCGTGCCCAGCCGGTTGGCGCCGTGCACGGACACGCAGGCCGCCTCGCCCACCGCCATCAGGCCGGGGATCACGGCGTCCGGGTTGTCCTTGGTCGGCCGCAGCACCTCGGTGCGGAAATTCGTCGGCACCCCGCCCATGTTGTAGTGCACGGTCGGCAGCACCGGGATCGGCTCCTTCGTCACGTCGACGCCGGCGAACACTTTCGCGGTCTCGGAGATGCCGGGCAGCCGCTCGTGCAGCAGGGCGGCGCCGAGATGCTCGAGGTGCAGCATGATGTGGTCCTTGTTCGGACCGCAGCCACGCCCCTCGTTGATCTCGATCGTCATCGAGCGCGACACCACGTCGCGGCTCGCCAGGTCCTTCGCGGTCGGGGCGTAGCGCTCCATGAAGCGCTCGCCCTCGCTGTTGGTCAGGTAGCCGCCCTCG
>JAFKLG010000043.1 GCA_017304945.1 Rhodospirillales bacterium
GCTGGTGGGGATGGCCGGGTCGAGCCCGGCCATGACGGAATGGGCGCAGGCGGTCAGGCCATCACACCGGCACACGGCCGCCCCCATTGCGGGTCGGGCCGGCCGTGACGGGATGGGCGCAGGCCGGTCAGGCCATCCACCGCCGCAGGGTGCTGGTGGGGATGGCCGGGTCGAGCCCGGCCATGACGGAAGGGGCACAGGCCGGTCAGGTCACCCCCACCGGCACACGGCCGCGCCCCATAGCGGGTCGGGCCCGGCTGTGACGGAACGGGCGCCGGTCAGGCCAGCACCAGCCCCTCATATCCCTTCGCCGCCACGTCGTCGCATTTCGCGCGGTAATCCGGCGCACTGCCCGCATACCGGGCGACGGTGCGGACCTGCTTGCCGGCCACGTTGCGGTTCACGCCGGTCATCCAGGAATCGACCTCGAAGGTCAGCAGGCCTTCCGCCAGCGATTTCACGTGGTCGGTCCAGGCGGTCACGCCGTCCTTGGTCGCTTCCAGCCTCGTCAGGCCACGGTCGCGCGCGGTGCGCATCAGCCCGGTCACCCAGTCGACGTTGTACTCGATGCTGCGCGGGATGTTGCCCAGCGCCATGTGCGGCCCGATCAGCATCATCATGTTCGGGAACCCGTCGACCAGCACGCCGAGATAGGTCTCGGGCCCCATCTCCCAGCGGTCCTTCAGCGCCATCCCGTTCACGCCCCGGATGTCGATCCGGTCGAAGCTGCCGGTGATCGCGTCGAAGCCGGTTGCGTAGATGATCATGTCGAAGTCGTACTGCGCCGCGGTGGTCTGGATCCCCGTCTCGGTGATGCGCTCGATCGGCGTCTCGCGGATGTCGACCAGCGTGACGTTGTCCTGGTTGTACACCTCGTAGTACTTCGTCTCGAGCGGCACCCGCCGCGTGCCGAACCCATGATTGGTCGGGATCAGCTTCTCGGCGACCTTCGGGTCCTTCACCCGGCTGCGGATCTTGTTGGCGATGAACTTGCTGACCTCGGCATTCGCCTCCCGGTTGGTCAGCATGTCCTTGAAGTTGCCGACCCAGATGCCGAAACCCGGTTCGGAATACAGCTTCTCCCAGAACGCCTGGCGCTCCGCCTCCGACACGTCGAACGTATTGCGCGGGTCCGCGGTGTGCAGGAAGCAGGAGAACGTCTCCTGGCAGCGCTGGAACATCTCGTCGTAGCCGGCACGCAGCGTCGCCATCTCCTCCCGCGTGATCTTCGCGTTGTGCAGCGGCGCGCACCAGTTCGGCGTGCGCTGGAACACGGTCAGCGAGCCGGCGGTCTTCGCCACCTCCTGGATGGTCTGGATGCCGGTGGCGCCGGTGCCGATCACCGCGACCCGCTTGCCCTCGAAGCTGACCGGCTCATGCGGCCAGCGCGCGGTGTGGCACGACTCGCCCTTAAAATCCTCCACGCCGGGAATGTTCGGCATGGTCGGCGCCGAGAGCGGGCCCACCGCGGTGATCAGGAACCGGGTGACATAGGACCGCCCATCCTCCAGCGTGACGCGCCAGCAGCGTCCCGCTTCCTGCCAATGCGCCGAGGCGACCCGGCTCTGGAACTGGATGTCGCGGCGCAGGTCCAGCTTGTCCGCCACGAAATTCAGATACCGCAGCGTCTCCGGCTGCGGCGCGAAGTGCTCGGTCCAGTCCCATTCGGCCAGCAGCTCCTTCGAGAAGGAGAACTGGTAGGAGTAGCTCTCGGAATCGAAGCGCGCGCCGGGGTAGCGGTTCCAATACCAGGTGCCGCCGACGCCGGTGCCGGCCTCCAGCACCCGCACGCGCAGCCCCAGCTCCCGCAGGCGATGGAGCTGATACATGCCGGACATCCCGGCGCCGATGATGATGGCGTCGAAATCGGTCGAGGCAGCCGTCGCGGACGCGTCCATTCGTATGTCACTCCATCAGCCCGGCGCAGGCGCCGGGATATTCCCGTTAGTATCTGATCCTACCAATCGGTCGTGTCCAGAGGTATCGCCCGGCACAGACCGGCCGCAGCCTCGCACAGCCGCGCGGCCCCATCCACCGTCCGCGCACCACCAGCCGGCCTCGCGACGGTGTCCCTCCGGCAAACAACCCCACGCAGCGAAGCGCCGAGTCCCGCGCCGCCGGCACGGACGCCGCCCCGCCCCACCGCCCACGCTTAACCGGTCGTTGGCATCCTTCGGCTAGGCTCGCGCGGGAGGCACGCGCATGTCCGGATCCGGTCCCGACGACCCCGCCACCCTGTTCGCACGCGGCAACGCGCTGCTGGAGGCCGGCGCGGCCGCCGACGCCGTGACGGCCTTCGCTGCCTGCGCCCGCGCCGCGCCCGCGCATGCCGCGACCCGCTACAACCTCGGCAATGCGCTGCGCGGCGCCGACCGGCCGGTCGAAGCGGCGGAAGCGTTCCTCGCCTGCCTCGCGCGGGATCCGGGGTTTGGCCCCGCCTATCTCAATCTCGCCGACACGCTGCGCTGCCTCGGCCTGCTCACCGAGGCGGAGATGCCCGCGCAGGAAGCGCTGCGCCGCATTCCGGGGGAGCCCGCGGCCCTGTTCTGCCTCGCCAATCTCCGCCACGACCAGGGCGCCTTCGACGCCGCGGCGGCGCTGTATCGCCAGGGCCTGGCATCGGCCCCGGATCATGCCGGCGCCTGGGGCAGTCTCGGCAACACGCTGCGCGCCTGCGGCGACCTGCCGGCCGCACTTGCCGCGCATGAGCGCGCGATCGCGCTGGCGCCCGACGACGCGTCGCTGCGCTTCAACCGCGCCACCACGCTGCTGGCCGCCGGCGATTTCGCGCGTGGCTGGGACGAGTACGAGTGGCGCTGGCGGCGGCGCCACGCGCGCGACCGCGGCTTCGGCCCCGCCTGGGATGGCACGCCGCTCGCGGGCCGCACGATCCTGCTGCATGCGGAACAGGGGCTGGGGGACACGCTGCAATTCGTGCGCTACGCGCCGCTGGTGGCGGCGCGCGGCGGCCGCGTGCTGCTGGAGGTGCAGCCGCCGCTGCGCCGCCTGCTGGGCACCATGCGCGGCGTCGCGGCGGTGTACGCGAGGGGCGATACGCTGCCGCCCTTCGATCTGCACTGCCCGCTGCTGAGCCTGCCCCGCGCCTTCGGCACGCGCCGGGACACGATCCCGTCCGAGGTCCCGTATCTCAACCCGCCGGAGGCGCTGATCGCCGCGGCGCAAGCGCGGCTTCCGGCCGGACCGGAACTGCGGGTCGGCGTCGTCTGGGCCGGGTCCGCGCATGCGGACGACGCGGGCGCACAGGTGATCGATCGCCGCCGCTCGCTGCCGCCCGCGGCCCTGCTGCCGCTGGCCGACATTCCGAACCTGCGCCTCGTCAGCCTGCAGCGGCACGCGACCGGACGCGCGCTGCCGCCGCCCGCGCTGCGGCTGGAAGATCCGATGGCGGAGGTGCGCGACATGGCCGACACCGCGGCGCTGGTGGCGCAGCTCGACGTGGTGGTTTCGGCCGATACCGCCGTCGCTCATCTGGCGGCGGGGATAGGCAAGCCGGTGCTGCTGCTGTCGCGGTTCGATGCCTGCTGGCGGTGGCTGCAGGGGATCGAGGACAGCCCTTGGTATCCCGGCCTGCGGTTGTTCCGACAACAGCGTCCCGGCGACTGGACCGGCCCGGTCGCGCGCGCCGCGGCCGACCTCGCGGCGCGCGCCGCCGGCTGCCGTCCCGCCGGCTGACCCCGGCTTTTGGTTGCGCTGCAGCACGGCATCCCGCAAGCTTCCGGCATCATCAGCGGGAAAGAGGGGATAGAGGATGTCTGCGGCGGTACAACTGCGACCTGGAATGACGGATGCCGAATGGGCCACGCGCTGCGAGCTGGCCGCCGTCTACCGCGTGATGTACGACCTGGGCTGGACCGACCTGATCAACACCCACATGTCGGCCCGCGTACCGGGGGAGCCGACGCATTTCCTGATCAACAACTACGGCGAGACGTTCGACGAGATCACCGCGTCCTCGTTGATCAAGATGGATTTCGACGGCAACGTCATCGACGGCGACGGCAAGTTCAACCGCGCCGGATTCATCATCCATTCGGGGATCTACAAGGCGCGGCCGGATGCGAACTGCGTGCTGCACACGCACACGCGCGCCGGTGCCGGGCTCTCGCTGATCCGCAACGGGATCCGTCCGATCAGCCAGGACGCGCTCGAGGTCTATGATGACGTCGTCTATCACGAGTATGGCGTGCCGGCGACGGAGGAGGAGTGCGAGGCGCTGGGCCGCTCCTGCGCGAGCGGCAGTTGCGTCGTCCTCCTCAACCACGGGCTCCTGACGCTCGGTTCGACGATCCACGGCGCGGTGATGCGGCTCTATATGCTGGAGCGCGCCTGCGAGCTCGAGCTGATCGCCCGCACGCTGGACGAGCCGCCGGTGCCGATCGCCGACCACGTGATCCAGAAATACGGCGAGCGCATGCGCAAGTATCGGGCGCGCGACGATTACGGGCTTCCCGAGTGGAAGGGCATGGTCCGTACGGTCGAGCGCAAGGGCCACGATTTCCGCCGCTGAGCCGCCGTCTTCGCGCGTGGCGCGCCGCGACGGCGCTCACGCGCCGGCCGCTGGCGTCAGGCGCTGCAAGGCCGCCAGGAAATGCTCCGCCGCGCGGTCGGCCGGCCAGGGTTCCCATGGTGCCGCGCCGGCCACCGTCGCGGCGATCGGATCGAGGTCCACCGGCGCCTCGGTAATGCGCAGCGTCAGCCGGACCTCGTTGCGGGTCCAGCCGACGACATGGACCGCCTCGGATGCCGCGGCGATGCGGTCCGCCCGCTTGTGGGCGCGCTTCTCGTCGGCAGTCCAGGCCGGCAAGGCGTAGCGCCGTGCGATGGCCCCGCCGAGCCGGGTGGCGACGGAGGCGTAGCCGTCGCCGAGGAAGGGCTTGAGCGGGGAGATCGGGTCGAATCCCAGCAAGCCCTCGTCGGCATCGTGCAGCAATTCCCGCCGCGCCACCGCGTCCGACAGGCCGGTCTGGCTCGCCTGCCGCCGCAGCGCCAGCACCAGCAGCGAGTGCTGTGCGACCGACAGCGGCAGCGGCCAGGCGGAGTGACCGCCCCAGCGATAGGTGCGCGCGAGCCCGATCGCGAGATCCTCGTCGGTCCAGTCGAACGGCGTCGGATCGAGCAGGTCGAGCCGCCGCCCCGAGGGCAGGCGGACCCAGGCGCGCTTCGGCGGCATCTCAGGCGGCGGGCGGCAGGTCCAGGCGCACGATCTCCGGGTTGCCGTCGAGTGGCGGGAAGCGCTTCAGGATCAGCGGATCATGGCCGGGAATGACGTGGTCGGGCCCGTCCGACAGCCGGTTCAGGATGTCGAAACCCTGCAGCATGCGCTGCACGTTCACCACCACCGGGAACGGGTTGCGCTTGCGGATGTTGCGCCAGAGATGCGTCGCGTCGCCGGCCAGCACCACCCAGCCGCGCTGCGTCGGCACGCGGATCGACTGGATGCCGCCCGAGTGCCCGCCGATCAGGTGCAGCGTGACACCCGGCGCGATTTCCACCGTGCCGTCATAGACTTTCATCCGATCGGCATACAGCGCGTCGATCGCGCTCTTGACGTCGTCCACGTCGAACGGACGGCGCAGGAACGGCTCGCACATGCACGGGCCGGTGCAGTAGCTCATCTCCGCGGCCTGGATGTGGAAGGTCGCCTGCGGGAAATACTCCATGCCGCCGGCATGGTCCCAGTGCATGTGGGTCAGCACCACGTCCTTCACCGTCGCCGGATCGATCCCCGCATCCAGCAGCGCCTGGGCCGGCGTGCGCAGGATCTCCCGGCCGCGCCGCTTCGCCGAGGCGGCGTTGAACCCGGTGTCCATCACGATCGTGCGCCCGTTGCCGCGGATCGCGAACACGTAGAAGTCGAGCGGATCGGGCGCGGCATGGTCGTCGGGAATGATGAAGTTCTGGTACTGCAGCCGCCCGTCGAAGATGCCGTAGCGGAGTGCCAGCACCTCGTAGGTCGGGCCGGTGATCGTGCTCATGTCGTTCCCCCTTCGCGTCGCGCCGGGAGTCAACCGCTTGTCGGTGCCGCTGGCAATCTCTACCGTCCGCCCGCGCCGTGAACCGAGGAGATGCAAGATGGCCGAGATCCCGAACCGCCCCGAATACCAGAGCGACCTGTTCAAGAAGGGCCTGGAAGTGCGCCGTGAGGTGCTGGGCGCGGACTATGTCGACGCCTCGCTCGCGCGCGCCGACGATTTCAACGCGGCGTTCCAGCAGATGACGACCGAGATCGCCTGGGGCATGTGCTGGACCCGGCCCGGCATCGACCGCAAGACGCGCAGCATGATCAACCTGACGATGCTGTCCGCGCTGAACCGCGGCGCCGAACTGCGCCTGCACCTGAAGGCGGCGCTGACCAACGGCGTGACCCGCGACGAGATCAAGGAGATCCTGATGCAGGTCGGCGCCTATTGCGGCATCCCCGCCTGCCTCGAGGCGTTCAAGATCGCGACCGAGGTGTTCAAGGAAGTCGACGCAGCGAAGGGCTGAGCCGCCATGTCGGACAAGATCAAGGTCGGCTTCATCGGCGTCGGCAACATGGGCTGGCCGATGGCCGCCTGCGTCGCCAAGGCCGGGTTCGAGCTGTCCGTCGCCGATGCGCGGCGGGAGGTTGCGAACAACTTCGTGCAGCAGATCGGCGGCCGTGCGCCCGACACGCTGCGCGAGCTCGCCGCGACGTCGGATGTCATCGTGACGATGCTGCCGACCAGCGCCATCGTTTCACGTGTACTGACCGGCGGCGAGGACAACGTCTTCGCCGGACTCAAGCCCGGCACGATCATCGTCGAGATGAGCTCCGGCGTCCCCTCCGTCACCCAGGAACTCGCCGAGAAGGTCGCCGCGCTCGGCGCCACGCTGATCGACGGACCGGTGTCGGGCGGCGTGCCGCGCGCGAAGACCGGGCAGCTCGCGATCATGGTGGGCGGCGAGGATGCGGCGATCGAGCGCGCCATGCCGGTATTGTCGGCGATGGGCAGTTCGGTGCTGCGCACCGGGGCCGTGGGCTCCGGTCAGGCGACCAAGGCGCTGAACAACCTGGTCTCGACCGGCGGCTTCCTGATCGGGATCGAGGCGTTGCTGATCGGGCAGCGCTTCGGGCTCGATCCCGCGGTGATGACGGACGTGCTGAACGCCGCGACCGGGATGAACAACTCGACGCAGAAGAAGTTCAAGCAGTTCGTGCTGTCGCGGAAGTTCGATGCCGGTTTCACGATGGGGCTGCTGTCGAAGGATTTGTCGATCGCGCTGCAGATCGGCCGCGAGACGGCGACGCCGACGCCGTTCTCCGCTTTGTGCAAGGAGCTGGTGGCGGCCGCGCAGGCGATGTTCGGGCCGGACGCCGACCACACCGAGATGGCGCGGCTGTCGGAGCGCCTCGCGGGCGAGGAACTCGGCAAGGGAACGTAAGGGCGTCGGGACGGCCCCCCTCGTCGGGACGGCCCCCCTCGTCGGGACGGCCCCCCTCGTCGGGACGGCCCCCCTCGTCGGGACGGCCCCCCTCGTCGGGACGGCCCCCTCGTCGGGACGGCCCCCTCGTCGGGACGGCCCCCTCGTCGGGACGGCCCCCTCGTCGGGACGGCCCCCTCCTCCCCGTCATGACCGGGCTCGACCCGGCCATCCCGCGCGGCACCGTGCTGATGGGGATGGCCGGGTCAAGCCCGGCCATGACGGAAGGGGTTCGCCGACTGGTGGGTCCGCCGGCCGGTCGGTCCGCCGACCGGCGGGGGACGTCAGGCAAGCGCCGTCACGCGGGGTGCATCAGGCCGGCATGCGGTGCAGGGCGCAGAGCTTGTTGCCGTCCGGATCACGCAGATAGGCGAGGTAGAGCGCGCCCGAGCTGCCCTCGCGCACGCCCGGCGGATCCTCGATCGCGGTGCCGCCATTCGCGACCCCCGCCGTATGCCAGGCCTTCGCCTGGTCCGGGCTGCTCATCGCGAAGCCGATCGTGCCGCCGTTGGCGTGGGTCGCCGGCTTGCCGTCGATCGGCTTAGTCACCATGAACAGGCCGCCATTGTGCAGGTAGAGCAGCCGCCCCTTGGCGTCGGTCTTGCCGGGCTTGCCGCCCATCGCCTCGAACAGCGCGTCATAGAATTTCTTCGAGCGGGCAATGTCGTTGCTGCCCACCATCATGTGGCTGAACATTCGTTCTCTCCCAGGGGTCATGCGCCACCGAATCTCTCTCCCGGCGGCCTGGCGCAAGCATACCGTCCAGACTCGCCGCGTCCAGGGCGTGCCGGCTCAGGAGCCGCCGTTGCGCAGCATCGCGACGGTGAGCATGCGGCCGCCGGCGGGATGGCCCGCGGGGCCGACGACGGCGGGAGCGTTCGGGGCACGCGGCCGAATCTGGCCCGTGGCATCCAGCCGGACCGACGGGACGATCGTCCCGTCACGCGCCAGGGTGGGAGCAACCGGGCGGGTGGGGGCACCGGTCGACGCCGGCACGCCGCCCCCCGCCAGCCGGCCGCGCAGCGGCGTGGTGCCGAGAGCGGCGGCCACCTGCTTCACGTAGTCGGTCGCAAGGCCCGGCGTGCTGGAATGGTAGGCGCCGGCCGCCGACATCCAGTCCCGCGTCTGTGCGAACAGCCGGCGCAGGAAGCCGCCGGCATATTGCGCGTTGCGCTGCGGATCGAACGCCTCGTCGAGGCTCGCGAACGCGTCGGGATGGTGCATCAGGTTCACCTGCATGCAGCCGACGTCGATGGAGCGCACCCCGCTGGCCTGCAGCGTCCGCACTGTGGCGATCGCCGCGGCCTTGCTGTCGAAGAACATGCCCTTGCCCTCGGCATTGATGGTCCAGGGCCAGGGACGCAGGGCGCCGTTCAGGGAGTCGGGGCGGCCGCTCTCCACCTGGGCGATCGCGCGCATCAGCGGCAGCGGATTGCCGCTGGTCCGCGCGGCCGCCTGGATCGCGGCGTCGCATTGGGCTGCGGGCGGTGGGGCCGCGGCGATGGCGGGCGTGGCGCCGCACAGGGCGAGGACTCCGAGGACGCCACAGGCATGGCGCCCGAAGGACGTGGGGCGAGACAAGGGCGGATGCTCCAGGCGGGACCCGGAATGGGCGGGAACCGTTACGGTGCCCTGCCCGACGCCACAGGGCACCTGACATCCGCGCCAGCGGCCGTGACGAGTCGGTGCCCTTTCGGCTCGCGAACGGACTCCATGATCACGGCCCCGCGCGCAATCCGCAGGTCACCGGCGCCAACCCGCTCCGCCGCAGGCCGCGCGTCACGCATCCCGGCCAACCGTCCCGCCTCCCCGGCGCCCCCGCACGCACAGGCGCGGAGGCGCGAGGCAGGCGTTACCGCGACGCCTGCCGCAGCGCCGCGAGCCGCTCGCTCAGGCTGGCGCTCGAGGGCTGCTTGCCCTGCACCTGCGCCATGGCCGCGGCGATGTTGGGGTCGTCCTGCTCCGGCCGGGTCGGCGCCAGCAGCTTCGCCTTGCTGTTGGCCGCCTCCGCCGAGGCGAGGTCGCGCGCCGCCGCGTCCTGCATCGCCTTGAGCGCGACGGTCAGCCCGCTGGTGGCGCCGCTCAGCCCGGCCGCCTGCCGCGCCGCCTCGGCGCGCTGCTCCGCCATCTGCCGCTGCTGGTCGGCGCGGCTCATGTCCCGCTGGGCGCGGCTCAGCGTGTCGCGCGCCGATTTCAGCTTCTGGCCGGCCTGCTGGTAGGTCTCCTCCAGCGCGTGCAGGAACTCCGCCGCATCGGTCGCATCCTGCTTCTCGCGCTCGACCTCCGGCGCCATGGTCTCCAGCATCGAGACCAGCGTGCCGAGGCTGCGCTCGAGCTCCGCCTTGCGCGCCGGATCGGTCTCCGCCTGCAGGCGGGACTGGAGTTGTTCCGCGGCGGCCATGCGCTGCTGGGACAGGGTCTGGATCGCCTCGGCCTCACGCCGCTCCTTGTCGAACCCCATGCGCGCCTGGGCGACCTGGCGGCCGAGTTCGTCGAGATGTTGCTCCATGGTGCGGAGTTCGGCCTCGGTGGCGGATTGCGGATCCCAGCGCACGATCGCCTCGACGGCGCTGCTGACGGCCTGGTCCGTTTTCACGCCGACGAGGTTGCGGATGAATGTGAGCATGGACGTCTCCTGTGAAGATGGGCGTTGACGACATCCGCGGGCTCAGCCCGCGGTGGCGCCGGCGTTGAGCAATGCCACCGCGATCTGGATGCCGATCAGCACCAGCGCGGCCGCGACGTTGCCCGCTTCGATCATTCCGCGCAGGCCGCGCATCGTGACGGTCACGGCCGCGAAGGTGAGCAGCTGGATCACCAGCGCGACCACGCCCCAGACGAGGATGTCGAGCAGCACCACGCTGGAGGCGAGCCGCACCGCGAGCGGCAGCGCCAGGGCGACCAGAGTGCCCGAGACGACGATGCCGGCGGCCACGTTCCCTTCCCGGATCAGCCGCCGCTCGTTGAAGGGCGTGATCAGCATATAGCAGCTGATGCCGATCCCGAGCAGGACGAGGGTTGCGGCGAATTGCTCGATCAGGACGGGCAGGCCCTGCTTGAGGGTGGGGAGGATGCTGTCCATGGGCGCCTATGCGAGCTGGAGGGAAGCCGGGTTGAGGTCGATGCCGGCGCGGATCTCGACCCGCGCCTGGCCGCCATCCTCGACCGCGGCGACCAGGATGTACTCGTGCTGGGGCGCGGGCGGAGGGGCACCGGTGGCGGCGCCGTAGAGCATGGCGCGGCTGGTGACCGACCGCGTGCCGCCCGGCGTCTCGATGGTTTCGGTGAGCACGCGGGGCCCGATCCGTTCGGTCCCCGGGTTCCACACGCGGGCGTAGACCTTGCCGTCCTTGGTCTGGAACTCGGGCCAGCCGATCATCCCTTCCCGCGGATCGAGCCAGGCGCCCCATTCGCCGGGATCGGCGGGGGCGACCGCGTCGATCAGCCCGAACAGGCGGCATTCGTCGGGGTCGCCCTGGGCGTCGAGATGCAGTTGCAGCATGCTCCGGCCGTCCGCGAGATACAGCCGCAGCAGCCGCGCCGGACCGGACTGCACCTGGCCGATGGCGGAGACGGTGAGCTGGCCGCTGCCGGTCCCCGCCGGCTGCGGCACCTTGATCGCGCCGCCGGCCAGCACGAACGGGGTCGGATCCATCGGGATCGTCATGCCGAGGCGGAACTTGTCGGGCGTGTAGCCCTCGCCGGACAGCTTGTGGCGCAACATCTCGGCACCGCTGCGCAGCGTGCCGCCGGCCGAAGCGGGGCCGCCAGATGGGGTCATGCTCGATCCTCCGGCCGCACGTCGGCGGCGCCAGGCCAGGAAGCCGATCGCCGCGCCGGCGACCAGCACGACGATCCAGACGTAACTGCCGCCCTCCCCGGCCGACGGCGTACGGTCCGGAGTGGCGCGCGCGACCTCGGGCGGCACGGAGGGCGGCGGCGCGCCGGGATCGCGGGGCTGGTCCTGCCGCTCCGCGAGCTGACGATCGAGTTCGTCCAGCCGCTCGCGCAGCGCCGCGTTGTCCCGCGCCTGGCGTTCGGCCTCGGCGCGCCACTGCTGGTAGCCCGGATCATACTGGTTGTTGTGGAACCAGTCCGCCGCCCCGGGGCGACCGAGATTGCTGAGCAGCAGCCCGAGGAACAGGCCATCCCAGGCCCCGAAGCTGCGGCCCTGGCCGAAATAGCCGCTGGGCGGGGGGGCCCAGCCCTGGTTGCCGAACCAGGCCCCGCGGTTTGGCGCCGGCGCGGTGCTGTAGGTGCGCGGCCGCTCGTTCTGATAGGGGGCCGGCGCCGGCGCCACCGGACGCGGCGCCTGCTGCGCGCGGAAGCCGCGCAGCGCATTGGCCGACCCGCTCCCGGAAAACGCCCGGTCGCCCGGGGAGCTCGGTCCCGACCACACCGACCCGCCGCCGCTCGGCCGGCTGTAGCCGCCGCTGACCGAGGGAGTCCGATACGCCCCGGCCCCGCTGCCGAACGACGGCGTCCGCACCGATCCGCTCGGCCGCGAATACCCGCCGCTGCTCGGGCGCGAATACCCGCCGCTGGCGCGTGCCCAGAGATCGGCGGGGAATGCCAGGACGGTGGGGGCGGAGAGCAGGAACACCAGTCCAAGACGCCGAACCAAGGCGCCGGGGAGACGGAAGGTCCTCGCGCGATGAGCGGGCATGCCCGTCTGTTAGCATCCCGGCCGGCCGGCCGCACCCGTCCACCACCCCAGCCCGCGATGGGTTGATCGAACCCGCACCCCGGACCAGTATCGGCCAAACGTGGCATCCCCTGCCGCCAAAGAAACGTGGGAGAGTGTCCATCCGCCAGCCGCCTCCAGCCGCGCCGCGTGCGGCCGGCCGACGATGAGCGCCGAGAGCGTGCCGCATCGCGGCATGATCACCGCCTGCGCGATCGGCGCCACGCTGCTGCAGTCATTGGACCAGACCATCGCCAATGTCGCGCTGCCCTACATGCAGGGCAGCTTCTCGGCCAGCTACACCGAGATCACCTGGGTCCTGACCTC
>JAFKLG010000044.1 GCA_017304945.1 Rhodospirillales bacterium
CATTCCGACCGCGCGGCCTGAGTCCGCTGCGCGAAGCGCGTTGACAAACCTGCCGCTGCGCCGGCAGGGTGCCGTCATGCCGATCGTAACCGCCCCGCGCAACCTGCGACGCCGTCGTCCCTGGACGGGGGCGGTGGGTTCGCGTCTGCGCGTGGTCTAGGACCAAGCGCCGGCAACACGGATCGAGCACCAAGGCCCCCGTCGGCAACGGCGGGGGCCTTGGTGTTTTCCGGGACCTCTGCCGTCTTCCTGCAGCAGAGGACATCTCCCCATGAACGACCTCGTTTCTCCTGAAACCAGCCTCGGCACGCCAATGGCGCCGCCCTTGGGCACCGCCTCAGCCATCGACTCCCACGCGGCCTCCGCGACGGGCGCCCACGCAGCCTCCGCGATGCCCCCCCACGCGGCCTCCGCGATCGACACCTCCGCGGTGATGAACGTCACCCCGCGGCCGCCCATCGTCTTCGCCGCCGGCGAGGGCTCCTGGCTCACCGACACCGCCGGCCGCCGCTATCTCGACTTCATCCAGGGCTGGGCGGTGAACTGCCTGGGCCACGGCCATCCCGCCCTGGTGCAGGCACTCGCGCAGCAAGCGCAAACCCTGCTGACGCCGAGCCCCGCCTTCTACAACGACCAGATGGTGCGGCTGTGCACGCTGATCGCGCAGCAGAGCGGGATGGAGCGGGTGTTCCTGTGCAACAGCGGCGCCGAGGCGAACGAGGGCGCGATCAAGCTCGCGCGCAAATGGGGCGCGCTGCACCGCGATGGCGCCTACGAGATCATCACCATGGACCATGGCTTCCACGGCCGCACGCTCGCGACCATGTCGGCCTCCGGCAAGCCGGCCTGGGAGGCGCTGTTCGAACCCAAGGTGACCGGATTCCCCAAGGTGCCGCTGAACGACCTCGCCGCGGTGGAGGCGGCGATCGGCCCGCGCACCGTCGCGGTGATGCTGGAGCCGATCCAGGGCGAGGCCGGCGTGTTCCCCGCCACCGTGCCGTATCTGCGCGCGCTGCGTGACCTGACCGAACGGCATGGCGTGCTGCTGATCCTGGACGAGGTGCAGACCGGGATCGGCCGCACCGGCCGCTTCTTCGGCTTCGAGCATGCCGGCATCCGGCCGGACATCATGACCTTGGGCAAGGGCCTGGGCGGCGGCGTGCCGGTCGCGGCGCTGGTCGCGACCGAGGCGGCGGCGGTGTTCGCGCATGGCGACCAGGGCAGCACGTTCGGCGGCAACGCGCTGGCCGCGGCGGCCGGGTGCGCGGTGATGGAGACGATCGCCGCGCCCGGATTCCTGGAACAGGTGTCGCAGATGGGCGCCTATCTGGCGGACCGGCTCGCGGCGCTGTCGGCCAAGCACGGATGCGGCGGGCTGCGCGGGCAGGGGCTGCTGCTGGCGCTCGACCTCGAGCGGCCGATCGGTCCGGCGGTGGTGGAGCTTGCGCTCGCCCGCGGGCTGCTGCTGAACGCGCCGCGCCCCGACAGCCTGCGCTTCATGCCGGCGCTGACGGTCGGTTCGGCGGAGGTGGATGCGATGATCGCGATCCTCGACGAGGTGCTGGGCGAGGTGACCGCGGGGTAGCGCGCGCGAGCGGGGAGGGGGCTCGCCTACCACGCCACGTGGTCCGGCCAGTCCTCGCCCCGTTCGGTCCCGCCTCCGCCTCAGGCCTGTGGCCGCACGCCCAGGATGCGCTGGAACCGCTCGCAATAGGTCGGCCAGACTTCCGGGTTCAGCAGTCGCGGCGGGCGCTGGCCATCCAGCATGCCCAGCAACTGCTCCGCCGCGATCCTGGCGATGTTCTCCCGCGACTGGCGCGTCACCCCGGCCGTATGCGGGCTGACGATCACGTTCGGCAGATGCAGCAGCGGGTGATCGGTCGGCGGCGGCTCGTCCTCCCACACGTCGAGCCCGGCGCCGGCGATCTTGCCCGCGACCAGCGCCGCGTGCAGCGCCGCCTCGTCGTGGATGCCGCCGCGGGCAGTCGTGATGAAATAGGCGTGCGGCTGCATCATCGCGTATTGCGCGGCCCCGATCATGCCGCGGGTCGTCGCGTCGTGCGGGCAGTTGATCGAGACGTAGTCGGCGACGCGCAGCATGTCGTCGAGCGTCGCGACCTTCTCGGCGCCGCGTGCGGCGACCTCCTCGGCCGAGAGATACGGGTCGTAGGCCAGCACCCGCATGCGGAACAGGCCGCGGCACAGCTCCGCGACGCGCGAGCCGACATGGCCGATGCCGACGATGCCGATGGTGCGGCCGAGCAGGTCGTCGCCCATGAAGTCCTGCCGCTGGTAGGCCTGGCCACTGCGCATCGCGTTGTGCGAGGCCGCGATCCGCTTCGACAGCGTCAGCATCATGGCCATCACGTGTTCGGCGACGCCCTCGCGGTTGCCGCCGGCCTGGTTGACCACCGCGACCCCGGCCGCGGTGGCGTCGGCCAGGTTCACCGTGTCGAAGCCGGCCCCGTTGGTGGACAGCATCAGCAGGTTCGGGCAGCGCGCGAACAGCGGCGCATAGCCCTGGTACTCCATCGCCAGCTCCTGCCGGGACGAGCCGATCTGGTAGGCATGCGCCTGGGCCAGCACCGGTTCGGCGACCGCGGCGGGGCTGTCGTTCATCAGCTTGTCGAGCTGGATGTCGGGCCGCGCGCCCAGCATCTCGAGGAAAATCGGGGCGGCGACGTGGTTCACGTAGAACACGCGCTTGGTGTTGGGCGCCATCCTGGGCCTTTCATGCACGCTCTTGCGCGATCCAGTCAGCCACGGCGCGCGCGGGACGGCAACGGTGGACGCGGGGACGGGCGGTCTTGTACCCTCGTGGTTTCGGCATCGAGGGGAGAGACGTCGATGGCGGACATCGCCAACACTGCCCGTGCCTTCTTCGAAGCTTGTGAGACCGGACAGGGCTGGGCGGCCTGCGCGCCGTTCTGCACGGCCGATGCGACCTTCGCGGCGCAGGCGGAGCCGCTGGCCGAGGTGAAGACCTTGCCCGCCTATTGCGACTGGATGGCCGCGATCTGCCGGATGATGCCGGATGCGGGCTATGACCTGCAGGCCTGGGCAGTCGACGAAGAGCGGCAGAGCGTCGTCGCCTATGCCGTGTTCCACGGCACCCACACCGGGCCGGGGGGACCGGTGCCACCCACCGGCAAGTCCCTCCGCTCGGACTACGTCTACGTGATGCGGTTCGCCGGCGGGAAGATCTCCCACATGACCAAGATCTGGAACGCGCCCTGGGCGATGCGCGCCTTGGGCTGGGCCGACTAGCGAGGTCGCCAGGCTGGGGCTGGGCCGCCGGGCTCCCGTCGCTGGCCGGCCCGCGGATCGCCGCCCGCGTGCGCGGCGCTCCGGGCGCGGCCCGCCCGCCCGCTTAACCTGAGCTTTACCGAGGCGGCGCAGCTTGCGGGCGAAAGGCCTTCGATGCTGCGCTCCCTTCTCCTTCACGCCCGGTCCGGTCACCGACGCATGCGCCGGATGCTGGTCGGCATCATGGTCGCCGCCGCCCTGGTCGGCTCGCTCGCCGCCCTGGCGATCTGCCTGCAAACGCGTGCGCTGGTCGTGCGGCAGGCCGACTCGCGCCTCACCGCCCTGGCCGGCGCGGTGGCGGGGCAGGTGCGCGTCGCCCTGCGCGGCCTCGACGAGCTCGAACGCACGATGGGCAACGGAATCCGCGGCCGAGGCATCGCCACGCCGGAGATGTTCGCCGCGCAACTCGGCACCTGGGACACGCATCTCGCGCTGCGCGACTGGATCGCCGGCGCCCCGCAGGTCGAAAGCGTCGCGCTGCTCGATATCGGCCGCCGCATGCTCGTCACCTCCCAGGCCTGGCCGGCGCCGGGCAGCGACCCCGCCCTGCGCAGCCTCTCCGCGCGGCTCGCCGACGAGGCCGCACCGCCCGCCGCGATACAAACCGGCGGCGGCCCCGACGAGCACGCATTCGGGCGGGATGGCCATGACCCGCACCCGCCGACCGCCACGAGCGGCTCCGTCGTGGCGGTGCAGGACGGCGGCACGCCCGCGGTGCTCGTCGGCCGTACCATCACCGGGCTCGACCATGGGCTGCTGGGGTTCGTGATCGGCCGCCTGTCGCTGAGCTTCCAGGATCAGCAGATCGCCGACCTCGCGCGCCGATCGGGCACCGTGATCCGGCTGCAGGGCGGCAATGGCGCGACGCTCGCCGGCACGCGCGGCGCGGGCGGCGGCCAGCCGGGCGCATCCGCCGACGATTGGCTCGAGGTCACGCAGCCGGTCGAGGGCACGCCGATGCACGTCTCGGTCCGGTTGCCGCGCGCCGTCGCGCTCGAAGGCTGGCGTCGGCTCGTCGCCTGGGTGGTGGGGGGCGCCGCCGCCCTGAACCTCTCGGTCCTCGGCGTCGGCCTGTTCGGCCTGCGGGTCGTGCGACAGGAGGAGGAGATCGCCCGCGCCGATGGTGCCGCGCTGGAGGCGGAGGTCGCGCTGCGGATCTCGCACGCCGAGTTGCGGCACGCGCAGGACAGCAGCGAGGCGCAGCAGGCGCTGGAGCGGCAGGGACAGCAACTGGCGGCGGCGCTCGACAACATGTTGCACGGGCTGACGATGTTCGACGAACAGGCGCGGCTGGTGCTCGCCAACCGCCGGCTGAACGAGATCGTGCAGGTGCCGCCGGGAATCATCGTACCCGGCATGACGCTGGATGCGGTCGCGCGGGCCGCCATCATGGCCGGCCAGTTCACAGAAGCCGACCTGCAGGCCTTGCGCGACCATCGGCAGGCGGTCGGATGCGCCAAACGCGACGTGTTCATGTGGGAGCTGCAGGACGGGCGCACCATCCGGGTCGGCCACGCGCCGGTGGAGCGCGGCTGGGTGATGACCTTCGAGGACCTCTCGGAGCTGCGGCGCGCCAGCGCCATGATCGAGCATCTCGCGCACCACGATCCGCTGACCGGCCTGCCGAACCGCCTGCTGTTCCGGCAGCGGCTGGAGGCGGCGCTGGCGCGGGTCCGTCGCGGGGAGGGGGTGGCGCTGCACTGCCTCGACCTCGACGAGTTCAAGGCGGTGAACGACACGCTGGGGCATCCGGTCGGCGACCGGCTGCTGCAACTCGTCGCACGGCGGCTGCAACAGACGGTGCGCGAGGTCGACACCATCGCGCGGCTCGGCGGCGACGAGTTCGCGATCCTGCAGGTCGGCGTCCAGGCGGACACGGACTGCGCCGCGCTGGCCGACCGGCTGCGCCAGACGCTGTCCACGCCATTCGAGATTTCCGCCGATCAGGTGGAAATCGGGGTGAGTATCGGCATCGCGCTCGCGCCGCAGGACGGGCTGGACGCCGATCACCTGATGCGGTGCGCCGACCTCGCCCTGTATCGCGCCAAGGAGGAGCGGGGGACGTTCCGCCTGTTCCAGACGGAGATGGATGCGGCGATGCAGGCCCGCCGCTCGCTCGAGCGCGACCTGCGCCAGGCGGTCGCCACCGAGGAGCTCACCTTGGCGTTCCAGCCGCTTGTGGACGCGGCAACTGGGCACATCGCGGGCTGCGAGGCGCTGCTGCGCTGGCCGCATGCGCAGCGTGGCCTGGTGCCGCCCGACCAGTTCATCCCGCTGGCCGAGCAGACCGGGCTGATCGTGCCGATCGGTGAATGGGTGTTGCGCACCGCCTGCCGCACCGCGGCGACCTGGGCGCCTCCCGTGCGCGTCTGCGTCAATCTCTCGCCGGTGCAGTTCCGCCATCGCGGACTGGTTGCCGCGGTGACCGCGGCGCTCTCCGAGTCCGGCCTCGCGCCGGAGCGGCTCGAACTCGAGATCACCGAATCGGTGATGCTGTCCGATACGGCCACCACGCTGACCGCGCTCGACGCGCTGCGAGGGATGGGCATCCGGATCGCCATGGACGATTTCGGCGCCGGCTACTCCTCGCTCGCCTATCTGCGCCGATTCCGCTTCGACCGCATCAAGATCGATCGCGGCTTCATCCGCGACCTGGTGCAGCAACCAGACGCGGTGGCGATCATCCGCGCGATCGTGGGCGTGGGCTCCGATCTCGGCATCGCGATCACCGCCGAAGGGGTGGAGACGTCGGCACAAAGCGTGCTGCTGGCGGAGCTGGGCTGCGACGAGATGCAGGGCTATCTGTTCAGCCCGCCGGTCGAACCGGCGGCGCTGCAGGCGCTGCTCACCGCCGGCCCGTTCGGGACCGGAATGGCCGCGGCGCCTGAGGTGTCGGCCGCGGCCGACTGAGCCCGATGCGCCTCTCCTCTCGTCGGTGGGCCGCGTGGGATTGGTGGGGCGGGGCAGCCGCAGTCTTAACGGGTACTTCACGACCGAGCGTGTAAGCGATCTCCGCACGATCGGAGGCCGTCATGCTTCAGCGTCTCTCGTCCGGTACGCTCATCAAGTCCGTGATCGTCCTCCTCGGCGTCCTGCTCCTTGCAACAATCTTCAACGATTTCTGGAACACGATCGGGACCGTGCGGCAGGAGCGGCGGACGCTCGCGTCAGTGGATGCCTCGGCGGATGCGTTCGCCGCGCTGAACTGGCTGCGGCTCGAGCGGCCCTCGGTCGAGCGGTTCTGGACCGCGGAGCAGGGGTTCGACCCGGCCGGACGCGCGACCCAGGCGAAGAACCGGTCGGAGGAGATGAGGGCACTGGACGCACTCCTCGTGCGACTTCCGGCACTGGGACTTCCGGATCCTGCCCTGCTCGGGCAGTTCCGTGAAGCGAAGGAGCGGCTCGCCACCTTGCAGGCGGAGCTCCTGCGCGGACTGGACCAGCCGAAATCGGCGCGTCGCGCCGAGCTCGTCGCGGACTACGCGGCGGCCGCCACGCAACTGCAGGGGAGGCTCGAGACGGTGAGCCGCGTGATCAGTGCCGCCGTGCGGGGGCGGAATGCCCGCATCGACGACATGCTCCAGATCCGCGCGCTCACCTGGCTGGCCCGCAATGCCGCCGGCGACGCCGCCCTCGTGCTCTACCGCGCGATGGCCGACGGGCAGGCGCCGCCCGACCTCGCCCTGCGCTATGCGACCGCGCTCGGGGGTGCGAACGCCTACCGGCTGGCGCTGCAGGACATGCTGGGCGAAGAGCCGCAGACCGAACGGCTCCGCCGTGCCGTCCAGGCGATGCAGGACGGGTTCTTCGACGCTGCGGCGCTGGCGCAGGAGAAGCGGCTGATCGCCCAGCTTCAGGCCGGCGAGCGCCCGGAGATCACCGTCGAGACCCTCACCGCGAGCGTGGTTCCGCGCCTCACCTCGATTCTCGGCGTCGCCGAGGCCGCGCTCGCCGATGCGCACGACTGGGCCGAGGCGGAATCGGCCGCGGCACGGCGCCGCCTGTTGATGATGGGGGCGGAACTGGTCCTGGTGGTGCTGGGACTGGTGCTCGCCTTCATGCTGGTGACGCGGCGCGTCGTGCGGCCGCTTCAGGTACTGCGTGATTCCATGCTCCGCATTGCGGACGGCGACCTCGCGCTCGCCGTGCCGTTCCTGCGCCGCGTCGACGAGATCGGGCAGCTCGCGCAGGCGCTGGAGACGTTCCAGCGGCAGGCGCGCGACAAACTGGCCCTAGAGGCGGCGCAGCGCGAACAGCAGGAGCGGCTGCAGCGTCGCCAGCACGAGATGGACGCCCAGATCGCAATGTTCCAGGAGGAGGTCCAGGGCTCGATTGCGGGGCTCGCGGCCGCCTCCGACCGGATGGGATCGGCGGCGGAGGACATGAGTCAGATCGCCGAGCAGAGCCGCTCGCAGGCCCGAACCGCCAAGGCAGCGACCGGCAGCGCCTCGGCCAACGTCGCCACGATCGCGGCCGCGACCGAAGAGCTCAGCGCCTCGGTGGCCGAGATTTCCCGTCAGGTTGCCCATGCCGCCGCGATCAGCGATCAGGCGGTGCAGGAGACCCGGCGCACCGACGACACGGTGCGCAGCATGGACCAGACCGCCGCCCGGATCGGCGACGTGGTCAAGCTGATCTCCGACATTGCGCGGCAGACCAATCTGCTCGCGCTCAATGCCACCATCGAGGCGGCGCGCGCCGGCGAGGCCGGGAAGGGCTTCGCCGTGGTGGCCAGTGAGGTGAAGTCATTGGCCAGCGAGACGGCGCGCGCGACCCAGGAGATCGGCGCGCAGATCGGCGCCGTGCAGTCCGTCACGCAACAGGCGGTCCAGGCGATCCGGCAAATCGGCACGCGGGTGGACGAGATCAGCGGCGTGGCCGCGGCGATCGCCGCAAGCGTCGAGCAGCAGGGCACGGCGACCCACGAGATTTTCCGCAATACGCAGGAAGCCGCTCGACAGACGCAGGACGCGTCGGGTTCGGTGGAGGAGGTCAGCAACGCGGCCGAACGCACCGATACCACCGCCCGCGCCGTGACCGAGGCGGCGGTGTCGGTGCAGGGGCAGGGTGAGCGGCTGCGGCTGCGCATCGACGGGTTCCTCGCGACCATTCGCAAGGCCGCCTGATCGCGCCGCATCCAGCTGATCGCGCCGCATTCAGCCCCGTCGCGTTCGTTCCAGGCACCCTCATGCACGGAGGTGCCTGACGAGCGACCCTCTCCCCGGCATCCCGGGCCGCCCGTCGGATCACCGATCACGCCGGCGGGCTCCTCCAGCACGGTCTCGTGTGTCGGGGCGGCTGCGCCCGTCACGGCGGCCGCGGGGCGGCGCTGCGCCCCGCTCCGGCGGGATCAGTCGCAGACCGGCTGCGACGGGCCGTAGGGGACGCCGAGGCCCAGATCGCTCAGCGTGGTGGTCGTCGGGCATTGCACGCGGATGTCGACCAGCAACCCGCCAGGGGGCACCGGGATCGCCGCCGCCGCCACCTCCGGGCTGGTCACTACCCGGTAGGTCCGCAGGTAATTGGTGGCGGCGCGGGCGCGGTCCCCGTCGAGCCCGACCGGGGTGCCGGGCGCCTGGACGACGGCGACGCGCATCAGGGTGGGGTCGAGCAGCGCCTCGGTGACGCTCGCCATCAGGTACTGGTCGCGGTCGTCCAGCACGTCGCTGCCGGCCGGCGTGCGCGGCGGGTCACGGAACACGACCTGCGCGCCGTCGGGCTGCGGCACCATCGACACGCGCCCGGCCGCCGCATCGGGCCCCAGCGTGGTATGCAGGCGGGAGTTCAGCGTCTGCACCGTATGCTGCGAACCGGAGGAGCCGCAGGCGGCCGGCAGCAAGAGGAGGACGAGGGCGGCAGCCTTCTGGATCATGCGGGGCGACATCGTCGACCGTCTCCTGCTGGGAAATCGTTCCGTTCCTCCTATCGTGCGGCCGCGCCGCGCGCCAGAGCAACGTTGCTCGAGTGCGGGCGCGGCCGCCACGTCGCGCCGGGGAAAGGGCATCCGGACCGTCCCGCACCCCACGGCCCGAGACGCCCGACGGCCGCCGCCGGACCGTCCCAGCCCTGGTAACGCTCCCGGACCGTGGCTAGTGTTCCCGCAAACACATAACGGGGAACACGTTCATGAGCCTTCCGTCCCTGTCGCGACGCGGCCTGCTGTCCGCGATCGCCGCGAGCCCGGCTGCGATGGCGCTGCTGACCGAGGCGGCGCAGGCGGCTTCCGACCTCGCCGCCTCCGGCCTGGTGGGGGAGTTGCAGGGTCCGACCATGGTCACCGACCCCGCCAAGTGGCCCAAGACCTTCCAGGAAGCGCCGATGCTGGCCGAGCGGGTGAAGGCGGGGAAGCTGCCGCCGGTCGCCGACCGCGTGCCGCAGGAGCCGATGGTGTGGCAGCCGCTGAACGAGATCGGCAAGTACGGCGGCACCTGGCGGCGCGCCTTCACCGGCCCCGGCGACGTCGAGAACGGCAACCGCATCAACTCCAGCGACAAGCTGTTCTTCTGGAGCGCGGACGGCAGCAAGATCGTGCCCAGCGTCGCCACCGCCTACGAGCTCAGCGACGACGGCAAGACCTACACGCTGCACCTGCGCAAGGGCATGAAGTGGTCGGACGGGCACCCGTTCACCGCCGACGACTTCGTGTTCTGGTTCGAGGACATCTACTCCAACAAGGAGATCGTCCCGACCCCGCTGCCCGACATGCAGCCCAAGGGCAAGCCGGGCCGCATCGTCAAGGTCGACGAGACGACGGTGCGGTTCGAATTCGACGTGCCGTACTACCTGTTCGAGGAAATGATGGCCGGCGACACCAATATCGGTGGCGGCCAATCGGTGCGGCAGTCGCAGAAGCTGAGTTTCGGTGCCTATTCGCCGGGTCACTACCTGAAGCAGTTCCTGCCGAAATACTCCTCGGTGGACGCGGTCAATGCGCGCGCCAAGCAGGAGGGGTTCGAGAACTGGCTGCAGATGCTGCACTTCAAGAAGGACTGGTCGCTCAACGTCGAGCTGCCGACCCTGGGTCCGTGGAAGACCGTGCAGCCGATCACCACGCCGATCTGGCTGCTGGAGCGCAACCCGTACTACTACGCGGTGGACACGGCGGGAAACCAGCTTCCGTATTTCGACCGCGTCCAGCTCACGCTCGCCGAGAACCTGGAGGTGATCAATCTCCGCGCCATGGGCGGCGAGTACGACGAGCAGGAACGCCACATCGACATCAGCAAGTTGCCGGTGATCCTGGATAACCAGAAGAAGGGCAACTACACGGTGCATCTCGACCTGGGCTTCGCCGGGTCGGACTTCATCCTGCAGATGAACCAGAGCTTCAAGGCGGATCCCGAGATCCGCAAATGGCTCACCAACGCGGATTTCCGCCGCGCGCTGTCGATGGCGATCGATCGCGACCAGCTCAACGAGACGTTCTGGCTGGGCGTCGGCACGCCCGGCTCCCCGGCGCCAGGGGAGAGCATGCCGCAGAGCCCCGGCCCCGAGTGGCGAACCAAGTGGTCGACGCTCGACCTCAAGCAGGCGAACGCGCTGCTCGACAAGATCGGGCTGGCGAAAAAGGACGGCGCCGGCTTCCGCATGCGCACCGACAACGGCGAGCGGCTGCGCATCCAGATCATCGCGGTGCAGGCCTTCCTGCCTTATCCCAAACTGTCGGAGATGGTCGCCGACCAGTGGCAGAAGATCGGCATCCAGGCCGATGTGCGCGAGCTCGAGCGCAACCTGGCGATGACCCGCGTGCGCAACAACGAGCACCACATCTATGTCTGGAACAACGGCGGCACCGAGCTGCTGTACCTGTTCCCGCGGCATGCCATCCCGGTCGATCCGGTGGAGGCGTATATGGGCCCGGACTACGCGCAGTACTACGCCTCGGGCGGCACGCAGGGCAGCAAGCCCGACGATCCCAACCTGCTGCGCATCTGGGAGCTGTATGGCGAGGCCGCCAGCCTGAAGGCGGACGGGCGCAACAAGAACGCGCAGGAGATCTGGAAGATCCTGGTCGACCAGCAATACGGCATCGGCACGGTCGGCCAGTCCCCAGCCGGGCTCGGCGTGCGGCTGGTGTCCAACAAGCTGGGCAACATCGCAGGACGGGTGTGCAACGCGCAGCATTGCCGCACGCCCGGCAACAGCCATCCCGAGACCTGGTATTTCAAGGCCTGACGCGTGCTCGCGTACCTGCTTCGGCGGCTGCTGCTGGCGGCGATCACCGTATGGGCGATCACCGTCGTCACTTTCATCATCCTCCAGCTCCCGCCTGGGGATTTCGTCGACGCCTACGTGGCGCAGGCCTCGGCCATGGGCACCGCGATCTCGGCTGCCGAGGCCGCGGCGCTGCGCCACGCCTACGGGCTCGACCAGTCGCTGTGGGTGCAATACTGGAAGTGGCTGAGCCTGGTGGCGCATGGCGAGTTCGGCCAGTCCTTCGAATACGGCCGCCCGGTGACCGAGGTGATCGGCGACCGGCTCTGGCTGACGATCCTGCTATCGCTGGGCGCGATCGTGGTGACCTGGGGGTTGGCGCTGCCGATCGGGATCTACTCGGCCGTGCGGCAGTACTCGTTCGGCGACTACGTGTTCACCTTTGTGGGCTTCGTGGGGCTCGCGGTGCCCAACTTCCTGCTCGCGCTGATCGTGATGTATCTCGGCCTGCGGCTGTTCGACATGAACGTGGGCGGCCTGTTCTCCTCCGAGTACCAGTTGGCGCCCTGGTCCTGGGCGAAGGCCTGGGACCTCGTGCAGCATCTGCCGGTGCCGGTGCTGATCCTCGCCTTGGCGGGCACCGCGCAGCTCGTGCGCATCATGCGCGCGAACCTGCTCGACGAGTTGCGTCGGCCCTACGTCGTGACGGCACGGGCCCGCGGGCTCGCGGAGCGGCGGGTGATCATGAAATACCCGGTGCGCGCGGCGCTGAACCCGTTCGCCTCTACGATCGGATATCTGCTGCCGTACACGGTGTCGGGCAGCGTGATCATTTCGGTGGTGCTGAGCCTGCCCACGGTCGGGCCGCTGCTGCTGCACTCGCTGATCTCGCAGGACATGCTGCTGGGCTCGACGATCATCCTGCTGCTGGGCGTGCTCACCGTGGTGGGCACGCTGATCTCGG
>JAFKLG010000063.1 GCA_017304945.1 Rhodospirillales bacterium
CCCCGTGCTGGGCGTTCCCGTCGAATCGCACGCGCTGAAGGGCATGGACTCCCTGCTCTCCATCGTCCAGATGCCCGCCGGCATCCCGGTCGGCACCCTTGCCATCGGGCGCGCCGGCGCCGTCAACGCCGCCCTGCTCGCCGCCGCGATTCTGGCCGTGCACGACCCCGACCTTGCCGCCCGGCTCGATGCGTTGCGCGCCGAACAGACCGCTGCCGTCGGCGACATTCCGGTCGACGTCCCCGGATCATGAGCGGACCCACGCGATGACCGCCCTGCCCCCAAACGCCACGATCGGCCTCGTCGGCGGCGGCCAGCTCGGCCGCATGTCCGCCCTTGCCGCCGCGCGGCTTGGGTATCGCTGCCACATCCTGACCCGCGAGGTGGACAGCCCCGCCGCGCAGGTCTCCCACGCCGTCACCATCAGCGACTACAGCGACCCGGTCTCCCTGCGCGCCTTCGCCGAGGCCGTGGACGTGATCAGCTTCGAGTTCGAGAACGTCTCGGCCGAAGGGCTGGACCTGCTCGCCTCCATCAAGCCGGTGCGCCCGGCGCCGTCCGTGCTGCGCATCAGCCAGGACCGGCTGGCCGAGAAGTCGTTCCTGAACGGCGCCGGCGCCGAGACCGCCCCCTGGGCGCCGGTCCATTCGCTGGCGGAGCTGCGCGAGGCCGCCGCCCGCCTCGGACTGCCCGCCGTGCTCAAGACCACGCGGCTGGGCTACGACGGCAAGGGCCAGGCGATGCTGCGCACGCAAGAGGACCTGGAGCCGGCCTTCGAACGACTGCAGCCGAAGCCGCTGGTGCTGGAGGGCTTCGTCGACTTCGGCATGGAGATCAGCGTCGTCATCGCCCGCGGGGTGGATGGGTCGATCTCCGCCTTCGACACGGTCGAGAACCGCCACAAGGCGCATATCCTCGACCTGACCTTCGCTCCGGCACGCATCCCGCAGAGCGTGGACGCCGCCGCCCAGGCCACCGCCCGCCGGGTCGCCGAGGCGCTGGACCTCATCGGTCTGCTCGCGGTGGAGATGTTCGTCGACCGCACCGGCCGCGTGCTGGTGAACGAGATCGCCCCGCGGCCGCACAATTCCGGCCATTGGTCGATCGACGCCTGCCCGGCCAGCCAGTTCGAGATGCACATCCGCAGCATCGCCGGCCTGCCGCTGCCGCCGGCGGTGCGGCATTCCGACGCGGTGATGAAGAACCTGGTGGGTCCGGCGGACGTGGCGCTGTGGCCGCAGATCCTGGCCACCCAAGGGCTGATCCCGCATCTCTACGGCAAGACGGAGGCGCGGGAGGGCCGCAAGATGGGCCACGTCACGCGGCTGTTCCCGCGCGGCGCGCTGCCGGGGGATTTCGGGATCCGCGACGCGCTGGGCGTGTTGGGCGAGGACGCCTGACGCCCCTGCCCTCCTCGCCGGTCACGAGCGTCACCGGCGCGCCGCGACCGCGACTCTGCTAGGATCGCGCGGCGTTCCGACGGAGAGGCAGATGGAACCGCTCGCGCTGAGCAAGGCCTTCACGCTGATCGAGCCGGGGCCGGTCGTGCTGGTGACGACGCATGACGGGCACGTGCCCAACGTCATGACGATCTCCTGGATGATGGTGCTGGACTTCAGCCCACGCTTCGCGATGACCACCGGGGCCTGGAACCATTCCTATGCCGCGCTGACACAGACGAAAGCCTGCGTCATCGCCGTCCCGACCATCGATCTGCTCGACACCGTGGTCGGCGTGGGCACCTGTTCCGGGGCGGATACCGACAAGTTCAGGAAGTTTGGGCTGACCCCGGTGAAGGCGCGGCACGTGCAGGCGCCGCTGATTGCCGAGTGCCTGGGCAACATCGAATGCCGCGTCCTCGAGGTCGTCGAACGCTACGACATCGTGGTGCTGGAGGCGGTCGCCGCACATCGCGACGACAAACGTCGGGAGAAGCGGCTGATCCACGCCGTGGGGGACGGGACCTTCACGGTGGATGGTCGCCATTTCGACCGGCGCGATGCGATGCGGTCGAAGCTGCCCACCGGGGTTTGACCCAGGGCGGGTTCGCCCGCGTTCGCCGGAAGGCCGAACCTCTTGCCGGCCAGCCCCAGCGGTCGGCCTGCCCCGGAGAGCCGACGGTCAGCCCGCCGCCGACGGGACGCCCAGCCGCGCCGCCACCGCGGCGACGCAGCGCTCGAACACCGTCAGGTCGCGCCAGCGATCGGACCCCGGTGCGTCCTCGGCCAGCAACAGGCCGCCGCTCGCCAGGATGCCGCCCGCGATCATCAGGTTCTCCGACAGGCCGAAATTCTCCACCAGCAGCCCGTCGCCATCCCACCAGTCCTCCGCCGCGTCGGCCGCGACCGACGGCCCGAACGCGGCGCGGGTGCGGGCCAGCAGGTCGGCGCCCACGCAGGCATAGCCGAACACCGGCAACCCCAGCGCGCGCGCAAACCCCACCTCGTACACCGTGCCGGCATCGGCGCTCGGTCCGCGAAACGGGGTGAGGTTGGCGATCACCGCGTCGCAGCGGCGGATATGCGCCTCATTGTGGTGGAAGATGCGCTGCCAGTCCGGCAGGCCCAGCCACTCGGGCGGGGAGTCGGGCAGCGGGTCGAGGGGCGAGACGCCCTCCAGCCCGAACCCGGCGCAGATCGCCGCCCGTCGCGCCGCCCAGGCATGGGACTCGGGCAGGAACACGTCCGGCCCGGCCAGGTAGACGCGCGGCCGTCGCGGCACGCGCATCCCGCCGCCCGGCGTCGGCTGGTCTCCAGGCGCCGCCTCGGAAGTCGGCTTCGGAGACGCAGCCGGCGGCACCGTGGCCTCAGGCCTCCAGCGCGGCGACGCCGGGCAGGGTCTTGCCTTCCAGCCACTCCAGGAAGGCGCCACCGGCGGTGCTGACATAGCTCATCTTGTCGAGCACGCCGGCATGGCGCAGCGCCGAGACGGTGTCGCCGCCGCCGGCCACGCTGCGCAGCCCCCCCTTCGCGGTCGCCTCGGCCACCGCCTTCGCCAGCGCCACCGTGGCGGCGTCGAAGGGCGGGGTCTCGAACGCCCCCACCGGCCCGTTCCAGACCAGGGTCCGCAGCGCGGGCAGGCGCTGCTCGAACGCGGTCACCGTCGCCGGCCCGATATCGAGGATCATGGCATCGGCCGGCACGGCGTCGACCGGCACCACCTGGGTCGGCGGGTTCGGGACGAACTCGGTCGCGACCACGGCGTCGGTCGGCAGCAGCACCTCGCACTCGGCCTTGGCGGCCTGCGCCAGGATCTCGCGCGCGGTGTCGTGCATCTCGGCTTCCTGCAGCGACTTGCCGACGGCGATCCCCTGGGCGGCCAGGAAGGTGTTCGCCATCGCGCCGCCGATCACCAGCAGGTTCACCCGCCCGACCAGGTTGCCCAGCAGCTCGAGCTTGGTGGAGACCTTGGCGCCGCCGACGATCGCCGCCACCGGCCGCGCCGGGTTGCCCAGTGCGGCATCCAGCGCCTCGAGCTCCGCCTGCATCAGCCGGCCGGCATAGGCCGGCAGCAGCCGCGCCACGCCCTCGGTCGAGGCATGCGCGCGATGCGCCGCCGAGAACGCGTCGTTGACGTAGATATCGGCGAGCTTGGCGAGGTCCTTCGCAAAGGCCGGATCGTTCTTCTCTTCCGCGGCGTGGAAGCGGGTGTTTTCCAGCACCAGCACCTCACCGGGGTTGAGCCGCATCACCGACTGTTCGGCGATGACGCCGGTGCAATCCTCGGCGAAGCGGACCTGCTTGCCCAGCACCTGTCCCAGCGCGACCGCCACGGGCCCGAGCGACATCTCGGGCACGCGCTTGCCCTTCGGCCGGTCGAAATGCGAGCACACGATGACCTTTGCGCCCTTGTCCGACAGTTCCTTGATGGTGGGCGTCAGGCGCTCGATGCGGGTCAGGTCGGTGATGCGGCCGTCGCGGACCGGCACGTTCAGGTCGGCGCGCAGCAACACGCGCTTGCCGGAGACGTCCAGCCCGTCGAGGGTTCGGAAAGGCATGTCGTTGGTCCTTCGGATCGGATCGCGACCTGGGTGGCGGCGTGGAGGGCGATCAGACCTTCACGGTGGAGGCGGCGTAGATCTCGTCGATCGCCTTGGCCAGGGCGGCGTTGAACTCGGCGTCGCTCATCGACACGCGCAGTTCCTCGAGCAGGGCGCGCGAGAAGCTGGCGATCATGCCGTGGTTCTGCGCGAGCCGCTGGCAGGCATCCGGACGGCTGTAGCCGCCGGACAGCGCGACGACGCGCATGACGCGGTCGTGCTTCACCACGTCGCGATAGAGGTCCGGCTGATCGGGGATGGTCAGCTTCAGCATGACCGGCTGGTCGGCCGGCACCTTGTCGAGATGGCGCAGGATCGCGTCGCGCAGCAGCGCCTCGGCCTCGGGCTTGTTCGGGCTCTTGATCAGCACCTCGGGCTCGAGGATCGGCACCAGGCCGGTGCGGGAGATCTGCGCGCCCACGTCGAACTGCTGCTTCACGATCGCGGCGATGCCGGACTCGGAGGGCAGCTTGATGGTGGAGCGCATCTTGGTGCCGAAGATCCCGGCCTTCACCGCGCGGCCGAGCAGCGCGTCGAGCTCCGGCATCGGCTTCATCATGCTGACGCCGTCGGCCTCGGCCTCGAGCCCCTTGTCGACCTTGAGGAAGGGCACGCAGCCGCGATCGTTCCACAGATAGGCCGGCACCGGCTTGCCGCCGGCTTCGCCGTCCATGGTGCGCTCGAACAGGATGGCGCCGATCACCTTGTCGCCGGAGAAGGCCGGCGCCGTCATCACGCGCACGCGCATCGCATGCATCAGCGCGAACATCTCGGCGTCGCCGTTATAGGCGGTCTCGGGAATGCCATAGAGGCGCAGCGCGCCGGGGGTGGACCCGCCGCTCTGGTCGAGGGCGGCGATGAAGCCGTTCCCCTGGGCCACATGCTCTTTCATGGTCTTCGAGGACATCGACAATCTCCTGAGCGAATGTTTGCGGCGGGTATACGAACTGCGCCGCATTCCGCCAATCGGGGCGGGCCGCGCGGCCGGTCAATCATGTGGAAGCAGCGACGGGCGCAGGAGGTCCCGCGCCCGTCGCGTTCCAGCCCGTCTGCGCTCAGAGCGAGCCGAACAGCGCGGCCGTATCCGACATGCGGTTCGAGAAGCCCCACTCGTTGTCGTACCAGCCCATCACCCGGGTCAGCGCCCCGTCCACCACCGCGGTCTGCGACGCATCGAACGTGCAGGACGCCTTGTTGTGGTTGAAGTCGATGCTGACCAGCGGTGCCGTGTTGTAGTCGAGGATCCCGGCCAGCTCGCCCTTGGAGGCGTCCTGCATCGCCGCGTTGATCTCCTCCTTCGTCGCCTGCTGCTTCAGGTTCACGTCGAGCGAGACCAGCGAGACGTTCGGCGTCGGGATGCGGATCGCGGTGCCGTCCAGCTTGCCCTTCAGCTCGGGCAGCACGAGGCCCACCGCACGCGCGGCACCGGTCGAGGTCGGGATCGCCGAGACCGCGGCGGCGCGGGCGCGATGCAGGTCCTTGTGCAGCGTGTCGACCGTGTTCTGGTCACCCGTATAGGCGTGGATGGTGACCATGTAGCCGCGCAGGATGCCGAACTTCTCGTGCAGCACCTTCGCCATCGGGGCGAGGCAATTGGTCGTGCACGACGCGTTCGAGATGACCGTCATGTCCTTGGTCAACGTCTTGTGGTTGACGCCATAGACGATCGTCGCGTCCACGTGGTCGCCCGGTGCCGAGATCAGGACCTTGCGAGCGCCCGCGGTCAGCAGCGCCGAGGCCTTCTCCTTGGAGGTGAAGATGCCCGTGCATTCCATCGCCACGTCGACGCCCTGGTAGGGCACCTTGGTCGGATCGCGTTCGGCGCTGACCTTGATGGGGCCATAGGTCTTGCCGTTGTGGCGAATGGTGATGGTGTCGCCCGACACCTCGATCTGGCCGGGGAAGCGGCCGTGCACGCTGTCATAGGCGAACAGGTGCGCGTTCGCTTCCACGCTGCCGAGATCGTTGATCGCAACCGGGATCACATCCTCCCGCCCGCTCTCGACAATGGCGCGCAGCACGAGGCGCCCGATGCGTCCGAACCCGTTGATCGCGACCTTCACGGCCATGATGTCAGTCCTTTCTGCCTTTTTGGCATTCCAACCGCAGGAATGTTGCCAAGTCCTTGACGTGAATCAACGTCCCGCCACCACACTCGGGCGTGACCTCGACCGGCGCAGGATCGCCCGCGCCCGCCGCCTCCCTCACCCGAGCTTTCGCTTCACCGCGCCGACCACAGCCTCCGCGGTCAGCCCGAAATGGCGATAAAGCTCCGCAAAGGGAGCAGATGCGCCATAACCGTTCAAGCCGAGGAACGTTCCGTCCTCCCCCAGCCAGCGCTCCCACCCATAAGGGACACCGGCCTCGAGGCCAATCCTCGGCGCACCGCCCAGCACCGCGGTCCGGTAGGCGTCGTCCTGCACCTCGAACAACTTCCAGCAGGGAAGCGAGACGATCGCGATGCTGATCCCCTCCTCCGCCAGCGCCTCCCGCGCCGCCATGGCAATCGACACCTCGGAGCCGGTGGCGATGACGGTGGCCTGGCGCGGTCCCTCCGCCTCGGCCAGCACATAGCCGCCGCGGGCGCAGCGGTTCTCCCCCGCCTCGCCCCGCCACGCCGGCACCGCCTGCCGCGACAGCACCAGCAGGCTCGGCCCCTCGGTGCGGCGGATCGCGAGTTCCCAGCACTCGGCGGTCTCCACCGCGTCGGCGGGGCGGTACACATGCACGTTCGGCATCGCGCGGAAACTCGCGAGATGCTCGACGGGCTGGTGGGTGGGGCCGTCCTCGCCGAGCCCGATGCTGTCATGGGTCAGCACGTGCACGACCCGCTGGCGCATGATCGCGGCCAGCCGGATCGCCGGGCGCATGTAGTCGCTGAACGCGAAGAACGTGCCGGTATAGGGAATGATGCCGCCGTGCAGCGCCATGCCGCTGGCGGCGGCGGCCATGCCGTGCTCGCGGATCCCGAAATGGACGTAGCGCCCGGCATAGCTGCCCGGGGCCATGGCGGCCATGCCCTTCACCTGGGTCAGGTTGGAGGAGGTCAGGTCGGCCGACCCGCCGACCAGTTCGGGGGTCGCCGGCACCAGCGCCTCGAGGCAGGCCTGGCTCGCTGCGCGGGTGGCCAGCGTCGGCCGCGTCTCGGCGAGCGACTGCTTCAGTCCCTGCACCGCCTCCATCCAGTTCTCTGGCAGCTTGCCGGCCAGGGCGCGCTCGAACTCCGCGCGCTGGGCGTGGCGGGCGAGGCGCTTGAGCCAGGACCGCCGCGCCGCGGCGCCGCGCGCGCCGGCCGCATGCCAGCGTTCCCGCAGCTCCTCAGGCACGTGGAAGGGCGGCTCGTGCCAGCCCAGCGCCACCTTGGCGGCGGCGGCTTCCTCGGGGCCGAGTGGACCGCCATGCACGGCGGCGGTGCCGGCCTTGCGTGGGGCCCCGAGCCCGATGATCGTGCGGCAGGCGATCAGCGTGGGCTTCTTCGAGCGCATCGCGAATGACATCGCCGCGGTGATCGCGACCGGGTCGTGCCCGTCCACCCGCTTGGTCGCCCAGCCCTGCGCCGCGAACCGCCGCAGCACGTCCTCGGAACTGGCCAGGGCGGTGTCGCCGTCGATCGAGACGTGGTTGTCGTCGTACAGCACGGTGAGTTTGTTCAGGCCGAGATGGCCAGCCAGCCCGGCGGCCTCGTGGCTGATCCCCTCCATCAGGTCGCCGTCCGAGGCGATGACCCAGGTGCGATGGTCCACCAGGGACTTGCCGAACCGCGCCGCCAGATGGCGTTCCGCGAGCGCCATGCCGACCGCGGTGGCGAACCCCTGGCCGAGCGGGCCGGTGGTGGTCTCGATCGCCGGATGCTCGCCGTATTCCGGGTGGCCGGCGGCGGGGGAGTGGAGCTGACGGAAGCTCCGCAGATCCTCGATGGTCATGCCGGCATGGCCGGTCAGATGGATCAGCGCGTACAGCAGCATCGAGCCGTGACCGGCGGACAGCACGAACCGGTCGCGGTCGTGCCAGCGGGGATCGGCGGCGTCGAACTTGAGGAAGCGGCTGGCGAGCACCGTCGCCACGTCGGCCATGCCGAGCGGCAGGCCGAGATGGCCGGAGCGGGCATGCTCGACGGCGTCGAGGGCAAGGGCGCGGATACAGTCCGCCATGCGTCGCTGCGGCGTCATCGGCCGCGCCAGGATCTCCGCCTGACGGGCGAGGGCCGGATTGGCGGCGACGGCGGCGGAGATAGCCATGGATCCTCCAGTGAGGCGGCGTGATAGGGGCCGGGGCAGCCGGCGGCAAGGGCGCCCCCGCTTGGCCCTCCGGCAGTGCGGAGCTAGCCTGTTCGCCTGCGGGAGGAAGACGCCATGCGCATCGCGCTGATCCACGCCCTGAAGCACTCGATCGCCCCGATCGAGGCCGCCTTCGCGCGGCTCTGGCCGGAGGCGCGGCTGATGAACCTGCTGGACGACTCCCTCTCGGCCGACCTGGCGCGGGACGGGGCGCTGACCCCCGCGATGACGGAGCGCTTCCTGACCCTGGCGCGCTATGCGCGCGGCACCGGTGCGGACGGGATCCTGTTCACCTGCTCCGCCTTCGGGCCCTGCATCGAGGCCTGCGCCACCGCGCTCGCCCCGATCCCGGTGCTCAAGCCGAACGAGGCCATGATCGAGGAGGCGGTGGCGCTCGCCGGGCCACAGGGGCGGATCGGACTGATGGCGACCTTCGCCCCGACCCTCGCCTCCATGCCGCCGGAATTCGCCGCCGCGGCCCCGGCGATCACGCTGGTCCCCTGCCTCGCGGCCGACGCCCTGGCCGCGCTGGACCGGGGCGATGCGGTGGCGCACGACCAGGCGGCCGCCCGCGCCGCCGAGGCGTTGGGCGCGGTGGACGCGATCGCGCTGTCGCAGTTCAGCCTGGCCCGCGCCGCGCCGATGGTGGCGACGGCGATCGGGAAGCCGGTGCTGACCACGCCCGACAGCGCGGTCCGCAAGCTGCAACGCCTGCTCCTGCGTCAGGAGGCCGCATGACCGCCGATCTCGCCACGTTCCGCGCCTCGCTCGAGGGCGCGCTGCCGCCACCGGAGCTGAGCCTGCCGCTGCAGGCCTTGTGGTGGGACGCCAAGGACGATTGGGACCAGGCGCATGCCTGCGCCCAGGCGGACGAGGGACCGGAGGGCGCGCGGGTGCACGCCTATCTGCACCGGAAGGAACCCGATCTGGCGAATGCCCGCTACTGGTACGCGCGGGCCGGCGCGGCGCCGGCGACCGGGTCGCTCGAGGAGGAATGGACGGCACTGGTCACCGCGTTCCTGCGCTGAGCGGTGGTGCCGCACGGAGCGGCCCGCACGCAGCGGGATCGACCCGGAACAGCGCGGCGAAGTCGGTGCGCACCAGCGGGGTGAGGCGGGGGTCGGCGAAGCCGGGCGCGCCGCCCGCCTCCAGCAGCAGCAGGTCGTCGAACCCGCACAGGTCCTGTGCCGGCAGCGCGCCGGCATCCGGCATGGTGCCGACGCGCAGCGCCAGGCTGCGATAAGGCTCCCGCGTCGCGACCGGCTGCTGGGAGTTGTTGTCGAACAGGAAGGGCCACCAGGCGCGCCGCTCGATCGGCAGCAGCGCCGGCATGTGCACGTCCAGGCGCAGGCCGGAGGCGAGGCGGCGGCCCGGCCGGGCGGAGTCCCAGTAGGCCGGGTTCCCCTCCGGCGGGACCGAGGCCAGGAACACGGTGCTGCCCGGCGCCACCGGGGCGATGGCGGCCCGCAGCTCCGCGAGGTCGTCGGCATGGGCCGACCAGACCGAGGTCATCACGCCGAGGCGGATCAGGACCAACGTGAACAGCACCACCAGCGCCGGACGACCGAGCCGCGGCGCCAGGCCGGCGAACAGCAGGTAGTCGGCGAGCACGATGAAGCGGGTGTCGAAATGCGCGACGCCCTTGAAGCCGAACGGCGCCACCAGGAACAGGCCGAAGGCGACGAGCAGCGCGGCGAGCGCCACCGGCCGGCTGTGCGGTCGCGCTGTTACCGCCAGGGCCAGGACGACCAGGGCGGTCGCGACCGGCAGCCAGGCGACGTAGCCATCGAACGGGACCAGGAACTGTGCGAGCTTCTCCGCCGGGCCGCGGAAATCCGGTGCGCCTCCCTCTTCATGCAGCGGCGAGAGCAGGTAGAGCCCGGCGGGCGGGGCGAAGACACACAGCAACACGCCGAGGCGCCGCAGCACGGCCGCAGGTGCTGCAAGGCGGAGGGGCCAGGCCCGCAGCGCCTCGTATGGCGCGATCAGCAGCGCGAAGGTCACCAGGCCCATGAGGTGGCAGAGGAACAGGACCACGGCGCCGGCGACGGCCAGCGCCAGGGTGCGGCGCGGAAACCGGTCTCGCCAGGCGATCCAGGCCGCAGCCAGCAGCAGTCCGAGGCCAAGTCCGGCGGTGAAGTTGAGGAAACCCAGCAGCATCGCCTGGTTCCAGGCCACGAGCCCGACGCCGAATGCCCAGGGATGCAGCCGGCCGAACACCGCGCGGTGGTAGGCGAGCGTCCCCAGCACGGGCAGCAGCACGATCACGCCGATCCCGATCCGCCCCACCAGCAGGGGTGGCAGCAAGTGCATCAGCGGCGGCAGCGTCAGATCGATGCCGAGATCGGGCACCAGGCGCCAATGCGGCGCGTAGAAGCGCGACAGCACCGGGTCGTGCGGAAAGGCCAGCACCACCATGCGCGCGAGATGGTTCGGGTAGTCGAGCAGCGGCGGCAGCTCGACGGCCGCGAGCGGGGCGACGAGCAGCAGGCAGAGGAGAAGCACGCATCCGGCCGTCCCCCAGGGCGAGAGAGCGCTGGCGGCGGTGTCGGGCGCGCGCGGCTCCGTCACGTCCGCGGGCCGAACCGTCTCACCACCCTGCCCCGACGACCGCAGATCGGGTCCTCGCGCGGCCCTGCCCCCAGACCGCGGAGCGGGTCACTGCTCGGCCCTGCTCCGCGGCGGGGGAGCCGATCGCCGGTCGGCCCTCCCCCGCGACGGGGAAGCGGATCGCAAGCCTGCCCTTCCCCCACGGGGGGAGAAGGGCCCTATCCGCGCCTCCCGCATGGGAGAGGTGGCGAGGCTGGCTCACGCCGTGCGGCGCAGGTTCCAGAAGATCGCGAACCCGTTCACCCGATCCTTCAGGTTGCTGCGCAGCGCGGTGAAGGAGCTGTAGGAGCCGAGGGGGACGTAGGCGACCTCCTCGATCGCGACGCGCTGGATGTCGGTCGCGATCGCCTTGCGGCGGGCCTCGTCGGGTGCGTCGAACCAGGCGTCGCGCAGGCGCTCCAGCTCCGGGATGGTGGGCCAGCCGAACCAGGCATCCTTGCCGTTGCCGCGGATCAGCACGTGGCCGGCCGGATCGGCGAAGTCGAAGCTCGAAAACGCGGTGCACAGCGCCGACCAGCCGCCCTTGTCCACCGGCTCCCGGCTTGCGCGGCGCTGGATGACGGTGCCCCAGTCCGACAGCGCGAAGTCCTGGTTGAAGCCGAGACGCCGGAACAGGTCGGCGGCGACCTGCGTCATGGCGGCGGGGGCCAGGATGTCGGTCGGCCCGATCAGCCGCATCTTCTGGTCGGTGTAGCCGGCCGCCTTCATCAGCCGCTTCGCCGCCTCGAGGTCGCGCGGGCCGGTCAGCGGCTCGAGCCCGACCTCGGAGGCATAGGGCGTGCCCGGCGTGAACACGCCCACCTTGTCCTTCCAGTCCTTCGGGTCGTCGCCGACGATCGCCGACATGAAGTCGCCCTGCACGATCGCGGGGAGCAGCGCCTGGCGCAGCTTCTTGTCGTCAAAGGGCGGCTGCAGGTGGTTCAGCCGCAGGATGCCCAGCAAGCCACCCGGATCGATCACCTGGACCGAAACGTCCTTGTTGCGCCCCAGCAGCGTGCGCAATTCGGGCGTCGGCTGCTCCCACCAGTCGATCTCACCCTGCTGCAGCGCCGCGCCCGCGGTCGAGGCGTCGGTGATGATCTGCCATTCCACCCGGTCGAAGAACACGCGCTTCGGCCCGGCAATCAGACTGGGCGTGCCGTCGGGACGCGGCACGTAGCCGGCGAACCGCTCATACGCCATCAGGCTGCCGGAGTTGTACTCGTCCTTCTTGAAGCGGAAGGGACCGGACCCGGTGGTGTCGGTGATCTGCTTGAACGCGTCGGTGGTGGCGAGCCGCTCCGGCATCACGAAGCAGGCGCTGCTGACGCAGGCGAGCGCATTGAACAGCAGCGGGAAGGGCTTGGACAGCCGGAACCGGAGCTCGCGGTCGTTGAGCGCGACCAGCTCGTCGGTGACCGAAGCGAGCTTCTGTCCCCAGGGGCTGCGCTTGGCCCAGCGGCGGATGGAGGCGACCGCGTCGGCGGCACGCACCTTCTCCCCGTCGTGGAACACGAGACCCTCACGCAGGGTGATCGTGACCATCCGGCCGGCTTCGTCGATCGAGTGGCCCGCCGCCATCTGCGGCTCCGGCTCATAGGCCGCGTTCAGGCCGTAGAGCGTGTCGTAGACCATGAACCCGTGGTTGCGGGTGATGTTGGCGGTGGTCCAGACGGGATCGAAGGAAGTGAGGTTGGCTTGCGGCACCACCTTCAGCACGCTGGAGCCCGCGGCGCGCGCGAGCTGAGGCGCGGCGAGCGGGGCAAGCGTGCTGGCGGCGGTGCCGGCAAGGAACGAGCGGCGGCGCATCCGGGTCGGTCTCCTGTGAACTGACGTGAGACTCCTCGCCCTGCCTCTGGCGTGCAGGTTGGGCCCTGCTCTTAGCGAAGCGGCGACGGTTGCGCCATCGTTCGCATCACCGTCCGACGGTCTGCACCACGTCGAACCCCTCGAACTCGGGATGACCCTGATAGAGGGGCTTGTTGCCGCCTGCACCGGCATGCGCGCGGCGGAAGGCCTCGGAGCGCGTCCAGTCCTCGAACGCGGTGCGGCTCACCCAGATGGTGTGGGAGGCGAACAGCGTGTGATCCTCCCGTTCCGGGCCGCGCAGGAGGTGGAAGGAGACGAACCCCGGCACCTCAGGCAGGTGGGTTTCGCGGGAGGTCCAGACCTCCTGGAACGCGTCCTCCGACCCGCGGAGCACCTTGAAGCGGTTCATGGCGATGAACATCGGTGGGAGTCCTTTCGTCGGGTCGTTATCGGGGTCGGGGTCGGGGTCGGGGTCGGGGTCGGTCGTTGTCGGGCTCGGGTCGGCGTCGGGCTCGGGCGGCTCTGTTCGTGCAGCACGCTCGAACTTTGATTCAACACAGAGTTGAGGCGAGGAAAGGCGAGACACGGAGGGATCGTCGCCGGCACGATGGGAAGCCTCAACCCGGCCGCACGGACCGCGCGAGCCGCCTATATTGATACCGCGCGAAGCGCCTAGACTCATTATGGCACGTCGTCGCCTCCCCCACGAGGCTGGCCTTCTCTGTGGCTCGCCTCACTCGCCTCAACTCTGTGTTGAAACACAGCTGACGCGCGCCGCACGGACGGAGCCGCCCGGAACCCCGAACGGAGTGGCCGGAGCCGCCCGGACTCCGAAGCAGGACGGACGGAACCGCGCCGCCCGCCCCCCGAATGGAGCGGCCGGAACCGCCCGCCCGAGCGAGACGGGCAGAGCCTCCGCCCCGAGCGGGACGGACGGAGCCCTCCCCCCGGAGAAGGACAGCCGGCCCGAAAGCAGTCACGGCCTCTACGGAAGCCCGCCAGGCCTCCCCTAACTCTCCTTCTTCACGTTCCAGAAGATGGCAAACCCGTTCAGCACGCCCGAGAGCTTGGTCGAGTAGGCCGTCGCCTGCAGGTACTGGCCCAAAGGCAGGTAGGGCAGCTCCTGGAACGCGACCTCCTGGATGTCACGCGCGACCTTCTGCTGCGCCTGCAGGTCGGGGGCGTCGAACCACTGCTCGCGCAGTGCCTCGAGCTTGGGGATGTCGGGCCAGCCGATCCAGGCATTCGCACCGTTGGTGCGCAGCGCGAGCTCACCGGCGGGGGTCAGCATGTCGGTGCCGGCCCAGGCGGTGCAGAAGGCGCTCCAGCCGCCCTGGTCCACCGGATCCTTCTTCACCCGGCGCTGGTTCACCGTGCCCCAATCCGTCGCCACGTAGTCGACGTTCATGCCCGCGCGCTGCAGCATGTCGGCGACCACGTCCGACATCGCCTTCAGCACCGGGAAGTCGGTGGCGGCGAGCAGCACCACCTTCTCGTTGTTGTAGCCGGCGGCCTTCAGGTCGGCCTTGACCTTGGCGTAGTCGCGCGGTCCGGTCAGCACCGACAGCCCGACATCGGAGGCCATCGGCGTGCCGGGGCAGAAGAAGCCAACCGGGGTACGCCACATCGACGTGTCGTCGGTGGCGACCGCGGTCATCACGTCGGCCTGATTCACCGCGCCCAGCAGCGCGCGGCGGATCGCCGGGTTGTTGAACGGCGGCTGGAGGAAGTTGAACCGCATCATCGCCATCTGGCCCGACGGGTCCTGCACCGATACTTTCAGGTTGCGCGCCTTGCGCAGCAGCGGCAGCAGGTCGGCGGTCGCATAGTCCCACCAGTCCTGCTCGCCGCTCTGCAGCGCCGAGGCGGCGGTGGAGGCGTCGGGAATGGTGGTCCACTCGACGCGGTCGAAGTTCACGATCTTCGGCCCCGCGGTCCAGTCCGGCGTGCCGCCGGCGCGGGGCACGTAGCCGGTGAACTTCTCGTAGACCGCGCGTGAGCCCGGAACCCGTTCGTTGGCAACGAAACGGTACGGGCCGGAACCGACCACCTCGGTCACCTGCGTGAACGCGTCGGTCTTGGCCAGCCGCTCCGGCATCATCGCGGGCATCAGGCTGGGCGACTTGCCCAGCGCGTCCGGCAGCAGCGGAAACGGCTTCTTCAGCTTGAACTGGATGGTCTTGTCGTCCGGCGCCGACAGCTCGTCGGTGGCGGCGAGCAACGCCTGGCCGAACGCGTCGCGCTTGCCCCAGCGCTGGATCGACGCCACGCAATCACGCGCGAGCACACGCTCCCCGTCATGCCATTTCAGCCCGTCGCGCAGCGTCAGCTTCCACAGCTTGCCGTCGTTCTCGACGACATGCCCCTCCACCATCTGCGGCGAGACCTTGTACGTGCTGTCCTGCCCATACAGCGTGTCATAGACCATGAAGCCGTGGTTGCGGGTGACGTAGGCCGTGGTCCAGATCGGATCGAGGACCGTCAGATCGGCCTGCGGGATGAACTTCAGCACGCGGCTTCCCTGCGCGTGGCTGAGGGCCGGCATGGCAAGCCCCGCCGCGCTGGCGGCGAGGAAGGTGCGACGCTTCATGGTTCCGTTTCCTGGAGTGCTCGGGGCGCGAACCTTATCGCGTCGCAACGGCCAGCGGAACGGGGGTCCGCGGAGCCTCGCCGAGGCCGCGGGCACGCAGGGCCTCCCACACGCGGTTCGGCGTCGCGGGTCCGTCGAACGGGGCGCCGATCGCGTCGGACACCGCGTTGCCGATCGCCGGGAACACCCCGATCGTCGCCGCCTCCCCACAGCCCTTCACGCCGAGCGGGTTGGTGGTGCAGGGCGTTCCGGCGAGGCGGATGTCGAAGGGCGGGAAATCGTCGGCGCGCGGCATCGCATAATCCATGAACGAGCCCGCCACCGGCTGGCCGTCCTGGTCGTAGATCGCGGCTTCCAGCAGGGCCTGGCCGGCACCCTGGGCCAGCGCCCCGTGCGCCTGGCCCAGCGCGACCATCGGGTTCACCACCACGCCGTAATCGTCCACCGCGACGTGCCGCACCAGGCGGGTGCGCCCGGTCTCGCGATCGATCTCCACCTCCACGACATGCGTGCCGGTCGGGAAGGTCATCGCCTCCCGCGTCCAGGCATGGAACGTGTCGAGCGGCGTTCCGGCGCGGTGCGCCGCGGCCGCCACCTCCAGCAGCGGCACCGTGCGGTCGGTGCCGGCGACGCGGAACAGGCCATCCGCGAACCCGACATCCGCCTCCGCCACCTCCATCATGCGGGCGGCCACCGTTCGGCCCTTCTCGACGATGGTCTCGGACGCACGATGGATCGCCGTGCCGCCCATGTAGGTGGCGCGGGAGCTGCCATGCCCGCCGCCGGCCGGGATCAGGTCGGTGTCGCCCTGGCACAGGCGGATGGCCGCGTTCGGGATGCCGAGCCGATCGGCGAGGATCTGCGGGAAGGTCGTCTCGTGCCCCTGCCCGATCGTCTGCGTGCCGGTGATCAGCGCCACCGATCCATCCGGCTCGAAGCGGATATCGACGTTCTCGTGCGGCGATCCGCCGGTGCCCTTGATGTGGCAGGCGAAGCCCAGCCCGCGCAGGCAGCCGCGTGCCGCGCTCTCCGACCGGCGCGCCGCGAAGCCGGGGAGGTCGGCGGCCGCCAGCGCCGCATCGAAATTGGCGCGAAACCGGCCGCTGTCGACGGTGAAGCCCAGCGCGTTCGTCATCGGCGCGACCGGCACGAGGTTCCGCCGCCGAAGCTCCGCGCGATCGATGCCTGTCTCGACGGCCGCCGCATCGATCAGCCGCTCGATGATGGTGATCGCCTCGAGGAAGCCGGGCCCGCGCGTCACCCCGATCGGCGTCGTGTTGGTGACCACCGCGGCGACCCGGAGTTCGATGGTCGGGATCGCGTAGACCGATCCCTGCAGATGGACGTACTGGTTGGTCTGCACCGCGCCCGACCCGCCGGCCATCGCGGCGCCGAGATTGGCCACGCTCTGCACCCGGAGCGCGAGGAACCGGCCGTCTGCATCCAGCGCCAGCGCGGCGTCGGCCGTGTGGTCGCGCGCCTGGTGGTCGGCGAGGAAGGTCTCGCTGCGCGTCGCGATCCACTTCACCGGGCGGCCGGTGCGGCGGGCCGCCCACAGCAGCAGCGCATGTTCGATGTAGCTGAAGTTCTTCGCGCCGAACCCGCCGCCCACATCCGGCGCGACGAACCGCACCGCCTCCGGCGGCACGCCCAGCACCTTCGCGGTCACGTCGCGATTGCCGTGCAGGTTCTGGCTGGAAACGTGCAGGGTGTAGCGACCGTCCGCGAACATGCCGACCGCGCCACGCGGCTCCATCGGGTTGGTGACGATGCGGTGATTGTGCACGCGCAGGCGCACCACATGGCGCGCTTGCGCGAAGGCGGCGGACGCATCGCCGACATGCCAGTCGAAGCAGAGATTGCCCGGCACCTCCGGCGCGAGAAGCGGCGCATCGGGCGCCTGCGCGGCCGCGGCGGTGGTGACCGACGGCAGCGGCGCGTAGTCCACGGCGATCCGCTCCGCCGCGTCCAGCGCCTGGGCGCGCGTCTCCGCCACCACCAGCGCGACGGGTTCGCCTACCCACCGCACCTTGTCCCGCGCGAGGGGTGGTTGCGGTGCGACGCGGAAGGGCTCACCGGTCTGCACGTTGGCCTCGACGGTGGGACGCAGGGCCGAGAGCCCGTCTTCCGCCACCTCCGCCGCGGTCAGCACCGCGAGGACACCGGGTGCCGCGCGGGCTTCGGTGACGTCGATCGCGCGGATCTCGGCATGTGCGTGGGGGGAGCGCAGGAACACGGCCTGGGCGACCCTGGCGAAGTGGAGATCGTCGAGATACGTGCCGCCTCCGGTCAGGAAGCGCGCATCCTCCCGCCGCCTTGGCGCGGCGCCGATCCCGTCGGGCATGCCAGTCCCCTCCCCTTGCTTGGGACGAAGGCTAGCATGCCGCCGCGATCACGCGAGATGCAGGTTCCAGAACAGCGCGTAGCCGTGCAGCATGTCGGTGACCCGCTTGCGATGGGCGGTGGCCGGCTTGATCTGGCCCAGCGGGATGTAGGGAACGTCGATCCAGACCTGGCGCTGCATGTCGGCTGCGATGCTGCGCTGCATTCCGGGATCGGTGGTGGTGAGCCACGCATCGCGCAGGGATTCGAGCTTTGGGCTGGTGGGCCAGCCGCGCGAGGCCGCGCGCCCGTTGCCGCGCAGCGAGACATGCACCGCGGGATCGATCTGGTCGAGGCCGGACCAATAGGTATGCAGGACGCTCCAGCCGCCCTGCTCGACCGGATCCATCTTCGCGAGCCGCTGCAGCACGGTGCCCCAATCGGCATATTGCGCATCCACGTTGAGGCCGATGCGGCTCAGCATGTCGACGCCCACGTCGCCGAGCGCCTTCAGGGTGGGGAAATCGGACGGCACCAGCACGACGACGCGCTCGCCCTTGTAGCCGGAGGCGGTGACGGCGCGCTTCACCGCCGGGATGTCGCGCGGGCTGGTGAGCACCTCGAGCCCCGCATCGGTCGCGAGCGGCGTGTCGGGCGGGAACACGCCGGCGGGCACGGTCCAGTTCGCGGGATCGTCGCCGCCCACCGCCGTCATGTAGTCCATCTGGCTGACCGCCCCCACGACCGCGCGGCGCAACGCGGGATTGTCGAAGGGCGGTTGGAGATGGTTGAAGCGGAGGATGCCCATGTAGCCCAGCGGATCGGGCTGCGCGACCACGACGTCGCGGCTCTTGCGCAGCACCGGGAGCAGATCGAAGGTCGGCGACTCCCACCAGTCGACCTCGCCCGCCTGCAACGCGGCCGAGGCGGTGGCGGCGTCGGGCAGCACCGTCCATTCGACCCGATCGACGAAGACGCGCTTCGGCCCGGCGGTGAAGCTCGCGGTGCCCTCGGGACGCGGCACGTAGCCATCGAACCGCTCATAGACGACGCGCGCGCCGGGGATGCGTTCGTCGGCCTTGAAACGGAACGGGCCGCTGCCGACCATCTCCGTCACCTGCTTGAACGGATCGGTGGTGGCAAGCCGTTCGGGCATGATGGCGCAGACGTTCGAACCGGCCTTGCCGAGCGCGGCGGGAAGCAGGGGGAAGGGTCGTTTCAGGCGAAACGTGATGGTGCGGTCGTCGGCGGCGGCGAGTTCGTCGGTCACCGCGAGCAGGGTCTGGCCGAAACTGTCGCGCGCGCCCCAACGCCGGATCGAGGCAACGCAATCGCGCGCCAGCACCGGCGTGCCGTCATGGAAGCGCAGGCCGTCGCGCAGCGTGAGCCGCCAGACGAGATCGTCGGACTCGACGACATGTCCCGCCAGCATCTGCGGCGTGGGGCGATACTGCGCGTCGATGCCGTACAGCGTGTCGAACAGCATCATGGCGTGATTGCGCGTCACGTAGGCGGCGGTCCAGATCGGATCGAGCACGCCGAGATCGGATTGCGGGATGAAGCGCAGGGTGCGCACGGCGTCGGCGCGCGCCAGGCGCGGTGCGGCGAGCGTGGCCGCGGCGGCACCGAACAGGGTACGGCGGGAGAGAGGGACCGTCATCGTCTGGCTCCGCTGATGTTTCGGGGCACGCCGCCTGCTCCCGCGTGCGCCGATCGGGTGCCGTGGACAGGCACCCGATCGCTGCCTGCGCGGCCTATTCGGCGGCGGCCTTCATCCCCAGCAATCCCTTCTGTTCGGCATGCGCGAGACCTTCGTCCAGCGCGGCGCCCAGCGCATCGAACAGGGTGTCGATCTCGTCCTTCTGGATGATCAGCGGCGGCGAGAAGTAGACCGCTTCCGGGCTCGCACGCAGCAGCACGCCGTGGCGCTGCGCCGCGGCCTGCACCACCGGGCCGACGCCGTCCGCCGCGACGAAGGAGGTGCGCCGCGCCTTGTCCTTCACGAGCTGCAGCGCGCCCAGCAAGCCGACGCCACGCGCCTCGCCGACGATCGGATGCGAGGTGAAGCGGCGCAGTCGCTCCTGGAAATACGGCGCGACCTTGCCGACCATGCCGACCAGGTCGCGTTCCTCGTAGATCTTCAACGTCTCCAGCGCGACCGCGGCGGCGACGGGGTGGCCGGCATAGGTGACGCCATGCCCGAAATTCCCCAGCTTGCGGCTCTGCGCCTCCATGGCGTCGGCGATCTTCTCGCTGACGATGGTGGCGGAGATCGGCATGTACGAGGCCGACAGCGCCTTCGCGACGGTCATGATGTCGGGCTTGATGCCGAACGTGTCGCAGCCGAACATCTTGCCGGTGCGGCCGAAGCCGCAGATCACCTCATCGGCGATGAACAGGATGTCGTAGCGGCGCAGCACTTCCTGCACCTTGGCGAAGTAGCCGGGCGGCGGCACGATCACGCCGCCGCCGCCGTTCACCGGTTCGGCGATGAAGGCGCCGACCGTCTCCGGCCCCTCGCGCACGATCAGCCGCTCGAGATTGCCGACGATGCGGTCGACGAAGGCCTCCTCGCTCTCCCCGTCCTGGCCGAAGATGTAGTGGCTGGGCGCATCCGTGCGCAGCACGCCGCCCAGCGGCAGGTCCCAGTCCATATGGTTGATCGGCTGCGCGGTCATCGACGCCGCATAGGCGGTCACGCCGTGATAGGCGCGCTCGCGGGCGATGATCTTCTTCTTGCGCGGCTTGCCGATCGCGTTGTGGTAGTACCAGACGAGCTTCGCCGCCTGGTCGTTCGCCTCGGAGCCGGAGTTGGCGAACAGCACCTTGCTGAGCCCTTCGGGCACGATCTTCAGCAGCCGGTCCGCGAGCTCGATCACCGGCTCGTTCGAGCGGCCGCCGAAGATCTGGTAGAACGGCAGCTGCTGCATCTGCCGATACGCCGCCTCGACCAGCCGCTTCTCCGAGAAGCCGAGGGAGGCGGACCACAGCCCGGCCATCGCTTCCAGGTAGCGCGTGCCGTCCTCGGTGACGATGAAGCAGCCGTCGCCGCCCTTCACCACCAGCGGTCCCTGCGTCTTGTGCGCATCCAGGTTGGTGTAGGGGTGGATCAGGCTGTCGATGTCGCGTTGGGCGAGGTCGTTGGCGGCCGGCATGAGCGTGCTCCTCTTCAAGCGCCGAGACCGGCGAGGAAGGCGGTGAGGTTGGCGGGCAGTTTTTCGACGATGTAGCCGCCCTCCTGCACCAGCAGGATGGGCAGGCCGATCTGCGCCAGCGCCGCGCCGATCGCGCGGAATCCCTCGCTGCTGGCGGCGAGATTGGCGGTCGGGTCACCCTCGTGCGCATCGAAGCCGAGGGAGACGACCAAGACGGTGGGACGGCGCGACACGATGGCATCGAGGCCGGTGCGCACGGCGGCGACGAACCCGTCGTCGCGTGTCCCCGGCGGCAGCGGCAGGTTCAGGTTGGCGCCGAGGCCGCGGCCAGTGCCGGTCTCATCCGCGTAGCCGGCGTAGAACGGGTAGAGCGTCGCCGGATCGCCATGCACCGACACGTAATGCACGTCGTCCCGCTCGTAGAAGATCTGCTGCGTGCCGTTGCCGTGATGCACGTCGAAGTCGAGGATGGCGACCGGCCCGGTGCCGCCGTCGAGCAGGCGCTGCGCGGCGATCGCGGCGTTGTTGAGATAGCAGAACCCGCCGGCGAGATCGGTGCAGGCGTGATGCCCCGGCGGGCGGCACAGCGCATAGGCGAGCCGCTCGCCCTGCAAGATCAGATCCGCCCCGTCCAGCGCCGTCTGCGCGGCATCGTAGGCGGCCCGCCAGGTCGCCGCGAGCAGCGGCGCGGACAAGGTCGCGAGGTAGTAGCCCGCCTGGGCCGTGGCGCTGCGCGGCAGCCGATCGAGGTGGCGCACGGCGAAGGCGCCGGGACGCAGCGCCGGGCCGACGCCGCCCTCCTGCCGCCACGTCGCAAATCCGTCCTTCAGGAACCGCAGGTACCCGGCATCGTGCAGGCGGGAGATCGGGTCCAGGCCGCGATCGCCGTGCGGCACGATCTGGTGCCCGGCGGCGCGCACGGTCTGCAGCAAGGCGTCGGCACGCGCCGGAACTTCCCAGTAACGCCGTCCCTCGAGCGGCGCGCCGGCATCCGGGTCATGCGCTGCATGATCGGTCGTCACGACGATCATGCACGACCCCGCCCGGCGGCTGTGCGGCGTTTCCGTTGCTGCATCGGTACACTCCCGCTCCACCGAGCGATCGTGCATGCGATGCTGCAATGCGACAAGAGGCAGCGCCCGATCGCGCAGCCTCCCGCCGCGCCTGCGCTACTGCCAGTGCGCCGGCTGCCAGATCCAGCGGCCCTGTCCCGGCGCCCAGACCCAGCGGCCTTCCACCCAGGTCCGGTAATGCGGATGGCGATGCACGTAGTGACCCGGCACCCACACATAGGTCGCGCCATTCCAATGCCAGTGACCGGGCTCCCAGACCATCGGGCCGGGCGGCGGCGGCGGCACCGCCTCATAGCGCGGCGGCGGCACCGGTGCGTACGGTGGCGGCGGCTGCGCCCGGGCGGACCCCAGGCTGACGACGAACACGCACGCGGCAATTGCAAGCCAGCGCATCAAGCGACTCCACTGAAATCCGGAACAGCCACGCCTGTTACCATGACAGCCAGTAACCGGGTGCGACGGATCGTAACGCCGGTCCGCGCCGACCCGCCCGATCGGTCGACGCGTGGCCGCGCACCCTGCCCTGTCGGCGCGATCAGGCCGCGCGCAGCTCCGCCCACGTGTCATCCAGCGCGCGACCGACCCGAACGGCGACCTCGTCGACCTCCGCCTCGGTGATGATCAGCGGCGGCGAGAACGCGATGCGGTCGCCGATGAAGCGCGTGATCAGCCCGTGCTTGCGCGCATGCGCATCCACCAGCGCGCCGACCTTGCGCGCCGGATCGAACAGTTTGCGCGACGCCTTGTCCTGCACCATCTCGATGCCGGTCAGCAGGCCGACGCCGCGCACCTCGCCCACCAGCGGATGGTCGGCAAACCGCGCCATCGCCGCCTGGAGGTAGGGGCCGACGCGCTGGACATGGCCGATCATGTCCATCTCCTCGTAGATGCGCAGCGTCTCCATCGCGACGGCGGTGGTCACCGGGTGGCCCGCATAGGTGAAGCCGTGCGCGAAATTGCCCAGCTTGCGGCTCTCATCCAGCATCGCGTCGAACACGCGCTGGTTGACCAGCAACGCGGAGATCGGCTGCATGCCGGCCGACAGCGCCTTGGCGCAGGAGATCATGTCGGGCTGCAGGCCGTAGGTCTGGCTGCCCCACATGTTGCCGGTGCGGCCGAAGCCGCAGATGACCTCGTCGGCGATGAACAGCATGTCGTATTTGCGGATGACCGCCTGGATCTTCTCCCAGTAGCTGCGGGGCGGCGTCAGCCCGCCGCCGGCGCCCATCACCGGTTCCGCGATGAAGGCACCGCACGTCTCGGGACCTTCGCGCAGGATCAGCGCCTCCAGCGCCTCCGCCATGCGGGTGGCGAACTGCTCCTCGCTCTCCCCCTCCTGATGGTGGCGGTAGTAGTGCGGATATTCGGTGTGCAGGAAGCCGGGGAACGGGAGGCCGAAATCCGCGTGCATGTCGGGCTTGCCCGACGCGCTGATCGAGGCCGAGGTGCTGCCGTGATAGGCCATGTGCCGGCCGATCACCTTGCGCTTCTCCGGCTTGCCGATCGCCGCGTGGTAGTACCACACGAGCTTGAGCGCGGTGTCGTTCGCCTCCGATCCAGAGCACTGGAACAACACCTTGCTCATCGGCACCGGCGCGATCGACAGCAGCTTCTCGGCGAGATCGACGCCCGCCTCGTTGGTCGTGCCGCGGTACAGATGGTAGTAGCCGAGCTTGCGCATCTGCTCGTAGGCGACTTTGGCGAGGCGTTCGGAGGCATAGCCCAGGGAGGCGCACCACAGGCCCGCCGCCGCGTCCAGGAACTCGGTGCCGTTGTCGTCGTAGACGTAGCAGCCCCGGCCGCGCTCGATCACCATCGGGCCGTCGGCGAGGTGCTTCACCAGATTGGTCTGCGGATGCACCACGCTCGCGATATCGCGGGCCTGGATGGAATTCGGCGCAACGTAGGTCATGGGGGGAATCTCCGGGAGCAGCTCCGGGCCAGGACGGTAGGCCCGATCCGGCCTCGAACGGAAGCCCGCGGCCGCAACGACCGCCAGATCACGTCCTGCCGATGGCCGCCGGGCGTCCCTTCTCCCTGGCCGCCGCGACGCCTAGAAGTGCCGGCCATGAGCCAGACCGACCCAGACGCAGAGGCCCGGCGCGCCCTCACGCGGCACCGCGCCCTCGCCACCTGCCTGCTCGTGCTGATGGGCGCACTGACACTCGGCAGCTACGCGTTGCCGCCCGGCTATTGGCCCGACCTGCTGCAAGCCGCGGCAAAGGCCGGGTTCGTGGGCGGCATCGCCGACTGGTTCGCGGTCACCGCCCTGTTCCGCCATCCGCTCGGCATCCCGATCCCCCACACCGCCATCATCCCCCGCCAGAAGGAGCGGCTCGGGCGCGCGCTCGGGCGCTTCGTCGCGACCCATGTGTTCACCGGCGGCGAGGTGGCCAAGATCCTCACGCGCCTCGACGTGCCGCGCATCCTGCACCGGTTCCTGGCCGATCCCGCCGCGGCGCATCCGGCCGCCGTCGCGCTCGCCGGCATGTTGCCGCGCCTGCTCGCGACCGTGGAGGATGGGCGTGCCCGCCGCCTGGTCGCGCGGCTGGTCCCCCGCCTGGTCGGCGGCGCCGGCGGCGGCCGCGTGGTCGCCCGCGCCTTGCATAGCCTGGTGGAGGGTGGCCGGCACCAGGAGGTGTTCGGCTTCGTTCTCGGCCAATTGAAGACGCTGCTGGCGAGCCGGGAAGAGGCATTGCAGACCGCGATCGCCGAACGCGTCCGCGAACAGGGCGGCCGCCTGGTCGGCTGGGCGATCGGCGCCTCGGTGGCGCGGCGCGTGCTGGGCGTGGTGCACGCGGAACTCGACAAGATGAGCCCCGACGGGTCGGAGCTGCGCGCCGCGTTCGACGAGTGGGTGCGCCGCGAGATCACCCGCATGGAGGAAGATCCCGCACGCGCCGCCGAGATCGGTGCGGCGATCCGGCGGGTGGTTGCGCATGAAACCGTCCAGGCATGGCTGTGGGACGTGTGGGCGCGGCTGCGCGTGGCGCTGGAAGCCGACGCCGCCCAGCCCAATGGCCGCACCGTCGCCTACCTGGAACAGGCGCTGGGCAATCTCGGCGCGATGCTGGAGGAGGATCCTGCCTTACGCGCGCGCGTCGATGCGGGGGTGGAGGGGCTGGTGCTGTCGCTGCTGCCCTCGGCGCAAGGCCAGCTCTCGGACTTCATCGCCCATGTGGTGGCGAGCTGGGACACCCGGACGATCACGGAACGGCTGGAACTGCGCGTCGGCAAGGACCTGCAATACGTGCGGGTCAACGGAACACTGGTCGGGTTCCTGGTGGGCGGCGCGCTGTTCGCGGTGCTGGAGGCGGTGTTCGGGCGCGTCGCGTTCTGACGCGGTCGGCTGCGGGGCCGTCGTGTGCGTCCGAGGGGCTGGGGCGCTCGGGCGTGACGGCATGGGGGCGCGGCAAGTCGTGGATGGCCGGCCTGCGCCGGCCATGACACGGGGGGCGGCCTGCGCCGGTCATGACACGGGGGGCCGGCCTGCGCCGGCCATGACACGGGGGGCGGCCTGCGCCGGCCATGACACGGGGGGCCGGCCTGCGCCGGCCATGACACGGGGGGCGGCGGTCGTGCCCTCTAGCCTCCCAGCGGCAGGCTGACCGCGATCGCGGCGGCGGCGATGACCGCGATGTCGCCGCGCTCGTCGTCGGGCACGTCCAGGCCGCCCTTCACCACCTTCACCGTCACCTGGCCGTGCGGCAGGCTCTTCTGGACCGCCGCCGCATCCACCCGCGCCGGCTGCTGCACGCCGATCGTCACCTCGACCTGCATGGATGCCGGATCGACGTGCAGCGAGCGCAGCATGGTGAGCGAGCTGTGGTGGATCGCGTCCTGAACGGCGCGCAAGGCCGCCTTCGTGTAGTCGCCCCCGTGCAGGTCGTTGCCGGTCCCCATCTCCAGGATCACGCGTCGCAGTGCCATGTCCCGATCTCCTATGCGACGTCGAGCCGCACCACGGCGGCGGCATTGGCGATGATGGTGGAGCCGGTGCCGTCCTCGGTTCTGATCTCGAGCCCGCCCTCGACCACGTTCACGGTTCCGGTGCCGTGCGGCAGCACCGCAAGCACCTGCGCGCGGTCGACGCGCTCCGGATGCGGCACGCCGATCGTGACCTCGACCTGCATCGAGTCGACGTCCTTGTCGAGCGCGCGGGTCACGGTGAGGGAGTTGTGCCAGAGCGCGTCGCGGAGCGCGCGGACCGCGGCCTTGGTGTCCTCCGATCCGCGGATATCGGTGCCCATGCCGATCTGCAGCACCATGCGTTTGAGTGCCATCATGTCCTCCCGAACAGGGCGTGGATGCTACGGGAGTGCGGGACCAGTGTCATGCCGCCCCGGCCGCCGGTGGCTGGCGGCTTGCTTGCCGCCTCCCCCGCACCGGTGTTGGCTCAGCACCGCCGCCCCGCGAGAGTGATCTGTCCGGAACGCGGCGGTGCGACGGCATGTCTCTGTTCCGGCGCGTGGCACCAGCCTCGCGCGCCGCACCGATGGGCGACGCGGCGGATCGGGATCAAGGGTGACGGGGAGGACTGCGCATGAAGATCGCGGCGATCGAGACCTTCCACCTGCGCTGGGATCCGGCGGACACGCCGGCGCGCTACAGCGCGTTCGTCCGCGTGCGCACCGATACCGGCCTGACCGGCCTGGGCGAGGCGTCCCCCATGCTGGGCGGACGCGCGTCCCTGGGCATGATCCGGCACGAAATCGCCCCGCTGCTGCGCGGCTGCGATCCGCTCGATCATGCCGTGCTGCTCGACCAGGCGATGCACACGCTGGTCAAGCTGGGACCGGAGGGCGCGCTGTCCGGCGCACTGGCCGCGCTGGACATCGCGCTATGGGACATCAAGGGCAAGCTCACCGGGCTGCCGATCTACAAGCTGATCGGCGGCGCCTGGCGAACCGCGCTGCCGTTCTACGCCTCGATCGGCGGCAATGGCGACCGCGACATCGACGGGGTGCTGCGGGTGGTGGAGGCGCGGCTGCGCGACCGCCCCGCGGCGATCAAGATCCGCTTCGACAACACGCGGACCCGGCTCGACGCCGATATCCCGGGCGACATCGCCAAGGCCCGCGCGGTGCGCAGGCTGGTCGGTGCGAACCTGCCCTTGGCCTTCGATGCGAACAATGGCTACACGGCCGGCGGTGCCATCCGCGTCGGCCGCGCGCTCGAGGAACTCGGCTACTGGTGGTTCGAGGAGCCGGTGCAGCACTACCACCTCCAGGCGATGGGGGAGGTCGCGCGCAAGCTGGACATCACCGTCTCCGCGGGCGAGCAGACCTATACGCTGGCGGGACTGGCCGACCTGATCGGCGCCGGAGTGCGGATGGTGCAGCCGGATATCGTCAAGATGGGCGGCATCACCGGCCTGCTGCGCTGTGCCGCGCTGGCGCAGGCGCATGGGGTCGAGCTGGTGCCGCATCAGACCCAGCCGACCATCGGCCATGTCGCGAACCTGCATCTCGCGGCCAGCCTGCTGCAGGGCACCAAGCCGGTGGAGTGGAACGACCCGTCGACCCGCACCCATGCGGTCTTCGCCCGCCCGCCGCGCCCGGTGGACGGGCTGTTCCACCTGCCGGACGCGCCGGGGATCGGGCTCGATCTCGACGAGGCCGCCCTGGCGGAACGCCGGGTCGAGCTGCCGGCCGGCTGAGCCGGGACGCCGGGGCGTCCGGCGCTCAGCCCTCGGCCGCGGCCCGCCGCGCCGCGGCTTCCTCGGCGCTGGAAATGCCGCCATGCGCGCCCGACCACGCCACCGGATCCTCCAGGAACCGGCGCACGTCCGCCAGCGCGGAGTCGGAGAAATAGGGCCGGTCCTTGCACGCCTCCAGCACGTCCCACCAGGTGCACAGATGGTGCAGGCCGATCCCCATCTTCGACAGCGTCTCGAAGGCGCCGGGGAACACGCCGTAGAAGAACACCACGAAGGTGTGGTTCACCACCGCGCCGGCATCGCGCAGCGCGTTGGCGAAACGGATCTTGGAGCCGCCGTCGGTGGTCAGGTCCTCGACCAGCAGCGTGTGCTTGCCGACCGGCACGTCGCCCTCGATCAGCGCGTTCTGGCCGAACCCCTTGGGCTTCTTGCGCACATAGGCCATCGGCGCGCCCATCCGGTCGGCGATCCAGGCCGCGAAGGGGATGCCCGCGGTCTCGCCGCCGGCCACCGCCTCGATGCTCTCGTAGCCGACATGCCGGTCGATCTTCTCGACCGCCAGGTCGCAGATCTTCGACCGCGCCCGGGGGAAGTAGATGATGCGGCGGCAGTCGATATAGACCGGGGATTTCCAGCCGGAGGTGAAGGTATAGGGCTCCTCGGGGCGGAAATTCACCGCCTTGATCTCCAGCAGGATGCGGGCCGCGGTCAGGGCCGCATCGCGGTCCCAATCGGTGGTGGCGGAAGAGCCGTGCGCGGGCTTGGCCATGGCGGTCGCGTCCTCTATGCCTCGGAATCTCGACGCTGATAGCCGATCCCCGGCAGAGGAGACAGTCCCATGGCCCGCACTCACCGCATCGCTGTCGTGCCCGGCGACGGCATCGGCAAGGAGACCGTGCCGGAATCGCTCAAGGTGCTGGACGCCGCCGCCCGCCGGTTTGGCTTCGACCTCGAACTGAAGCACTACGACTGGTCCTGCGAGACCTACAAGGAGACCGGCCGGATGATGCCGGAGGACGGGCTGGACCAGCTCGCGCAATCGGATTCGATCCTGCTGGGCGCGGTCGGCTGGCCCGGCGTGCCCGACCACGTCTCCCTCTGGGGCCTGCTGATCCCGATCCGCCGCGGCTTCGACCAGTATGCCAACGTCCGCCCCTGCAAGCTGCTGCCGGGCGTGAAGACGCCGCTCGCCAACCGCACCGAGGCGGATATCGACTTCTACGTCGTGCGCGAGAACACCGAGGGCGAGTACTCCTCTGTCGGCGGCCGCATGTTCGAGGGGACGGACCGCGAGTTCGCGGCCCAGCAGGCGGTGTTCACCCGCAAGGGCACCGACCGCATCCTGAAATACGCATTCGAGCTCGCCATGACGCGGCCGAAGAAGCACGTCACCTCGGCCACCAAGTCGAACGGGATCGTGCACACCATGCCGTACTGGGACGAGCGCTTCGCCGAGATGGCGAAGCAGTATCCCGGCATCCGCACCGACCAGTACCACATCGACATCCTGTGCGCGCATTTCGTGCAGCACCCGGACTGGTTCGACGTGGTGGTCGGCTCCAACCTGTTCGGCGACATCCTCTCCGATCTCGGCCCGGCGGTCGCCGGCTCGATCGGCATCGCCGCCTCCGCCAACATCAATCCGGAACGAGCCTTCCCGTCCATGTTCGAGCCGGTGCACGGATCGGCGCCCGACATCGCCGGCAAGTTCATCTGCAACCCGATCGGGCAGATCTGGTCGGCCGCGCTGATGGTCGACCATCTCGGTGAGGCCGAGGCCGGCCAGGCGATCGTGGCGGCGATCGAGACGCTGCTGCGCGAAAGCGGCCCGAAGACGCGCGACATGGGCGGCCAGGCCGGCACCGCCGATGTCGGCACCGCGATCGCCCAGCTCGTCGCGGGCTGAACGCGGCGTTCGCGCCGCCTGGTGTCATGGCCGGCGAAGGCCGGCCATCCACGCCTGACGGTATCCCACGTGTCGAAGTCATGGATGGCCGGCCTCCGCCGGCCATGACACAGGGGCGGACGCGCAGCACCACCGCCCATGACACACGCGGCACCCGCGACCTTCACAGCGTTTACAGATCCGCTCAAACGTCGGTAAATCCACACACTTCTTTCGCTGCACTGCACGCGTTTGCCGGCTGACGGCGCCCCGGACCGATGGCTACATCCCGTCACGTCCGCTTCGGCGTCACACAGCGAAAGAGCATTCCGATGAGCACCATGGCCTTCTCCCCCGACGGGCTGTCGGGCGGGTTCTCCGGCCCCTCCGGCCGCCGCTCCTCCTACGCGGAGCAGGTCGCCCAGGTTGCCGACCTCATCGCCAGCAAGGGCGGCACCTGGGACGGCATCAATGCCGAGTCCGTTGCCCGCATGCGCCTGCAGAACCGCTTCCTGTCGGGCATCGACATCGCGCGCTACACCGCCGGCATAATGCGCCGCGACATGGCCGCCTACGACGCCGATCCCGCCCAGTACACCCAGTCGCTCGGTGCCTGGCACGGCTTCGTCGCGCAGCAGGAGATGATCTCCGTGCGCAAGCACTTCGGCAGCGTGAAGCGCCGCTACATCTACCTGTCCGGCTGGATGGTGGCCGCGCTGCGCTCCGAGTTCGGGCCGCTGCCCGACCAGTCCATGCACGAGAAGACCACCGTGCCGGACCTGATCCGGGAGATCTACACCTTCCTCAAGCAGGCCGACGCGCGCGAACTCGGCATGCTGTTCCGTGACATCGATGCGGCGCGCGCCAAGGGCGACAGCGCGCGCGAGGCGGAACTGCTGAACCGCGTGGAGAACTACGAATCCCACGTGGTGCCGATCATCGCCGACATCGACGCCGGCTTCGGCAATGCCGAGGCGACCTACCTGCTGGCGAAGAAGATGATCGAGGCCGGCGCCTGCGCGCTGCAGATCGAGAACCAGGTGTCCGACGAGAAGCAGTGCGGCCACCAGGACGGCAAGGTCACCGTGCCGCATGACGACTTCGTCGCCAAGATCCGCGCCGTGCGCTACGCCTTCCTCGAACTCGGCGTCGAAGACGGCATCGTCGTCACCCGCACCGACAGCCTGGGCGCGGGCCTGACCAAGCAGATCGCGGTCAGCCGCACGCCGGGTGACGAGGGCGACCAGTACAACAGCTTCCTCGACTGCGAGGAGGTGACTCCCGACCAGGTGACCGGGAACGACGTGCTGATCACCCGCGACGGCAAGCTGATGCGGCCGAAGCGCCTGCCCTCCAACCTGTTCCAGTTCCGCCCCGGCACGGGCGAGGACCGGGTCGTGCTGGACTGCATCACCTCGATGAAGAACGGCGCCGACCTGCTGTGGATCGAGACCGAGAAGCCGCATGTCGGGCAGATCGCCGGCATGGTGGACCGGGTGCGCGCCGCCTATCCGAAGGCGAAGCTCGCCTACAACAACTCGCCGTCCTTCAACTGGACGCTGAGCTTCCGCCAGCAGGTGTTCGACGAGTGGCAGAAGGCGGGCAAGCCGGTCGCCGAGTATGACCGCGCCAAGCTCATGAGCGTGGACTACGACCAGACCCCGCTCGCGACCGAGGCCGACCGTCGGATCCAGACCTTCCAGGCAGATGCGGCGAAGCGCGCCGGCGTGTTCCACCACCTGATCACGCTGCCGACCTACCACACGACCGCGCTGTCGGTGGACAACCTCTCGAAGCGCTACTTCGGCGAGGAAGGCATGCTGGGCTACGTGGCGCAGGTGCAGCGCGAGGAGATCCGCCAGGGCATCGCCTGCGTCCGCCACCAGAACATGGCCGGCTCCGACATCGGCGACGACCACAAGGAGTATTTCTCCGGCGAGGCCGCGCTGAAGGCCGGCGGCGTCCACAACACGATGAACCAGTTCGCCTGATCCAAGAACAAACGTCCAAGACCAAGCGGCTCGGGGGACCACCCCGAGCCGTTTTGCGTTTGCCCGCCGGTGTCATGGGCGCGGGTGTCATGCCCCTTCGTGTCATGGCCGCCGAAGGGCGGCCATCCACGACTTTGTGCCGCGCCGGAAGTCATGGATGGCCGGCCTGCGCCGGTCATGACACGGAGCGGCGTGACACGGAGGGGCGTGATACGAAGGGGCGTGACACCGGCGCCACGACCTGCGCGCCTTGACCCCTTGCACCCGCCGGGCTTGTCTCCCGCCCTGCCCTCGCGCCACCTGGGCCGCGGACCGCCAGAGAGGAGATCTCCCCCATGAAACTGATCAGCTTCCGCCGTCCGGACGGACTCCCGAGCTGGGGCATCGTCAAGGGAGATGGGGTGATCGACCTGGGCGCGCGGGCGCCGGGGCTGAAGCATGCCCTGTGGGCGATGACCTCGCTCGCCGAGGAAGCCGCCCGGCACGCCGACTTCCCGCTGGACGCGATCAGCTTCCTGCCGCCGATCCCCGATCCGGAGAAGATCCTGTGCGTCGGCCTGAACTACGTGTCCCACATCAAGGAAGGCGGGCGAGAGCCGCCGGCCAAACCGATCATCTTCACCCGCACGCCCTCCTCCCAGGTCGGGCACGGCGAGGCGCTGGTGCGCCCGAACGCCTCCGAGACTTTCGACTATGAAGGCGAGCTCGCGGTGATCATCGGCCGCCGCTGCCGGCACGTGAAGAAGGCCGACTTCGAACAGGTGATCGCGGGATACGCCTGCTACAACGACGGCTCGATCCGCGAGTGGCAGCGCCATTCCACGCAGTTCATCCCCGGCAAGAACTTCTATCGCTCGGGCGCCTTCGGTCCCTGGATCGTCACGCCCGAGGAGGCCGGCGACATCACCAAGGCGCACCTGATGACGCGGCTGAACGGCAAGGAGCAGCAGCACGCGACGATCGATGATCTCTGCTTCGATATCCCGACACTGATCGAATACTGCTCGACCTTCACCCAGCTCGAGGCCGGGGACGTGATCGTCACCGGCACCACCGGCGGCGTCGGCGCCTACCAGACCCCGCCGCTGTGGATGAAGCCGGGCGACACGGTGGAGGTCGAGATCACCGGCATCGGGATCCTGCGCAACACCGTGGTGCAGGAAGGCGCATGACCGGCATGGCCGTCACCGGCGCAACCATTGGCGCGACGACTGGCGTGACCATTGGCGCACCCACCGGCGCAACCGTCGCCGCGACCATCCCCTGGGGCAGCGACCTCGCGACGCTGGTGCGCCGCTTCGGCCCGCTGCCGGCGGTGCACGACGCGACCGGCACGATGTCGTTCGCCGAAATGGCGGGGCGCGCAGCCGCCCTCGCGCAGCATCTGCGCGCGCTGGGCATTCCGCCGGGTGAGCCCGTGGCGAGTTCGCTGCGGAACGGCATCCCGGCGGTCTGGGTCTCGGTCGGCCTGCGGCTCGCGGGTGTTGCGGAGACGCCGCTGAACGCCGCCTACACGCAGGACGAGCGCGCCCACTGCCTGGGCGTCGCCGGCGCCCGTCGCGTCGTCACCACCCGATCCCAGGTCGCCGACTTCACCGCGCTCGGCATCACGCCGATCGCGATCGAGGACCTGCCCGATGCACATGCCGACCCGGCGACCCTGCCGCCGGTTCCGGCCGAGGCGTGGGGTCGCATCATCTTCACCTCCGGCACCACCGGGAAGCCGAAGGCGATCGTCTACACCCATGCCGCGCGCTTTATCGGCAACCTGCTGCAGCGCGCGAGTGCCGAGACGACGCCCGGTCCGGGCAGCTGCGTGCTGCTGATGACGCCGTTCGTGCATGGCGCCGGCATCATCACGCAGGCGTTCCACGATCACGGCGCGGCGGTGCTGCTGCTGGACGGCGTCGACCTGCCGCGCGTGCAGCAGGCGCTCGATGCCGGCGCGGTCGACCATTTGTTCGCCCCGCCCACGCCGCTCGCGAAGATCATCGCCGCCTATGGCGAGCGGACGATCCCGGGCCTGCGCACGATCTTCTGCGGCACCGCGCCGCTGCTGCCCTCGCTCTACGCGAAGGCTCGCGCGATGTTCGGCCCGATCGTCCGCATCACCTACGGCAAGTCGGAGATCATCAATCCGATCACCGTGCTGCCGCCGGCCGCGACCGACGCCTATTACGCCGACCCGGCCCATGGGGAGGGCGTCTGCGTCGGCTGGCCCGCGACCGGCGTCGAGGTGGAGATCCGCGACGAGGACGGGCAGCCGCTCGCAGCCGGCGCGATCGGCCAGGTGTTCCTGCGCGGCCGGCACATGTCTTGCGGCCATCTCGATGCCTCGGGCTTCCACCCGCTCGCGGAGGATGGGTTCCATGACACCGGCGATCTCGGCCGGATCGACGCGGAGGGGCGGTTGCACCTCGTGGGCCGGCTCGCCGACGTCATCAAGTCGGGCGGCTACAAGATCTACCCGGACGAGATCGAACGCGCGCTGACCGGCACCGCGGGCACCGGCGCGGTCTCGGTCGTGTCGCTGCCCAGCGAATACTGGGGCGAGATCATCGTCGCGGTCGCGGAAACCGACGATCCGGCCTGGCCCGATCGAGCCCAGGCCGCGCTGTCCGCGCTCGCCCGCTACAAGCACCCGCGCGCGCTGCTGACGCTGGCGGAGCTGCCGCGCAATCCGCAGGGCAAGATCATGCGCCGGACCATCCGCGAAATCGTGCTGGAGCGCTGGCGCGTGATCGACGGCCCGCACCCGCGGCTCGAGCCGGCCTGAGCCGCGGCCGGAGCCGACCTGAGCCGCGGACCGACGGTCGGCAACAGCTCGCGGAGAGGCCGCCGTCCCTAAGCCGCCACCCTGTGAAGCCGCTGGCCCTCCAAACCGTCATGGCCGGGCTCGTCCCGGCCATCCCCACCGCCACACGACCGCAGGCGAGAGCCCGCCCCTCCTACCGTCCCGCCAGGATCGCGCGGCACGCCGCCGGCGGCGTCGGCACCTTCACCGGCCCGCTCGGCCGTGATGGCTGATCGAGCTGGTCGAACCACCATTGCAGCGTGGCGTCGCAGCCGTCCCCTTCGGGCGGTGGCGCCATCTGTGCGCACTCTCCCTGGCCCGCCGGGCAGCGGAACCGGATGTGCATATGCGCCGCGTGCCCGTACCAGGGCCGGATCAGCCGCAGCCAGCTCCGGTCGCCGGTCACCTCCCGGCAGAGCTGCTGCTTGATCGCGGGGTTCACCAGGATCCGGTCCACGTCCGGCAGTTCCGCGGCAAGCCGCAGCAGCGTCACCACGCGCGGTGACCAGCGGGCCGGCTCGATCCCTCGCGCGTCCGGCCGCACCAGGCTGGGCAGCACGATCGTGTCGCGCGCGGTGGCGTCGAGCGGCGGCCGCGGCGTCATGTCGAGCCCGACATCGGCATCCAGCCCGACCTGATGACTGAGATGGCCGCCCGGCAGCGGCCCGCCCCGCGCGGCGGAGATGTCCTCGATCAGCAGGTCCGGCAATCCCGCCGCATGGGCGCGCTGCCCCAGCAGTTCGATGCGCGCAATGGTTTGCGGCGCCCCCCAGAAGGCGCTGCGGTCGAGATGGATGGTCTGGAACCCCTCCCCCTCCAGTGGCAGATGCAGGGCGCCCTGGATGCAGCCGCCGGTGGAGGGACCGCCAACGATCCGCAGCGGCGCCTGCGCCCGAGCGGCGCCGGTCAGGCTCGCCAGGATCAGGACGAGCAGCGGCAGCACCCAGGCCGCTCGCCCCTGCCGGCGACGCCGCGGAGCCGCCGGGATCAAGGCGCCGCCCCAGAGAGCGCGACGGACCGTCGGTGCGAAGCGGGTCACGTCACCGAATCTCGTGCGCAACGGGTTCGGCCGTTTCCGCCAGAACCTCTTCCGCGGCCGCTTCGACATGCGCGGGCGTGATCACTTGCATGCATCGCACCTCGAACGGGCATTCGGAGGGTTGGCTGAGATAGCAGCTCGCGCAGGCGATCCGCGTGGTGAGCGCAATCGCCCGCGACCCGCTGGTCTGCCACACCTCCGCATTGCCGATCGCGCCGTTCACCGTCACCAGGGGCACGTCGAGCGCGGCGGCGAGATGGCTGGTGCCGGTGTCGTAGCCGATCATCATGCGGGCACCGGCGATCACGGCGGGCAGGTCCGCGATCGGCACCTTGCCGGATAGGTCATGCACATGCAGGTCCGCGAGCAGGACGGCGATCTGCGCGCAATCCCCGACCTGGCCCGGACCACCGATCAGCACGACGTCCAGCCCCTCCCGCGCAGCCAGCGTGCGCCCGGCGGCGGCGAGCCGCTCGATCGGCCAGACCCGGATCGGACTCCCCGCCCCCGGCGCGAGGATCAGGTAGGGGCGTTCGGGCGCATGCGGCGACGGACCCGCCGGCAGCATCCTGGCCATCGGGTGCGGAGCCGGGGCGAAGGTCTCGGTGACGGCCGCCACCAGCAGCGCGAGCCTGGTTTCCGCATGCAGCGGCCGTCCCTCGCCGCGGGCGACCGAGACGTGCTCCATGTCCGGCAAGGAGATGTCGAGACTGGAGCCGCCCTGCGCGGCGGGCGCCGTGAACCCGACCCGCACATCGGCCGAGACGGACGCGAGCAACGGACGGGTGTCGGGGTCGTGGCGCAGGTCGATCGCGAGATCGAACGCGCCGAGCTCGAGCGCCTGGAAGCGCGCCAGATGCGTGGGCGGCACCCCCTGCCACTCGGCCTTGGTCGGCGCGAAGAAGTCGAATGGCACCACCCGATCGAACAGGCCGCACTGTGTGGCCCAGGTCCGATTCCAGGTTGCGCAGACCATCGTAATCTCGGCGGTCGGGAACGCGCGGCGCAGGGTGGCCAGCGCGGGGAGCCCGACCACGAAATCCCCCAGATGGTCCAGTTTCAGCACCAGGATCCGCGGGCGGGCGGGCCACGCCCGTGCACGCGCCCGCAGCATCCGCATCGGCACGACTGTCGCGTCCGGCGGGCCGTTGGCGATGGACCGCACCTCCCGCCGCTGCAGGGCCTGGATCACCGGGAGGTAGAGCCAGCGCAGCACGCGCTCGCGCCGTGAGGAGGGCGGTGCCATGCGGCGCCGGAGCCGCAGCAGGTGACGAGCGACGAGCATGGTGGCGGCGCTCGTCTGGGCGGTTGGATCGTGCGGGGTGTTCATCGCCTCTCTGGATGTGCGGGGCGGCGTTGCAACTGTCGGCGCCGCGACCGGCGGGACGGCGTTCCTCAGCCTGTACCCCCGGGGTGGAGGCGCCCGCAAGGGACGACGTCGTTCCTGACGCGCCGACACTTACGTTTCGTACGCAAACGGGCCTGGCGCCTCAACCCAGCGGGTCGGCGGCCGGCGCCGCGCCCAGTCCCCGCAGGGCCGCGAGCAGCGTCTCCGATCCGAATCGGCTCCGCGCAAGCCGCTCGCCCGCCGCCGCGATCTCGGCCCGCGCGATCGGATCGTCGGCCAGGCGGCGCAGATGGGCGGCGGCGACGCCGAGGTCGGGATCGGCCCAGACCGCCCCCTTGGCGACCAGCACGCCGCGCGGGTCCACCGGCGGGATCAGCCGCGCCGGCACCAGCGCCGCCGCGGTCTCGTCCATGAAGTCGAGATTGCCCGACCAGCCGGTGGAGACCACCGCGCGGCCGAGCAGCATGGCCTCGGCCGGGACCAGGCCGAGTCCCTCGCTGCGATGCAGGGTCAGCACGATGTCGGCGGCGCGCATCAGCGCGGCGAGCGTGTCGGGCGGCATCAGCCGGCTCTCGATGCGGATGTTGGGCGCGTCCGCCACCGCCTGCTGCAACCGGGTGAAATCGTCCTTGAAATGATCGGCGTTGGTCACCTTCAGCACCAGGATGCGGTCGGGGCGGTTGCCGAAGGCGGCGCGGAACGCCTCGATGGCGCCCAGCGGGTTCTTGCGGACGAAGGAGGAGGCGAGGTTGAACACCACCAGCACGACCACCGCCTCGGCCGGCAGCCCGAACCCATCGCGGCCGATCGGGGCGGGCGTGGGCGGCGCCAGGGCGAGCGGCGGCCGGACCACGCGGACGCGGCCGGGCATCAGCGGCTCCATGGCCGCGGCGGTGAAGCTGGACGGCACCCAGATCTCGTGTACGAAACGCGTGCCGATCCGCCAGCCGGGCGGGGCTACCGGCAGCTCCCACGCCCAGTATCCGACGATCCTGCGGCCCCGCACGAGGCGGCGGCCGAGCCGGATGAGGGCGAGCGGGAGCACGGGCGGATTGACGTGCAGGACCAGCGGCACGCCGGCCGGCGGGGGCGGCCCCTGCTGGAAGGCGATCTGCGCGCCGCCATGCCGCACCGGGGTGCCGACATCCAGCGCCCAGGTGGGCAGGCCGAGTTCCTCGGCGCCGCGGAGCATCAGCCGGGCGCCCTCGCCGAGACCGGAGGCGCGGGAGACCTCGCCGCCCACGGCGAGCCCGGCCTGGACCGGCGGATCGGCGTCGGGCCGCGGCGCCACCTGGGCGGACAGCCAGGCGAAGGCCTCACGCCGCTGGCGGGCAGGCAGCAGGCGCCAGAGCCGGTGAAGGGGGGAGAGGCGGAGTCGGTCACGGGTCATCGGCGGGAGTTGACCATGTTGCGCGGCGCGCATGCAGGGGGGGCGCCGCGCATGCGGCCGGTCCGCCGGCGCGTGAGCCGCGGCGCCGACGATTGACCGGCCTCGGAGCGGGACGTTACACGCGGCGGCACGACGCCGGTCCCACCGGCGGAATGCATGGCGTCAGCGGGGGCGAGAGCCGGGCGAATGCCCGGCCGCCGCGTGGCGCGCCGTCTTGACCGACGCGACGAGACTCTGCCCTTGGGGTGGGTCCAGGACGGTACCGGCGCTGCGCCGATCGTCTCCGTATGAGGAGCTTTGCCTGAGGATGGCGTCTTCGGCACGGGAAAGGTCCGGGACCCGCGGCAGGGGCGGCCGGCTCGACTTCATCGACGGGCTGCGCGCGGTCGCCATCCTGACCGTCTTCCTGACGCATGCGACCGAGCAGTTGGCGGAGATCTCGTCGCACGGGGTGATCGTGTCGCGGGTGGTCTACGACCTGAATTTCGGGCGCCTCGGCGTCGTGACGTTCTTCGCGATCAGCGGCTTCCTGATCCCGTCCAGCCTACGGGGCGACCCTCTCTCCGGCGGCATCCGGTTTCTGTTCAGCCGGACCTTCCGCCTGTTTCCGGCGTTCCTGCTCTCGGTGGTGCCCAGCGTCGTCACCTTGCACTGGATGTCCGGCAAGCCGTTCGAGATCCACGACCTGCTGCTCAATCTCACGATGGTACCCCGCTGGTTCGGTGCCCCGTGGGCAAACAACGGTTACTGGACCCTGGAAGTCGAGGTGCTGTTCTACGCGATCACCCTGTTCCTGTTTCTGGGTGGCGCCATTCGCAATCAGTTCGTGCTCGCGTGCGTGCTCGGGGGCCTGTTCCTGGTCTTCTACTCCTCGCAAGGCCTGATCCTGGGCGGCGCCCTCAACCCGGCGCTGACGGCGGACACATTCTTCCTCTGCCTCAACCTGTCCTGCATGTTCTGGGGCGCGCTGTGCCGGATCTGGTGGGAAGGCGAACGGCTGGAGCCCATTCCGCTCGTGTTGTTCTGGCTGTTCACGGCATATTGGCTCGCCTGGGCGCCCTTGTTCGCGGCATGGCATTGGTGGGGCCTCGGTCTGCATGACAGCGATCCGCGACTGCTGTCCGGCTACGGTCTGGGCCTCGGCGTCTTCTTCGTGATCCTTGCCACGCGGCTCTCGCTCGGGCGCGTCATGGCGTGGATCGGCCGGGTGAGCTACGCGCTCTACCTGTTTCACTCGCCGGTGCTGTTTCTCGAGGTCTGGCTGGCAAAAGGCTACCTGCCCTTTCTGCAGGGGCAATGGCTCGAAGTGCATATCCTGGTCACCCTGGCCGCCGGATTGCTGGTTTCGGAGGCGGTGCATCGATGGGTCGAGCGGCCGGGTATTCGTCTCGGGCGCGTGCTGAGCGAGGGAACTTTGCGGGGGCTTGGCCTGTTCCCGCCCCGGGCCGAGACGGCGGTCGTGACAAGAGCGACGACGCGGGCCTGACGGCCTCGATCTTGCTCAGACACGATACTGGAACGGTCGTCGCGGCGGTCAGCCCGGCCAGGTGCGACCGATATGTCTGCAAATGGAGCGATAGATGGAGCGTGCAAAGCCGGCGAGCGGCGTGGTAGTCCCGGTTCGACACCGATCGAAGACGTCTCAGCGTGCGTGATCATTCCCGCCTGGACTTTCGCCGCCACTCAGCCGTGACCAAGGATGTGTGGTCGGACTTCGAGCCGATTTTCCAGTCCTACTGCGCACCGACCGCCCCTGCCTCCATCCTGGTCTGCAAGCTCGACCATGTCGGGGATTTCTGTCTCGCCATCGATGCTTTTCTCACGCTTCGCCGCGGGTTTCCCGACAGCCGGATTACGCTGGCATGCGCGCCCTGGAACGTGGCCGTCGCCAGACGCCTCGGCATCTTCGACGACGTCTGCGGCGTGCAGTTCTTCTCCTCGCGCGCCGAGGACCCGCTCCCGACATTCGACGGCAGCCAGCTCGGGTCGCTCCGGGTGACACCGTTTGATGTCGCAATCGATCTGCGCGTCGATCCGGATACGCGCGTGGTGCTCGACCATGTGACTGCGCGCCATCGCTTCGGTTACGAGAGTGACCGCAATCGTATGCCGCTCACCGTGGCCTTGCCGGTGCCCGCCAGTTCCGTGAACGGCGACGATGTCCTGCAACACCAGTCGCTGCTGATGCTGGCGGTCGCACAGCGCGCCGTGTCGGTGCTGGGAGAGCGGCACGCACGCGGCGCGTTCCTGCGCGAACGGCTATTACCCGCCGCGCCGACCGCGCTGCTGGAGGACATCCCTCGCCCGATCGCCGCGATCTGCACCGGTTCGGGCCGCCGGGCCAAGGACTGGCCGCTGGCCTATTTCGCCGAGGTGGTCCGCTGGCTCTGCGAGACGGTCGGCGTCAGCGTGGTGCTGGTGGGCTCCGAACCGCAGCGTGCCGACGCCGAGACGCTGACCGCCGCGATCCCGTCCACGCGCCTGTTCAACCTGGTCGGAAAGACGAGCCTGCCCGAAGCGATCGCCACGGTCGGCAGCGTCGACCTGTTCGTCGGCAACGACACCGGACTCACCCACTACGCCGCGCAATTCGGCGTCCCCACGGTCGCCATCTTCTCGGGGATCGACCCCACCGCGGTGTGGGCGCCGATCGGGGATCACGTCACCATCGTGAAGTCGAGCGTGTCCTGCTCCCCCTGCCACATTCTCCGACTCGAAGACTGCAGCCATGATCACGTTTGCATGAGGAACATTCAGGTTCAGACCGTGAAACGCGTCATCCGCCGTCATCTCGCGCGCACCGAACGTATCCTCGCGACCTCCGCCCCGGACCCATCGCCTGCGACACCCGCCTCGCTCCACTCGGACGCCTGACATGTCCGGTTCCGTGAAGCGGATGGTTCAGCGCTGGCGCATGCTGCCGCGCGACATCTTCGCCGCCTTCAACGAGTTGCGGCGGTCCGGGGAAGCCCAGCACGAATCGACCCTCACCGCCATCCAGGCGGCGCAGGAAGGTATTCTCGACGACGTACACGCCGCCCTCGAACAGCATCGGCAGGCGACGCTGGACGCGCTCCGGGAGCAGACCGAGTCACTGCCCGATCTGCTGGATGGCCTGCTGCAGCACCTGGTCGCGCTGCGCGCCCGTCCCATGCAGGCCGCTCCAGCCAGCAACGGTGCGCCGCTGGAGGCGCTGATCGAGCGGCACCAGGCGGCACTCTCGGCACGGCTCGACGAGCTCCTGCGTCTGCAGCGCGAGACCCATTGGCTGCTGCCGTCGCATCTCTGGACCCCCGAAACGGGCGAGCAAGTGCGGCGCGTGCTGTCGCTGCTGCACCCGTTCCGCCTCGCCAATGCGACCAAGATCCGCGTGGGGCGGCCGAACGACGGCGGCTACGTGATGGTTGACGACTTCGCCGGCATCCGCACCGCTCTCTCGTTGGGCATCAACGACGACGTGTCGTGGGATCTCGGCATGGCGACGCGACAAATCCGCGTCCGCCAGTTCGACCATACGGTGGACGGCCCCCCGGAACCGCATCCTGCCTTCGAGTTCCACAAGCGGCGCATCACGCCGACCGATGACGGCAATGGCGTCTCGATCGCGACCCTGCTGCGCCAATGCCGCTCCGAGGGCGACCAGGCGATCCTGAAGATCGACATCGAGGGGGACGAGTGGCCTTGTCTGGCCGCGCTCGACCCGACGCTGCTCGACGTCTGCCCGCAGGTCCTGTGCGAATTCCACAACCTGCACCGGCTCGCGGAGCCCGCGTTTGCGGAGACCGCCGCGCGCGTGTTCCGCGCCTTCGGCGAGCGCTTCTTCGTCTGCCACGTGCACGCGAACAACTGTGGCGACGTCTACAACATCGGCAACGTGCCGGTGCCGGACACGCTCGAGATCACCTTCGCCAATCGCAGCCGCTATCAGCCACTCGACGTCATGGAGGTGTTCCCGACCCCGCTCGACATGCCGAACCAGCGGGGCCGTGCCGATATCTTCCTGGGCGCCTTCCGCTTCGGCCCGTGAGGGCGTCGCGGCCGCGCACCGCAATCAGCCAGGGTTGAACCGCAGCCGCGCCGCTTGCCCGCGCCGCACAACCACGACGGCACGCTGCCGGAACCGCCAGGCGATCCGGCATGCCGGCGCTTCCGGGGCGAAGGCCAGCACATGTGCTTCCGCCCAGCCTCGCCCGCGGCCGCAGGCCGGCCGCACCACCCAGCGCCGGAGCCGCGCGGCCAGCGCATGCTGCATGCGACGGTTCCAGCCCTCCGGCATGCGGTGGGAGTACGGATTCCAGGCCGTGAGCAGCACCGCGCTCCGCGCCCGCTCCGCCACGAGCAGCCGATCGAGGCTCGGAGAGCGGCGACCGATGCGCACGGCGATCCCGGCCGCCTCATAGATGGTCGCGCGATAGGCGCGCAGGAGGGACGCCGGCACCCTGTCCGGCAGACATACGATCGCCTTGCTCACCCGCCGGGGCCGCCTGCCACGGCCGCGCTCACGTGTCGCCGGCGCCGGCGAACTCCACGTCGCGATGCACGTGCACGGACATCAGCACGCCGAAGCCGACCATCACCATGATCATCGCCGACCCGCCATGCGACACCAGCGGCAGCGGCACGCCACCGACCGGGATCGCCCCCATCACCATGGCGATGTTGACGAACACGTACATGAAGAAGTTGCAGGACAGCCCGACCGCAACCAGCCGCCCGAACTGGTGCCGGCAGCGCAGCGCGATCAGCATGCCGCCCAGCACGATCAGCGTGATCAGCGCCAGCACCGCGACGGACCCGACCCAGCCGAACTCCTCGCCCAGGATGGTGAAGATGAAGTCGGTCTGCTTCTCCGGCAGGAAGTCGAGCTGCCCCTGCGTCCCTTGCAGGAAGCCCTTCCCCCACATGCCGCCGGATCCCAGGGCGATCTTCGACTGGATGATGTTGTAGCCGGCGCCCAGCGGATCGCTCTCGGGGTGCAGGAAGGTGTCGATGCGGGCGCGTTGGTAGTCGTGCAGATGGTCGTAGGCGATGCGCGCCGCGAACGGGATCGGCGCCGCGACCAGCACGAACTTCCACCAGCGTACGCCGGCGGCGAAGAACACGCAGCCACCGACGATCGCGGTGATCACCGCGGTGCCCAGGTTCGGCTCCTTCAGAATCAGCCCGACCGGCACCAGCACCGCGATTATCGGCGGGATCAGGAACAGCGGGTTGCCGATCCGCTCCCAGCTCGCGCGGTGGAACCAGGAGGCCAGCGCCAGCACCAGCGCGACCTTCATGAACTCCGAGGGCTGCACCTGCAGCCCACCCAGTTCGATCCAGCGCTGCGCGCCCTTGCCCACGTGCCCCATCTTCAGGACGAGCACGAGCAGCGCGACGCCGACGCCATACAGCGGCCAGGCGAGCCGCGCGATCAGGCGGATGTCCACCAGCGCGATCCCGGCCATCATCACGACGGCGGCCGCGAAGCGCAGGACGTGACGCGTTGCATACGGCTCCGGCCCACCCGCCGCGCTGTAGAGCGCGGTGTAGCCCACCCCGGCCAGGCCGCAGAGCAGCAGCACGTAGAGCCAGTTGATCTGCAGGATCTTGCCGGTGAGGTCGAACGAGGCTTCCCGCCACAGCCGCCGCTGCATCATTTCTTCACCTCCGCCACCTGTGAGACGGGCGGTTCGGTGCGGCTCGCCGGGTCGCGCGTCATGACCTCGTTCATGATGTCGCGCGCGAGCGGCGCCGCGGCAGCCGCGCCGGCATTGCCATGTTCCACGACGACCGCGAGCGCGTAGCGCGGCGCATCATACGGGGCATAGGCGACGAACAGCGCATGCGGGCGGTATTCCCAGGGCAGCTTCTCGCTGTCGAACTTGCCGCTTTCGCGCAGTTCGCGGGACACCCGGCGCACCTGGGCGGAGCCGGTCTTGCCGGCCAGTTGCCAGCGCGGATCCGGCAGCTTGGCGAGCGGCGCCGTGCCGCCCGGCTCGTTCACCACCGCCCACATCCCTTCCCGCACCACGTGCAGGGAGCGTTCGGCGACGGCCAGCGGCGGCCAGTCCTCCGGCTGCGTGCCGGGCTGCGGCACGCCGCCCAGCTTGCGTGTCAGATGCGGCTGGATTGCCCGCCCGCTCGCCAGCCGCGCCGCATAGGTCGCGAGCTGCAGCGGCGTCACCTGGATGTAGCCCTGGCCGATGCCGCTCACGATCGTGTCACCGATGTTCCAGGGATGGCCCTTGCTCATCCGCCACTCACGGGTGGGGACCAGGCCCGCCCGCTGTCCCGGCAGGTCGATCTCGAGCTCCACGCCAAGGCCCAGCCGGCGCGACATCGCCGCGATCTTGTCGATGCCGGTGCGGCGCGCGACCTCATAGAAATAGACGTCGCAACTGTTCTTCAGGCCGCCCTTCAGGTCGAGCGTCCCGTGCCCGCCCTTCCGCCAGCAGTGGAAGCGCGTATCGCCGATGTCGAGATAGCCCGGGCAGTTGATGTGATCGCCGGGCGTGATCGCCTTGGCCTCCAGGCCCGCCAGCGCCACCGCCATCTTGAAGGTGGAGCCCGGCGCATACAGGCCGACGGTCGCCTTGTTGATCAGCGGCGTCCGCCGGTCGCGCGTCCACTCCACCCATTGCTGCTGGCTCACCCCCGAGTTGAACAGGCTGGGGTCGAAGGAGGGATTGGTGGCCATCGCCATCACCTCCCCGTTGCGGCAGTCCAGCACGACGGCGCTGGCGCTCTCGTTGCCCAGGCGGTCGACCACCGATTCCTGCAGGCCGGCATCGATGGTCAGCCCGACATCCTCGCCCTGCACCCCCTCCTGCCGGTCGAGTTCGCGGATCACCCGCCCGACCGCGTTGACCTCGAGCTGCACCGCGCCCGCGCGGCCGCGCAGCGCGACATCGTGGTATTTCTCCACCCCGGCGCGGCCCACCCGGATGCCCGGCAGCGACAGGACGGGGTCGTCCGCCACGTCCGCCTCGCTGGGCGGGGCCACGTAGCCCACCACATGCGCGAGCTTGTCGCCGAACGGGTACATCCGCGTGCTGCCGACATCGACCATGATGCCCGGCAGGTCCGGCGCGTTCACCTCGATCGCCGCCATGTCGTCCCAGGTCAGGAACTCCCGCACCATCACCGGGATGAAGCGGCGGTGCCGGTGCAGGTCGCGATCGATGCGCGCCCGCTCATGCTCCGACAGCGGCACGATGCGGGAGAACCCGTCGAGCGTCGCCTGCACGTCGGTCGCCTGTTCGGCGATCAGCAGCGCGCGCCAGTTCATGCGGCTGCCGGCGACCACGGTGCCGTAGCGGTCGAGGATGCGCCCGCGCGGCGGTGCGATCATGCGTGCGCTGATGCGGTTTTCCTCGGCCAGCGTGGCGTAACGTCCGCCATCGACCACCTGCAGCTGATAGAGCCGCGCGCCCAGCGCGCCCAGCACGGCGGCCTGGCCGCCCATCATCAGCAGGGCGCGGCGGGTGAAGACGCCGGTGCGGCGGGTGTCGCGGCGCATCAGGCGCGCTCCGGATCGGCGATGCTGCGATGGGCGCGCGCGAGGGGGATGGCGAGCGCCGGATAGAGCGCGGCGGCGAGGGTCGCCTCGAACGCCGCCGGGCCGGCCGGGATCAGTCGGAACCCGAGCAGCGCGGTCAGTCCCCAGCTCAGGGCGGACCCAGCCACGGCGACCGGCACGAAGGCGAGCCAGGTCATGGCGAAGCCTTGCTGCACCAGGAACCGCCGCCAGCGGACTGCCGCCCCATGCATGCACAGCAGGGTCAGCACGCTGACGCCGAGCGGCAGGTAGCCCATCAGGTCGAGCAGCAGCCCGATCAGGAAAACGAGGGGCGGCGGCATGGCGGTCGGGCGGTAGACCGACCAGAACCACACGCAGCCGAAGGTGAGCGCGGGCAGCAGCGCGGTTTGCGCCGCGAACCCGAACGGCAGTTCGACCAGCAGCATCAGGAGAATGGTGCAGGTGACGGGAAACGCCCGCCGCGCGGCGATGTCGAGCCGCCGCCCGAGCGTGGGCCGCGGCCGGATGCCGGGGCGCCGGTCGCTACCGGACATGGGTCACGTGCCCGGCGACGGGTGGCGTGCCGTGGCGGGCGGGGGTGGGGTTGGCCCGGGCGGCGATGACGGCGGCGACGGGCTCACCGCGCGCGGGTACGGCGTCGCCCCCCGTGTCATGGCCGGCCTGCGCCGACCATGGAACAATCCTCGCCCGCGTCGTCCGAACGCCACGCATCAGTGCCGCCCCGGGGTCGGCTTCTTCTGCGTCTCGGGCGGAATCACGCCACCCAGGCCGTAGTCGAAGATCCGCACCACCTCGAGCTTGCTCAGCAGCGCCGTCGGCTCCACCTCGGGCGCGTTCGTGCTCGAATAGTGCACCACGCCCACCGGCAGGTTTGCCGGGAACGCGTTCGCCTCCGCGCTCGTCACCACCCGCTCACCTTCCTGCGGCGGCGAGCCCTCCGGCCAGTAGAGCAGCCGCGGCCGTGGGCCGTTGGTCCCGATCAGGATCGCATGCGCGCGTGAATTCTCCAGGATGACCGGAATGCGGCTGTTCAGGTCCGTGATCAGCAGCACCCGCGCGGTCCGCGCACCCACCTCGGTGACCCGCCCGACCAGGCCCCGCTCGTCCAGCGCGATCTGGCCCTTGCGCACGCTATGGTTCGGGCCGACCGCCAGCAGCACGGCCCGCGCATAGACGCCGCCCGCATCCGCCACCACGCGCGCCGTCACGAAGGACGCCGGCGGGTCCGGAATCCAGCGCAGGCTCGCCTTCAGCCGCTGGTTCTCGGCGTCCAGCGCCAGCGCGACGGACTGCCATCGCCGCAGCCGCTCATTCTCCTCGCGCAGCCGCGCATTCTCCGACCGCAGCGACCACAGCTCGCCCAGGTCCTGCACCCCCGCCCGCACGCTGCCCAGCGGTTCGGCCAGCACGGCGTAGATCGGCGCCAGCGCATCGGCCAGCGCCATGCGCGCGCGTTCCGCAAGCAGCGCGTCGGCCTTGCCGAGGAGCAGGAGCCCGAAGGACGCGACGATCAGCACCGGAAGCGTGAGCTTTGCCAGTGCCTGCCGTGCAGGAATGGAAAGACGGATCATCGACACCCGGCGACATCGCGCCGGCCCCGGCTGATGCCCCGCACTCTACGCCATCGAGGCGCTCAATACATGCTCGTCAACACGTTGCTGAGCCGCTTCCGCTCTTCGAGCGCACGTCCCGTGCCCAGCGCGACACACTGGAGCGGGTTCTCGGCCACCAACACGCCGAGACCCGTCGCATCGCGCAACACCTGATCCAGCCGGTAGAGAAGCGCCCCACCGCCGGTGAGCACGATCCCTTTGTCGACGATGTCGGCGGCGAGTTCCGGCGGCGTGTTCTCCAGCGCCACCTTCACGGCCTCGACGATCGCGGTGACCGGTTCGGCCAGGCTCTCGGCGATCTGGCGCTGGCTGACCAGCACCTCCCGCGGCACGCCATTCATCAGGTCGCGGCCCCGCACCTCCCGGTAGGGACCCTCCTCGTCGTCCTCCGGCGCGCTGGCGGCGCCAATATCCATCTTGATGCGTTCGGCCGAACTCTCGCCGATCAGCAGGTTATGGTTGCGGCGGATGTAGGAGATGATCGCCTCGTCCATCTTGTCGCCGCCCACTCGCACGCTGCGCGAATAGACGATACCGCCCAGGGAGATCACCGCCACCTCGGTGGTGCCGCCGCCGATATCCACCACCATGGAGCCGGAGGGTTCGGTCACCGGCAGGCCGGCGCCGATCGCCGCCGCCATCGGCTCCTCGATCAACTGCACTTTTCGCGCGCCCGCACTCTCCGCGCTCTCCTGGATCGCCCGGCGCTCGACCGCGGTGGAGCCGGAGGGTACGCAGACGATGATCAGGGGCGAGGCGAACCCGCGCCGGTTGTGCACCTTGCGGATGAAATGCTTGATCATTTCCTCCGCCACCTCGAAATCGGCGATCACGCCATCACGCAGCGGCCGGCTCGCGGTGATGTAGCCGGGGGTGCGGCCCAGCATCTGCTTGGCTTCCTCCCCCACGGCGACGACCTGCTTCTTGCCGCGCACGTCGGCGATGGCGACGACGCTGGGCTCCGCCAGCACGATCCCGCGGCCCTTGACATAGACCAGCGTGTTGGCGGTGCCGAGGTCGATCGCCATGTCGGCGGACATGAAGCCGAGCACCCGAGAAAACATGGGGCAGAACCTTTGCCTGCGAGGCCGCGTGAAGGCGGAGCGCTTAACCTCTCGTTCGGCCGATCACAAGAGGGAGACGTCGCAATCCGGTGAACGGCTGCCCCTGCTTCGCCGCATTCCCGCCACCCCACTTCCGTCATCGAGCGCAACGTTTGTGCCCCATCCACAACGGAGACAGATGCAATGATCAGGAAGCTCGGTTTGGCCGCCCTCGCCACAATGGTCCTGGCACTCGCCGGGTGTGGCAGCGATCCGATGACCCGCGGCGTCAGCGGCGGTCTGATCGGCGCGGGCGCCGGGGCGGGCGTCTCGGCCCTGACTGGCGGCCGGCCCGCCACGGGCGCGGCGATCGGCGCCGGCGCCGGCGCGCTCGGCGGCGTGCTGACCTCGCACTGACGGAGACCCGAAATGCGACGTGTGATGGCCCTGAGCCTCGCCCTTGCCCTGGTCACCGGGCTTGGCGGGTGTGGCTACAACCGCGGTGACCGCGCCGTCTCCGGCGGCCTGATCGGCGCCGGCGGCGGCGCCGCGATCGGCGCGCTGGCCGGCGGTTCCCCGCTCACCGGGGCCGCGATCGTCGGCGCGGGGGGCGCGCTGGGCGGCGCATTGACCAGCTGCAACAGCGTCAATCTGGGCAAACCGGTCTGGCGCTGATCCGGATCGGCATGAAAGCGGCGAGGTACAACGGCCCTCGCCGCTTCGTGTGCGCCATTCCAACGAAAGGCCGCAGTTCAGAGGATACTCTAACGGGACTGTGCATTGCAGCAGGAACGACCCTCGCCAGATAGTGTGGGGATCGTAGCTCGACGCGCGCTGCGGTTGGGATGCCCTGAAGGAATGCCGCCCGCGGCAGTCGTTCGCCCGCGGCCCGCCGGCGGATGGACCCGCGGATCGACTGCCCCTTGGCGATGGGCACGGCGCATCCACCGAACGCGCTTTCTGCCACGACACCTGGCTTGAGCTTGGGTTGTGCTGCCTGTCACCCGTCGAGGCCCGATGTCACCCATGAAAGTGCTGTTCGTCACCAGCGAGTTCTCCGGCCTCGCAAAAGCGGGCGGCCTCGGAGAGGTGTCGGCGGGACTGCCCCTCGCGCTTCGCCATCGTGGCATCGACGTCCGCGTGCTGATGCCGGCCTATCCGGACGTGATCGCCAAGCTGCCCGACATCACCTGGTTCGGCCGGCTCACCGGGCGCGCCGCCATCCCCGGCTGCCGGATCGGCGTGGCCATGCTGCCGGACGGCACCATCCTGTACCTGGTCGGCGCCCCCTCCCTCTACGATCGCCGCGGCACGCCCTATTGCACGCCCGAGGGCAAGGACTGGCCGGACAACCACCTCCGCTTCGCCCGCCTCTCGCTCGCCGCCTCCGATATTGCCCGCGGCCGCGGCAACCTGGGCTGGCAGCCCGATCTCGTGCACGTGCACGACTGGCCGGGCGGGTTGACCCCCGCCTACATGCGCTGGGACGGCGTCGACGTGCCGACGGTGATGACCATCCACAACATCGCCTACCAGGGGCTGTGCGACGCCGCCCTCCGCCCGCGGATCGGCATTCCCGAACACGCCTTTCAGATGGAGGGCGTGGAGTTCCACGGCCGCATCTCCTTCCTCAAGGCCGGGCTGTACTACGCCCGCCACGTCACCGCGGTCAGCCCGACCTACGCGCGCGAGATCACCACCGAGGCGCTCGGCGCCGGGCTGCACGGGCTGATGCAGGGCATCGCCGAACGCGGCAGCCTGTCGGGCATCGTCAACGGCATCGACGAGAGCTGGGATCCGGTCAGCGACCCGCATCTGCCGCACCATTTCGACCCGGAGGACCTGCAGGGCAAGCAGGCCAACGCGCAGGTGGTCCGCGACAGCCTGTGCCTGCGGCCCTCCGACGGGCCGCTGTTCGGCATCGTCTCCCGCCTGGTCCACCAGAAGGGGCTCGACCTGGTGGCCGAGGCCGCCAACAGCATCGTCGAGCAGGGCGGGCAGATCGCCATCCTCGGACTCGGCGATCCCGAGATCGAGCACATGCTGAGCCGCACCTCGCGCCGCCACCGCGACGATATCGGCGTGCTGATCGGCTTCAACGAGCCCATGGCGCGCCGCATCGTCGCCGGCAGCGACTTCACCCTCATGCCGTCCCGCTTCGAGCCGTGCGGGCTGACCCAGATGCAGGCCCAGCGCTACGGGGCGCTGCCGATCGCGCACGCCACCGGAGGGCTCGCCGACACGATCGACGACGGTTCGACCGGGTTCCTGTTCTCCGACCTCTCGCATGACGGGCTGATGTCCGCCTGCTGGCGCGCCTTCGACGCCTATGAGGACACCGACCAGCTGGCGGCCATGCGGCGCACGGCGATGGCGCGCAGCTTCGGCTGGGCAGGCGCCGCGGCGGAATACGAGGCCCTGTACCGCGATCTCTGCGGCGTGCGCGTGGAACAGCCGACGGCCACGCCGGCCCGCAAGCCGCTGCTGCCCCCTGCGGAGATGGACGTCGCCGCCTGACCGGCGGCATTCCCACCCGGCGCGGCGCGGTGCCGCCCGGCGCGATCGCTACAGCTTCTTGCCGATCCAGACCACGCGGCCGATGGCACGCAGATGCTCGACCCGCCCCGCCGGCACGACGTCACGCTCGTAATCGGTATTGTCGCTGATCAGCACCAGCGAGCCGTCGAGCTTGCGCTGCACACGCTTGACCAGCCGCTCGCCGTCGATCTCCAGCACGTAGATCCCGAACAGCGCGAAGGCGCGCTGGCCGGTATCGAGCAGCAGCAGGTCGCCGTCATTGATCGTGGGCGCCATCGAATCACCCACCGCCCGCTCGAGCCCGATCGCGGCGGGGTCGATCCCGATCTCCTCGCGCACCCAGTCGTTGCGGAACGCCATGTAGTGGGCGCCGCGCCGGTCGACGGGCACCTCGGGGGAGGCACCGGCGGCCGCCACGCTGTCCCGCGACGGCAACAGCACGAACTCTTCCAGGCCCGGCATCTCGTGCTCGCGCACGCCGGCACCGCCCTCCGGCCGCAGGTCGGGTGGCTCGCCCTCCCCGGTCGCCAGCCAGCCGACGCCGACACCGGCGGTGTTGGCCAAGGCGACCAGACGCTCCCGGCTGGGCTCCGCCTCACCCTTCAGCCACTTTCGAAAAGCGGAGGGTGAAACGCCCATCGCCCGCGCAAGCCGGTCAGCACTGGGCCAATGGCGCAGAATCGCGTGGAGCCGCGCAACAAATTCCGCCTTCTCACCTCCCGAAGGGAGTATTTTAGCGCTCTGACCCGACATCTCTCTCATCCGTGACATTCGTCAAGCTCAGAACCTCTCCCTTCAACACTTTTCGCCTATTCTCCACATGTTTCCTGCGGATTATGAGGAAGATGTCTGCGCCTTCCACCTTACCCGAATCGCCGGAGTCAGTCTTGATGGAGAATTTCGTCCCGCCAACAAAAGTTCCGGAGAGCGAGACCGAAGATTGGCATCCAGCCGACGTTCTTGCCGCATTGAAGAAGCGCGGCCACACCCTCGCCGGCTTATCGGTTGCGAATGGCTACCATCCGACCGCTGCCGGAAAGGCGCTCAAACGCTCCTGGCCGGCGCTCGAGCAGATCATCGCGGGTGCATTGGGCGTTCAGCCCGCAGTCATTTGGCCCAGTCGATATCGCGATCACGCGACCGAGAAGGCAGGCCAGTAAAGTGCTGCGGTTCGGTCATGGGCGCGGCGATCCCGCCCATGACCGGACCGCAGCCCGCGTCAGGACTGGACCGGGTTGCCTTCGCGCATCACGCGCTCGACGGTCTCGAGCAGCGACGTCAGGGTGAAGGGCTTGGTGACGAAGGGCCGCGGCTGGTCGACCAGCCGCTCCATGCGGGCGGGATCGCCGGACATCAGGATCACCGGCACGCCGGATTGATCCGCCTGCGGCAGCAGCCGCACGTCGAGGCCGCCGGGCAGCGTGCAGTCGAGCAGCATCAGATCGATCCCGCCGCGGTCGAGGCGTGCCATCGCCTCCGCGGCCGTCTCGACCATGCTCGTCTCATACACATCGTCCAGCGCAGCGGCCACGACCTCTGAAACCAAGGGGTCGTCTTCGACGACGAGGATGTGTGACCGAGCTGCCATATGTACCGCCTTTTTCTGGCCCGTGGGAGGCTACACAACAATCCACCACACATTAAGGCCAGCAGTCCGCCCCTCGCGCGTTGTTTATTGCGCCTCGATGCCGTTCCGATCCGATCCGAGCGGTACGGCTCGCAACATTCCTCGTGCATCCGGGGCGCGGCGTCCAGACCCGGCGCCGCGCATCACCGTTGCAGCGACATTGCGCGTGCGGCGGGGGCGCGGTTCCGGATCAGGCGCGCACCTCCTCCTTCAGCGCCGCCTCGTAGACGCGGATGATCGAGCTGGAATCGTCCTGCCCCATCCCCATCCCGCGCGCCATGCGCATCAGGTTCATCACCTGCGGCGCGATCACGCCCGGAACGCCCAGCTCGTCCGCCATCTCGAGCGCGAGCCGCAGGTCCTTGTGCGCGAGGTCGAGTGCGAAGGTCGCCTGGAACTGTCCCTTCAGCGCCTTGCCCGCCATGTTGCCGTAGCCCGTCGACATGCCCGACGCGTTGCGGATCACCGCGTCCAGCTTGAGCAGGTCGATCCCGGCCCGCTTGCCCATCATCAGCGCCTCGGCGGCCGAGGCGAGATTGCAGAAGGCGAGCATGTTGTTGATCAGCTTGGCGGTCGAGCCCATGCCGATCTCGCCCAGGTGGATCACCTCTCCGCTGAACGAGCGCAGCAGGGGGAGCTGCTGCTCGAACAGGGCCGCCTCGCCGCCCACCATGATGACGATCGTACCGTCCTTGGCCCGGACGGTGCCGCCGGAGACCGGCGCCTCCAGCATGCCGATCCCCTTCGCAGCCATCGCCGCCGCCACCCGCTTGGCGGTGGCCGGGGAATTGGTCGAGAGATCGATGAACACGCTGCCGGGCCGCGCATGCGCCGCGATTCCGTCCGGCCCCATCGTCACCGCCTCGACCACGCGGGGGATCGGCAACGAGGTGATCACCACGTCGCATTCCGCCGCGAGTTCCGGCAGCGAGCCGGCCGCTCGCGCGCCGAGGCCGGTGCAGGCCTCGACCGCAGCCGGGTCCAGGTCGAACACCACCACGTCGTGGTTCGTGTTGCGGATGATGTTGCGGCACATCGGCCCACCCATGTTGCCGACGCCGACGAACCCGACTTTCATCTCGTTCCCTCCTGGCTGCACCGGTCTCTGCCGGCCGCTTGCAGCATGGCCCAGGATGCGCCGCCCGTCAGCCCCGCGCGCCGGTCCAGGCGAGCAGCGCGGAGAGCGTGAAGAAGGAGAGGATGGTGGAGACCAGCACCGTGCCGGAGGTGGTCGCCGCCTCGCGTCCGTAGAGCTTGGCCAGGATGAAGGCGCCGGTGCCGGTCGGCAGCGCACTCATGACCACGGCCGTCTCGGCCCAGCCCGGCGGGAGGCGGACCACGTGAAACGCGATCGCCCAGGTGATCGCCGGCTGCACCAGCAGCTTGAGCCCGGTGAGCCAGGCCACCCGGCCCGGACGGAACCGCTCCCCGCTCTCGGCGATCATCAGCCCGGTGGCGACCAGGGCGCAGGGCGTGGCGGCGCCGGCCAGCAGCCCGAGGAAGCGGTCGAGCGCGATCGGCAGGGCGTGGCCGGAGGCGGCGATGCCGATCCCGACCACCGGCGCGATCAGCAGCGGGTTGCGGGCGAGTGCCCCGCCGACGCGGCCGATCATGCGGCCGAGATGCGGCTGCTGCTGGCGATCGAGCTCAATCAGCGTCACCGCGAGCGCGAATTGTGGGCAGGCGGTGATCACCATGGTGATCACGCCGGGCACCACGCTCGCCTCCCCGAAGGCGGTGAGGCAGAGCGGGATGCCCATGTAGCCGACATTCGCATAAGTCCCGCTCAGGGCCTGCAGCGTCGCGTCCGCGAGCGGAGTGCCGCGCCGCCGGGCGACGATCAGGGCGAGCAGGAAGGGCAGCAGGATGCCCGACCCGAAGGCCAGCAGCAGGCCGGGATTGGCGAGGTCGGCCGGGCGGATATGCGCCATCGCCTGCACCAGCACCGCCGGCAGCGCCAGGTACACGACGAACAGGTTGAGGACGCGCGTCGCGTCCTCCCCCAGGAACCGAGCCCGGCCGGCAAGCGCGCCGGTGAGGATCAGCCCGAACACGGGCAAGGCGACGGCGAGGACCGCTCCCACGACAAGCTCCCTCGCAACGACGGCTCGCGCCGACTGTCGCGCAGCCTCCGCCGCGGGGCAACCCGCGCCCTTGCCGGTACGCCGCTCACGACAAAGATGTACCGCGTCGGCTTCGCTGGACCGATGCGCGGCCGAATGGCACTGTCGGTGCAAACACGACCTGACCGGTGAGGCAACGATGCCGACCTACGACTATGAATGTGCGACCTGCGGCCCGTTCACCGAGTCGCGCCCGATGGCCGAGTTCGCGGCCCCGCAGCCCTGCCCGGAGTGCGGCACGTCCTCACCCCGCATGCTGAGCGTCACCGCGATCGCCGGCGCCGGCCCCGAGGACAGCCCGGTCGCGGCGGCGCCCCGCGCGCATCCGGGCGGCTGCGCTTGCTGCGCCGGCCCCCGACGCTTCGCCGCCGAGGCCGTCTGACCGGCGGCGCGCCGGCCGGTTACCTGCCGTGACGTGCCGTATGAACGACGTCCGCGATGGCGGTCGCGGATGATGCAGGCCGTGCGCCGCGTGCAGGCCCTGTTCTTCCCACCCGATCCGGGCGGCCTGCGTCTGCTCGCCGCCTTGCGCGCGACGCTCGCCGGCGTGCTCGCCTTCGCCGTCGTCCTGCTGCTGGGCCAGGTTCTGCCGCTGCCCATCCCGGACCGGATCCTCGCCTTCGCCATCGCCCTCTTCATCGGCGTGACGGTGCGCGATGCGACACCGCGCGGCCGGCTCGTCACCTTCCTGCTCGCCCCGCTCGCCGCCTTCGCCAGCACCACGGTCACCACCCTGGCCGCCGTCGTGCCGCTGCTCGACGCGGCGCTGGTGCCGGCCTTCATGTTCGTCGCCGCCTGGGGCAATGCGCGGGCGCCGCGCTGGGGCGCGCTCGGCATGGTGGGGCTCATCGCCTGCCTGTTCGCGATGGTCGCCCACCAGCCCGCGGAGACCCTCCCACTCCGCTTCCTGGTGCTCGTGGTCGCCGGCGCTTCGGTCGTGCTGGTCCGCGGCGTGCTGCTGCCGGAGCGGCCGGCGCAGGAACTCGCGCGGCTGCGGCGCGCGATCGATGCCGAACTCGACCAGGTGCTGGACGCGATCGCCGCCGCGCTGCCGACGGGCTGGACCGAGGCCCGCAAGCAGGCGCTGGCGAACGCCGTGTATCGCCTCAGCGACACCGTGCTGCTCGCCCAGCTCCGGGTCGCCACGCTGGCGCCGCAGGTGCCCGACCAGGCCCATCTCTGGATCCACCTGCTCACCATCACCCTCGGCGTGGAGCGGATGGCGCGGTCCGCCGTGCAGGACCCCGGCCGCGCGGAGGAACGTGAGGCGCTGGCCGGAGCAGTGGCCGCGCTCCGGCGCCGCGCTCCGCTGCCCCCAGTGCCGGAGACGCCGTTCGGCAGCAGCCTCGTGCTGCTCGACCACCTGCTGCGGGATCCGCCGCATCCGATCGCCGCGCCGCCCGCGGCGCCGCTGCCACCAGCCCCGGCCAGCCTGCGCGCGGCGATCCAGACCGCGATCGCCGGCGGCCTCGCCAGCATCGGCGGCGAGCTCGTCTCCCCCAATCGCTGGTACTGGGCCGCCTTCGCCGCCTTCGTGATGTTCCAGGGCACCCGCTCGCGCGCCGAGTCGGTGACCAAGGGCGTGCAGTTCATCCTGGGCACCGCCGCCGGCGTGGTGGCCGGCACCCTGCTCGCCGCCCTGGTCAGCGACCATGAGCTGCTCAGCGTGGTGATGATCGTCGGGGCCGTGTTCCTCGCCTTCCAGGCGAACGTCGCCTCCTACACGGTGATGGTGTTCTGGATCACCATCATCATCGGCCTGCTGTTCGGCATGCTGGGCTTCTTCGCCCCGGTGCTGCTGCTCCTGCGGCTCGAGGAGGCGCTGGTGGGCGCCGCCTGCGGCGCGGCGGTCGCCTGCCTCGTGCTCGCGCGGCCCGAGGCCGCCGTCACGCGGCAGGCTGCCGCCGACGCACTCACCGCGCTCGGCGCCTCGGTCGACGCCGCCGCGGCCGCCCTGCTGGAGGGCAAGCAGGATCCGCATCTGTCCGCCCTCGTCCTGACCAGCGAACAACGCGTGCGCGAGCTGCACGCCGTGGCGCAAACCACCTGGTTCGGGCGGGGCGTGCAGCCGGACCCGATCCGGCGCATGGCGGTCCTGCTGGAGGCCTGCGAGCAATGGGCCCGCGAACTCGGCCGCCTCGCGCTCGAGCCGCCGCCGCGCGCCGAAGCGGAGTCCGGCGCGGACGACCCGGCGCGCGCCGCGATCGCGGCCACTCGCGCCCGCATCGCCGTCGCGCTGCCGGAGTCGATCACGCGCATCCGCACCAGCGCCCGGCTGCTGGACCCCGCAGCCGATCCGGTCATCGCGCTCGGCCCGGTCCGCGAGGACACGCGGCTGCAGCGCGACGGACGGCTTATGCTGCGGATCGAAGCCGCGCTGCTGCATGTCGCGACCCGCTGACGCGGGGCACCGCGCGCTCCGCCTCGGATTGCGCGCCGCCGCGCGGCATGGCTAAACATACCACCCAGTAGGGAGGACCCGACCAATGGATCTTCGGCTGACCCCGGAAGAGATCGCCTTCCGCGAGGAGGTGCGCACCTTCATCCGCGAAAACCTGCCCGCGGATATCCGCGACCGGATGAAACTCGGGCACCCGCCGCGCAAGGAAGACACGGTGCGCTGGCAACGCATCCTCAACCAGAAGGGCTGGGCGGCGTATTCCTGGCCCAAGGAATGGGGCGGCCCGGGCTGGACCGCGATCCAGAAGATGATCTTCCTCGAGGAGAACCTCATGGCGCCCGCGCCGGAGATCCTCTCCTTCAACGTCACCATGCTGGGGCCGGTGCTGATCCAGTTCGGCACCGAGGCGCAGAAGAAGCGCTTCCTGCCGCGCGCCGCCAACCTGGACGACTGGTGGTGCCAGGGCTTCTCGGAGCCCGGCGCCGGCTCCGACCTCGCCTCGCTCAAGACCTCCGCGAAGCGCGACGGCGATCATTACGTGATCAATGGCCAGAAGATCTGGACCTCCACCGCGCAATACGCCGACTGGTGCTTCGTGCTGGTGCGCACCGACCCGAACGCGCGCAAGCGGCAGGAAGGCATCTCCTTCCTCCTGGTCGACTTCAAGACGCCGGGCATCACCGTGCGCCCGATCATCTCGATCGACGGCTCGCACCATCTGAACGAGGTGTTCTACGACGACGTGCGCGTGCCGGTGGAAAACCTGGTGCATGTCGAGAACAAGGGCTGGGACGTCGCCAAATACCTCCTCGGCAACGAGCGCACCGGCATCGCGCGGCTCGGCAAGTCGCGGGAGCGCGTGAATGCCGCGGTCGAGATGGCCCGCAAGGTCAACAGCAACGGCCGTCCGCTGATCGACGACCAGACCTTCCGCCAGCGCGTCGCCCAGCTCCAGGTCGACATCAAGGCGCTGGAGATGACGCAGTACCGCGTCGTGTCCGCCTACGACAAGGCGAAGGGCGCCGGCCGGCCGGATCCACTCTCCTCCGTGCTGAAGGTGAAGGGCACCGAACTGCTGCAGGCGACCACCGAACTCGCGGTGGACGTGGCCGGCCCGATGGCGACGCCGATCTGGGCCGAGGAACTCGCGGCGATGAACGAGCCCGACGACATGCTCGAGGCGGGCAGCGCCTCGGCCGCGAGCTACCTGATGCTGCGCGCCGCCTCGATCTACGGCGGCACGAACGAGATCCAGAAGAACATCCTGACGAAAGCGGTGCTGGGGCTGTAATGGACTTCGAACCCTCCGACGACCAACGGCTGCTGCTCGAGAGCGTCAGCCGTCTCCTCGCCGACACCTACAGCTTCGCCCAGCGCAAGGGCTACATGGCGCAGCCGGCCGGCTACTCGCCCGAAATCTGGGGCAAGTTCGCCGAACTCGGGCTGCTGGGGCTGCCATTCCCCGAGGAATACGGCGGCTTCGGCGGCGGTCCGCAGGAAGTCATGCTGGTGATGCAGGCGTTCGGCCGCGCGATCGTGGTGGAGCCGTTCCTCTCCACCGTCGTGCTGTGCGGCACCGCGATCCAAGCAGCGGGCAGCGCCGACCAGAAGAACACGCTGCTGCCCGCGATCGCCGAGGGCAGCCTCAAGATGGCCTTCGCGCATGGCGAGCGGCAAGCCCGCTACGACCTGAACGACCTGATCACCAGCGCGCGTCGGGACGGGTCGGGATGGGTGCTCGACGGGGCGAAGACGGTCGTCGCACATGGCGAGGCGGCGGACAAGTTCATCGTCTCGGCGCGCACCGCGGGGGATCGCTACGATCGGGACGGCATGACGCTGTTCGTGGTCGATGCGAACGCCGAGGGCATGGCGCGCCGCGGCTACGTCTCGCGCGACGACAGCCGCGCGGCCGACCTGTCGCTGTCCAACGTGCGGGTGGACGAGGCCGACGTGCTGGGCCCGATCGGCGGCGGCTACGCGATCATCGAACGCGTCGTCGAGGCCGGCATCGCCGCCACCGCCGCGGAGGCGGTGGGCGCGATGGAAGCCATGAACGAGATGACGCTGGAATACAGCAAGACCCGCGTCCAGTTCGGTCAGCCGATCGGCTCCTACCAGGTCGTGCAGCACCGGCTGGCGGACATGTTCATGACGCAGGAGCAGGGCCGCTCGATGGCGATGCTGGCGACCATGAGCCTGGAGAACCCGGATGCCGAGGAACGCGCGCGCAACCTGGCGATGGCGAAGGTGGGCGTCGGCCAGTCGGCCCGTTACGTGTCGCAGAGCGCGGTGCAGATGCATGGCGGCATCGGCATGACCGAGGAATACGCGGTCGGCCACTACTTCCGCCGCTGCATGGTGATCGAGCGCCTGTGGGGCGATCCGGCCTACTGGCTGCAGAAACTGGCCGACGAGGTGGAGTGATCTCCCCTCCGTCGTGGCCGCGCTCGTCGCGGCCATCCACGGCTTGGAAGCGTCACGGTCGCCGCGGGCAGGCTACTTCACCTGCTCCAGCGCCGCCTTGACGAGGCGGGCGTCCTCGCTGTCGGGTGGCAGCTTCGACAGCAGGCGCGTCCAGGCGGCACGCGCCTCATCGCGGTGCCCGTCGCGGACCGCCACGACACCCTGGTACCACAGCACGGCCGGCCGGTCCGGCGCGACCTGGGCGACGTCGCGCAGCAGGCTCGCCGCGCGGTCGGGGAACGCGTCGCCCGGCTTCAACCCGTCCAGCAGCGCCTGCACCGCCATCAGTTTCAGTTCGGGCTGGGCCGGCGCGACGTCGGCGGCATGGACGAAGGCGTCGGCCGCCTTGTCACGCTGTTCCAGCACCGCGTAGGCGCGCCCGAGCCGGATCCAGCCGTCGCGGTCGTTGGGGGAGTCGGCGAGGCGGGTGGCGAGCTTCTGCACCATGCCCTCGATCATCGCCTTGCGGTCGGCCTCGGGCATCTGGGCGGCCTGGGCCATCGCGGCGGCATCGGGGCCGGCCTGCGGCTTGCCTTCGACGAGCGCGGGGGCCGCGACCCCCGCCTGCCGCGCGAACTCGGCGACCCGCCGCGCGAGCTGGTCGCGCATGGGTGAATCGGCGGACAGGTCGGCCGCGAGCGCTTGCAGCCGGTCGATCGCCTGCGCCGGCTGCCCGCCCTGGGCGGTGGCGAGGGCGAGGTAGTAGCGCGCGACCTCGTTCTGCGGATCGGCCTTCAGCGCGGCGTCGAAGGCGGTTCGGGCATCCGGGGTGACGATGCCGCGGGCTTGCATGACCAGCATCTCGCCGTACCCCGCCTGCACCTCGGGGCCGGTCTGGCCGAGGGTCATCGCGCGCTTGAAGGCGTCGGCGGCACGGTCCCAGGTGCCGAGGATCGCCTGGGCACGGCCGAACAGCAGCCAGGACCGCGCATCGTTCGGGTCGGCGGCGAGTTTCTCGGCCAGCCTCGCGGCGATCTGGCGCATGTCCTGTCGGTCGTCGCCGGCGAGCGCGTCGCCGGGCGGACGGGCGGCATAGGGCAGGTCCGGCACGCCGGGCGCGCCGATCCGCACATAGACCGCGCCTGCGCCGATCACCACGAAGACGCCGAGGACCAGGGCAAGCCAGGGGCTGCGGCCGGGGCGGGCGGCGGGTGCCGAGTCGGTCGCGGTGGCGAGCAGGCGGCGTTGGATCTCGAGCCGCGCGGACTCCGCCTCATCAAGGGCGATCACGCCCCGTGCGACGTCGCGATCCAGCTCCTGGAGCTGGTCGCGATAGACGGCGCGGTCGAAGCTGCCGCGATCGGCGACCGCGCGCCCGCCGCGCAGCAGCGGCAGGACGATCGGCACCAGCGCGGCGAGCGCCACCAGGAACAGCAGGATCGGCAGCATCAGGCGTCGCCGTCGCGCAGCAGCGCGTCGAGCCGCGCCCGTTCGGCGGCATCGAGCGGCGCGGCGGCGGGCACCACGGCCGCTCGGCGGCGCAGATAGAGGGCGCTGCCCGCCCCGCCCATCAGCAGCAGCGCCACGGGGGCGAACCAGAGCACGTAGGTGGCCGGCTCGACCGGCGGGCGCAGCAGCACGAAGTCGCCGTAGCGGTCGACCACCGCCTGGCGGGCCTGGGAATCGGTGTCGCCGGCCTTCAGCCGCTCGCGCACCAGCAGGCGGATGTCGTGCGCGAGGTCGGCGTTCGACTCGTCGACCGACTCGTTCTGGCAGACCACGCAGCGCAGTTCGGCGGTGATCGTGCGGGCGCGCGCCTCGAGCGCGGGGTCGGCCAGCCGCTCCCAGGGCTGCACCGCCCACGCGGTGTTCGGCAGTGTCGCCCAGGCCAGGGTCACCACGGCCAGCGTGACGGCGGCCAGGGTCACGACGGCCGGGGCGGCGGCCAACCCGACGAGGCGCCGTACGCCAACGGCGCGGGTGAGCAGGCGCGGCATCCTCATGACGCGGCCAGTTTCTGCAGCAGCGGCAGCAGCTCGTCGCGCACCTGTTCGGGGGTGAGCGGGCCGACGAAGCGCTTGCGGATATGGCCGTCGCGGTCGATCACGTAGGTCTCCGGGACGCCGTAGACGCCGAAATCGAGCCCGGTGCGGCCGTTCTGGTCGAGTCCGATGCGGCGATACGGGTCGCCCATCTGGGCGAGCAGCTTCGCCGCATCCTCGGGCTTGTCCTTGTAGGCGATGCCGTAGATCGGCACGTGGTCCTGCTGGGAGAGGCGCATCAGCAGCGGGTGCTCGATCCGGCACGGGACGCACCAGGAGGCGAAGAAGTTCACCACCACCGGCTTTCCCTTGAGCCCGTCGCGGGAGAGCGTGCCGCCGCCCTGCAGCGTGGCGAGGTCGAAGGCGGGCGCCTCCTTGTCGAGCAGCGCGGAGGGGAGCGCTTGCGGGTCGTAGCCGGGCCGCAGCGCCCAGGCGAAGTAGCCTGCCAGCACCAGGAACAGCAGGGCCGGCAGCAGGTAGATCAGGCGGCGCATGTCATTCTCCGGGCGCGGGCACCGCGGCGGGCATGCGACGCGCGCGGGCGGCGATGCCGACACGCCAGCGCCGGTCGCTCAGGCTGACCAGGCCGCCGAAGGCCATCACCACGGCGCCGATCCAGATCCACGGTACCAGCGGCTTCCAATAGGCGCGCAGCGTCCAGTTGCCGGTCGCGTCGCCGTCGCCCAGCGCGACATAGAGGTCGGCGAGCAGGTTGGTGCGGATCGCCGTCTCGCCGGTGGTCTGCTGCTGCAGCGGGAAGAAGCGGCGCTGCGGGTGGACGATCGCGATCGTCGCGCCGTCGCGGATGATGCGGACGGATGCGTCGTCCGCCATGTAGTTGGCGCCCGGCAGCTTGCGGACGTCGTCCAGCCGCAGCTCGTAGCCGGCGAGATGCAGGCTGCCGCCCGGGCGCAGCACCTCGATCGCTTCCTGGTCGAAGGCGGAGCCGGCGAATCCCGCGACCGAGACCGCCAGGCCGAAATGGGCGAAGCTCATGCCCCAGGCGGCGCGCGGCAGATGGATCGCGCGACGGGCGCTGTCGCCGAACGGTGCGCGGAACAGGCGGATGCGGTCGGCGAGTTCGGTGAGCACGGCGACGGCGAGCCAGGCGGCCAGGCCGAAGCCGAGGATCGCGAGGATCGGGCCGCCGCTGGTGACGTAGAACGCGACCGCCAGCACCACGGCAGCAGCGGCATAGGCGACCCAGAGCCGTTGCAGCGCGCCCGGAAGGTCGCCGCGCTTCCAGGCGAGCAGCGGGCCGATGCCGACGCCGATCAGCATCGGCACCATCAGGGGCGCGAAGGTGCGGTTGAAGAAGGGGAACCCGACCGAGAGCTTGGGGCCGCCGACCGCATCGAGGAACAGCGGGTAGAGCGTCCCGAGGAACACGGTCGCGCAGCCGCAGGAGAGCAGCAGGTTGTTCAGCACGAGGGCGCCCTCCCGCGAAAGCGGCGCGAACAGCCCGCCGCCCTTCAGCGCCGGCGCGCGCACCGCGTAGAGGGTGAGCGAGCCGCCGATCGCAACCACCAGCAGGAGCAGGATGAAGGTGCCGCGCGCCGGGTCGGTGGCGAAGGCATGCACCGAGGTCAGCACGCCGGAACGCACCAGGAAGGTGCCGACCAGGGAGAGCGAGAAGGTGATGATGGCGAGCAGGATGGTCCAGGATTTCAGCGCGTCCCGCTTCTCCACCACGATCGAGGAGTGGATCAGCGCGGTGCCCACCAGCCAGGGCATGAACGAGGCGTTCTCGACCGGGTCCCAGAACCACCAGCCGCCCCAGCCCAGCGTGTAGTACGCCCACCAGGAGCCCATGGCGATGCCGATGGTCAGGGCGCACCAGGACGCCAGCGTCCAGGGCCGCACCCAGCGCGCCCAGGCGGCATCGACGCGGCCCTCGATCAGCGCGGCGACGGCGAAGGCGAAGGCGACGGAGAAGCCTACATAGCCGAGATAGAGGAAGGGCGGGTGGAAGGCGAGGCCGGGATCCTGCAGCACCGGGTTCAGCCCGCGCCCGTTCAGCGGCGCCGGCCAGGCGCGCAGGAACGGGTTGGAGGTGAACAGGATGAACAGCAGGAAGCCGACCGCGATCATGCCCTGCACGGCGAGCACGCGGGCGCGCAGCGCCGGCGGCAGGTTGTTCGAGAACAGCGCGACCGCGGCGGCGCACAGCGCCAGCATGAAGACCCACAGGAGCATGGAGCCCTCGTGGTTCCCCCAGACGCCGGTGATCTTGTAGAGCAGCGGCTTGTCGGTGTGGCTGTTCTGCACGACGTTCAGGACGGTGAAGTCCGACGTGACATAGGCGTGCATCAGCGCGAGCATCGCGCCGCCGATCAGCACGAAGGACACCAGCGCCGAGGCGCGGCCGACGGCCATCCAGGCGGCATCCTGCCGCGCCGCGCCGATCAGGGGTACGGTCGCCTGCACGCAGGTGACCAGCAGCGCCAGGATCAGGGCGAAGTGTCCGAGTTCAGCGATCATGCATGTCCCTGGGCCGGCGAAGCGGCCATGTGTTCTCCCTCGCCCGCGAGGGGTCGCGGCGAGGTCATGCGGCCTGCCGGACCGCCTGGGGCAGGATCTGGCGCAGCGCGGTGACCAGGGCGTCCATCATCGCGTCCGTGTGCAGGGGCGTGGGGGTCAGGCGCAGGCGCTCCTCGCCCCGGGGCACGGTCGGGTAGTTGATCGGCGTCGCATACATGTCGAATTCGGCGAGCAGGCGCTGGCTGACCTCGGTGCAGAGCGCGGCGTCGCCGACATGCACGGGCACGATGTGACTGACCGAGTCGATGCGCGGCAGGCCGGCCGCATCGAGTTTCGCCTTCAGCGTCGCGGCGCGCTCGAACAGCCGCGCCCGGCGCGCATGATCGGTGCGGACGTGGCGGACGGAGGCGAGCGCCGCGGCGGCCACCATCGGCGGCAGGGAAGTCGTGAAGATGAAGCCGGGGGCGGTCGAGCGGATCCAGTCGATCACGTCGGCATCGCCCGCGACATAGCCGCCATGGGCACCGAACGCCTTGGCGAGCGTACCCTCGATCAGGTCCACCCGGCCCGCGACGCCGTCGCGTTGCGACACCCCGCCACCCTCGGCGCCATACATGCCGACCGCATGCACCTCGTCGAGATAGGTCATTGCCCCATGGCGGGCGGCCAGGTCGCAGATCGCGCCGATCGGGGCGATGTCGGCGTCCATCGAGTAGACCGATTCGAAGGCGATCAGCTTGGGTGCGGCGGCCGGCGCGGCGCGCAGCAGCGACTCGAGATGCCCCATGTCGTTGTGCGCGAAGATCTGGCACTGGGCGCGGGAATTCTTGATGCCGGCGATCATCGAGGCGTGGTTCTTGGCATCGGAAAACACGATCCAGCGCTGATCCGCGCCGGCGGGCTGGCTGTTCAGCAGGGTCGAAAGCGCCGCCTGGTTGGAGACGAAGCCCGAGGTGAACAGCAGCGCGGCCTGCTTGCCATGCAGGTCGGCGAGTTCGGCCTCGAGCGCGTCATGCACCGGGCTGGTGCCGCTGATGTTGCGTGTGCCCCCGGCCCCGGCGCCCATCTCCCGCACGGCGGTGCAGGCGGCCTCGACCAGGACGGGATGGCCACCCATGCCCAGGTAGTCGTTGGAGGACCACACCAGCACCTCGGACCCGTCGGGCCGCCGGTAGTACGGGAAATGCGCGGCCTGCTTCTGCAGGGGCGTGAAGACGCGGTAGCGGCCTTGCGCGCGGATATCGTCCAGGGACCGGCGGCAGAAGGCGTGAAACTGGGTCATGCGCGATGCCTCTCGATGCGAGGACGGAGCCGGATGGGCAGTGAACTGCGGGGTATGTGCCGCTCCATCTCCGACCTAGTCGATCAGGAATTCCCCTCAATGACTTGGATCAAGTCGCTGCCCGTGTCACCGGGCCGTCGTGTGTCGAAAGGTGCCGCATGTCGAAGGGCGCCGCCTGTCACGACGTCCGGTAGGCCAAGCCGTCCCGTATGCCACGAGGCGCCGCATGTCACGCCGCCCCAACCGCGTATCACGTCATGGCCGAACGCGACCCGGCCATCCCCGCCGGCATCCGTCATCCATCATCATGCCGCGCGTGCCATCGACTCCCCGCCCATCAGGCAAGGCTCCGCACGGGCGTACCGGCTCGGACCCTCGCCTCCCCCGGAATGCGCGCCGGTCTTACCGCAACCCCGACCGCGCCAGAAGCACCCTACCGCGATTTCATGCGCCCTGCCGGCCACGAGCGGTCCGGCGCCTTACCCCGCGCCGACCGCGATATCCAGCCAGCCGCGGACGTCGTAGCGGGCGCGGTCGCCGGGGCGGAGCAGGACCGTGGTCGTGTCCGACTCGACGATCGCCGGGCCGATGACCACCTGCCCCTCCCCCAAGGCGGAAAAGTCGAAGACCGGGACCTCCGTCCAGGCGCCCAGGTGCACGCGCCGCGTGCCCTTGGCGGCGGCCGGCGCGCGGCCCTCCCCCAAAGTGGCGGCCTCGGTGGCGGCCAGGCGGCCGATCGCGGAGACCCGCGCGTTCACCAGCACCACGTCCTGGTCGCGCAGCGCATAGGTGTAGAGGCTTTCATGCGCGCGGTGGAACGCCTCCTCCAGCTCCGTCGCAAGGGTCGGCGAGGCCCAGTCGAGCGCCTCCAGGTCCACCGCGATCTCGAACACCTGCTCGCCATAGCGCATGTCGGCGGAGCGGCGGAACGCGACGGCGCCGTCGAACCAGGCGAGCCGCGCGCGGCCTTCCGCCTCCATCGCGGCAAAAGCGGTGGCGAGCGCGGCGGTGTCGATCCCGCCGGTCTGGCCGAGGCTGCGCATGAGCTCGATGCGCAGATCGGTGTTCAGCATGCCCCAGGCGGACAGGACCGAGGCGGCGACCGGCACCACCACCCGGCCGATGCCGAGTTCCGCGGCGACCGCGGTGACATGGAGGCCGGCCGCGCCCCCGAAGGCGAGCAGCGCATGGCTGCGCGGGTCGACGCCGCGCCGCACGGTCGCCACCCGCACGCCATCGGCCATGCGGGTGTTGACCAGGCGATGGATGCCGCCGGCGGCCTCGGCCGGGGACAGGCCCAACGCGTCCGCCAGACGTGCGACGGCCGCTTCCGCCGCCGCGCGGTCGAGGACGCGGCGGCCGCCGAGGAAGCTGGCGGGATCGAGATAGCCCAAGGCGAGGTTCGCGTCGGTGACGGTCGGCTGGGTGCCGCCCTGACCGTAGCAGGCAGGTCCCGGATCGGCGCCGGCGCTCTCCGGCCCGACCGCCAGCAGGCCGGACTTGTCCTGCTTGCCGATCGAGCCGCCGCCGGCCCCCAGCGTCACGATATCCAGGCTGGGCAGCGCGATGCGGGCGTTCGCCACCCCCTTGCCGGAGGACAGCGAGGGCTGGCCGCCGCGCACCAGGGCGATGTCGGTCGAGGTGCCGCCCATGTCGAAGGTGATCAGGTCCGGCGCGACGCCGGCCCGTGCCAGCGCGACCGCCGCGGCGACGCCGCCGGCCGGTCCGGACAGCGCCGTGCCGGCGGCCAGCCGCACCGCTTCCTCGACCGACGCGACGCCGCCATGCGAGAGGATGACCAGCAGCTCGCCCCGATACCCCGCCTCCGCCAGGCGGCGCTGCAAGCCGCCCAGATAGCGCTCGATCACCGGCCCGACCGCGGCGTTGGCGACCGCGGTGGAGAACCGCTCGAATTCCTTGATCTGCGGCAGCACGTCGGCCGAGGTGGTCACATAGGCATGCGGCAGCCGCGCCCGGACCGCTGCCGCGGCGTCCTGCTCGTGCGCGGGATTGCGCCAGGAATGCAGGAAGCACACGGCGACCGCCTGCGCCTCGCCCGCGGCCAGCGCCGCGATCGCGGCCTCCAGCGAGGCGGGATCGAGCGGCACCTCCACGCTGCCGTCGGCGCGGATGCGCTCCTGCACGGGCAGGCGCAGGGCGCGCGGGACCAGCGGCGCCGGCGGCGCCATGCGCAGGTTGTAGCGGTCGGGCTTCAGGCCCTCCCGCATCTCGACCACGTCGCGGTGGCCCGCGGTGGTGAGCATGCCGACCCGCGCCACCTTGCCCTCGAGCAACGCATTGGTCGCCGCCGTGGTGCCGTGTACGATGCGCCCGGTATCGGCCAGCAGCGCCTCGCGGGTGAGGCCGATCCGTTCGGCGGCGAACGTCAGGCCGTCGAGCACGCCGTCGGCCTGGTTGGCGGGCGTGGTGGCGGCCTTGGCGATGATGCTGCGCCCGTCCGGGGTCGCCACGACGATGTCGGTGAAGGTGCCGCCGACATCAATGCCGATCGTGTAGCGCATGGTCAGGCGAGCCCCTCGGCCTGGTCGCGGATCCGATCCTCGGAGTCCCGCCGCGCGGGATCGCCCCAGCCGCCGCCGCCACCGGAGCGGATATGCAGCACCGCGCCGGCGGGCACCGGCACGCCAACCTCCTTGCTGCGGAGCGGGCGCGGCGCCTGCCCCGGCGCAAGCAGCGCATAGGCGTGCGGCGCGCCGTCCTGCCCGCCGAGGATGCCGCGGGCGCCATGCACGACGCCTTCCCCGGCGGTGTTGGCGACCGCCTGTCCCTCGGTCTCCACGCGCAGCCGCATCTCCGCCCCGAGGCCGCCGCGGTGGCGACCGTCGCCGGCCGATCCGGGCCGCCATTCATGCGTCTCGAACAGCAGCGGGAACCGCGTTTCGGCCACTTCGAGCGAGCCGAACTTGATGCCGCCGGCCGAATGCCATTCGCCGATCGTGGAGTAGCCGTCGCCGGCCACCGACCCGCCGCCACCGGGCCGAGCCTGGAACATGTGCCAGATGAAGCGGCGCCGGGTGCGCGGGTCGGTGCCGCTCAACGCGATGCGCAGCCGCCGGCCCCAGCCGCCCATGGCGCGCTCCGGACAGGCGGGGGCGAGCGCCACGACGATCGCCTCGACGATCTCGTTCGAGCAATGGCTGGTGCACATCGTGACCGGCGCGCCTTCCCGCGCCCAGACCACGGTGCCTTCCTGCAGCTTCACGGTCAGCGGGCGGAAGGCGCCCTCGTTCTTGGCGAGGTCGGGATCGAGCAGGAAGGCGAAGGCCATCGCCACCGCCGACTGGGTGTTGGCGTGCGACGAGTTCACGAAGCCGGTCACCTGCGGGTCGGAGCCGGTGAGGTCGACCGTGAGATCCGACCCCTGCTTGGTCACGCGGGCGCGGATCACGATGTCGGTGCGGTCGAACCCGTCATCGTCCAGCACCGCCTCCCCTTCATACACCCCGTCCGCCCAGCCGGCGACGATCGCGCGGGCATGGCGTTCAGCGGCGTCGAGCATGGCCTCGATCGCATCCTGCAACACGTCGGCGCCGAACTCCTCAACCACGGCGGCGAGACGCTGGCCGCCGAGTCGCGCAGCGCCGATCTGGGCCGCGAGGTCGCCGCGGAAGTCGCGCGGATGGCGCACGTTCAGCGCCAGCATCTCCAGCAGGTCCTCACGCAGAACCCCGTTCTCGGTGAGGCGCATCGGCGGCAGGCGGAGGCCTTCCTGCCAGATCTCGGTAGCGCCGGGGTTGTAGCCGCCATGCGTCGCCCCGCCGATATCGGAGTGGTGTGCGCGCACCACCGACCAGAGCAGGAGTTTCCCCGCCGCGAACACCGGCACGAACACCGTGAGGTCCGGAAGGTGCGAGCCGCCGCGATACGGGTCGTTGAGGATGTAGACGTCCTCCGGCGCCGGATCGGGGAAGCGCGCCGCCAGCGCCTTCGCCGCCCAGGGCATGGCCCCGACATGCACCGGGATGTGGTCCGCCTGGGCGACCAGCCGGCACTGCGCGTCGATCAAGGCGATCGAGAAGTCGCGGGAGGAGTTGAGGATCTGCGAGTAGGCAGTGCGGAGCATCGCCTCGCCCATTTCCTCGGCGATGGCGGAGAGGCGGGCTTGCAGCACCGCCACGGTGATCGGATCGGCCATGCCGGACTGTCGCCCAGACGCGCCGGCCGGGGAAGGCCCCGCGCGCCTGGGCCGGCGCGCCGAGCGGACCCCGTCGGAGGAGTCGGGTGCGGTGGTTTGGCGCCGATCACGCGGCTACGGTACATATGCAACAGCGTGCTAAATAAGCAACAAGCAACGAAAATGTCCGGGACGTTGCAACAAAATTCACGTGATTGGGAAAAACGTCCTGTTAACGAGACTTATCCACAGCCCTGAAACCGCATTTCGTGCCGACGTATGTGGAACGAATCGGCGCTCGGGTTGTCAGCTTTGCAACCCTGCTGCTACCGCCCTTCAAGTCAGAGGCGGCGAAGGGGCACGAGTCTTATGCGGAACGGTAGCGCGAAGCACCTGATCTTCGGCACAATTTTTGCCGTCTGCTGCCCGCTGCTGAGTGCCGCCCTGCCATCCCAAGCCCAAGCCTCCCAGACGACCAGCCACGCCGCCAGCAAGCGCGCCCCGACCGCGCATCTCGCCCAGGCGAGATCGTCCAAGACAGCCATCCGCCCGACCGCATCGCACAGCCAGCACGGGCGGGCCGTACATGGCCGTCAGGTTGCGCGCGCGAGCAAGGGGGGCGGAATTTCCTGCGTCCCCTACGCCCGCAACGTGTCCGGGATCCGCGTGGCGGGCAATGCCTGGCAGTGGTGGGACAATGCCGAGGGCGTCTACGCCCGTGGGCGCGTTCCGGAACCCGGCAGCGTGCTCGCCTTCCGCGCCAATGGTCGCATGAGCCTCGGCCACGTCGCCGTGGTCAGCCGCGTGATCAATGCGCGTGAAATCGAGATCAATCACGCCAACTGGGCATCGCGCGGCGGCGTCTCGCGCGGAGTGCCGGTGGTCGACGTGTCGGAAGCGAACAACTGGTCGGCGGTGCGCGTGGGCCTCGCCCACAACAGCGGCGATTTCGGCAGCGTCTATCCGACCTACGGCTTCATCTACGACCGGCCGGACAACGGCGTGATGGTGGCGCACAACGCCCGCCCCGCCCCGACGCCGCAGCTCAACCCGATCCCGTCCGATCTGCGCCCCGTGGCCGAACGCCCCTGGCGGACCTATGAGGAAGTCGCCGAGGCGCCTGGACCGCGCGTGACCCGCACGTCATCCGGCCGTGTCGCCGGCGTGGTCGGGGCCGGACAGTAAGGCCCGACTGCGCGGGCGCGGTGCCGCGATAGGCACCGGACCTGCCCTTCCGGCCGGCCCTCGGGCCGGCACGCACGTGTTCCGACCGACCTGGCTGACGAAACCGCCGCTGCACGGCAATGCCCGCGTGCGCGGCGATGCTGGCGGATGAGCTGCTTCCGACGCGACAGGACTCGTGTGCCACCGAGCGGCCGTGCATGCGGCGCCGTCGCTGTGCGGTCTCTCGTTCCGAGCCGGCTAGCTGACGCCGAACCGCCGGGCGCGCGAACACGCCCGTGCCCCATACCGAAGGCTCGAGCGGCACCGCGGCAGGCACGCTGACCGCCGCGCGGGCGGTCGGTGGGGCGGCCCCGCAGCGCCGCCCAGCCGCCTCAGGACGCCTTGTCCTTCGCCGGCTTGCTGTCGTTTGCCGCCACCGGCTTGATCACCGTGGTGATCGTCTCCCGCAGCACCGTCACCTTCAGGTTCGGGGCGATCTCCACCTCGATCTCCTGACCGGCGACCTGCTTGCCGTCCTTGTCCTGCACCATCGGCACGCGCGAAATGGTGCCCAGGATCCCGCCGCCGGTCACCACCCGGTCGCCGCGCTTCAGCGCGCCCAGCATCGCGCGCATCTCCTTCTGCTTCTGCTGCTGCGGACGGATCAGCAGGAAGTAGAAGACGACGAAGATCAGGACGAGCGGCAGGAATTGGGTCGCGCTCCCCATGATCCCGGCGGCATCCTGCGCGTAGGCGGGCGAGATCAGGCTAAGCGAGCTCATCATCCAGGTCCTTGCGGTGATCGGGGCCGGACCATACTTTCCGCCCCCCTTTCGTCAAGCAGCCTCGGACCCGCCGCCCCATGGACCAGCGCCTGATCGACCTCGCCACCCGTATCGCCGAGGCGCTCGAGCGGCTCGCCCCCCCGCCGGCCCCGCCGCTCTCGCTCGCCGCGGCGGACGCCTTCGTCTGGCACCCGGACCCGCCGCACCTCGCCCCCGTCGCCAAGGTCTCGCGCGTCGAGATCGACCTGCTCCGGGGCGTCGAGCGGCAGAAATCCATCCTGCTCGAGAACACGCTGCGCTTCGCACGCGGGCTGCCGGCCAACAACGCCATGCTCTGGGGCGCCCGCGGCATGGGCAAGTCCTCGCTGGTCAAGGCCGCGCACGCCGCCGCCAATGCCGAGACACCGGGCGCGCTCGCGCTGATCGAGATCCATCGGGAGGACATCCGCACCCTGCCCGACCTGCTGAACGTGCTGCGCACCCAGGACCGGCGCTGCCTGATCCTGTGCGACGACCTGTCCTTCGAGAAGGAGGACGCCGACTACAAGGCGCTGAAATCGGTGCTGGACGGCGGCATCGAGGGCCGGCCGGAGAACGTGCTGTTCTACGCCACCTCCAACCGCCGCCATCTGATGCCGCGCGACATGATCGAGAACGAGCGGTCGACCGCGATCAATCCGTCGGAGGCGATCGAGGAGAAGGTCTCCCTCTCCGACCGGTTCGGCCTGTGGATCGGCTTCCACAACTGCGACCAGGCCACCTATTTCGCCATGATCGACGGCTATGCGGCGCAGTTCGCGCTGCCGATCACGCCCGAGGCGCTGCATGCCGAGGCGGCGGAATGGTCGGTGACCCGAGGCGCCCGCTCCGGCCGCGTCGCCTGGCAGTTCATCCAGGACCTGGCCGGGCGGCTGGGCGTGCGAACCGCCTGACTCCCCCGGGCGTCCGAAGCGCCGGATGATGGCCTCCCTGTATTAGTACTAAAATGTACCGGATCGCGGCTCGGGGCCGGATCTTCCCCACGCGAGGGGGGACCGCGCGATGCGACGGACGCGCGCGCACCGGGCACCCGAGCGGGGCGGCCCAGTCGCCGACTGGTCCCGCAGCCGAGGACGCCCGCATTCATCAATCGTGAACCGTTGTCACGGATGCTGGCCGCCGGACGGTTCGCGCCTGCATCCTGATGTGCGGGGCGCACCGAGGGCGACCATGGCAGCGGGGACAGGCGCATGCAGGACGGCGAACGGGACGGGAAGCAGACGGGTTGGCCGTTCCGCAAGGCCCGCAACGCCCGCCGCGACGCGCGTCGCGGGCCGCTCCCCTCGGACGCGCCGTTCGCCGGGCCGGTGTCCTGGTCCGTCATCGTTCTTGCCCTGGGCGTGGCGCTGGTCTGCGCCGTGGGCCTGATCGAGCTGGCGGCGCGCAATGCCATGCTCGCGCCCCGCGTCGGCGACATGATCGTCTTCACGCCCGACCGCTCCGGCCTGCGCGAGGCGGTACAGCTCGCCGCCGGCCGCGCCGGACAGGCGGCGTGCACGCTGGACGTGGCGGCGATGCGCGAGAGCGGCGGCAGCCTGATCGTCGAGCAGCGCGGGGGCGGCAAGAACCCGCTGTTCCGGGTGCACTGGTCCGGGCTGCGCACCGCCGCCGATTCGCGCAATTGCGGCGCCTCCGCCGACCTGCTGCTGCGCGGGAACGACCTGCAGATCCTGGCGACCGCGGTCGGCGGATTCGGCCTGCCGCCGCTTCGTGCCAAGCCGCTGCTGGCGGCGAACATGAATGCCGCGGGACTCCCCTGAATCGGGCCAGCCAGCGGGCGCGGGAAGGCGCCGCACGACACGCCGAGGTTGACGGTCCGGTGCGGTTGCGGCAACTGACCCGCTCGTGTCCTACCGACAGAAACACCTGCTGGCGATCGAGGGGCTGGAACCGCCCGCGATCGCCCATTTGCTCGACCTCGCGGAGAGCTACGTCCTGCTCAACCGCTCCGGTCGCACCCAGCGCGATCTCCTGCGCGGCCGCACGCTGATCAACCTGTTCTTCGAGGACTCGACGCGCACCCGCACGAGCTTCGAGCTGGCCGGCAAGCGGCTGGGGGCGGACGTGATCAACATGTCGGTCTCGACGTCCTCGGTGAACAAGGGCGAGACGCTGCTCGATACCGCCTGGACCCTGAACGCCATGCATTGCGACCTGCTGGTGGTCCGGCACGGCGAATCGGGGGCACCCGCGCTGCTCGCGCAGAAGGTCGATGCCGCGGTGATCAACGCCGGCGACGGCACGCACGAACACCCGACCCAGGCGCTGCTCGACGCGCTCACCATCCGCCGCCGCAAGGGCCGCATCGAGGGGCTGGCGGTCGCGATCTGCGGCGACGTGCTGCATTCCCGGGTGGCCCGCTCCAACATCCATCTGCTGACCACGCTGGGTTGCGACGTGCGCGTGGTGGGCCCGGCCACCCTTCTGCCGGCCGAGGTCGAGCGGCTCGGCGTGCGAGCGTTCCACGACATGCGCGCGGGGCTCGAGGGCGCGGACATCGTGATGATGCTGCGCCTGCAGAAGGAGCGCATGGCACGCGGGCTCGTCCCCAGCGCGCGCGAATATTTCCGCTTCTGGGGCCTGGACGCCGAGAAGCTGGGCTACGCCAAGAAGGACGCGCTGGTCATGCATCCCGGGCCGATGAACCGGGGGGTGGAGATCGACAGCGAGGTGGCTGACGACCCCGCCCGCAGCGTGATCAAGGAGCAGGTGGAGATGGGGGTCGCCGTGCGCATGGCGGTGCTCGACACGCTGTCGCGGAGCGGCCGCAATGACGCCTGACCCCGGCCCCGACACGCTGTTCACCGGCGTCCGCCTGCTGGCCGAGGGCGTCGACCTGGTCGGCGACCTGCTGGTCCAAGGCGGGCGGATCGCCGATTTCGGCCCGTCGCTGGGCCGCCCCGAGGGGGCCGTGGTGGTGGCCGAGGATGGCGCCGTGCTGTGCCCCGGCCTGGTCGACATGCGGGCCGCGTTGGGCGAGCCCGGCTACGAGTACCGCGAGACCATCGCCTCGGCCGCCGAGGCGGCAGCGGCGGGCGGCATCACGACCCTCGCTGCCCTGCCCGACAGCCAGCCCGCGATCGACGACCCCGCCCTGGTCCGGCTGCTCCGTGCGCGCGGCGAGGAGACCGGCAGCCTGACCATCGTACCCTACGGCGCCGTGACCCGCGGGTGCCGGGGCGAGGAACTGGCGGAACTCGGCCTGCTGCTCGAGGCCGGCGCCGCCGCGTTCTCCGACGGCACGCGCGCGATCGGGTCGGCCCGGCTGATGCGGCTCGCGCTGTCCTATGCGCGCGGCTTCGGCATGCGGGTAATCCAGCACCCCGAGGACCCGTCGCTGGCCGGCGGCGGCGCGGCGACCGAGGGCGACCTCGCGACGCGGCTGGGCCTGCCGGGGATTCCGGCCGCGGCGGAGGCGATCCTGGTCGCCCGCGACATCCGCCTGGCCGAACTGACCGGCGGGTCGGTGCACTTCGCCCATGTCTCGACGGCCGAGGCGCTGGAACTGATCAGGCGCGCCAAGGCGGCGGGCGTGGCGGTCACCTGCGACACCGCGCCGCCCTATTTCGACCTGAACGAGACGGCGATCGGCGACTTCCGCACCTACGCCAAGCTGTCCCCGCCCCTGCGGAAGGAGGCGGATCGCGCCGCGGTCGCGGCGGCGCTGGCCGACGGCACGATCGATGCGGTCGCCTCCGACCACCAGCCGCGCGATGCGGACGACAAGCGCCTGCCCTTCGCCCAGGCGGCGCCGGGCGGGGTTGGCCTCGCCACCCTGCTCGGGGTCACGCTCGCGCAGGTGCACAACGGCACCGTGCCCCTGCCCACCGCCATCGCCCTGCTGACGGCGCGCCCGGCGGCGCTGCTGGGGATCGAGGCGGGCCGGCTGGCCAACGGCGCCCCGGCGGATCTCTGTCTGTTCCATCCGGAGCGCATCTGGCAGGTCGAAGCGGGCGAGCTGCCCGGCAAGGCGCAGAACACCCCATTCGACGGCCGTGCGCTCGAAGGCGTGGTCCTCGGCACCTGGAAAGCCGGCCGGCGCGTATTCGGGTAGGATGCGCGGCGCCCATGTCGTGGGCGCCGGTGCCTTCGAGACAGGAGTAGTCCCTCCCAGGTCATCCCGAGACAGGGGCAGTCCCTCCCACGTCATCCCGAGACAGGGGCGGCCCCTCCCACGGCGTCCCGAGACAGGGGCGGTCCCTCCCACGGCGTCCGAGACAGGAGTAGTCCCTCCCACGTCATCCGCGGGCTTCGACCCGCGGATCCCCTCCGGCACCGCCTATGCGTGCTGGGATCACCAGTCGGGGCCCGGCGACGATCTTGGTGCCGGCGGCGCCGCCCGACCGAACGGCCGCGACCCGACCGCCTGTTCCCCGTGGGCGGGACAGCCACGACGCCCCGGCCACCGCAACGTGGCGCCGCCCTCCCCGCCCTCTACCCCAGCGCGCGCGCCAGCACCTGCACGGAGTGGACCGCCTCCCGGCCCGAGAGGTCGCGGATCTGCTGGCGGCAGGACGTGCCGTCCGCGACCAGCAGATCCTCCGCCGCCGCGGCGCGGACCGCGGGCAGCAACCCGGCCTCTGCCATCGCCTGGGACACGTCCCGTGTCTCCGCCTGATAGCCGAACGACCCCGCCATCCCGCAGCAGGAGGACGTGATCGGCTTCACCGCGAGCTCCGGCACCTGCTTCAGCACCGACAGCGCGTCCGGAAAGGCGCCGAACGACTTCTGGTGGCAATGTCCGTGCACATGCGCCGTCGCGGCGAGCGGTTGCAGCGGCAGCGCGGGACGCTCGCGAGCCAGGAACTCGCTCAGCAGCATCGCCCGCCCGGCCAGGGCGGCGCTCTCCGGCCCCGGCAGCAGGGAGCGGAATTCGTCCCGCAGCGTCATCAGGCAGGACGGCTCCAGCCCGATCACCGGGATCCGCCCCGCCAGGCGGCGCAGCGTGCGCCCGGCCTCCTCCCGTGCCTTGTCGATCAGCCCGGCCGACAGCCAGGTGCGGCCGCAGCACAGCGGGCGGCCGCGGGTCGGCGGCAGCACCGCGCGATACCCGGCCGCCGCCAGCACGCGCAGTGCCGCGCGCAGGTTCTCCGGCTCGAAATAGCGGTTGAACGTGTCGGCGAGCAGCATGACCTCGCCCTTCGGTTCCCTCGGCGCCAGCGCCAGCGCCTCGTCGTCGTGGAACCGGTCGCGCCGCCACGCCGGCAAGGCGCGGTCGGCGGCGATCCCCAGATACCGCTCGCCCATCCGCCGCAATGCCGCCGAGCGGTTGCGCAGATTGCCGATGCCGGGCAGGCGCGAGAGCACCGGCGCCATCCGGGGCAGTTCGGCAACCAGCGTCTCCCGCCAGCGCAGGCCCTGCCGCTCCGCGCGCTCAGCGACCACCTCCAGCTTCATCTTCGCCATGTCGACGCCGGTCGGGCATTCGCGCCGGCACGCCTTGCAGGAGACGCACAGCGACATCGCCTCGGCCACCGGGTCGGAGGCCATGGCATCGACGCCCAACTGCCCGGTGAGCGCGAGGCGCAGCGTGTTGGCTCGCCCCCGGGTCAGATGCGCCTCGTCCCGCGTCACCCGATAACTCGGGCACATCACGCCGGCGTCGAAGCCGCGGCAGGTGCCGTTGTTGTTGCACATCTCGACCGCGCCCAGCATTCCGCCCAGCGGGCCGGGGTGGTCGGACCAGTCGAGCCGCGGCGTGAAATCCGGCGTCGGCGCGTAGCCCGGGCCGTAGCGAAACAGGCCGCGATCATCCATGCGCGGCGGCCGGACGATCCGGTTCGGGTTCAGCAACGCGGTCGGGTCGAACGCGTCCTTCACCGTCTCGAAGGCGCGCACGATGCGCGGGCCGAACATCTCGGCATGGAACTCGCTGCGCACCAGCCCGTCGCCGTGTTCGCCGCTGTGCGACCCCTTGTACTCGCGCACCAGGGCGAAGCATTCCTCGGCGATCGTGCGCATCGTGGCGACGTCGGCCGGATCCTTCATGTTCAGCACCGGGCGCACATGCAGGCAGCCGACCGAGGCATGCGCGTACCAGGTGCCCTTGCTGCCATGCCGCTCGAACACCTGGTTGAGCCGTTCGGTGTAGTCGGCCAGATCCTCGAGCGACACCGCGCAGTCCTCGATGAACGAGACCGGTTTCCGGTCCCCCTTCATCGACATCATGATGTTGAGCCCGGCCTCGCGCACCGCGGCGATGTCGGCCTGGAACCCGGGATCGATCGCGTCCACCACGTCCGGATGGCCGAGATCGCCCATCAGCGCATGCAGCTCGCGCAGCTTCGCGTGCAGCGCCGCGTCCTCATGGCCGTGGAACTCGACGATCAGCAGGCTGTCCGGCTCGCCGATCAGCATCCCGTCGATGGTGCGGCGATAGATCGGGATGCCGCGGCCGAGGTCGATCATGGTGCGGTCGACCAGTTCCACCGCCTCGGGGTCGAGCGTCACGATGTGCCGCGCGGCCTCCATGGCGGCGCGGAAGGTCGGGAACTGGCAGATCCCCAGCACCTTGCGCGGCTTGATCGGGTGCAGCGTGAGTTCGATGGCGGCGGAGAAGGCCAGCGTGCCTTCCGACCCGACCAGCAGCCGCGCGAGGTTCTCCCGTCCGGCGGCGCGGGCGGCCGGGGTGAGCACATCGATGTTGTAGCCGCCGACCCGGCGGAGCTGCTTCGGAAAGCGCGCCGCGATCTCCTCCGCCTCGGCCGCGCCCAGGCTGCGCAGGCGCTGGATCAGCTCGGCGATCGGGGCCGGCGTGTCGGACCCGAGATTGTCGGGCACCGTGCCGAACCGGTGCCGCGTGCCGTCGGCCAGGATCGCATCGATCGCCTGCACGTTGTCGGCCATCAGCCCGTAGCGGATCGACTTGGAGCCGCAGGAATTGTTGCCGGCCATGCCGCCGATCGTGCAGCGCGCATGGGTCGAGGGATCGACCGGGAAGAACAGGCCGTGCGCGCGCAGCGCCGCATTCAGGTGCCCCAGCACGAGGCCCGGCTCGACCCGCGCGGTGCGCGCGGCGGCATCGACCTGCAGGATGCGGCGGAGATGCTTGGAGCAGTCGATCACCAGTGCGCGGTTCACCGTCTGCCCGCACTGGCTGGTGCCGCCACCCCGCGGCAGCACCGGCACCCCTTCCTCACGGGCGATCGCCAGGGCCGCGGCCACGTCCTCGATCGTCTCCGGGACGATCACGCCGATCGGCTCGACCTGGTAGATCGAGGCATCGGTGGCGTAGCGGCCCCGGCTGGCCCGGTCGAACAGTACCTCGCCGCGGATCTCCCGGGCGAGCCGAAGGGCGAGGCTGGAATCCCCCGGCGGAACCCTCGTGGCGTTGCTCCGAGCGGTGGGGGTGACGCTCATGAGGCCGGTTCCCGAATGAGAGGCGGGCGCGGACGGAGGTCACGCGCCCCGATGAGGGGCTGGTCGTCCCCTATCTCGACCACTCGGCGCGGCCCGGCAAGTCCCTGCCCTCGGGCCGAGGCCCGTGCGCGCGGACCGACGGCAGCGCTTTCCGGCCCGGTCCGATCCCTGCGGTGCGTTTGCTTTTCGGCAATCGATGAATTTCTAACCACCCCGCCTAGCCCGCAACGCCGAGACGCGGCACGCTGCGGTCGCCCACTCCGCGAGGTGCCCGATGCCCCGTCCGCATGCCGCAGGCCGCCATTTCCTGCAGATCCCCGGCCCGACCAACGTTCCGGATCGGGTGCTGCGCGCCATCGACGCCCCGACGATCGATCATCGCGGTCCCGATTTCGGGGAACTCGGTCGTTCCGTGCTGCAGCGCCTGCGGGCGGTGTTCAAGACGGACGGTCCGGTCGTGATCTATCCCGCCTCCGGCACCGGCGCCTGGGAAGCGGCGCTCACCAACACGCTCTCCCCCGGCGACACGGTGCTGATGTGCCGCACCGGGTGGTTCGCGACCTTGTGGAAGGATCTCGCGGACCGGCTCGGTCTCGCCCCCATCTTCATCGAGACCGATTGGCGGCGCGGCGCCGACGTCCCCGCCATCGCCGATGCGCTGGCCGCCGACCGCACGCACCGGATCAAGGCGGTGTGCGTCGTGCACAACGAGACCTCCACCGGCTGCACCTCCAACGTCGCCGCGGTGCGCGAGGCGCTGGACGCCGCGGGCCACCCGGCGCTGCTGCTGGTCGACACGATCTCCTCGCTCGCCTCGATCGACTACCAGCACGACGCGTGGGGCGTGGACGTGACGGTCGCCGGCTCGCAGAAGGGATTGATGCTGCCCCCCGGCCTGTCCTTCAACGCGGTCGGGCCCAAGGCGCTGGCCGCCGCCGAGACCGCGAAGCTGCCACGCAGCTACTGGGACTGGCGGCCCATGCTGGAGGCGAATGCCGGCGGCTATTTCCCCTACACGCCGAACACCAACCTGTTGTTCGGCCTCGACGCCGCCGTCTCGATGCTGCTGGAAGAAGGGCTGGACGCCGTCTTCGCCCGCCACGCCCGCCACGCCGAGGCAACCCGCCGCGCCGTCGAGGCCTGGGGGCTCGAGACGCAATGCGCGGTCGCGAGCGATCACTCCAACTCGCTGACCGCGGTGCGGCTGCCCGAAGGGCACAGCGCCGACGCGCTCCGCGCCCTCATCCTCGAGAAGCACAACATGAGCCTCGGCAACGGGCTCGGCATCCTCAAGGACCGGGTGTTCCGCATCGGCCATCTGGGTGATTTCGGCGACCTGCAACTGATCGGCACCCTGGGCGGGGTGGAGATGGGGCTGCGTGCGGCGGGCGTGCCGCACCGGCCGGGAGGCGTGCAGGCCGCCATCACCTCTCTGTCGGGAAATGCATGAGGCTGCTGGGCAGCGTGACGCGGTGCGGGCACCCGCAGCTTGGATGAGGCAGAAGGTGGTGGCGGAGCAATGATCGACCTCTGGACCTGGCCGACGCCGAACGGCCACAAGGTGCACATCGCCCTCGAGGAACTCGAACTCGCCTATACCGTGATCCCGGTGAACATCGGCAAGGGGGAGCAGTTCAGGGCGGAGTTCCTGGCCATCACGCCGAACCACCGCATCCCCGCGATCGTTGATCATGACGGCCCGAACGGACAGCCCCTGACCCTGTTCGAGTCAGCGGCGATCCTGATCTACCTGTCAGAGAAATGCGGCGGTCGGCTGATCCCGGCCGACCCGGCCGGGCGCTATGCCTGCCTGCAATGGATGATGTTCCAGATGGGTGGCATCGGCCCGATGTTCGGGCAGTACGCGCATTTCGCCCATTACGCGATGGAGAAGATCCCCTACGCGATCGAGCGGTACGCCAACGAAGTGCAGCGGCTGCATCGCGTGCTCGACAAGCGGCTGGCCCAGGCCGAATGGCTGGCCGGAAGCGAGTACAGCATGGCGGACATCATCAACTTTCCCTGGATCCGGAATTCGGAGCGGCGTGGGATCGATCTCACGCGATTTCCGAACGTGAAACGCTGGCATGATGCAATGGCGGCTCGCCCAGCCGTGCAGCGCGGCGTTGCGGTGCTGAAGGAAAAGCAGCGACGCGGCCCGCTGACCGACGCCGAGCGGGACGTGATGTTCGGGCGCACCCAGTACACGCCCCACTGAACCTCGGCGCGCGCCCCGGCCGGGCGTGGGGCCGAACGAGGCGACCAGCGCGCATGGCGCGGTTGTAGACGACCGGTCCGGCATTTACCCGATCGATCACGCGAGTGCATCTATGTCCATGACGGCAATCATAGGTTGTCCAACTCAGGACCGCTTTTCCTCGTGATCCACGCGCCTGAGTTGCAGAGGGAACTATCTGGCGAGTGATCTATTGCCACACTCCTCGGAATTCAGCGGCCGCTCAAAATTTTCCTAGATTTTGTTGACGGCATGCAAGTATTGACCACCGGCAACTAACGGCTCAAACGCCCGCTCTCAGGGGCAGGAAGCAAGCACATGCTCGAGACATTCGTCGAATTCACGTTCGAAGCGGCACACCAGATCCCGCCCTTCTCGGGGATTCACGGTCACACGTTCCGCGCCGTGGTCCATCTCACCGGCGAGCGAGACCCGGTATTCGGATGGACCCATAATTTGTACGAGGTGGAGGAGGTGATCGCCGCCACCAAAAAGCTGATCGACAATAGTTATTTGAATGAGATCGAAGGGCTGGAAGTCCCATCGATCGAGAATGTCGCCGAGTGGTTGTGGAATCGGTTCGAGCCGAAGCTCCCCGGCCTCGATCGCATCTCGCTCTCCCGCGGCTTCGACGGCGCCCAGGAAGGCTGCGTTTTTTCCGGTCGTCGCATGAAGAGTGCCGCCTGATGACAATCCTGCACCGTCTCCGTCCCGCCCGCCGTGCCAACGAGGCCGTCGGTGAGGGGCTCAGCCCCGGCGAACGCGCGGCCATGATCGGCGCCGCTGCCAGCAAGCTCGCCGAACTGTTCGACGTGCTGCACGTCGACCACCGCAACGACCACAACACGCGGGAGACCCCGTCCCGTGTCGCCCGGATGTTCGTGGACGAGATCATGCACGGCCGCTTCGCCGCGCCGCCGGCCCTGACCGAGTTCGACAATGTCGAGGCGTTCGACCAGTTGATCGTGATCGGCCCGATCGACGTGCGCTCGACCTGCGCCCATCACCTGATGCCGATCTACGGGGAAGCCTTTCTCGGCGTCCTCCCGTCAGCGGACGGGAAGGTGATCGGGCTTTCGAAATATGATCGCATCGTCGATCATTTCTCGGGCAGACTGCAGATCCAGGAAGAACTCACGAAGCAGATCGGTCAGTTCATCATGGACAAGACCGAACCGCGCGGGGTCGCGGTGCGGATCAGCGCGGTGCACATGTGCAAGACGCATCGCGGCGTCCGGGCCAGCCATCGCAGCCGCATGATCACCAGCGCCTATTTCGGCACGCTCGCCGAGGATCCGGCACGCAAGGACGAATTCCTGCGCGAATGCGCCGGGCTCGCCCAGACGGCCTGACGGTGGAACCGGGGGGCGCGCTCAATCCTGCCGAGCGGCGCGGCCCCTCGGCAGTCCGGACGGTGGCGGGAAGCGATTTCGCCCCGCTCGGCATCGGGCTCGCCCTCGCTGCCTACTCGCTGCTGTCCGTGCAGGATGCGAGCGTCAAGTACCTCGTCGCCACCGTGCCGGTCTGGCAGGTGCTGTTCGTCCGTAGCGCCATCCTGGTCGGCGGCTGCGTCGCCGTCGGTGGCGGCGCGCTGCTGTCGCGCGTCACCACCTCCCCCATCCTGCCGCTGCTGATCCGGCGTGGCGCGGTGACCCTCGCGGCCTGGTTCTGCTACTTCTCCGCCGCCCGCGCCCTGCCGCTCGGGCAGCTGACCACCCTCTATTTCACCGCGCCGGTGGTCGTCGCGCTGCTGGCCGCCCCCCTTCTGGGGGAACGCGTGGGGCCGGCGCGCTGGGCCGCCGTGGGGGTGGGCTTCGCCGGCGCCACCTGTGCCGCCGATCCGACCGGGCTCACGCTCTCCTGGTCGACCGGCCTCGTCCTCGGTGCCGCGGTGCTCTGGGGCTATGGCGTCATCCTCACCCGCCAGATCGCCCGGCGTGAGCCGTCGCTCGTGCAGATGTTCTGCAACAACCTGTTCTTCCTGGTGGTCACCGGGGTGGCGGCCGCGCTTTCCTGGCACACGCCCACCCTCCTGGAAGCGATGCTGCTGCTCGTGGTCGCCGTCCTCGGCGGTGCCGGGCAGTTCGCCCTGTTCGAATCCGCCCGGCATGTTGCCGCCTCACTCACTGCGCCGCTGGAATATTCCGCGCTGGTCTGGGCATTTCTGCTAGGGTTCCTGGTCTGGGGTGACGTTCCCGAACCCCATGTTTATCTCGGCGCCGGCTTGATCCTGTGCGCAGGACTGGGTCTCCTGGTCATCGAGCGCGCGCGGCAGAGTCGCGTGACCACTTGATCGAGAAGGAACTCCCTGTGCGCCTGACACGTCGCAACTTCGCAGCCACTTCGATCGGTCTGGCCACCCTGCCCCGCCTGGCACGCGCCGCCGACCTGGCGACGCCGACCGACCGGGTCATCCTGACCGTTTCCGGCAAGATCGGGCGCACGAACGGCGGCGGCCATGCCCGCTTCGACCGCCAGATGCTCGAGGCGCTGGGCCCGTACGGCTTCACCACGCGCACGCCCTGGTACGATGGTCCGATGCGCTTCGACGGCGTCCGCATGAGCAGCCTGATGGAAGCGGTGCAGGCACACGGGGAGTCCGTGATCGCCACCGCCCTGAACGACTACGAGACCCACATCCCGATCAGCGACTTCGCCGAATACGGCGTGCTGCTCGCGATGAAACGCAATGGCGAATACATGCCGGTCCGCGACAAGGGGCCGCTGTTCATCCTCTATCCGTTCGACGAGAACCCCACCTTGCAGATCCAGAAGATCTACGGCCGCTGCGCCTGGCAGCTCGCCCGTATGACCATCACATGACCGGACGGGTCCGACTCTTTCGCATGCCGAAGCAGGTGGCCGCGCAGTCCCGCCTGTTCCGCCTGATCTTCCTGTTGATCACCGGCATCCTGGTGGCTGCGGCCCTCTATACGTCCTCGCTCATCGCGATGCGGCAGGACGCGCTGCATGCCGTCTCCCGCTACAACGCCACCTGGCTGCTCAGCCAGGGCGGGGTGGAACTCGCACGTCTGGAAGCCGCGGTCGCCGGCTACGCCGTGCCGGGCAGCAACATCGACCGCGACGAGGTGCAGCTCTGGCTCGACATCGTCGAGGGCAGGCTCGAGCTGCTGAGCAGCGGGGAAGCCCACGAGTTCATCCTCTCCGCGCCCGATCTCACCGCCGTCTACGACCAGTTCCGCACCACGGTCACCCGCGCGCAGAAGCTGGTGGACCGGCTCGACGAGCCGGGCGTCGTGCCCCAGCTCCTCGAGCTGCTGATGCCGCTCAACCCGAAATTCGGCCGGCTCGCCTCGCTCGCGCAGGCGCACAACAGCGAGATGCTGTTCGCCGACCTCTCGGAACTGACCCGACTGCACTGGATCTTCTCCGGCGTGCTGATCGGCCTGATCCTGTGCAGCCTGGTGCTGATCTTGCTGCTGTCCTGGCACAACCGCCTGCTCGCCCGCGCCCATGCCGAGGTCAACGAGCTGGTCACCGACCTGCAGCGCACCGGCAGTGAACTCGCGGAGGCCAATCGCCGCGCGCATCAGGCGATGGACGAGGTGCAGCTCCAGAACCAGATCCTGCAGACCCGCGACAACGAGCTGCACACGCAGAACGCCCGCTTCGACGCCGCGCTGAACAACATGTCGCAGGCCCTGTGCATGGTGGACGGCAACCAGCGCATGATCGTCTGCAACGTCCGCTTCCTCGAACTGTTCGGGCTGTCGGCCGGCGTGGCGCAGCCTGGCACCCAGGCCTCGGACGTCTACCGCGCGATGGGAGCGATCGGGCACTACCCCACGGCGCTGATCGAGGGCATCCGCACCCAGCAGCAGCATCTGGTGTTCGCCCACACGCCGGGCCGCTTCCTGCAGGAGGTGCAGGACGGGCCGGCGATCAGCGTCTCGCATCAGCCGATGGTGGGCGGCGGCTGGGTCGCCACCTACGAGGACGTCACGGAGCGCCGCCACGCCGAGGCGCGCATCCAGTTCATGGCGCATCACGACGCACTGACCAGCCTGCCCAACCGGCTGCTGTTCAACGAGCGGATGACGGCGATGCTCAAGGACCAGCGCCGGCCGGACGAACGGCTCGCGGTGCTCTGCATCGACCTCGACTATTTCAAGACGGTCAACGACTCGCTCGGACACACCGTGGGCGACGCCCTGCTCGAGGCGGTGGCGGAACGGCTGCGCGCCTGCGTCCGCCCCGGCGACGTGGTGGCCCGCCTCGGCGGCGACGAGTTCGCGGTGCTGCAGAGTGCGCCCGAGCAGCCGTTGCAAGCCGAACTCCTGGCCCAACGCGTGGTGGACGCACTACGCCAGCCCTACGATCTCGGCGGCCAACGGGCGATCGTCAGCGCCAGCATCGGGATCGCGATCTCCGGCGAGCGCGGCGCGAGCCCGGACCTGCTGCTCCGCAACGCCGACATGGCGCTGTATCGCGCGAAGGCCGACGGACGCAGCACCTACCGGTTCTTTGCCGCCGAAATGGACGCGCAGATGCAGGCCCGACGCGCCATGGAGCTCGATCTGCGGGAGGCGCTGAGCCGCGACGAGCTCGAAGTGCACTACCAGCCGATCTTCGGTCTGGAAGAGAACCGCGTGCATGGCTTCGAGGCCCTGCTGCGCTGGCAGCACCCGGAACTCGGCATGATCCCGCCCGGCCAGTTCATCCCGCTCGCGGAGGAACTGGGCCTGATCGTGCCGATCGGCGAGTGGGTGCTGCGCCAGGCCTGCAAGGACGCGGTGCAATGGCCGGCCGGGGTGAAGGTCGCCGTGAACCTCTCGCCCGTGCAATTCCGCAGCGACCAGCTCCTGCAAATGGTGGAGCGGGCGCTGCGTGATTCGGGGCTGCCCGCGGATCGGCTGGAACTCGAGATCACCGAGACCGCGCTGCTGCAGGACAACGAGGGGGTGCTCGCCACGCTGCACCGGCTGCGCGCACTCGGGCTGCGCACGGCGCTCGACGATTTCGGCACCGGCTACTCCTCGCTCAGCTACCTGCGCAGCTTCCCCTTCGACAAGCTGAAGATCGACCAGTCCTTCGTGCGCGAAATGGCCACCCGCCCCGACTGCCTGGTGATCGTCAACTCGGTCGCCGACCTTGCCCGGCAGCTCGGTATCGTCACGACGGCCGAGGGCGTGGAAACCGCCGAACAGCTCGCCCAGATCCGCGCCGCCGGCTGCGCGGAGGCGCAAGGCTACTACTTCGACGGCCCGCAGCCGGTGAACGCGATCCAGCGCTGGTTCGGCCAGCGGGCCGAGACCATTTTCGCCGCCTGAGTTCCCCGAGGGCCGTTTTACGTGGGCTTTACGCTCCGCCCCTCATCCCCCGGTCGGCGTGTAGCGCCAGACACTGGCGGGGGGGAAATTCAGCGGGGTCCAGGCCTCCCGTTTGGCAAGCAGCCCATGTCGGCGGGCCGGCAGCGGCGAGGTCGCACAGTAGCTGTAGTGCAGGAAGCCACGAGCAGGCGCCACCGCCGCGATCGCGTCGATGAAGCGCCGCTGCTCCGCCACCGGCAGCAGCACCAGCGGAATGCCGCACACCACCGTCCCGATCCGACCGATCCATGGCGCGGGAACGAGCTCCGGCAGCCGTCGTGCATCGCCCTCGATCACGCGGACCCCCGGCAGCACGCGTCGCAGATGCGCCGCCATGTCGGGCACGATCTCCACCAGGATCAACCGCTCCGCCGGCACGCCACCCTCCAGCAGCGCGCGGGAGATCACGCCGGTGCCGGCCCCGAGTTCGAGCACCGCCTCGTCCGGCGTGCGCCGGACCTGCTGGACAACACGCCGGCAGAGCGCCGGCGAGGACGGCACGACCGACCCCATCTGCAGCGGGTTGGCGAGCCATCGCCGGAAGAACATGCCGGGATTGGCGGTGCCCGTCTTGTCGGCCGGCGACACCGACGAAATCTGGGTGCCACTCGATTGAAACATCTTCGTCATTTAATTGTCATTCTTCCATCTTTACTACCGTTCTCTTTCGTCTATCGGAACTCGAGCCAGTGCGGAACCCCACGCGCGGCAAGTGCGGCACGTGCGGTACGATTCATGGTCGCTTTGAATGGGGCCGGCGCTGGGTTATGGTTCCGCGTGATCGGCACCTGCGAGGATCTCGCCATGCCGTTCGGAGGTGAACCCATCGTCGCATGACCGCGCGGATTCTGATCGTCGACGATGTTCCGGCCAACATGCGGCTGCTGGACGCCAAACTTTCCGCCGAATACTACCAGGTAGCCACTGCCCGGAACGGCGCCGAGGCACTCGACATCGCGCGCTCCTGGCAGCCCGACCTGATCCTGCTCGACGTCATGATGCCCGGCATGGACGGCTACGAATGCTGCCGGAAGTTGAAGGCGGAGGCGGAGACCCTGCACATCCCGGTGGTCATGGTCACCGCCCTCGGTGACACGAGCGAGCGGCTGCGCGGCCTGGAGGCGGGAGCCGACGACTTCCTGACCAAGCCGGTCGAATACGACACGCTGATGGCCCGCGTGCGCAGCCTGGTGCGGCTGAAACGGGTGCTGGACGAATGGCGCGCCCGCGGGGAGACCGCCCGCACCCTGGGGCTCTCCCTCGACAAGCAGCTCACGCCCTCGATCGCGGGGGCCCGGGCGCTGCTGATCGACGACTGGGATCTCGGCGCCGAGGTCGTCACGGCGGCGCTCCTGCAGGATGGCGTCAGCTCGATCCGCGCGAAATCCGCGGCGGACATGCGCGCCGCGCTCGCGCAGGCGCCCGTCGACCTCGTGGTGGTGAGCCTGTCCCTCCTCGCGGACGATCCGCTCAAGCTGATTGCCGCCTTGCGGGCTGGCGACGGCACCCACGACGTGCCGCTGCTGATCATGGCCGACCCGGTGGAACGCGAGCGGATCCTGCGCGGCTTCGCACTCGGAGCCAGCGACTGGCTGACCCTGCCGGTCGATCCCAACGAGCTGCGTGCGCGGGCGCGCAACCAGCTCCGGCGCAAGCTCTACCAGGACCGGCTGCGCGCCGATCTCGGCACCGCGCTCGAGATGGCGCTCACCGACCCTCTGACCGGCCTCTACAACCAGCGCTATCTGCGCCGTCACCTGAACGGGCTGCTCGAGGGCGGCGCCGCACGCGAGCTCTCGCTGCTCATGCTCGATGTGGACCACTTCAAGTCGGTGAACGACGAATGCGGCCACGCGACCGGTGACCGGGCCCTGCGGCTGATCGCGGAGACCCTGCGCGACAACATGCGGATGTCGGATTCCATCGCGCGCTATGGCGGCGAGGAGTTCGTGGTGCTGATGCCGGCGGCCGGCCCGACCGACGCGCTCATCGTGGCGGAACAGTTGCGCCGTTCGGTGCAGGATCTGGCGTTCTTCACCGGGAAGGGCGACCGGCGCCCGCTGACGATCAGCATCGGGATCGCCTGCACGCACGGGCAGCCGACCAAGCCGGATGCGCTGCTCAGGGCGGCGGATCAGGCGCTGTATGCCGCCAAGCGGAATGGACGCAACCAGGTGGTGATGGGGGCCGCGCCGGACGCGATGTAGAGCGTTTCCGCCGGAGCCGTGAATCACGCGATCAGACATGCTGCTCGAACCTGCCGGCGAACGGAAGCGAGCCGGACGGGCTTGAGCGCGCCCCGCATATGCGGCGGTCTCTTGACCCCTGCCCCCGGAGCCTGCCAAGCCTCCGCCCATGACCGTCGCGACACGCGTGGTGGCAGAGGACGAGGCCGAGATCCGGCTCGACCGCTGGTTCCGCCGCCACTTCCCAGCCCTGCCGCAGAGCGCGCTGCAGAAGCTCTGCCGCACCGGGCAGGTGCGCGTCGACGGCCACCGGGTGGAGGCCGCGACGCGGCTGCTCCCCGGCCAGGCGGTCCGCATCCCGCCCATGCCGATCACGCCGGTCGCACCGAAACAGGCTGCGCCGGCGATCGACCCCGGCGTCGCCAAGGACCTGCAGCAGCTCGTGCTGTACCGTGACGACCAGGTGATCGCGATCAACAAGCCGCACGGACTTCCCGTGCAGGGCGGACCAGGGATCAGCCGCCATCTCGACGGTCTGCTCGACGCCCTGCGATTCGGGTCGGAGCACCGCCCCCGCCTGGTGCACCGGCTGGACCGCGATACCTCCGGCGTGCTGCTGCTGGCGCGCACGCCGGGCGTCGCGGCCAAACTCGCCGCAGCGTTCCGGGGACGCGACGTGGAGAAGACCTACTGGGCGGTGGTCGCCGGCCGCCCGGTTCCGGTGGAAGGCCGGCTGGACCTGCCGCTCAAGCGCGTCAACGGCGCGCGCGGGGAGCGCACCGACATCGCTGAGCGCGACGATCCGGATGCGGCGCGCGCGATCACCGATTACCGCACGCTGGATCACGCCGCACGCAAGCTCGCCTGGCTCGAACTGAAGCCGCTCACCGGCCGCACCCACCAGCTCCGCGTGCATTGCGTGGCGTTGCGGGCACCGATCCTGGGCGACGTGAAATACGCCCGCCCCGACCAGAACAACGCCTTTGCCGCCACGGTCGAGGGGCTGTCGACCGAATTGCACCTGCATGCGCGGGCCGTCCGGTTGCCGCATCCCGCGGGCGGAACGTTGCTGGTGGAAGCGGACCTGCCGCCCCACATGCAGGCCACCTTCCGCACGCTTGGTTTCCACGCCCAACCGGCGCGGCCGGCGCGGCGAGAGGCTCGCTGAACGCACCAGGACGGAGACAAGGATGGCGCAGGACGAGATGCGCACCTCGCGCCCCGCACGACGGGGACGGGGCGTGCGCGTCGCGCTGATCGCGTTGGCGGCGCTGGTCGTGCTCGTGGTCGGCGGCGCGGCGATCGCGATCGCCAGTTTCGACCCCAACAGCCTGAAACCCCGCATCGCCGCGGCGGTGAAGCAGGCGACCGGCCGCGACCTCGCCATCAACGGCGCGATCCGCCTCAAATGGTCGCTGCGTCCCACCATCGCGCTCACCAGCGTGACACTGTCAAACCCGCCGGGCTTCTCGCGCCCCGAAATGGCGACCCTGCGGGAGCTCGACCTGCAGCTCGCGCTGCTGCCGCTGCTGCACAAATCCGTACAGATCGACCAGCTCACGCTGGTGCAGCCGGACATTCGCCTGGAAACCGACGCGCAAGGCCGTCCGAACTGGCAGTTCACCCCCGAGGCGAAGCCCGCCGCCCCGGCTGCGCCGCAGACCGCCGAGGGACAGCCGTCGGAACCGGTCCGCATCAGCGTCCGCAACGTGCAGGTCAGCGACGGCACGCTCACCTGGCGGGACGGCCGTACCGGCAAGGTGGTCACGATCGGGCTGCGCACGCTTGGCGCCACCGCGGACGGGCCGGACGCACCGATGCACCTGCAGGCCGAAGCGACGGCGAATGGCGCACCGTTCACGGTGACGGGCGACACCGGCCCGCTCTCGCGGCTGCAGGACCCGGCGGCGAGCAGCCCCTGGCCGATCAAGCTCACCCTGCAGGCCAGCGGCGGCCGCGCGACCGCGGACGGGACCGTCACCCAGCCGCTCGCCGGCAAGGGCTACGCCTTCGCGGTGGACGCCAGCATTCCGGATCTGGGCGCGCTCGCGCCGCTGCTGCCGCGCGCCAAGTTGCCGCCGCTGCGTGATGTGCGGCTCAGCGCCAAAGTCGCCGATTCCGGCCGTCCCATGCCCGCCGTCTCCGCACTGACGCTGCAGGCGGGGCCGAGCGACCTTGGATCGGTGCGGCCTGGGCTGCGGCTCGAGTCGCTGGACGTCGCGGCGCCGGCCCTGGACCAGCCCACCAAAGCGCGGGTGGTCGCCAGGCTGGGCGACACGCCGGTGACCGTGACCGCAACCCTCGGCACGCCCGCGCAACTGCTGCCGGGCGCGCCGGGGCCGCTGCCGGTCGACGTCGCGGCCGAGAGCGGTGGCGCGCGGCTGACCGCCAAGGGCAGCGTCGCCGACCCCGCGGCGCTGCGCGGCGTGGCGCTCGACGTCGCGGCGACGGTGCCGGACCTGAGCGCCCTGTCCGGCCTCGCCAACCAGCCCTTGCCGGCGGTCAAGACGATCGCCTTCCAGGGCCGGCTGACCGACGCCGACGGCGGCTTTGGCCGCGGCGCCACGCTGAAAGGCATGACGCTGACCTCGAGCGCCGGCGATGCCAAGGGCGACCTCGCGGTCGGCCTACGGTTGCCGGTCTCGGTCACCGCCAACCTGACCTCCAGCCGGATCGACGCGGATGCGCTGACCGCGGCCAGCGGCAAGCCGTTGCCGCCCGCCAACGAGCCCCCGACCGGCGGCGCCCCTGCCGGCGCCACGCCCGCCGCCCCCGCCACGCCGGCGCCGGCGCCGCGCGGGCGCAACGAGCGGCTGTTCTCCGATCAGCGGCTGCCGTTCGGCCTGTTGCAGCTCGCCAACGCCGACGTCACGCTGAAAGTGGGCGTGCTGCACATCGGCGGGCGCGACACCAGGGACATCGATGCCCATGTCGTGCTGCGCGACGGCAAGCTGCAGGCCAACCCGCTGGCGGCGACCTTGCCCGCCGGCCGGCTGGAGGGCCGCCTCAGCGCGGATGCCGGCCAGAAGGTGCCGCCGGTGGCGCTGGTGCTGCACGCACCCGGCATTGCGGCGCGCACCCTGCTCGCCGCTGCCGGCCTGCCCGACTGGGCGAACGGCGACCTCGAGGTCTATGCCGACCTGCGCGGCGCCGGCGAGAGCCCGCACGCCATCGCCGCCTCACTCTCCGGCAGCCTCGGCCTCGCCATGGCCAACGGATCGGTGGACAACCGGCTGCTCAGCATGGTGCTGGGGCCGGTGCTGCAGAAGGCCAACATCCCCGACGTGCTGAACCGGGGCGGCCTCAGCGACATCCGCTGCTTCGCCGCACGGCTCGAGTTGCAGAACGGAGTTGGTACCTTCCGCACCCTGGCCCTCAGCTCCTCCCTCCTCACCATGGACGGCGGCGGCAGCGTCAACCTGGGCGCCGAGACCGTTGCGCTCCGGTTGCGCCCGCAGGCGCGGATCGGCGGCACCGGGCTGGTGATTCCGCTGCGGGTGGAGGGCCCGATCCGCTCGCCCGGCGTCGCCATGGACCCGATCGGCGCCGCCGAAGCGAATGCGGGCACCGTCGCCGGCGCCTTCCTCAGCGGCGCCACACCGCTCGGCTTGCTGGGCGTGCTGGGCGCCGACAAGCTGTTGAGCAACGGCACCACGCAAGCCTGCGCCGGCCCGCTCGCGGTGGCGCGCGGCCAGCCCGCACCGCCCGCGCCGGAGCCCGGCGCCGCCACGGGCGAGAAGGCGCCGAACCCCGCCAACCTGCTTCGCCAACTGTTTCGCTAGAGGTCGACTGTGAAGCGTTTCTGGGACGAGGTGACGATTGCGCACGCGGAGGCCGGACATGCCATCCTACTGGACGGAAAGCCCATGCACCTCCCGAACGGTGGCGAGGTGCTGCGCATCGGCCCGGGCCGCCTGGCCGAGGCGGTGGCCTGCGAATGGCGCGCGGCCGGGGGTGCCAAGGGTGGCGAGATGACGTTCGGCGACACGCCGCTGACCCGACTCGCCGGAACGGCGCAGGCCCGCATCGCCCCCGACCCGGCAGCGACCGCGGACGCGATCGCCCGCTACGGCGAAACCGACCTGCTGTGCTACCGCGCCGAACACCCGCCCACGCTGGCCCAGCGGCAGGCGCAGGAGTGGCAGCCCTGGCTCGACTGGGCGG